>CAZAEL010000020.1:0-39567 GCA_964484135.1 uncultured Elusimicrobia bacterium
GAGGCGCACGATGTCCGCGCCGTACTTCTCGATGACTTCTTGCGGCGCGATCACGTTGCCCAGGGACTTGCTCATGGCCCGGCCTTGGCCGTCCAGCACGAACCCGTGGGTGAGGACCTGCTGGTACGGCGGCTCGCCCGTGAGCGCCACGGCGGGCAAAAGCGAGGTCTGGAACCAGCCCCGGTGCTGGTCCGAGCCTTCCAAATACATGACGTTGTCGCGGCCCGTGAGCTTCAAGGTTTCCCGCAACACCGCCACCCAGGACACGCCCGAGTCGAACCACACGTCCAAAATATCTTCTTCCTTGCGGAAAGACGTCTTGCCGCACTTGGCGCACTTTACCCCCGCGGGCAGGAGGTCCTTGGCCTCCTTCTCGAACCAAATGTGGCTGCCGTGCTGTTTGAAAAGCGCCACCACCTGGTCGAAAACCGCCTTGTCCTTGAGAGGTTCCTTGCAGGCTTCGCAGTAGAACATGGGGATGGGCGCGCCCCAAAACCGTTGGCGGGACAAACACCAGTCCGGCCGGGTCTGGAGCATGCCCAGGATGCGGTCCTTGCCGTACTCCGGCACCCAGGTCACCTTGTCCACGCTCTCGATGAGCTTTTTGCGGAAGTCGTCCGACACCTTGAGGAACCATTGCTCCGCGGCCCGGAAGATGATGGGGTTCTTGCAGCGCCAGCAGTGGGGGTAGGAGTGGGTGATCTCCGCGGCCTTCACCAGGTTGTGGGACTTTTCCAGCATCTCCACGATGAGGGGGTTGGCCTGCCAGATGGTTTTCCCGGCCAGGCTGTTGGGCAGGACGTCCGTGGTGAACCGGCCCCCGTCGTCCACGGGCGAGAGCGTGGGCAGGCCGTACTCCCGGCCCACAATGTAGTCTTCCTGTCCGTGGCCCGGCGCGATGTGCACCACGCCCGTGCCCTCTTCCTTTGACACGTACTCCGCCAGCACGCCCTGGGATTCGTTGTTGTTCAGGGGGTTTTTGCACAGCAGGCCTTCCAGCGACAGGCCGTCAATGAAAGGGGCGTCCTTTTGCTCCCGGCCTTCCCATTCCGCCATGAATTTCCAGCCCGGGTCGCCCACCAAATATTTTTCGCCGCTCTGGGACTCCCACAAGCGGTACGTCTGCTCCGGGTGGAAGGCCAGGGCCACGTTGGCGGGCAGGGTCCAGGGCGTGGTGGTCCAGACCAGCACGAACACCCGTTTGCCCGCGGTTTTGGCGAAGGCTTGCGCCTCCGCGTTGCTGGGCCATTCCAGAACGGGGAACTTCACAAAGATGGAGGTGGATTTTTTGTTTTCGTACTCGATCTCCGCCTCGGCCAGGGCGGTCTCGCAGGAGGCGCACCAGTACACGGGTTTTTTGTCCCGGTACACGCAGCCCTTGTCCAGCAAGTCGTAGAAGGTGCGGGCGATGGAGGCCTCGTATTCCGGGGAAAGGGTCTTGTAGGGTTTGTCCCAGTCGCCCAACACGCCCAGACGCTTGAATTCCTTGCGCTGGATGTCGATGAAGTGCTCGGCGTAACGGGCCGCCTCCTTGCGGAAGGCGGCGCGGCCCACCTTGCGTTTGTCCCAGCCCTTTTCCTTCATGAGCTGGTGCTCGATGGGCAGGCCGTGGCAGTCCCAGCCGGGGACATAGGGCGCGCGAAGGCCGGTCATGGCCTTGAACTTCACGATGATGTCCTTGAGGATTTTGTTCAGGGCGTGGCCCATGTGGATGTGGCCGTTGGCGTAGGGCGGGCCGTCGTGCAGGACGAAGAGGGGGCCGGAGGCGTTTTTCTCCAGCATCTTTTTGTAGATGTGGTCCTTTTCCCAATGGGCCAGGGTGTCCGGCTCCCGCTTGGGCAGGTCCGCCTTCATGGGGAAGTTGGTCTTGGGCAGGTTGACGTTGTACTTGGGCTTGTTCATGGAACGGGTATTCTAGCGAATTTGGGGCTCTGTCGCCTCCCCTCCTTTGTGGGGAGGGAGAGGGAGGATAACCGCTGTCAAATTGTTACTACGATAGACACGCTCATGGAATGACAGTGATTTCATCAGTCTCATGATCAGGGTCTTCATAAGGCCTGCCGTATTGCACGTCATATTCCCCGGTGACCTCCGCCTTTAGGCGACGGCTCAGTTCGATCCCGCATGAATTGAATTTCACCCAATCAAATTTTTTGTCTTCGCGGTGCTTTCCGAAATATATAACCCAATCAGCAAAGTCCTTTTCCAGAGATTTCGATACCTTGAATGACTTGAGGAATCCTCCAACGGCATCCGCAACACAGGTTCCAACGTAGGATGTTTTATCCGTAGAGTCTTTGATCCACGCATAAGGGCCGTTTCCAAAGTCGGCGAATACCGTGATGATCCTATTTGCCATGTCGAGCCTTTATTGTGATTTTGAAAGAGATTCGGTAAAAGGCGGGCGCGCCACGCCGCGCTCCGTGACGATGGCGGTGATGAATTCATGGGGCGTGACGTCGAAGGCCGGGTGGCGGGCCCCGGCGCCCTGGGGCGCGATGGGCCGGCCGTTGATCTCCACGACTTCTTTCACGGACCGTTCCTCGATGGGGATGGCGTCGCCGGACGGGGTTTTGAGGTCCACGGTGGAGCAGGGGGCGGCCACGTAAAAGGGGATGCGGTGGTGTTTGGCCAGGATCGCCAGGGAGTAGGTGCCGATCTTGTTGGCAACGTCGCCGTTGGCCGCGATGCGATCCGCGCCCACGATCACGGCGGAGATTTTTTCGGTCTTCATCAAATGGCCGGCCATGTTGTCGGTGATGATTTCATAGGGGATGCCCTCTTGTTCGCATTCCCAGGCCGTGAGCCGGGCGCCCTGGAGATAGGGCCGGGTTTCATCCACCAGGACCTTTTGGATTTTGCCCTGGCTGTGGGCGGTGCGGACCACGCCCAGGGCCGTGCCGTGGCCGGCCGTGGCCAGGGCCCCGGCGTTGCAGTGGGTGAGGACCACGCTGTTTTCGGGCAGGAGGGCGGCGCCGAGCTCGCCCATGCGGCGGCAGGCGGCCAAATCTTCTTCGTCAATCGTCCGGGCTTCCCGGGCCAGGGCCTCGGCCAGGCGCTCGGGGGAGCCGCCGGCCTCTTTTCGCCAGCGTTTTTGCATGCGGTCCAGGGCCCAGAACAGGTTCACGGCCGTGGGCCGGGTGGCGGCCAGGGTTTGGCGGGCTTTTTCCAGGTGCGCGGACAAGTCCGCCGTGTTTTTGAAGGACTTTTCCCGGGCCGCCAGGGCCAGGCCGTAGGCCGCGGCGCAGCCGATGGCGGGCGCGCCCCGGATGGACATGCGGCGGATGCAATCCGCCACCTGTCGGTGGGTGCGGCACGCGTGAAAACGGATGTTGCGGGGAAGGTCGCGCTGTTCCAGGATGCGGAGGGCCGTTCCGGTCCACCGGAACGCCCTGACTTCTGATTTTTGCGTGGCGGGCTCCTTCCCCCGGCGCGCGGAAGGGGGCCTCCCGCGCGCCGGGGAAGGCGGTGTCAAGGGATGGTTTCCATCACGTCCTCGAGTTCTTCCTCGGGACGCCCGTTGATTTCGATGGTTTTTTCTTTTCCTTTTTGCCCCCGTACGATTTTCACGCCGCGATTTCGGACCTCGAAGAAGTCGGACAGGAAGCTGACCAGTTCGGCGTTGGCTTTTCCATCAATGGCGGGGGCCGCCACTTTGACCCGGACGGTGGAGCCGATACGGCCCACCACCTCGCTGCGGGACGCGTTGGGGATGACTCTGACTCGGATCATCATGCGTCTTCACCTCGTTTTGGGATAAAAAGCTTTTTCAGCGCGGAGACAGCTCTTTTGAGCGCCGGGCCGCGGCCTTGAGGGCCCGCTCGAAAATCCTGGCCACGCCCGCCTTTTCCAGCACTTTCAGGGCCGCCTGCGTGGTGCCGCCCGGGGACGTGACCCGTTGGCGCAGGAGCGCCGGGGGCTCCGGGCTTTCCCGGAGCATGCGGCCCGCGCCGTAAACCGTTTGCCGCGCCAGGGCCTCGGCCAGGGCGGGGCCCAGGCCCAGTTGCGCGCCGGCCCGGGCCAGGCATTCCGCCAGGTAAAAAACGTATGCCGGGCCGGAACCCGACAGCGCCGTGACCGCGTCCAGATGTTTTTCCGCGGTCTTCCATACCAGGCCTGCGGAGGCCAAAATCTCCCGGACCAGGGCCTCGTGTTTCTTGCCCGCGCGCCGGCCCAGGCAATAGACCAACGCTCCGGCCCTCAACAGGGCCGGGGTGTTGGGCATGACGCGCACCACCGGAACGCCCGGGGAAAGCCGCTTCTCGATGAAATCCGTGCGGATGCCGGCCGCGATGGACACCACCAAATGCCGGGGCGTCAGGACGGGCTTCAGGTCCTCCAGCACCTCGGCCATCTGCTGGGGCTTGACGCACAAAAGCACGATGGAGCCGGCCCGGGCCGCGGCCCGGTTGTCCGCGCCCACCCGCACGCCGTATTTTCGCCGCAGGGCGGCCAGCGCGGGCCGGCGCACGTCCGTGACCCAGAGGCGCGAAGGGGCCACGCTGCGGGAGGCGGTGAGGCCCGCCACGAGCGCGGTCCCCATGTTGCCGCCCCCGATCAGGGCGATGCGTTGGGTTTTGAGGCTCATGCCTGGGCGTGAACCTTGGGCCGGGCGCCGAAAAGCGCGGTGCCGATGCGGATCATGGTGGCTCCTTCCTCCACCGCCACGGCGAAGTCCTGGGACATGCCCATGGACAGCACGGGGCGGGCCCCGCGAAAATCCTTCAGATGCTTTTCAAAGAGCCGGCGCGCGCGCCGGAAATAGGGCCGGGCCTTTTCCGGGTCTTCGAAATAGGGGGCCAGGGTCATGAGTCCTTCCACCCGCAGGCGGGGAAACCCGGTCAACCGCTTCAACACATCGTCCAGCGTCTCGGGGAGAACGCCCTGTTTGGCGGACTCCTCCGAGACCTTGACCTCCACCAGGCAGGGCAGGATTTTCCCCTGCTTTTCCGCTTCCCGGTCCAAGACCTCCGCCAGCCGCAGGCTGTCCAGGGACTGAACGGCGTCGAAAACGGTCACGGCCTTTTTGGCCTTGTTGGTCTGCAAATGGCCCACCAGATGCCAGGTCAGGTCCCGACAGCCGGCGGCCTCCAGCGCGGCTCGTTTTTCCCCGGCTTCCTGGACCCGGCTTTCGCCCAGGTGGCGGACGCCGCATTCCCAGGCCTTCCGGGCCTGGGGCCAGGGCACGGTCTTGGTCACGGCCATGACCGTGACGTCCGACAACGAACGGCCGGCCCGCGCCGCGGCGACCTGGACTTTTTCCCGGATCCGGGCCCAATTCTCAGGAATGTTTGTAAAATCTGACAACATGTAAAATCATAGCAAAATCTTGACGCATTTGCAATGCTTGCATAAGTCCCCGGCCTTCTATATAATGGGAAAACCCTCCAAAATATAGAGAGCAAAGGAGCCAAACCATGAACATTTCTTTAAAGAACGCCCTTCGAGGGTTGGGATTTTTGTCCCTTTCCGTGGTTTTGACCGGGTGTCCCCCCAAGCAAAAACCCCTGGTCATGGAGCCGGAAACCACGCCGCCGGTGCAGGAAGTGCAGGCCCCGGAAACGCCGGCCCTGGAGATCGGGACGGAATGGACCTCCGTGCCGGATTTGAAGGCGGTCTATTTTGACTACAACCGGGCGGAGCTCAGGCCCGAAGCCCGGGCCGGTTTGAAGGCCAACGCCGCGGTGCTCAAGGCCGTCCTGTCCCGGGCCTCCGGGGTCCAGGTGCGGCTGGAGGGCCACTGCGACGAGCGCGGTACCCTGGAATACAACCTGGCCCTGGGCCAGCGCCGCGCCAACGCGGTGCGGGACTATTACGCCACCCTGGGCATCCCCCGGACCGCCCTGGCCACCATCTCCTACGGCGAGGAAAGGCCGGTCTGCTCCCAGGCGGACGAAAGCTGCTGGTCCCGGAACCGGCGCGGGGAAACGGTGCTGAAGTCCGCCTCCCCGGTCCGGATCCCGCTGGACGCGTTGCCGCGGTAACGCGGTGAGGCGTGGGAGGTCGGAAGTGGGAGGCGAGAAAGAGGCAAAGTTGTTAAAAGCGGGAAGTGCGAAGTTAAAAAACGGACTTCGCGCGTTTCTTTTCTCCCCGCTTCTCACTTTTCACTTCCCACTCTTGACCCTTCTTTTTGTCGCTTCAGGATGTCTGGCCACGCGGCAGGAGATCGAGGACCTGCGGGTGGACATCGTGCGCCTCCAGAACACCCTGGCCAAGGTGCAGGCCAGCCAGAGCGATTCCCAGACCGCCCTGCAGGGCAACCAGGCCGACCTCATGGCCGAGATGCAGACCCTGAACCGCAACATGGAGATGCTGTCCTCCCACCTGAACGAGAGCGAGAACCGCATGTCGCTCCTGTCCACGCGCATGGACGACCTGGACAAGAACTTGTCCAATCGGCTGGACCTGCTGTCCGAGATGATGTCCGGCTCCAAGCTGGCCGCGCCGCCTTCTCCCAGCACGCTCTTTAACCTGGCGTACAGCGACTTCACCCGCCGCCGGTACGAGCAGGCCCTGAAGGGGTTCGACGCGTATCTGCAGCAGTACCGGGACACGGCCAAGGCCGCGGAGGCCCAGTTCTACAAGGGCGAGTGCCGCGCCGCCCTGGAGAACTGGCCCAAGGCCCTGGAGGAGTACGACGCCGTGCTGGTGAAATATTCCACCAGCACCATGGTCCCCGCGGCCTATCTCCAGAAAGGCGTCGTGCTGGAGAGGATGGGCAAGGTCAGCGAGGCCCTGGCCGTGTACGACGCCGTCGTCCGCAAGTACCCCCACCGCCAGGAGGCGGCTTCGGCCCGGAGCCGCGCGGAGGCCCTGAAGAACGGGGGGCCCGAGGAACCGAAACCGCAGTGACCCCGCCCCGCATTCGCGCCGCACGCTGAAAGAACCGTCTCCGCTCCCCTTGTTCCCCTTTGATCCTGGCCATCGCCGCGTGACAGACCGCGTCCGCGCCGCAAGACGCCTTGCCTTGCGGGCGGGGTTGATCGCGTTGGCCGCGGTCATCGGCTCTCGATCTCTGGAAGGGCGGGAGGCGCTGTATTTGGAGCTTTCCGCCCACGGCCAGCGTTTGGACCTGGGGCTGGCGGATTTCAGCACCAGCCGGTCCGTGGTGGAGGAGGCGTCCCTGGCCCGCCAGATGCGGGAGGTGGTGAAGAACGACCTGCTCTTCCCCCGCATCTTCAACGTCCTGGAGGGCGGGGCGCCGCCGGTCCGCCGCAAGCTGGACCTGAAATCCTGGGAGAACCTGGGCGCGGACGTGGTGGCCACGGGGTACATGGACACCGGCTGGTTCGGGCGGTTCCAGTTCACCGGCGCCCTGCACGACGTGGCTTCCGGGAGGCTCATCCTGGAGAAAAAGTACGTGCTGGAGCCCGGCCAGGAGCGGCGCGCGGCCCATGAGTGGGCCGACGAGGTGGTGCGTTATTTCCTGGGCGAGCGCGGCATCGCCCAAACGCGGATCGTGTTCGTCAACGACGCCACGGGGAAGAAGGAGGTGTACGCCGTGGACTACGACGGACACAACCTCCAGCGCCTGACCCAGGACCGATCCATCGCGCTCCTGCCCAAGGTGTCGCCGGACGGGCGGTGGATCGTTTACACCTCCTACGCCGGCGGCCAGCCCTGGCTGTACTTGATGAGCGCGGACGGCCGGGAGCGCCGGGTCCTCTGCCAATACGACGGCTTGAACGGGGCCGCGGCCTGGACCCCGGACGGCAAGAGCCTGGTGGCCACCCTGTCCCTGGGGCGGGACCCCAACCTGCACCTGGTGGACCTGCAGGGCCGGCTCCTCCGGACCCTGACCAATTCCCAGTCCGTGGACACCGCGCCCACGGTGTCGCCCGACGGCCTGCATTTGGCCTTCACCTCGGACCGGCCCGGCTATCCCCAAATCTACGTGATGGACACCAGCGGCGCCAACCTCCGGCGTTTGAGCCAGGGAGGGCAGTGCGATTCGCCGGCCTGGTCGCCCCAGGGCGACCTGGTGGCTTTCACCATGAGCGAGTTCGGCGGGCCCTTCGACATCTTCACCCTGGACGTGGCCTCCGGCGCCCAGCGCCGCCTCACCTGGGGGGAGGGGGACAACGAAAACGCCGCCTGGTCGCCGGACGGCCGCTATTTGGTGTTCACCTCCACGCGACGCGGAAAGCCCGAGCTCTGGATCATGGGATTCGACGGCTCCAACCCCCAGCGCCTGGGCAACATCCCGGGCCGTTCCTTCACCCCCCACTGGGGGCCGTGAACGGAGCATTTCCCCACCGCCGATGCCCAGCTTCTTCAGATATGGTCTGCAGGCAAGGAGGTTTTGGGTCTTAAACCGAGCCGTTGTTTTCTTGGGCGCATGGGCCCTTCTGGGGCTTGTCTTTCTGGCCTTGGAGACGGGTTTTCGATGGCGCCATGTCAAAGCGTTCAATCATCCTCCCGACATGTGGAAGCTTTTTTACGACGCTTCCAGGCCGTTCTTTCATGAGGAGAACAGGGAGGGGAAACGTTTCCTTGTTCAATCCTCCCGACATGCGTTTTTTCCCGACCCCCAGGTGTTTCCCTTGGAGAAGCCTCCGGGGGTGCGGCGGATCGCGGTGGTGGGGGAATCGAGCGCGGACCAATGGGCGGACTCCCTGCGCGATATTATCGCGGCGGACGGTTTGGCCGGACGGTTTGAAGTCATGAATTGCGGCATGGGCGCCGCAAGCCTGGAGCGGGTGGACGACGTTTTGCGAGAGGTCCTGGACTATTCCCCGGACGCCGTCTGGCTCGTGTTCGGGCACAACCTTATGTACGTCCGGCCCCGGCTTAACGCCCTGTCTTTCGGCCTGGGCTGGCTTTCCACCCGGAGCCGGTTTCTGGCGTGGTGTCTGTTCGAGGCCAGAAGGCGCCCGGAGCCCGCGCTGGACGAGCGCCTGCGGGCATGGGAGAATTTTTTGAACCGGGCGGCCCGGCGCGCCGGGGAGCGCAACGTCCTTTTGGCGGTTTCTACCCTGCAGGGGAACCTGTGGTTCCCTCCGGAAGTTCTTGAGGCGGACCTCGACGACCACGGGTACCTGGAGGCGGTATACCGAGAGGCGACGGGCGACCGGGAGGGGGCCATCCGAGACTTGGAGCGTCTGCTGCAAAAACGTCGCTCGGCTTTCTGGCATTTTCAGGCGGGCGCGTGGCTTTACCAACAGAGAGACTTTCGCCTCGCGCGGGAGCATCTTCGGGAAGCCATGGATGCGGACCTGCGGGACGTGCGCGTCAAAAAGGCGGTCACGGACCGCACGCGGGCGCTGGCCCGCGACAACGCCATCCGTCTCGTGGACGCCGCCTCGCTGGTGGATGGCCGCGCGCCGCGGAACATCCCCGGCTGGGAAAGCTTCGAGGACAACTGCCATCTGTACGGGCCTCCCCAACGGCCGGTGGCCCGCCTCTATTGGGACCGGTTGAGAAGGGAATGGGGCGTCCCTCATCGGGCGGGCCGGGAGGCGCAAGACGGTTCGTCCGAGCTCTTGGACCTTGAAAAGATGAAGCGGCTCATTGTCGAGGCCTTTCCGGACCCCTGTTTGGCCATGGCGCCGGCGGCCCAAGGACTGGCTTTGCCTCCGATCCTCCCGCCGGCCGATGAACTGAAGGGCTGGTGGGACGCGCTGGACACCGGGCCGGAGAGCGGCATCGGCGGATCCGACGCCGCCAAGCTGGCGCGCTATCTGGCTGAAATCCTTTTTTTCAGGGGAAGGACCCGCGAAGCTTTCGCCTTCAACGATCGGGCCATGACGGGGCCGACCGCCGGGGAAGAGGCGGTTTTCCAAAGGGCCCTCTTCCATTTGCGGAGCGGACAAAGAGACATGGCCCTGGATTTTTTCAAGCGGTACGAGCGGCTGCGGACGGGGGACGGGACGGCCCTGTTCTTCATCAACAAGTTGACGCCGCGCGCATGAGGGCTTTGTCGGCGCGTCCGGGATGCGTCCGTCTTGAACCCAGGTCGGAAATCTGGTAAAACCGAATTTCCATGACCCCACCACGTTTAGCGCTTCAGGCGCGCCAGACAGGGACGCTGAATTCAAAAATAACCGGCAGGAAACGGTTGGGCCGCTCAAAAGGGGTGGCGGGGTGAGGTTTTTCGCGGACTTTCACATCCATTCCCGCTACGCCCGCAACACCCATCCGGACATGGAGATCCCCACCATCGTCCGTTGGGCCAAGATGAAGGGCCTCTCGCTCCTGGGCACCGGCGATTTCACGCACCCGCAGTGGCTGGTGGAGCTCAAAAAGTTCCTGAAGCCCACCTCCGGCCGCGGGGTGTACGAGTACGAGGACATGCGGTTCATTCTCACGACCGAGGTGGCCTGCGTGTACAGCCGGGGCGGGAGGGCCTTCAAGGTCCACCACCTCGTGTTCGCGCCGAACTTCTCCACGGCGGACCGCCTGCGCGACGCCCTGGCCCGGTTCGGCAACCTGGAGACGGAGGCGCGCCCCACGGTGAGCCTCTCCGCGGCGGACCTGGTCAAGGCCGTGGCGGACGTGTCCGCCGACGCCCTGGTGGCGCCGGCCCACGCCTGGGGGCCCCAGCAGTCCCTGTTCTCGGAGCAGTTCGGGTACGAGCGCCTCTTGGACGCGTACGGCGCCCAGGCGGACCGCGTGCGGGTCCTGGAAACCGGCCTTTGCTGCGATCCGGCCCATGCGCGGCGCTGGTCGCAGGTGGACGGCCGGGCCCTGATCTCCAACTCCGACGCCCACCACCCGTCCCACATCGGACGGGAGGCCAACATCTTCGACTGCCCCATGGATTACAAGGACATCACGACCGCTTTGGTCAAGGGCGACCGGACGCGTTTCCTGGGGACGGTGGAGGCCTTTCCGGAGGAGGACCGTTTTTACGGCTCCGGGCACCGCGGGTGCGCCTCCGGGCCGGCCCGGAACGGACAGGCCGGCCAACCCTGTCCGTCCTGCGGCAAGCCCCTGGCCGCCGGGGTGGCCCGTCGGATCGAATCCCTGGCGGACCGTCCGGCGCCCCCGCCCTCGATCGAGCCGTTCTTTCGGACCGTGCCCCTGCAGGACGTGATCGCCGAGGCCTTGGGCTTTCAGCCGGAGGCCGAGACCGTGCAGAAACAGTACCTCCAGATCGCCTCCCAGGTGGGGCCCGAATTGGACATTCTGCTCAATTGGCCGGAAGACCGATTGCGCGAGCGGCTGCCGCTTCGCGTGGCCGAGGGGGTTCTGGCCCTGCGCCGGGGGGACGTGGCGGTGGAACCGGGGTACGACGGCCTGCCGGGCCGCGTCCGGGTCCGGCTGCCGGAAGGGATCCCCCAGGATCCCGGCCAGCTCAAATTGTTTTGAAGGAAGGGGAAAAACGGTGAAAAAAGATTTTCTCTCCATGGCGGATCTGGAACCGGAGGCGCTGCTGCGGCTGCTGGAGTCGGCCCGCGGCCTCAAGGCCCGGCGCCGGCCCCGCACGGACCTGCGCGGCAAGACGCTGGGCATGATCTTCCAGAAGCCCTCCACCCGGACCTCGGTGTCCTTCGCCGTGGCCATGTACGAGCTGGGCGGCTTCCCCTTCACCGCCCAGGAGTTACAGATGAAGCGGGGGGAATCCCTGGCGGACACGGCCCGGACGCTCTCCCGTTACGTGTCCGGCATCATGATCCGCGCCAACCGGCACGGGGACGTGGAGGAACTGGCCCGCCACGCCTCGGTGCCCGTGATCAACGGTCTGACGGAGAAAGAGCACCCCTGCCAGGTCCTGGCCGACCTGTTCACCCTTTGGGAGGTGTTCAAGCTCAGGAAGCCCGGGGACCTGAAGGGCCTCCGCGTGACGTACGTGGGGGACGGCAACAACATGGCCCAGTCCTGGATGCTGGCCGCCGGACTTTTGGGCATGGAACTGACGGTGTGCTCGCCGGAAGGGTACGACCCGGAGAAGGAATTCATGGAGAAGGCCCAGGCCCTCCACGCCCGGAACGGCGGACGGCTCGTTTTCGAGCGGGACCCCATGAAAGCCGCGGACGGGGCCCGGGCCCTGTACACGGACGTGTGGGCCTCCATGGGCAAGGAGGAGGAGCGGGACCGCCGCAAACAGGTTTTTGCGGGCTACCAGGTCAATGAAAAGCTTTTGAGCGCGGCGCGGCCGGACGCGGTGGTCATGCACTGTTTGCCGGCCCACCGGGGCGAGGAGATCACGGACGGGGTGCTGGACGGGCCGCGGTCCGTGGTGTTCCAGCAGGCGGAGAACCGCCTGCACGTGCAGAAGGCGGTGTTGTTGCGGTATTTGGGAGGCAAGGCGTGATCCGCGACCTGGACGGCGTAAGGCCGGAGATCCACCCGACGGCGTTCGTGCACGAGACCGCGGAGGTCATCGGCAAGGTGAAGATCGGCCCCCGCGCCTCCCTGTGGCCCTACGTGGTGCTGCGGGGCGACGTGGAGGAGATCGTGGTGGGGGAAGGGACCAACATCCAGGACAACACCGTGGTGCACACCGACCACGGCATCCCCACGGTGCTGGGGGACTGGGTCTCCGTGGGCCATTCCGCGGTCCTGCACGGCTGCCGCGTGGGCAACCACTGCCTCATCGGCATGGGCGCCATCCTGTTGAACAACTCCGTGGTGGAGGAGGAGGCGCTGGTGGGCGCGGGCGCCCTGGTGCCTCCCGGCATGCGGGTCCCCGGGCGACACATGGTCATGGGCGTGCCGGCCAAGGTGGTGCGCCCCTTGAAGCCCGAGGACGTCCGGCACATCCACTGGAACGCGGAGGAGTATTTGAGGTTGACGGAGAAACACAAGACGTCCCGTCCGGTCCGATAGGGGAGCGGCGGCCGCTCCCCCGTTTGAGTTTTCATGCCGGGCGCGGACGTCCTCTGGATCCATGACCGTCTCCTGAAGCGGTTCGGCCCCCGGGGGTGGTGGCCCGTGACCCCACCACCTGGCTGCCCACCGAAGGCGGGCCCTTTTGGGCCCGAGCCAGGTGGTGGGGTGACGCAACGGCGGTCTGTATACTCCACCCAATGGACGCGGGGCCGTCTCACCCCGGCCCAGCAGTTCGAGGTGGCGGTGGGCGCGATCCTGACGCAGAACACGGCCTGGACCAACGTGGAAAAAGCCCTGGGAAAGCTCATCGCCGCCAAGGCCCTTTCCCCCCGCCGCCTGGCGTCCCTGCCCCCGGCCCGGCTCCGGGGGCTGATCCGGTCCTCCGGGTACTTCCGCCAGAAGGCCGGACGCCTGAGGAATTTCTGCCGGTTCCTCTTGGACCGCTGGGGCGGCCGCCTGGACCGTTTCCTGGCCCGTCCCACGGAAACGGCGCGCGGGGAGCTCCTGGCCCTGAACGGGGTGGGCCCGGAGACCGCGGACTCCATTTTGCTGTACGCCGGCGGCCATCCCGTGTTCGTGGTGGACGCGTACACCCGCCGCTTCGGCGGCAGGTTCGGCCTGTTCCGTACCGACGACTACCATGAGGTCCAACGCCATTTTATGTCCCGCATGAAAGCTTCCGTGCCCCGCTTCCGGGAATACCACGCCCTCTTGGTGGAGTTGGCCAAACGGTTCTGCCGGGCGCGCCCGCTCTGCCCTCCCTGCCCCCTCCGGGCCCGTTGCGCCACGGGCCGGTCCCAAACCTGACCATGCCGGCCTCCGCCCTCAGCAGCGACTACCTGTTCTCCGCGCTCAAGGCCCTGGAACACCGGGCCTCGGCCCTGCAGCAGATCACGGCCTTCGTCCGCTCCCTGGAGGACGTGGAACAGGTGCTGGACCAGCTTCTGAAAAAAGTCATGGAGCTGGCCGGCGCGGACGCGGGCGCCATCGCCCTGGCGGACCCCGGCGCGTCGGAATTCCGCTTCATGGCCGTGCATTGGGCCAGCCTGCCGCCCCTGGAGGTCCCCCAGAAGGAAAAGGTCATGAAAGCGGTGCACCTGGGCTTCAAAGAGGGGGTCATGGGGAAGGTGTACGCCTCGGGCGAGCCCCAGGTCCTGGCGCAGGTGTCCGAGGCCGAAGGGTTCCGCAAGGACATCGCGGACCTGGTGAAATACGAGATCAAGAACCTCATCGCCGTGCCGCTCCAGATCGACGACCGCCGCCTGGGGGTCCTGGAGCTCTTCAACAAGCGCCCCGACGGCGCGGTCTTCTCCCAGGAGGACTTGGCCCTGGTGTCCGCCCTGTCCAACCAGATCGCCCTGGTCATGGAGGCGCACCGGTTGAGGCTGGAGGCCGGCGGGCAGGTCCAGCAGCTGGGGCTGCTTTTGAAGTCCCTGGAGATCGTCAACTCAAGCCTGTCCCTGGACGTGGTGCTGGACAACCTCATGACCATGGGCATGCAGCTCATCGGCGCGGAGGCGGCCAGCATCCTTTTGATGGACGACGAGCTGGGCCAGCTCTATTTCGCCGCGGCCACGGGCGTGAAAAAGGAAGAGGTCAAGCGCGTCTATCTCAAAAAAGGGGAGGGCATCGCGGGCTGGGTGGCGGACCGGGGCGAAACCCTGCTCATCCCGGACGTGGCCCAGGACAAGCGGTTCTCCCAGAAGGCGGACAAGGCCTCGGGGTTCGTCACCAAATCCATCCTGGCCGTGCCGCTGAAGACCGAGGGCAAGCTCATCGGCGTGGCCGAGGCCATCAACAAGAAGGGCGGCGGGGAGTTCAACGCGGTGGACGCCCAGATGCTGTCCACCCTGGCCTCGTACGGCGCCATGGCCATCCAGAAGGCCCAGCTGTACCGCGATTTGCACGACCTGCTCCTGAGCACCCTGCGGGCCCTGGCCGACGCCATCGAGGCCAAGGACGCCAACACCCGGGGCCGGTCCGAACGCATCCGCAAGCTGTCCCTGGCCCTGTGCGAGGAGCTGAACCTGGGACCCAAGGAAACCCGGGACGTGGAGCTGGGGGCGCTCCTGCACGACGTGGGCAAGATCGCGGTGCCGGACAGCATCCTGAACAAGCAGTCGGAGCTCACCGAGGAGGAGTACAAGGTGGTCATGCGCGTGCCCGTGGTGGGGGCGGAGATCCTGTCGCCCATCCGGCAATTGCGGGACTCCGTGTCCATCATCCGGCACGTGAACGAGCGCTGGGACGGCAAGGGGTACCCGGACCGGCTCGCGGGCGAACACATCCCCCAGGGCTCCCGCGTCGTCGCCGTGGCCAACACCTTCGAGGCCATGACCTCGGACCGCCCTTACCGCAAAGGACTCCCGGACGATGTGGCCCTGAAGGAGCTGGCCTCTTACGCGGGCGTCCAGTTCGACCCGGCCTGCGTGGAGGCCTTCATCCGGGCCTACCGCAAGGGCAAGCTGAAGAATTTGTCCAGGTGAGGGGAGGAGGGATCGAATGAGCCCTTACGCGGTCGTTTTCGTGACCGTTTCGTCCGCCAGGGAGGCGGACAAATTGTCCCGGGCCCTGGTGAAGGAGAAGCTGGCGGCCTGCGTGAACGCGGTGCCGGGCCTGCGTTCCACGTACCGGTGGAAGGGCAAGGTGGAAACCGCCTCTGAGCGCCTCTTGATCATTAAGACCCGGACATCCAAAGTGCCCCGCCTGATCCAACGTGTGCGCGCCCTGCATTCCTATTCCGTCCCCGAAGTGCTCGCCCTGCCCGTCCGGGCCGGAAACAAAGAGTATCTGCGCTGGATTGACCAGTCGGTTGAATAGAGCCGTCCACGGTCCACAGTCCACGGTCCACGGTCAAAAACCCGGCCTTGGATTGGCCCGCGGAACGCGGGCGGTGCACCGCCGATACCTTATCGGTCTTTTCGTTTGGCTCATGCAGGTCTCTCCAAGCCCGGCAAGTGAATTGCGCCCGATAGCCGAGGAAGATTTCCGTTGCAAAGGAGCGGCGGGGCGGTCGGTGTCCCATGAGGGAAAGGAATACCGGGACTGCGCCGGCGGCCACGGGCCCCAAGGCGGTGTGCGGGGAGACCTTCTGACGTTGCTCAACCGGTTCCAGTCCCGGGCGGGACAGGCCCTGGCGGTTTCCTCCGGGTACCGGTGCCAGGCCCACAACCTCTATTCCTGGGCCTTTGTCCGGAGCAGGGGCGAGAAGGAAGACGCGCTCAGCCGGCAAAGCCTGCACCGGGCCGGCGCGGCCGCGGATTTTTACGTGGACGGGGTTTCGGACCAGAAACAATACGGGGAGTGGGCCGAAGAACTGCGGCGCTTGGCCGGGGACAGGGGGCTCAAGGTTTGGACCCGGGTGTACGGCGCCCCAGAAGGCCGGGACCCGGACAACCTCCACGCCTTTCCCTACATCCACGTGCACCTTTTGGGCGTGAAGCGGGAGGCCCTGCCTCCGAAAGATTAAGGGATCAGGGCCCGGTCCTTCTGAAGCCGGAGGGAGGCGCCCAAAGGCAGGCTCAAGGCCTTGAGCCGGGCCAGGGTGTTTTGCAGGGCCGTCCCTTCCAGGGGCACGGGCTGGAAGGGCACCTGGTGGTTGTCCACCAGAAGGGGAAAAACCTCGACCCGCGGCGTCTGCCCGGGGGAAAGCCGCACGCGGAGCAGGAGCCCCTCGGCCCCGGAGTTGCGCGTGCCGAACACGAAGTTCCCCAGGCTGTAGAAAATGATCTTTCGCTTGTACACCTCCACGCCCTGGATCATGTGGGGGTGGTGGCCGATGACCAAGTCCGCGCCGGCCTCCGCGGCCAGGCGCGCCAGGCGGCGCTGGTCCGGGTCCAGGACGTCGGTGTACTCCTGGCCCCAGTGGAACGACACCAGCACCCAGTCGTTTTCCTTTTTGGCCTTGGGGATGTCCTCCTTGAGGAATTGTTCCTCGGCCATGGCCGTGCCCGGGGTCTCCGGACCGGCGGCGAAGGACTCGGGCGGCGTCTTGGAGTAGGCCAGGAAGGCCACGCGCCGGCCCCGGACCTCCAGCACCGCGGGCTTCCGCGCCTCGGCCAGGTTGGGCCCGGCGCCGCAGCCCAGGATGCCGGCGGCTTGCAGGTGCTGCCGTGTCTCGGCCAGGGACTCGGGGCCGAAGTCCAGGATGTGGTTGTTGGCCAGGCTCATGACCTTGAACCCGGCCCGGGCCAGGGCCTTGGCGTGGGGCGGGTCCATCAGGAAGTTGAACTCTTTGTCCGGGTGCTTGGTCCCCTGTTTCGCGACGGGGTTTTCCAGGTTGCCGAAAAGGATGTCCGGCCCTTCCAGCAGGGGCCGGACTTTTTCAAAGGGATAGAGACCGCCCTTTTTGGCGAGCACGGGTTTCAGGGCGTGGGCCATCATCACGTCCCCCACGCACACCACGGTCACGTCCCCGCCGTCGTCCGGCGGGGTCAAGGGGAGGAGCGGGGATGGAAAGAGAACGCAAGACAACAACGGAAGGGCGAGACGAAAAATTTTTCGGGCCGCGGGGCCTGTCCCGGCGGCGGTCCGACGGTCAGGCGTCATGAAGAAGGCCGTGCAGAGGCTGCCCTTGATCCTGGCGTCCGCGTCCCCGCGCCGGCGCCGGCTCATGAAGACCCTGCCCTGGCCGTTCCGCGTGAAGGTGAGCGGCGTGCGGGAGCCGGAACCGCGGCCCGGCACGCCGCCCGGCGCCTTTGCGCGGCGGCTGGCCCTGCTCAAGGCGCGGGCCGTGGCGCGGCGCCTGGGAGGGGGGCTGGTGCTGGGCGCGGACACCCTGGTGCACCAAAAGGGACGGATCTTCGGAAAACCGCGCTCCCGGGCCCATGCCCGGCGCATGCTGGCCCGGCTGTCCAGCGACTGGCACACGGTGTACACGGGTTTGGCCCTGGTGGCGTCGCCGGGCGGCCGTGTTTGGGGCGGGGTGTGGGCCACGAAGGTCCGCATGCGCTCTTTGACGTCCAAGGAGCTGGATTATTGGTCTTCCCGGCACCATGACAAGGCCGGGGCGTACGCGGCCCAGGAAAAAGGCGATCCTTTCGTGGAGGATTTGCGGGGGGACTATGACAACGTGGTGGGCTTGCCCCGGCGCGGGGTCAGGTTTTTGCTGAAGCGGGCCCGGCGGGCGGGCTTTCATGTGGAAACGGCGTTGAAAGTGAAAAGTGGGAAGTGAAGGACAGAGAAAGGCGTTGGAGGTGGGGAGTGTGAGGTTAAAAAACAAGTCCAAAAGATAACCCCGGGTTCTTCGTCTTTATTCTTTTCACCTCCCACTTCTCGCTTTTCACGCCTTTTTACGTATCGCCGCGGCCTTCCCAACGGTTGAGCAGGACCTTCACCTTGAGCTGGCTGTTCATCTGGCCCAGCCATTCCTGGAAAACGTTGGCCACCTGGGCCTGCCGCATTTCCTCCCGCAGGGCCTGGGGGTTTTCCAAAAGCGCTTTGCGGGTCTTGACGTCGGCCCGGGCCATCCGTTTCTGAAGCTCCAGCCGCAGTTCCGCGTCGCTGATCTTGACCGCGGAGGCCATGAGGGACTGCAGTTTCTGGATCTTCAGCTCCCGCCGGCGGTCCTCCTCGAACTCCTCCGGGGGGATCCGCAGCACCTGGTGGACCACCTGCAAGTACGTGGCCTGGTCGAAACGGCCGTCCTTCTGGAAGGCCGGGGCCCGCTGGATGTACGCGGCCAGCTCGTTGTCCGTGGCCACCAGCCCGTACTTTTCCGCCTCCTGCAAGAAGACCGTCTCCCGGACCAGGTCCTGGACGGTCTCCTTCTTGAGCAGGTCCATCTTCTCCTGGGTCAGGGCGCCGTCCTGCTCGCGGCGCTGCTGCAGGTACTGGCGCAGGCGGGTCTGGTACCGCTTGTACGACACCTTCTCCCCGTTGACCACCAGGGCCGCGTCGTAGGGCGACTGGGTGAAGAAATAGCTGCCGAACCCCATGAAGGACCCCACCAGGAAGCCCCCCACGGTGATCAGGAAGATGGTGTACCGGTGTTTGCGCAGCCACTTCATCATAGAGGGGGTTATTCTAGCAGTTCGTCGGCGGTTGGAAAAGAAAAAGCCGCCGCCTTTCGGCGGCGGCCCTCTGGAAAGCGTCTGCCGGGGTCAGGACCGGGACGACTTGTTCATCACCTCGTCCATCTCGATGACCTTGGCCTTTTCCGTGGTCATGACGCAGTTGCCCTCGAACACCGCGCCCTCGGCGATGGACAATTGGGCGGTGCGGATGTCCCCGAACACCTGGCTGTGGAGCTGGAGTTCCAGGACCGCGGCCGCGATGATGTTGCCCGTGACCTTGCCGCCGATCACGATGTTCTTGGCCGTGATGTCGCCCTGCACCTGGCCGGTCTCGCCCACGATCACGCCCTCGGCCGAGATGCCGCCCTCCACCTTGCCGTCCACCCGGATGTACCCCTTGGAGCGGATGGTCCCCTGGAAATGGGTCTCCGGTCCCAGCACCGTTTCCATCTTGCTGTCCGTTTCTTTGATCTTTCCGAACATGGGCGCTCCCCCTTCGCTTAAAAAGTCAGAAAATCAGCCGGGCTGGCGCATGAAGCGCCGCGGGTTGACCGCCCGCCCCAGGTACCAGACCTCGTAGTGGCAGTGGGGGCCGGTGGCGTTGCCCGTGGACCCCATGAGGGCCAGGATCTGGCCCCGTTTCACCTTGTCGCCCCGTTTGACCAGGACCTGGCGGTTGTGGCCGTACCGGGTGGAGTACCCGTAACCATGGTCCACCACCACGATCTTGCCGTACCCGCCCGCCCAGCCGGCCAGCTGCACCGTGCCGTCGGCCGTGGCCCGGACCGGGCTGCCGGGCGAGCCCGCGATGTCCACGCCCTTGTGCCAGTCGTCCAGGCCGCTGAAGGGCGAGAGCCGGTGCCCGAAGTGGGAGGTGAGGTATCCGTTGGTGGGCCACAAATGGGGGGTGGAGCGGAACAGCCGCCGCTCGTATTCGATCTTGTCCGCGATCTCCCGGAAGCTGGACAGCCGGGCCTCCATGGTCAGGCGGAGCTGCCGGACCTGGGCGGAGACGTCCTGCAGGGTCATCTCCGACACGCGTCCTTCCAGGAGCTTCTGCAGCTCGGCCACGTCCGCAGGCGTGGGTCCGCCCTGGGCCTGGAGGGGGGAGGCGTCGCTTTCGATGATGGCGTCCCGGCTGCCCATGCCGATCAGGGCGCGCAGCTGGCCGTCCATCTCCTTGACGTCGTCCATCATCTCCCGGGCCCGCTTGACCTCGTTGGCGAAGTACTCCACCTTGAGGCGCAACAGGTGGGTGTTGGCCTTGAGCCGCCAGTAATCGAACCTTTGGGAGGCCATGTAGCTGGCCCAGGCGGTCAGCCCGGTCCAGCAGGTGAACAGGAACAGCAGGAAGGACAGGGAAAAGGACAGCTGGCGCGGCCGCGCGATCCCATGGGGGATCAGCATGATGGTGAGCCGCCTGGCCCATTCCCGGCGCACGCGGTGCCAAAAAGACGTCATATAACCTCGTAACCTCCAAAAACAGCCAAAAAGCGGAATAGAAGGACACTGTTATGTAACAGAAATAACCATAGTTGTCAATACATTTCTAAAAATAGGCTTTTCACTTCAAAATGGCCCTTGCGGGCCGGCGTTTAAATGTTAAAATAAAAGAAACACCGCTTTGGCAACCATGTTCAAACTGTACAACACCGTCCACCACCCCAAAGGCGCCTTTGTTTTGCCCACTTTTGAGATCAAGGGGGATTTGGTGTACACCACGGACCACCATCCGGACGGCCGGGACCCCCAGCCTTGGTACCGGGTCCAGGGGGGGCGGTTCTTCCCCACCCCCCACCACCCCCAGAGGGCGGCCCAGGACCGGGCCTGGTACGAGGTCCGTGACAACAAAATTTACGCGGCCGAAGGCCACCCCCACGGCGCCCAGGGCGAACCGTGGTTTGAACTCCGGGGCTGATTTGTGTTATATCAAGGGGGGACCCGACGGCCGGACCCGGCCGGACAGGGCGATGGAAGGAGGTTTCATGGACAGACAGAAACCCGATGACGGCGGAAACCCGAAAGGGTCGCGAAGGCATCTGCCGAAACTGACGAAGAAAAAACTGGACCGGTTTTTGGCGTCCATCTGCGAGGCGGCGGGCATGACCAGCCACGGCCCCCGCCGGGAGACGGCCCCGGCCCGGCACAAGGCTTTGGTCTGCCGCGGGCCCTGCGAGGCGGCGGAGTGGCGGGCCCACATGGACATCCCGTCGGGCCTGTTGTGCGTGTCCGCGGCCTGGTCCACGAACAAGAAGGCGGACAAGCACCGCGACGTCACGGTGGCCATCACGTACCGGGACAGCCGGGGCAAGGTGCAGTACGCGGACATGGTCCTGTGCGATTCCGAGGTCCGCTGGCTCATGGAAACCCTCTGGCACGCGCCCATATGGGACTCTTGAACGCGTTCGGCGGCGACAAGGAAACGCCCCGGGTGACCCTGGGGCGCAACGACCCCTGCCATTGCGGGTCCGGCAAGAAGTACAAGAAATGCCACCTGGCCAAGGACGAGGAGGCGGAGCGAAAAGCGTTGGAAAAGGCCACCTTCGTCAAGCCCACGGAGGAGGCCAAGTCCGCCAAGCCGGGGACAAAGAGCCACGTTCCTTCCAAAAAAGAGGGCGGGTGGTTCAACCAGGTGGTGGGGCGGGTGTTCCGGCCCGGCGCCACGCGGCCCAAGACCATGGGCGGGGCCGGCAACAAGGGGGGCTAAACAACAGAGAAGGCGTGGGAAGTTCGAAGTGGGAGGGGAGAAGGAAACAGGAAGGCAGAGGGCTTTGAGCCTCGCACTTCCCGCCCCCCCCCACTGAAAACGCCGTTGCCCTTCCGGCCCTGTTCAAAAAGTCCTCAATATGCTAGTTAGTGTCCAGCGTCTTCATTCTTTTCCCTGATCCCGAGGAGGTTTCAAAAATGGCAGCCAAGAATTCCGCGTTCATGAAAAAGCTCCAACCCAGCGCCGCTTTGGCGGAGGTCGTCGGGTCCAGCCCGCTCCCCCGCACCGAGGTGGTCAAGAAGCTTTGGGCCTACATCCGCAAAAACGGCCTGCAGGACAAGGCCAACAAGCGCAACATCAACGCCGACGCGGCCCTGCAGGCGGTGTTCGGCAAGAAGACGGTCAACATGTTCGAGATGACCAAGCTGGTGTCCAAGCACCTGAAATAGGCCGACCCCTTCGTCAGGGCCGGTCTCCGCTCTTCGCGGGCGGCGGCCGGCCCTGACGCTTTTCCTGCAACCGCCCTTCGCCGTGTCCGTCCCCCTCTCCGCCGCCCTGGCCCCTTCCACCTTGCAGGTCCCCGCTCTGGCGGACGCGTACCGGACGTGCCTGCGCCTCTGCCGGGCCCATTACGAAAATTTTCCCGTCGCCTCGCGCCTCCTGCCCGCGGCGCTGCAGGGGCCGGTGGCCGCGGTGTACGCCTTCGCCCGGGTGGCGGACGATTTCGCGGACGAGCCCGGCTGGGCGCCCGCCCAGCGGCTGGAGCTTTTGAGCGACTGGCGGGCGCGGCTCCGGGCCTGCCGGACGGGCCACGACCGGCACCCGGTGTTCTGGGCGGTGGCCGACGTTTTGGAGCGTTTCGCCCTGCCCCTGGACCCGTTCGAGCGGCTGATCACGGCTTTTGAGATGGACGTCAAACAGAACCGGTTCGAACGGTTCGAGGATCTGTTGTTCTACTGCCGGCACTCCGCCGACCCGGTGGGGGAGCTGGTGCTGCGGCTCTTCGGGGAATGGACCGAGAAGCGGGGCAAAGCCTCGGACGCGATTTGCACCGCCCTGCAGCTGGCCAACTTCTGGCAGGACGTGATCGTGGACGCCAAGAAGGACCGGCTGTACGTGCCGCTGGAGGACTGCCGGAAGTTCGGCCTGGCCCCGGAGGAGGTCATGTTCGGGCCGAACCTGGCCCTGGGACGGCCCCTGATCCTGTTCCAGGCGGAGCGCACCTGGGCCCGGTTCCGGGAGGGGCGTTTTCTCTGCGACGACGTGTCCCCGCGCCTGGGGCGGGAGCTGCGGCTGGTGTGGCTGGGGGGGACCCGGATCCTGGAGAAGATCGGGGCGCAGGGCGGCGACGTGTGGAGCCGGCGGCCCCGCCTGCGCCCGTGGGATTGGCTGTCTTTCCTGCCCCGGTGGCTCTTCTGGCGCAGGGAGGTCCCATGATCTTCGCCGTCTCCCAGAGCGTTTTCAAGACCAGCAACTTCGCGCCCGCCTTCTATGTGCTGCCTTCCCGCCCCCGCCGGGCCCTCAAGGCGGTGTACGCCTTTTGCCGGACCGTGGACGACGTGGTGGACCTGGGGGAGCGGGACCCGGCCAACGCCCAAAAGACACTGGAGGCCTGGCGCGGGCTTCTGCGGAACCCGGACGCGGCCCGGCCCGGCGGGTTGACGGACCCGGGCGTTTGGGCCGCGCTGCGGGACGCCCTGGCCGCGTATCCCATCGATCCGAAACACCTCCTGGACCTAGTGGACGGGGTGGGGCGGGACCTGACCCAGAAGCGGTACGACACCTTCGAGGACCTCAAGACCTATTGTTACGGGGTGGCGTCCACCGTGGGGCTGGCCTGCCTGCCGATCTTCGGCCTGGACGAGGGCTCCCACCGGGACTTCGCCGTGAGCCTGGGCCTGGCCGTGCAGCTCACCAACATTTTGCGGGACGTGAAAACGGACGCGGCCCGGGGCCGGGTGTACCTGCCCGGGGAGGATTTGAAACGTTTCAACTACACGGAGGCGGAGTTGACGGGGTCCGTTTACAACCCGGCCTTCGCCCGCCTCATGGGGTTCGAGGCGAGACGGGCCGAGGCCTTCTTCCTCCAGGCGCGGGCCGCCCTGCCGGGCATCAGCCGGCGCGCGGCCCGGCCCGCCCTGGTCATGGGCGCGCTCTACCAACGCCTTTTGAAACGGCTCGAAGAGAGGCGGTTCGACGTTTTTTCGCGGAGACCCGCGCTCGGCGCGGCGGACAAAATACGCTGCGTGGCGAAGGTGGTGTGGGAGGAGTGGGGCCGGGACCCCAGGCCCGGCCGGTGAGGCGGGAAAAAAGAGGTTAGGAGCCCAGCGCGGCCAGGTGGCTTTCCAGGCGCTTGAGCTGGGCTATTTTTTCGGCGTGCATGCCACGGGCTTTCTCAACTTCTTCCTTCGGGGCTCGTTCCATAAAGTCGGGATTGTTCAAACGGTCTTCCAGCCGCTTTAAGTCGGATTCCAACAGGTTTTTCCCTTTTTCAAGCCGCTGTTTTTCCTTCGAAAAATCGATCAGCCCTTCCATAAACAAATAGAGTTCCAAGTCCTTCACGACGACAGTGATGGTATGGGCTGGCTTCGCCAAGGTGGAAGAAGGTGGGGACAGCTTGACCTTGGCAAGACGCTCGATGTCTTTATTGTTTCGGCTGAGATAAAGAGAATTCAGTGATCCCAGCGTTTCTTTAACGTCCACTCGGACCTCTTTTCCTGGAGGCACGTTCATTTCAGACCGCGCAACGCGGATTTTGGTCACGGTCTCCATCACAACGTCCATTTCGTTGAGTTCCTGAGCGTTGCAACGAGGCGCCCCCTCCTTAGGGATATCAAAGGAGGTCATCAGCAGAGGTTTGTGGTCGCGCTTGAGGGTTTGACAAAAAGCCTCCCAAAGACCTTCGGTGATAAAGGGCATGACGGGGTGGAGGGCTTGCAGGGATTTTTCTAGCACCGTCGCCAGCGTCCTTTGTGCGGCACGACGATCAGGTTCCAGTTCCATGACAACGTGCCCGTCTTTTGTCATTGGTCCGCCAAAGCGTACTTTGCTCAATTCGATGTACCAGTCGCAAAAATCCCCCCAAAAAAAGTGGTACATCGTCCGCGCCGCCTGAGCCATGTCGTATTGCTCTATAAACCCCGCTGTTGCTCGAAGCGTTTCTTCTAGGCGGTGGAGTATCCATCTGTCAGCCAGTTTTTCTTCAATGGGGGCGGACGGGTCGTGGTCGCTCAGGTTGGCCAGCACGAACCGGGACGCGTTCCAGACCTTGTTGGCGAAGTTGCGGGCGCCCACGAAGCTGTCGTCGGAAAGCTGCATGTCCCGGCCCGGCACCGCGGAGGAGGCCAGGGCGAAGCGCAGGGCGTCGGTGCCGAACTTCTTCATCACGTCCAGGGGGTCGATGACGTTGTTCAGGGACTTGGACATCTTGCGGCCCTGCTTGTCCCGCACGATGCCGTGGATGAACACGTGCCTGAAGGGCACCTCGCTGCCGAACTCCTCGCCCAGCATGACCATGCGCGCCACCCACAAATAGAGGATCTCGTGGCCGGTCACCAGCACGGACGTGGGGTAGTAGTACGCCAGGTCGTCGGTCTTGTTGGGCCAGCCCAGGGTGGTGAGGGGCCAGAGCGCGGAGGAAAACCAGGTGTCCAGCACGTCCGGGTCCCGGATGATTTCTTCCTTGCCGCAGCGGGGGCAGACCACGGGGTCTTCCTCGCGCACGATGGGGTCGGCGCTGGACTCCCGCAGGATCATTTTGGTGGACTCCCATTTGAAGGCCGGGTCCTGGGAAAGCTGTTTGAGCTGCTCCTCGGTGAAGCCGCTGCAGGCCAGGCAGTACCACACCGGGATCTGGTGGCCCCACCAGATCTGGCGGGAAATGCACCAGTCCCGGTTGTTGTCGAGCCAGTTCAGGTAGGGTTTTTCCCAGGAGTCGGGGAAGATCCGCACGCGTTTCTGCTCCCGGGTGGCGTGGGCCGCGCGCTTGGCCATGTCCCCGGTCTTCATGAACCACTGGCTGGATTCCAAAGGCTCGATCACGGTCTGGCAGCGGTAGCACGTGGCCACGGAGTGGCGATAGTCTTCTTCTTTGACCAGGAACCCTTGCGCGGCCAGGTCCGCCAGCACGTTGGCCCGGCAGTCCTTCAGGCTCTGGCCCGCGTATTGGCCGGCCCGGTCCGTCATCTTGCCGTTGTACCCGATCACCATTTCGTGGGGCAGATCGTGCCGCCGGCCCATCTCGAAGTCCGCGGCGTCGTGGGAGGGCGTGACCTTGACCGCGCCCGTGCCGAAGGCCGGGTCCACGGCCGGGTCCGCCACCACGGGGATGACGCGGCCCATCAAAGGCAGGCGGAGTTTTTTGCCGGCCGCGCCCCTGTACCGCGGGTCCTCCGGGTTCACGGCCACGGCCGTGTCGCCCAGCATGGTCTCGGGCCGGGTGGTGGCCACCACCACGTCGCCGGAGCCGTCCTCGAAGGGGTACCGGATGTGCCAGAGCTTGCCCGCGGACTCCTGGTATTCCACCTCGATGTCCGCCAGGGCGGTGTAGCAGCGCGGGCACCAGTTGACCAGGCGCCGGCCCCGGTAGATGAGGTGGCGCTTGTACAATTCGACGAAAGCCGCGGCCACGGCCTTGGAGCAGGGCTCGTCCATGGTGAAGCGGGTGCGGCTCCAGTCGCAGGCGCTGCCCAGCTTGCGCAGTTGATAGAGGATGGTGTCGCCGGACTCCCGGCGCCATTGCCACATGCGTTTCAGGAAGGCGTCGCGGCCCAGGTCGTGGCGGGTCTTGCCCTCTTTTTTGAGGAGTTTTTCCACCACGTTCTGGGTGGCGATGCCGCCGTGGTCCGTGCCCGGGATCCAGAGGGTGTTGTGGCCGGTCATGCGCTTCCAGCGGATCAGGATGTCCTGGAGGGTGTTGTTCAGGGCGTGGCCCATGTGCAGGGAACCGGTCACGTTGGGCGGGGGGATGACGATGGTGTACGGCGGGCGCTTGGGGTCCGGCTTGGAGCCGAAGAGCCCCTGCTTTTCCCAAACTTCGTACCATTTGGATTCGGTCGATTCCGGGCTGTAAACGCTGGGCAAGTCCATGGTTTTTGGGTTTTGACGGAAGATAGGACGCCTATGGTATCACATTTCCGCGCATTTTTTCAATCCAAAACCGGAAGCGCGCTTTCTACATCCGGAAAAAAGGCCGTTGACGGGTGGGGATCAAACCGTTATAATTCAAACGGGACATCCATGAACAAAATCCTTGTGGCGGAAGACGATGAGAGCACGCGGGAATTGCTCAAGTTCATCCTTTCCGGCGCCGGTTTCGAGGTGGCCACGGCCGCCGACGGACAGGCGGCGCTGAAGGCCATCCTTCAGTCTCCCCCGGACCTGGCCATTTTGGACATCATGCTGCCGGAGGTCCACGGGTTCTCCATCTGCCACCAAGTCAAGCACAGCGACGCCCTCAAGAGCGTGAAAGTCCTCATGCTCTCGGCCAAGGCTTTCCCGGCGGACCGCCGCCAGGCCCAAGAGGTGGGGGCCGACGGGTTCCTGAGCAAGCCGGTCAACCCCGCGGAGCTGATCCAGACGATCAAGACCCTCCTGGCCGCCTGAGGCCGCGGGCGTTCCATTGACGTCCTCCCCGAAAAAAGGATATAATCTCCTTTCCCAACTGATCAGAGGTGGCTTCTAGAGTCCGGGCCTTTGCCGCCGGCCCGGGCGGGTCTTTTTCACCCTTTTCACTTCCCCCTCGGGGGAACATCAGCGGTTGTCAACAGCCATCGTAAGGAGGAACGTCATGTCGGTTCGTTTGGCCATCAATGGTTTCGGACGCATCGGTCGCCTGGTTTTCCGGGCCCTGGTCGAGCAGGGGCGCCTGGGCAAGGATTTCGAGGTCGTGGCCGTGGGGGACATCGTGCCCGCGGACAACCTGGCCTACCTATTGAAGTACGACTCCACCCAGGGCCGTTTCAACGGCACCGTCTCCTCCAAGAAATCCTCCGCGGACAAGACCGAGGACGACGTCCTGGTGGTGAACGGCCATGAGATCAAGGTCGTCAGCGCCAAGACCCCGGCCGAGCTCCCCTGGAAGCAGCTGGGCGTGGAGCTGGTGATCGAGTCCACGGGGCTCTTCACGGACGCGGAAAAGGCCAAGGGCCACCTGGCCGCCGGCGCCAAGAAGGTCATCATCTCGGCCCCCGCCAAGAACGAGGACATCACCATCGTCATGGGCGTCAACCACGACAAATACGACGCGGCCAAGCACCACGTGGTGTCCAACGCCTCCTGCACCACCAACTGCCTGGTGCCCATCGTCCACGTCCTCCTGAAGGAGGGCTTCGGCCTGGAGGAAGGGCTCATGACCACGATCCACTCCTACACCGCGACCCAGAAGACCGTGGACGGCCCCTCCAAAAAAGATTGGAAGGGCGGGCGCACCGCGGCCCAGAACATCATCCCGTCCTCCACCGGCGCGGCCAAGGCCACGGCCCTGGTGATCCCCGAGATGAAGGGCAAGCTCACGGGCATGTCCTTCCGCGTGCCCACCCCCACGGTCTCCGTGGTGGACCTGACCTTCCGCACCGCGAAGGACACCAGTTACGCCGAGATCTCCGCGGCCATGAAGAAGGCCAGCGAGACCTACCTGAAGGGGATCCTGGAGTACACCGAGGACGAGGTGGTCTCCTCGGACTTCATCCACTCCAAGGCCTCCTCCGTGTATGACAAGGGGGCCGGCATCGAGCTCAACAAGCGGTTCTTCAAGCTGGTGAGCTGGTACGACAACGAGTGGGGCTATTCCAACCGCGTGGTGGACCTGGCCCTGCTCATGGCCAAGAAGATGGTGCCCGCCGCGGTCTAAAGCGGTCGGCTGTTTTCTGAACGAAGAAGGGCGGCGCGGGACTGGGTCCCGCGCCGCCCTTCGCTTTTGGGGGTCTCCCGCTTGGCCAGCCCCTGTCAAAAAAACGATATGTGGGGCCTTGCGTTTTGGCCGTTCCGGGTGCAAAATTGAGAGAGCCCTTTCGAGGGGGGATTCTCCAAGAGGCATGACTCCATGACCCCACCACCTCTTTTAACGCTTCAGGCGCGCCAACCACAGGGACCATTCTGCGAAATGGTTCGCCCAGAAATATCGTGCCTTCCTCTGTAAACAATTGCCGAGCAACGGCGCGCCTGAAAAGCCTGCTTTTGGCAGGCTGGCCTGGCCGCTCGAAAGAGGTGGTGGGGTGATCCGCTTCCAGACCCTCCGCGCCAAGATTTTTTCCCTGTTCCTCCTCATCACCGCCGCGGTCCTGATCGCGGCCCTCCTGGTCATCCACCGTTACGACACCCGACAGACCGTCCAGCGCGTCGAAGGGGACCTGTCCCTGGCGCACCAGTTGTTCCAGCGCATGCTGGAGGCGCGCCGCCGCGAGCTGGACACCAACGCCCGGCTCCTGGCGGCGGACCGCGCCTTCCGCGCGGCCGTGGCCGCGCGCGATCGCCGCGCCGTGCTTTCCGCCGTCCTCCACCACCAGGAGCGGCTGGGGGCGGACCGTTTCGTCGTGACCGACGGCGCGGGGCGGCTCCTGGCGGACACCGCCCGGCCGGACATCCGCGGCGGGGATTTGTCCGAAGACCCCCTGGTGGCCGCGGCCCTGGCCGGTGAAGAGTCCGGCGGCATCTGGACGGACGGGGACCGCCTGTACCAGGCGAGCGCGGCGCCCATCCGGACGCCGGGCGTCGTGGGGGCCCTGTGCGTGGGTTTTTTGGTGGACGACCCCATGGCCCAGGGCCTGAAACGGCTGACCCGGTCCGAGATCTCCTTTTTCAGAGGAAAGACGCTGGCCGCCTCCACCCTGACGCCGCCCCTGCGGGAGGCGCTCATGAAGGCCTTTGAGCTCCCGCCGGACCTGGGGGAGGAGATGCGCCTGGGCCGCCGGACCCTGGGCGGCGAGCGGTATCTGGAGGCCTGGGGCCGGTTCGGGAACCACCAGACCCTGTATCTGCTGCAGCGGTCCCTGGACCGGGAGCTCCTGCCCCTGCGTCGCCTGCAGAAGGCCCTCCTGCTGGTGGGCCTGGCGGCGCTGCTTTTGGCCGGCGCGGCGGGCCTGGCCTTCGCCCACGGCCTCACCGCGCCCCTGCGGGACCTGCTGCGGGGGACGCGGCTGGTCATGGAGGGCCGGTACGATCAGCGCCTCAAGGTCCGCCAGCAGGACGAGGTGGGACAGCTGGCGGATTCCTTCAACCGGATGCTCAAGGGCCTGCAGGAGCGGGAGCGCATCCGCAGCGCCATGAACAAGGTGGTGTCCCGGGAGATCGCGGACGAGCTCCTGAAGGGCGAGGTCCGGCTGGGCGGGGAAATCCGGTTCGCCACGGTGCTCTTTTCCGACATCCGGGGGTTCACGGGCATCTCCGAGAAGCTGGACCCCCAGCAGCTGGTGGGCGTGCTCAACGAGTACCTGACCGTCATGAGCCGCATCGTGGAGGAGAACCACGGCGTCATCGACAAGTACATCGGCGACTGCGTCATGGCGCTCTTCGGCGCTCCCGTGAACCATCCGGAGGACGTGGAGAACGCGCTCAAGACCGCGCTGGAGATGCTCTGGGCCCTGGAGCGGTTCAACTACCGCGGCGCCTGGGAGGGGCGGCCGCCCCTGCGCATCGGCCTGGGGATCAACACGGGCCCGGTGGTGGCCGGCAACATGGGGTCCGAGGACCGCCTCAACTACACGGTGCTGGGGGATTCGGTGAACCTGGCGTCCCGCCTGGAGGGCCTGACCCGCACGTACAACGTGAATTGCATCGTCAGTGAATTCACCCATCGGGAGAACAAGGGGGACTTCGTCTTCCGGGAGCTGGACCTGGTGCGGGTCAAGGGCCGGTCCGCGCCGGTCCGCATCTTCGAGCTCTGGGACCAGACCCAGCGCAAGGAGGTGGTGGGGGAAATTTTGGAGAAGTTCCACAACGCCCGCGGGTTCTACCTCATGAAGGACTGGGACCGGGCCGAGGTGCTCTTCCGGCAGGTGCTGGAACTGCGGCCGGACGACGGCCCCAGCCGCCTGTACCTGTCCCGCCTGGAGCGGCTCCGCCAGACCCCCCCGCCCGACGTGTGGGACGGGGTTTTCACGGCCCTGACCAAGTGAGCGGGGGTGAGACAAAGGTCTCCTTGACGACTTCCGGTATTTGTTAAATAATTGGATAAATCGGGGCGTCTTTCGGCTTCCGCCCGCGCGTGACGCATTTGATTGATTTCATTTGGTTGATCTGAAAGGACCAGGCCCATGAAAGTCAAATTTTGGGGAACCCGCGGCTCCATCGCCACCCCCGGCCAGGACACGGTCAAATACGGCGGGAACACGGCCTGCGTCGAAGTCTCGGACGACGAGCATCTCCTGATCTTCGACTCCGGCACCGGCATCCGGCCCCTGGGCCTGGACCTGCTGAAACGCTATCCCAACGGCCGCAAGATCCAGGGACACATCTTCATCACCCACTTCCACCTGGACCACATCCAGGGTTTTCCCTTCTTCGTCCCGGTGTACGTGCCCGGCAACTCCTTCACCATCTACGGCTGCGAGGGGGCCGGCAAGAAGCTGGAAAACATCTTCGTGGGCCAGATGAGCCCCGAATATTTTCCCGTGACGCTCAAGGAGATGCCGGCGGAGCTCAAGTTCAACCAGCTCACCACCCGTTCGGTCAAGGTGAGCGACTGGACGGTGCACCCGACGTACGTCAACCACCCGGGCCTGGCCCTGGGATACCGCGTGGACACGGGCCGCTCCAGCGTGGCGTACGTCACGGACAACGAGCCGTACCGGTACCTGCTGCGCCAGCAGGGCAACCTGCAGCCCATCTACGACGACCTGGACCGGGGCGCGGTGGAGCTGGAGCGGGAGGACAAGAACCTCGTGGAATTCCTGCGGGGGGTGGACCTGCTCATCCACGACGCCCAGTACACCATCCCGGAGTACAAGACCAAGCTCTCCTGGGGCCACAGCTTCTATGAGTTCGCCCTGGAACTGGCGGTCCAAGCGAAGGTGAAGCGCCTGATCCTCTTTCACCACGACCCCCTGCGGTACGACCGAGAGCTGGACAAGCTCCTCAAGGACTGCCGCGAACTGGCGGCCAAGCGCCAGAGTTCCCTGCAGGTGGACGCGGCCTGGGAGGGGCTGGAGATCCAGCTCCCTTAGGCGCTTTTCCCCGCCGTCGGAAAATCCATGGGCGACCCCTCCTCCCTCCCTCGTTCCGCCCGGCTGTCCGGTTTCCCGTTTCTTCGCCTCCGGCCGTTCCGCGCCGCGGGGGCGGCCGCCCTGTTCTTCCTCTCCGCCCTGGCGCCGCTTTCCGCCGCCGAGGAGGTCGTCATCCAATGGCTGGGACAGTCCTGCTTCCTGGTCACCACGCCCGACGGCGTCCGCGTGCTCATGGACCCCGTGTCCGAGGGCGCCGGATACGCGCCCGCGCCCCGGCCCGCGGACGTGGTCACCATCAGCCACGAGCACGGCGACCACACGAACCTGGGCCTGGCCCAGGGCGCCTTCTCGGTGCTGCGGGGTCTGGCGCCGGGCGGCCGGGACTGGAACCGGGTGGAGCTGGAGGTGGGCGACGCGCGGATTTTCAACGTGGCCAGCTACCACGACGGGGAACGGGGCGCCCAGCGGGGCCTCAACAGCCTCTTCGTCCTGGAGCTGCCCAACTTCCGGCTGGTCCACCTGGGCGACCTCGGGCACGTCCTGGACGAAAGCCAGATCGCGCCTTTGCGCGGGGCGGACGCGCTGCTGGTGCCCGTGGGAGGCTTCTACACCATCGACGCGGCCCAGGCCGAGCGCGTGGTGGACCAGATCCAGCCCAAGGCCGTGGTCATCCCCATGCATTACAAGACGCCCCTGTCCAAGGCCAAGGAGCTGGCCCCGGCGGACGCCTTTCTCAAGGGCAAAAACGTCCTGAAGGTGCAGGGCGACACGTACCGCTTCGACACCTCCCGTCCTCCCCAGAAACGCACCTACCTCCTGCTGAACCCTTCTTGAAGACCGGGCCGCGGCCCTCTGAAAAAAGGCCGTGTTTTCGGCGGTTTTCCCCTTGACCCTCCATAGTAACTAGAGTAAACTATAAAAGTCTATAGGCATGAGGCGCCCTCCGCGCCGAAAAACGGGCGGGCGCCCATGGACGGACCGGTTCAAGGGAAAAAAGATGCCGCTCGAATTCATTCTTCTTTTTGAACACCCGTTGATTCTGGGGGTCGGTCTTCTGGCCTTCGGGGTCCTGTGGCTCCTGGGGGCCGCCGGCCTTTCCCTGTTGTGGCCCTCGGCCTCCGCCCGTCGCGCCTCTCCGTCTTCCCCGGACCCCCTTCTCCCTTCGGTGAAACCGCTTCCGCCGCTCCCGCCCGGCGAAAAACCCCTCTCGCTCCTGCGCCGCAGGGCGGACGGGCTTTTCCAGGACCTCTTCAAGCGGGTGGAATCCCTCGAACAATCGCCTTCCCTGTCCGCCGACGCGCCGGTGGCGTTCTTCGACCGGAGGCTCCAAGGCCTCAAGGGCGACATGGAGGACCTCCGCCGCGCGCTGGGGCGAAGCGTGCTGTGGGACTCGGCCGCGACCCAGTTGGGCGGGCGCGTGGAAAAACTGTCCCAGGCCGCGGACGCGGTCCTCAGGACCCTGACGCCGGAGGCTCCCGAAGACCGGCCGGCCGCCGCGGTCCCGGTCGTTCCGCCCCCGGCCCCGAAAAGCCCGGAGCCCGCCGTTGCGCCGGCGGTCCCGGCGCAGGCCCCCGCTCGAAGCGGGGCGGAGGCGGTTGCACCCCCGGTCCCGCCGCTTGCGGCCTTGCCGCCGGATCCCGCGCCCGGGGTGATGGAGCAGGCGCGCCGAGAACGGGAAGATTTCCTCCGTCAGCGGGAGGCGCTGAAGGACCAGGCCGCCGAGAAAGACCGGGAAAGCCGGACCGCGCAAACCCTGCAGCAGGCCATCGCGGACGTCGCGGCCCAGGCCGAGAAGGCCGCGGCCGAGCGCCGGGACCTGGACCAGGCCTTTGAGTCCCTGGCGCGGGAGCGGCAATCCATGGAGGAAGAGCGGGCCGCTTTGCCTCCCTTGCAATGGCGGGAGAGCCAGAACGCGGCCGCCGCGGCGGATGTGGAGCGGCATCGCGCGGCCCTGGAGCGGGAGCAGGCCCGCCGGCAGCAACGGCTGGAAAGGCGCCGGAGCCGCCTGGAACGGTGGCGCCAGGGCTGGAAGGTCCATCTCATTGAGCAGAGGCGGTCGCTGGAAAAGGAGCTGGCCGAGCTGCGGCGGCGGAACCAGGATTTGCAGTCCCTCCGCGACAAGGCCGCGGCCGAGAGCGAGGCGGGCCTGAAGGCCCTGTCCCTGGCCCGCGAAAAACTCCAGCGGGACCGGGAAAAATTCGAGCGGGAAGTGGCCGCGCCCTGGCAACAGGAGCGGGCCCGGTGGGAGGAGCGGCGGGTTTCCCTGGAAGAAACCGGGACCGGCCTGGAAAAGGAACTGCGGGCCTTGCAAGAACGGCGCGTCCAGGAGGAGGCCCGTTTTCAGGAGGACGCGGCCGCGGAGAAGCGGGCCGTGCGGGAGCAGGGGGTTCGCTGGCGGGAGGAGCTGGCCGCGTTGCGCGCGGACTTCTCCCAACAGATCGCCCGGGCCTCCGAGGAGGCGGCCCAGGCCCGGCTTTCCCTGGAGACGGAACAGGCCGCCTGGAAGAAAACGGAGCAGGAGCGCCGCGCGGCCCTGGAGCGGGACCTGGCCGCGGCCGAGGCGGAGAAGGGGGACTTTCAACGCCGGTCCGCCGCGGAACAGGTCCAATGGGCCCAGACTCTCTCACAGGCCGCCGCGCAGGCGGCGGAGCTCCACCAGGCGCGGGAGGCCCTGCGCGCCGCCGTGGAACAAGATTTGGCCCATTACGCCCGGCGCCGCGCCGAGCTGCGGGCCTGGGCCGAGGGGCGTTTCCGGACGCTGGAAACCTTTTTGGAGCGGACGCGCCAAGACCAGGCCGGCAAGCTGGAGGTGCTTCAGCGGGAAAAGGCCGGGGTGCAGGCCGCCCTGCGGAGCGAGCGGGAGCGGTTCCGCCGGGAGGGGGAGGCGCTGGAATCGGCCTTCAACGCCAAGCGGGCGGAGTTGGAGACGTTGCGGACCTCGGCGGAAAAAGACCACGCCGCTTTCCTGGAAAGGTCCCGGCAGGAAGAGCGGGACCGGCAGGCCGAGCTGGAGAAGCTCCGGGCCTCCGTGGCGTCCCTGGAAAAGGAGCTGGCGGCCCTGCGGGCGGGCAACGAGCGCCGCCTCAAGCGGCATCAGGAACGGTTCGAAAGGGCCCTTCTGAACCTCCAGCAGAAGGCGGACCAGCAAAAGGTGTCGGGCGAGGCCCGCCTCGCCCAGGACAAGATGGCGCTGGAATCCCTGAACCGGCGGGTGGCCGCGCGCCAGGCCCGCCTGGACAAGGCGCTGCAGCGGCGGCGGGAACAGATCCAGCAACTTTTGGAAGAGGCCCACGGCACCCTGGAGCTGGTCCGTCAGGGCCATTGGCGGGAGAACCACGCCTGGTCCGAGCGGCTGGCGGACCTGCGGCGGCAGGAGGAGGCGGCGGGCCGGCAGGAGGCCTTCCTCCGGGAGGGGCCTCAAATGGCGGCGCAGGAGCTGCGGGACGAGGAAAAGGACCTGGCCCGCCGGGCCGAGGAGGAGAAGACGCGGCTCCTGAAGGCCGCGGAGGACTACTGGAAATCGTTTTTGGAGAAGTCCGCGGACAACGAGGCGGCGCTGCGCAAGGCCCACGCCTGCCTCCAGTCGCTGGAGAGCGACCTGGACCGTCAGGAGGCCGCGGCCCACGAGTTCCTGGCCGGGGCCAAGAACCTGGTGGCCCTCCTCCAAGACCTGCGCCGCAAGTTCAAGCCGCGGGACGGCGAAGCCCGGCAATCCTTTTCCAACCCCTCGGTGGCGTGAGGGGGAAAACAAGGGGAGAGGCGTGCGTGGTCCTGGCCACGCACAACCGGGACAAGGTGCGGGAGATCCGGAAGATCCTGTCCGGCCTGCCCGTGCCGCTGAAGGGGCTGGAGGATTTCCCGCCCGCGCCCGAGCCGCGGGAGACGGGGAAAACGCTTGAGGCCAACGCCCTGATCAAGGCCCGGGCCGCGGCCCGCCGCACCGGTTGCCTGAGCCTGGCGGACGACACGGGGCTGGAGGTGGCGGCGCTCCGCGGCGCGCCCGGGGTGATCTCGGCCCGTTTCGCGGGCCCCGGCTGCACCTACGCGGACAACAACCGGAAACTCCTGCGCCTCATGGCGAGGGTTCCGTCGTCCCGAAGGCGGGCGGTGTTCCGGTGCGTGGTGGCGGCGGTTTTCCCGGACGGGGAAGAGAGGATTTTCGAGGGGCGGTGCCCGGGGCGGATCGTTGCGGCGCCCCGGGGAAGCGGGGGGTTCGGGTACGACCCCGTGTTCCGGCCCGCGGGACAGCGGCGGACCTTCGCCGAGATGACCCTGGCCGGGAAGAACCGCGTCAGCCACCGGTCCAAGGCGTTCCGGCGGTCCCGGAACTTCCTGACGGCCCTGTGGAAGCGCCGGCCCGAACGGTTTTGCCGCAGGTCAAAACAGAAGGAGGCGCGCCCTTGATCGTCGCGCTGCCGGAAGAAAAAGTCGCAGCCAAGACCGTCCTCGTCGTGGACGACGACCAGCCCATCAGCGAGCTGGTCCGCCTCGTCCTGGAGACGCGGGGCTACAACATCCGCGTGGCCTTCGACGGCAAGAACGCCCTCAAGCTGGCCCGGCGGTTCAGGCCCGACCTGATGGTGCTGGACATCATGATGCCCGGCATCCACGGCTTCGACGTCCTCAAGTCCCTCAAGGAGGACCCGGACCTGAGCCGCATCAAGGTCGTCATCCTCACGGCCCGGGCCCTGGAGGTGGACCGCCAAAAGGCCCTGGAGGGCGGCGCGGACGCTTACCTCACCAAACCCATCCGCCTCGCGGACCTGCTGGACACGGTCAACGGCCTCTTGTTCCCAAGCGCCTCCTAGACGCCCTCAGCCCGCCCCTTCCTCGAACACCGCGCTCACGAAAGACACCACGCCCCCGGCCGGGTCCGGCGCCTGGTCGTAGGCCAGGAGCCGCCCCGCGGGCGTTTTGCCGTCCGACAAGGCCTTGATCCAGCGGAGCGAGGTGTACAGGGCGGAAAGCCCGCAGACCTTGCGCCAGGCCCCGTCGCCCGTGCCCGTTCGGAAAAAGGCGTCCGCGTCCAGGGCCAGGGCCTTCTCCAAAGAGGCCCGGTCCAGGGTCTCGATTTCTTTCTGCAGCTCCGGCGTCACGTCCCGGTCGTCCCCGAACCGCCGTCCCACGTGCGCCAGGTCCACCCCGGCCAGGATCAGGACCCGCTGGCCCTTTTCGCGGCGCGCCCGCAGGGCCCGGCCGATTTTTTCCAGCGCCCCCTCGATGGTGGGCACGGAAGACGGGGGCCTGTCCGTGCAGTACCGCTCGTAGCCGGAACACAGGATGGGCACCCACTTGGGCGCGTCCTTTCGCCACAGGTGCTTCAGCCACAGGGCCTGGAACTCCAGGGAATGTTCCCTGGCGTGGACCCATTCTTCTTCCAACGGGTCGTACCAGAGCGCGCCGCGGATCTCCTCGTACAGGGACTCGTCCACCTCCAGGGGGCCGTGGGGCGTTTCGTACGCCTTGCGCGTCAGCACCCAGGGCGAACGCGGGGACAGGTGGGCCACGCCCAGGGCCACCACCAGGTCCGGCGGCGGGTGTTTGGCCAGCTCCCGGTACGCCCAGGCGTACAGGGGACCGCCCCGGAAAAAATCGATGTGGGGGCTCACCAGCCCCAGAGGCGGGGTCCCGGACACCGTCGGGGGCGGCTCCTCCCCCGGCCCCTTGGGGGCCTTGTAAAAACCGCCCAGGAACGCGCCGAACTCCAGGGGATTTTCGGGCAGGCCCCGGGCCTTGGCCCGGAAAGCCCGGCGCGGGCTTTGGCTGAATTCTTCCAGGAGCCGGCGGCGCTTCTCCCGCGTGTCCGGCGTGTCCAACAAACCGTGTTTGGCCAGCTGGTCCGCCAGGGACTGGATCTCCGCCTCGGACAACAGCGCCTTCTGCGCGGCCAGGTCGGCCGCGATGTCCGCCGCCCGCTTTTGTCCGTCGAAAAGAGAGGCGATCATGACCACGGCCGGGGACACGGCCAGGGACTCCTCGTCCAGCCCCAGCAAATCGCTCAACAGCACCAGGGGCTGGCCCTGGTGGGTGATGGGCGTCATCTCCAAATCCCGGCGCAAGGGCGGGATGGGCCCGCCCAGGATGGGTTCCATAGGTTTTTCATTATAAAAATTGTATTTTGGATTGAGAAGGCGTTTGCGGCCCAAAAGGCGCGGAGGCGTTTCGATTTAACGGGGTGTAGCTCAGTTGGCACCGTGGAACGCCGGTTGCCGTCAGGCAACCGATGCGTGGGCCGGCGGGCTTCCTCTCCACCAAGGCGGGGGAGCCGGAGAGCGCCTGCTTTGGGGCGAAGTGTGCCGGTGACACACTTCGCGGGCGCGTTAGCGCCCAGGCCTGAGCCCTGCCGCTAGGCAGGGGGAAGGAGGAGGCAAGCCTCCTGCTCTCTCGGCTCAAACGGAGATTTGTCATCGGTGACACCGATAAACGGGGTGTAGCTCAGTTGGCTAGAGCGCCGGCTTTGGGAGCCGGAGGCCGTGGGTTCAAGTCCCTCCACCCCGACCACTTTTAATCTTCCAGAAGTCTTCTCTTGCCTCCCCCCGGCGGGGGAGGAATTCACCCACAGCCCCCGCGCCAAACCCCCGTCCCAAGTTGTAAAATATACAGATATGCTCACCGTCAAGAACCTGGACAAGGCCTTCGGGCCCCAAGTCATTTTCGAGGACGCCTCCCTGCAGGTGAACGAAGGCGACCGTTTCGCCCTGGTGGGGCCCAACGGCGCGGGCAAGTCCACCCTGTTCCGCCTGCTCCTGGGCGAGACCGAGCCGGACAAGGGGGAGATCGTCCTGCGGGGCGGCCTGCGCCTGGGCCATTTGCCCCAGGAGGTGGCGCCCCTGGGGGATCAGTCCGTTTTGGAGGAGACCCTGGGCCTGTCCGCGGACGGACACGGCGTGGCCAACGAGCGGGAGTCCGCGGAGGCCAAAAAAATCCTCATGGGCCTGGGGTTCCGGGTCGCGGATTTTGCCCGGCCCGTGAACGAGCTGAGCGGCGGCTGGCGCATGCGCGTGGCCCTGGCGCGGCTCCTCCTGCAGGACCCGGACCTCATGCTTTTGGACGAGCCCACCAACCACCTGGATTTGGAGTCCCTCCTGTGGTTCCAGGAATACCTCCGCAGATGGCGGGGGGCTCTGCTGCTCATCTCCCACGACCGGTCCTTCGTGAACGCGGTGGCCCAGAGCATTTTGGAGCTGCGGGACCGGCGTTTTTACAAATACCCGGGGGACTACGAGAAATTCCTGGAGACGCGGCGGCAGGAGGAAGAACAGCACATCGCCGCGTACGAGCGCCAGCAAAAGGAAATCCGCGAGCACGAGGAGTTCATCGCCCGGTTCCGGGCCCAGGCCTCCAAGGCGCCCCAGGTGCAGAGCCGCATCAAGATGCTGGAAAAGATGGAGCTCATCGAACTGCCGCCGGACGTGAAACGGGTGAAGATCAGGTTTCCCCAACCGGCCCGGGCCTCCACCCGCGTGATCGCCCTGAAGGGCGTGCAAAAATCCTACGGCGATGTGCGGGTGTACGACGGACTGGACTTTGAGCTGGAGCGGGGCCAGAAGGCGGCCCTGGTGGGCCACAACGGGGCGGGCAAGTCCACCCTCTTGAAAATCCTGGCCGGGGTCCTGCCCATCGACGGGGGGGAACGGGTCCTGGGCCTGAACGTGCAGTCCGGGTACTACACCCAGCACCGGGTGGAGATGCTCAAGCCCGACCGGACCGTGCTGGAGGAGGCCCAGGACACCAAGCGCATGAACCCGGACCTGCTGGTCCGCACCGTGCTGGGGACTTTTTTGTTCCAGGGCGACACGGTGTACAAAAAGGTCGGGGTGCTCTCCGGGGGAGAAAAAAGCCGTTTGGCCCTGGTGAAGCTCTTGCTGGACCCGCCGAACCTTTTGCTCCTGGACGAGCCCACCACCCATCT
>CAZAEL010000021.1:0-37383 GCA_964484135.1 uncultured Elusimicrobia bacterium
CGGGGCCATGCTCCGCAAGGGGCAGATCGTGCAGTTCCACCTGCGGGACGCCCAGACCTCGGCGGAAGACCTTCGCCTGCTCCTGGGCCGCTTCGCTCCCAAGAAAGACAAGACCAAGGGGGCGTTCCTCTTTTCCTGCCTGGGCCGGGGGGAGCATTTGTACGGCGTGCCGGACCACGACTCCCGCCTGTTCCAGAACAACCTGGGCCCCGTGCCCCTGGGGGGCTTTTTCTGCAACGGCGAGATCGGCCCGGTGGACGGGACCACGTACCTGCACGGGTACACCAGCTGTTTCGGCCTTTTCCGGCCGCGGCAATAAGGAGAAACCTTTTGAAACAGGCGTTACATGAGACCCTGATCCCCGGCCACCTGCGCGCCGCCGTCGTCAGCCAGCGCATCTACCCCCCCGGCAGCCCCATCGTGGAGCGCTCCGTTCAGCAGACCCTGCAGCTCCTGGAGCAGTCGCTGGAATCCGGAGACGCCCTCACCTTCACCTGCCGCCAGGGCCACATCTACCTGCGCGGCAAGGACCTTCCCGAGGCGGCCCCCCTGGCCCCGCTCCTGGAGGAGCACGGCATCCAGAGCCTGACCTTCCAGCCGGGCGTCACCGCGCCGGAGATCGCCCAGCTGGTGATCCTGCTGAGCCGCAAAAAACTGCCGGACGGCAAGGTGGTGGAGTGGCTCCGGGCCCAACAGGTTGCCCGCATCCAGGTGGACAAGGTGACCATGGTGGAGGTCATGGAGGGCGAGGTGGTCATGAAGCGGGTGGACCAGCTCATGGACGGCGTCAAGGATTTCCCCGGCATGCTGGGGTCCCTGCGGGACGCCTATGAGATGATGGACAAGATGCCGGACGAAAAGTCCCGGGCCGGCGTGCAGGAGCACCTGGCCCGCAAGATGGCGGGCCTGGAGCCTTCGCTCCTGCGGGACATGTTCGAGAACGAGCTCCCCAAGAAGGTGGAGGACTCCGGCCTCCGGACCATGGTCCTGAACGCCATGACGCAGGACAAGATCCACGACATCTTCAGCCAGATCGGGGACTGGTACCGGACCCTCCGGGAGCAGACCGGCTCGGACCTGGACGCGGTGGAGCAGCTCAACAAGCTGAAGACGTTCCTCGGCAAGATCCTCAACGCGCCGGCCAGCAAGAAGATCCCCTTCGCCCTGTACGAAGAGCTCCTCAACAAGGGCCTCTTGGACCAGATTCCGTCCGACATCCGCAAAGGAGAGGAGGACGAGTCGCCGGCCCGTCAGGTGGACCAGATCCTGGAAAAGCCCAGCCCGGCGCTTTTGGAGCAGCCGGTGCGCGATCAGCTCCCGGCGCTCCTCAAAAAGCTCCTGGACGTGGGGCTGGACGACCTTTCCGAAAAGCTCCTCAAAAAACTCCTCGAGAATTTCTCCCAGGGGACCCCGGTCCTCCGCCAGATGGCGGCGCGCGTCTCCCGGCAGCTCCTGGAGGTCCTGGCCCTGGAACGGAAGGAATCCCTCTGGAACGTCCTGTCCGCGGCCGTGGAGCAGCTGGCCGAGACCGAACGTTCCCCCGACGCGTACAAAGAGGCCGCGGAGACCGTGGCCTCCCTGTCGGTCCAACTCGTGCTCCGCCAGCGGCTCGCCGAGGCCGCGGCGCGCCTGGCCATGCTGCGGCGCCACCGCCACGAGGCCAACCCCCTCGCCCCCAAACGGCCGGACCTGGCGGCCCAGGCCCTCAAGCTGGCGGCCGAGGGCGCCATGGACGCCCTGCTGGAAAGCCTCCTGTCCCAGGACAAGCGGCGGGAGGAAGAGGCCCAGGCGGTCCTGGTCCAGTTGGGGGAGGCCGCGGTGCCCGCGTACCTGCGCCTGATCAAAAAATCCGAGAGCGTCCGCCTGCGGCGCCTGGCGGCCAACGCCCTGAAATACGTCGGCGCCGAGGCCAGGGCCCGATTGGCCGCGGAGTTCCACGTGGGCAACACCACGGAAACGCTCCTGAACGTCCTCAGCGTCCTGGACGACTTCCTGTCTCCCGACCTGGTTTCCCGCTTCGAGTCTTTCCTGCATTACCCGGACGCCACCATCCGCCGGCGCCTGATCCAGCTCCTGTTGAAGATGTCCGACCCCTCGGCCCCGGCCCTGCTGGCCAAGTTCCTGGACGACCCGGACGAATCGGTCCAGATCGAAGCCGTCCGCGCGGCGGGGGAGACGAAATCCGCGGAAGCCGTGCCCAAGCTCGTGGACCTGCTCAAGGGCGGCTCCACGCGCCGGCTGGAAGAAACCTGCCTGGCCCTGGGCCAGACGGCGGACGGGCGGGCCGTGGCCGCGCTCTCCGAACTGATCGAGCCCAAAACGGGCCTCTTTAAGAAACGGCCCGCCGTGGAGGAGACGGTGCGCGTCCGGGCCGCCTGGGCGCTCTCGCAAATCCGCACCGCGGAGGCCCGCCAGGCCCTGTCCCGTTGCCTCAAGGACCCCAACCTGCAGATCCAGACGATTGCCCGCCACGCCCTCGACGATCAGAACATTTAAACTCCTCTTTTTCGCCGGCCTCCTGGCCTGGGGCGTCGTCCCGGCCGGCGCCGCGGACGACCCCTCCCGGGACGCGCTGGTGCAAACCGGCCTGACCGCCCTGTACAACCTGGACTACGAGGGGGCGTACCGCGCCTTCCGACGGCTGGAGACGGAAAACCCGGACGACCCCCTGGGCCCCTACGCCCTCACCACCGCCCATTGGTGGGAACTCACCAACGAGTTCGACGAAAAGAACCCGGAGCTGGAGCGTCGGTTCCTGGAGGCGGCGGACCGCACCGTGGAAACGGCGCGCCGCCGGCGCGCGGACGGCAAGGACGCGGCCCAGGACCTGCTCTGCCTGGGCGGGGCCCTGGGGCTCAAGAGCCGCTGGGACGCCATCCAGGGCCACTGGCTCCGGGCGTACCGCCACGGCAAGGCCGCGTACAATGCCCAGAAAAAAGCGCTGGAGCTGGACCCGGAGCTGTACGACGCCTCCCTCGGCGTGGGCATCTTTCACTATTACACCTCCACCCTGCCCAAGGTCGTGAAAATCCTGGCCCGGCTGGTGTTCGGCGGCAACAAGGAGGAGGGCCTCCGGGAAATCCGCCTGGCCATGACCCGCGGCCGCTTCTCCCGCACCGCGGCGCGGCTGTTCCTCATCGGCATTTACAACAACACGGAAAAGGACTACGACCAGGCCCTGGCCCTGGTGCGGGAGGGGCGGCGGGAATTCCCGGAAAGTTCCTTTTTCCACCTGCTGGAGCTGCTGACCCTGGAGAACCGCCGCGAGTGGGACGCCCTCCGCCAGGGGGCGGAGGACTTCCTGGCGCGCATCGAGGAAGGCCGCCCCTCCTACCGGCCCCAGTACCGCCGCCGGGGCCATTACCTGCGGGGGAACGCCTTCCTGGGCGAAGGACGGTATGCGGAAGCCCTGGCCGTGTACGACCGGGTCCTGGCGGAATTTCCCTCGGAGGACCGCTGGATCAGCCTCACCCTCCTGAACCGCGGCAGGACCCACGACCTCCTGGGACAACGGGACCGGGCCCTGGCCGACTACCGGGCCGTCCTGAAGCGGCGAGACGTCTGGGGCCTGCACGACCAGGCCCGGGAACTCCTGGACAGGCCGTCGGCCCCTCCCCCTTCCCCCTGAAAAAAAGCGGACTTTTATGGTAGACTTCATAGAGGGAGACGCGGCCCCTTCGCGGCGCCCCTCAAGGGAAATCCTCTGGGCCTTTTTCAGGGCCGGCCCAGGGAGGTGTCCTTTTTCGCTTTTATGATCACGACAACGCGTCAAGACTTCTCCCAACAAGCGGAACGCGATGGCGCGCATAGCGCGGCGGCGCCGGAGGAGCGTGTCCTTTGTTAGAAGGGACGACCGAACTGACCTTGGAGAAACCCCTGGTCCCGGAGGAAAAGACCGTCCGATCCCTGCGCCTTCTGCTCTTGAGCGGCCTCATGGCGCTGGGCCTGGCCGCGCTTATGAGCGTTTCCGTTTGGTTCGTGAAACGGGAATCCCAGAACGCCTTCAACCTCCGCTCCGCCCAGCTCACGCAATGGCTCCAGTCCAACGCCCAGAGCGCCCTGGACCAGCACCTGGAGGGGCTGGTCCAACTGTCCGGCCTCTGCGGCTCGGTGCCGCCCTCCGAGCTGCCGGACCAGTTCAAGGGCGGCGCCGCGGAGGCGCTCCGCAAGAACCCCGCCTTCTCCGCCTTCAATTACGTGAACAACGACTTCGTGGTGGAGGACGTCTATCCCCCGGCCATCAACCGGAGCGCCCTCCGCCTGGACCTCAAAAGCCGCTTCGACGTCCTGCCGGTGGCCCACCGGGCCCTGTCCCAAAGGCAGACCGCGGCCACGGACCTGGTGGACCTGGTGCAGGGGGGCCGCGGCGTTCTTTTCTACACGCCCATCGTGCGGGGAGACCGCTGGGGGGGCTTCGTGGAAGGGGTCATGAAGCTGGAGGACTTCAACGCCGTTTTCCTGGAAAAGGACCTCGGGGCGGACCACCATTACACCCTGATCGACGAAACCAGCGGCCGGGAGGTCTTCACCTCCTTCCCCCGGCGCGCCCAGGAGCGGTCCACCCCCTACGACACCTATTTCACCCTGAAGCTGGCGGACCGCACCTGGTGGGTGGTCCTGCACCCCAAATCCCCGCCGCTCGTGCTTCTGCCGCTGGTCTCCCTCCTCTTGATCGAGCTTTGCCTCGGGGGGGTCGGCCTTTATCTGTTGTGGCGGAAAGAGTTGCCCCCCTTCTTTTCCTGAAGTCCCGTCCCGCATGAAACCGCCCCGCCTCGGGCGGCTCCCGCTGCTCCCTTCTCTCCTCCTCCTGCTTCCGGCCCTGGCCGGGACCGCGGGCGCGGAAACCCTGCGCGTGCCGGCGCAAGGGCCTTGGCCCGATGACCCGGTCCTGCTGGCCGCGGACTACGTCCCGCCCCTCACCGCCGGAGCGCCGGTGCTGATCCTGCTCCACGGCCTGGGGAGCCACCGGCGGGAATGGGCTTCTTTGGTCCGGGCCGCCGAGGCGCGGGGCTGGGGCGCGCTGGCGTACGACGCGCGGGGACACGGAGAAAGCCAGCGCACCCGGCAAGGGCGGACGGTGTCGTGGAAGGATTTTCAGGAGGACCCCGTTTTCTGGCGGGGGATGGTGGACGATCTGCTCCGCGTGACGGAGGCCCTGCGCGCGCAAAAGGGGATCGCTCCGGAGCGGACGGCGCTGGTGGGCGCCAGCCTGGGCGCCAACGTGGCTTTGAACGCGGCGGCGCAACGTCCGGAGGCGCGGGCCGTGGCGCTCCTGTCCCCGGGCCTCGGCTACGCGGGGATTCAAACCGAACCCGCGATCCGGCAATGGAAAGGCCCTGTCCTGTTCGTCGCGGCCGAACCGGACGCGTACGCCTTTGAAAGCGCGCGGCGGCTGGAGCGGGCGGCGGGGCCGGAGCGCGGGAAGAGTTTCCTCTTGCGGAAGGGCGGGCCCCGGGGGGCCCACGGAACGCAGCTGTTCGACGGCGGATTGGAAGAACGGATCCTGGACTGGATCGGCGGGGAGTTCCCGGCAGAACGGCAAAAAAGGCCTCCGCCGAAATAGCCTTTAAAAAGAGTTGGCCCCCCAGAAAGGAACCCAGCGCCGCCACCAGCTCAAGGGGGCGCGCCGCTGGATCTTGAGCGGATTGTCCGGCGCCACGTACGCCAGGCCCAGGATGCCCGTGGACAGGCGGGTCTGGATCCGCATCATGCCTTCCTCCTCGCGGATCTCCTCCACCGGGACCAGCATGGGCTTGAGCCCCTTTTCGGTCCGTCCGCCGAGGAGCTTGGAAAGGTACTGGGCGATGTCCCGGACGTCCGTCAGGAGGACGTACACCGAATCCCCCACCTGAACCTCCCGCGCCGGAAGGCCGGAGGCGTCCTGCTCCAAATCCACGTTCAGCAACAGGGTCCCCCCCGCGCCGCCGTCGGGCGGCCCGGCGATCCAGGCCGAGGAGGAGGCGTCGTCCTCCTTGGACTTGAGGCGGCGGAACTGGTCCAGGTTCAGGACCTCCCGCAGGAGTTCCAAGGTGAAGGCCGGCTCGGAAAAATATCCGCCCACCACGCGTTCGAAACGCTCCCGGAGCAGGTCCATGCGCCCGTCCCGCAGGAGATCCGGGAGCGCCCCGCCCTCGCCGGTTTCCAGCCGCTCCAGGAACACGCGCTCCAGCTCCTGGGTGGCGCGCTGCAACGTGCCCTCCCAGAGACGAAAGGCGTACAGGCTCCTTTCAAAATCGTACCAGTCCTCCTCCAGGGACGTTTCGAAGAGCGCCGGGTTGTAGGACACCACCGCCCGCATGCGGAGGAATATCTGCCGCCGCGTGTCCGCGATGAAGATGACCAGCCCGTAGAGGTTTTTGCCCGGCAGGTGGAACTTCCCCTTGACCACCACGATGTTGCGCAGGAGCGTGCCGATGGTGCGGATGGCCTTTTCCAGGTCGTACCCCGCCGAGGTCATGGCCAGCTCGGCCTGGCCCTGGTCGCAGCCCGTTTCTTCCATCAAGAGGTGTATTTTGTCCTGGGTCATGTGTTAGACAAACAGAAGCCGGTGGCAGGTGGCAAGCGGCAGGCGACAAAAAACCAAAATGCCGGGTTTTTCGCCTGCCACCTGGAACCTGTCACTTGCCACGCCTTTCATGATCGGGGGTGGGACTTCTCATAGATTTTTTTCAGGCGCTCCGCGGTCAAATGCGTGTAGATCTGCGTGGTGGAAAGGTTCTTGTGCCCCAGCATCTCCTGCACGCTCCTGAGGTCGCAGCCCCGGTCCAGCAGGTGCGTGGCGAAGGAATGCCGCAGGGTGTGGGGGTGGACCGGCTTCTCCACGCCCGCGGCCCGGGCCCATCGCGCCACCAGGGAGTGCACGGAACGCGCGGTCAGCCGCCCGCCGCGGCGGTTGACGAAAAGAGGCCGGGCCCGCGGCCCCGAAGACCGGGACAAAGGGTCCAGCCCCCGTTCCTTCAAATAGTCCCGCAACGCTTCCAGGGCCTTCTCTCCCACCGGCGCCACGCGCTCGCGCCCGCCTTTGCCCAGCGTTCGGAGCGTGCCGTTCCAAAAATCCACGTCCTCCACGTTCAAAGAGGTCAGCTCCCCCACCCGCAGGCCGGTGGAGTAGAGCGCTTCCAGGATGGCGCCGTCCCGCCGGGTCCACCCCCTCCCGGCCGTCCCCCGGGGAGACAGCAGACGCTCGGCCTCCTTTTCCGACAGGAAGGCGGGCATGCGTTTTTCCGGCTTGGGCACGCCCAGGGTCAGAAAAGGGTCGTGGGACAAGACCCCCTCCCGCCGGAGGAAGTGGAAAAAGGAGCGGAGCGACATGTGCTTGCGCAACAGGGTGCTGCGGCGGTAGGGTTTGTCCTGGAGCTCCGCCAGGTAGGACCGGAGCACGGCCCGGTCGCATTTTTCCAGGGGCAGGGACCGGAAGCGCGCGGCCATGAACCGGGCGAAGGCGGACAGGTCGGCGCCGTACGCCCGCAGGGTGGAGGCGGGCGCGTTCCTCTCCCCCCTCAGGTAGACCTGGAACCTTTGGAGCCCCTCTTGAACGTCCATGTCTCGACCGAAAGGGCCGGCGCCCGCCCCGGCGAGGCGGTCAGGCCGCGGCCTGGACTTTTTTGATGTTGCGGCACCTGGGGAAGCCGGAACAGGCCAGGAAGGGCCCCCGCTTGCCGATGCGTTTCAGCATGGGCTTGCCGCACTTGTTGCATTTCTCGTCGGTCATCTCCGGCTTGGGCCGGATGATCTTCTTGCCGTCCCGGTCCACGGAAAACGTGGTGCGGCAATCGGGGTACCCCGTGCAGGCCAGGAACCGGGACCGGCCGCGGATCTTGAGCACCATGGGCTTGCCGCAGTTGGGACAAACCTCGTCCGTGACCTGGGGCAAAATCTTTTTCCCTTCCCGGTCCACCGGGATGGTGCTGCGGCAGGCCGGGTACGCGGTGCAGGCCAGGTACCGGCCGAACCGGTTTTCCCTCAGGACCATGGGCGACCCGCAGCGGGGGCATTTCTCGTCGGTTTTGACCGGCTCCAGGCGCACCCGCTCCATGCCCTTTTCCGCCTTCTCCAAGTCCGCGGAGAAGGGTTTGTAGAAATCGCCCACCACCTTCTTCCAGTCCGTCTCCGCCTCCGCGACCTTGTCCAGCTCCTCCTCGATGCGCGCGGTGAAACCCACGTCCACGATCTCCGGGAAGTGCCCCACGAGCTGCTTGTCCACCATCTTGCCCAGGTCGGTCGGGAAAAACCGCCGGTCTTCCAGCCGCACGTAGCCCCGGTCCAGGATGGTCTGGATGATGGGGGCGTAGGTGGAGGGCCGGCCGATGCCGTGCTCCTCCAGGGTCTTGACCAGGCTGGCCTCGTTGAAGCGGGGCGGCGGCTCGGTGAAATGCTGCTCCGGCTTGAGCTCCTTGAGCCGCACGGCCTCGCCCACGGACAGGGGCGGGAGGGACACGCTTTCCTCCTGGTCCTCCGCGGTCTCGCCGTACACGGCCAAAAACCCGGGAAAGCGCAGCAGGCGGCCCGTGGCGCGGAACAGGCAGTCCGCGGCCGCGATGTCCACGGTGAGCGTGTCGTAGACCGCGTCCGCCATCTGGCTGGCCATGAACCGCCGCCAGATCAGCTCGTACAGGCGGAACTGCTCCTGGGTCAGGAAATCCTTGACGGCCTCCGGCGTGCGGGCGGGGTCGGTGGGGCGGATGGCCTCGTGGGCCTCCTGGGCGCCCTTGCTCTTGGTCTTGTAGAAGCGGGGCTTGGGCGGCAGGTGGTCCTTGCCGTGGGTCTTCTCGATCCACGCCAGCGCCTGGGCCTGGGCCTCCTTGGCGACCTGCACCGAATCCGTGCGCATGTACGTGATCAACCCCACCGCGCCCTCCTGGCCCAGTTCCACGCCCTCGTACAGCTGCTGGGCCACGACCATGGTGCGCGACGCGGAAAAATGCAGCCGCCGGGAGGCGTCCTGCTGGAGCGAGGCCGTGGTGAAGGGCGGGGCCGGGGAGCGGCGGCGCTCCTTGGGGTCCACGGTCCGGACCGTGTAGGCGGCGCCGGCCAGATTCTTGAGCAGGGGCTCCAGGGGCTCGCGCGAACGGAACGAAAACTTGTCGAACTTCTTGTCGCCCTGCGAGAAGAGCGCGGCGGAAAAAGCCTGCCCGTCCTTTTCCAGGAGCGCGGTGAGGGTCCAGTATTCCTCGGGCTTAAAGGCCTGGATCTCGTCTTCCCGGGCGCAGATCAGGCGCACCGCCACGGACTGCACCCGGCCCGCGGACAGGCCCCGCCGCACCTTCTTCCACAGGAGCGGCGAGAGGCGGTACCCCACCAGCCGATCCAGCACGCGGCGGGCCACCTGGGCGTTGACCAGGGACTGGTCGATGTCCCGGGGGACCTTCATGGCCTCCTTGATGGCGCCGGAGGTGATCTCGTGGAAGGTGATTCGCTTGGCCTTCTTGCCCAATTTCAGGACCGAGGCCAGGTGCCAGGCGATGGCCTCCCCCTCCCGGTCGTAGTCCGTGGCCAGGTACACGTGCTCCGCCTTCTTGGCCCACTTGGACAGCTCCGGCAGGATCTTCTTGGCCTTGGGCAGGGTCACGTACTCGGGCTCGAACCCGTCGTCCACCTTCACGCCCAGCTCCCGGGCCGGCAAATCGCGCACGTGCCCGTAGGAACTCTTGATGACGTAATCCTTCCCGAGCATCTTGCCGATGGTCCGTTCCTTGGTCGGGGACTCCACGATGAGAAGCGCTTTGGTCATGGTTTTATGGGTTTATCAAATCAAGTTTAGGTCCGGACCGGCGTCGTTTCCAGCCCTGTTTCCGTCCTTGCAACGCTCTTGCCGGGCAGCGTCCTGACCAGGCCCTTCAGTTCCAGGGACAGCAGGGCCGCGGACACCTCGGCCGGCGCCAAGCCCGTCCGGGCCGACAAACGGTCCAGGCCCACGGGCTCCAGCGTGATGTGGGAGAGGAGCCGCGCCTCCGACGGCGGCAGGGGCCCGCCGGACGGCTTGGCCGCGGCCCGGGCCTTCTGCCGGATCAGGCCCCGGAACACCTCGATCTCCTCCAAAATGTCCTCGACGCTCTCCACCAGCCGCGCCCCGTCCTTGATCAGCTTGTGCGGCCCCCGGCTGACCTTGGAGAACACCGGCCCCGGCACCGCGAAAACGTCCCGGCCCTGCTCCGCGGCCAGACGGGCCGTGATGAGCGCCCCGCTGATCTGGTCCGCCTCCACCACCGCCACGGCCAGGGAAAGCCCCGAGATGATGCGGTTCCGCCGGGGAAAATTGACGGGCAGAGAAGGATAGGTCAGGGGAAATTCGCTCAGCACGGCGCCCTGGGCCGCCATGCGGTCCGCCAGGAACCTGTTCTCGGGCGGATAGAACCGTTCCAACCCCCCGCCCAGGACGCCCACGGTGCGGCCGCCGCCCCGCAGGGCGCCGGCGTGGGCCGCCGTGTCGATGCCCCGCGCCAGGCCGCTCACCACCGTGATGCCGGCCTCGGCCAGCTCCCGCCCCATGCGTTCCGCCACGGCGCGGCCGTACGCGGTGGGGCGGCGCGTGCCCACGAGGGCCACGGCGAAGGCGTCCCGCGGGCGCAAATCGCCTTTCACGTACAACACCGGCGGCGCGTCGGGCAAGGACTTGAGCCCTTCCGGAAACTCCTCGTCCGCGCTGATGAGGGCCCGGGCCGAGACCCGCTGCAGGAGGGTTTTTTCCTCCTCCAGTCGGGGCAGGGCCTCCTGGACCGCGCGACTCAGCCGGTGGGCCAGCGCGGGGTCCACGCCTTCCGTTTCGGCCCAGGCCGCCGCCGGGGCGGCCAAGGCCGCGGCGGCGGAGCCGAACCGCGCGATGATTTTCCCGAGGGCCGCCGCCTCCACGGGGGCGGCCAGGTTCAAGAGCAGACGGGCGGAGCGTTCGTCCTGGGGCCACATAAATCTTCCGGACCGCGGCAAAACGCCCTGAGGAAAAAACCGGGGTTCCCCAGGGACATCGGCCGGCGGCCCTCCGCCGCCTTCCCGGCGGCGGGCGGTCAGCGGGCCTTCAAAATCTCAACGTTGTTGCGGACCGAAGCGGCGTACTTGCTTCGCGGATGGCTTTCCAGAAATTTCTGGTATTCCTCCAGGGCCCTGTCGTACTGCCTCAGCCGTTCATAGCAGGACGCCAGCCCGTAGTGGGCCTCCATGCCGTAGCGGGACCGGGGATAGCGTTCCACCACCCGCCGGTAATACTGTTCGGCCTGGGCATCCCGGCTGAAGACCTCATAGTACCGGCCCAGGAGGAAAAGCGCCGTGGCGGTCCCCCGCCGGTCCGGACGCCGGTCCATCAAGCCCAGGAAGCGCCCGCTGCCCACGAAGTCCTTGAACCAAAGCAGAGAGAGGACCAGGAAAAGAAAAAAAAGCAGGAAGCGGCGCACGGGCGCTGGCGGCGGAAAGCGGGCGCGGGATCAGTCTTGCAGCTTGACGATGTCGCCCACCAAGATGGGCTCGTAGCTGGTGACGATGACGGCCGTGGACGAATCGTCCCGAATGTCGTCGGTCACCTCCAGGACGCCCACCCGCGTGGCCACCACGCCCAGGCGCTCCCCGGTCCGGGGGTCCTTCATCTTCTTCCCCTTGCGGTAGATAAGACCGCGGACGCGGGGCCGCAGACCGCTGGAGGCGCCGATGTTCAAATAGACGGTGTCCATCATGCTCAACATGGCTTTTTTCTCCGGCTGGCCCACGATCCGGCCGTCCCCCTGCCATTTCTTGTCCACCAGGATGGCGCCGTTCTGGAAATTCCGCACGGAGGCGGCGGACGACTTCGGCGCCGCCGCCTGGGCGGACGCCTTGGGCGCCGCGGCCGGCGCGGGGGCCGGAGGCGCGGACGGGGCCGGGGCCTCGACCGGCTCGGGCGCCGACGCTTCTTCCGCCGGCGCGGGGCTCGACGCCGCCGGGGCCGGGGGCGCCATGTCGCGGCCCGGGATGCGGACGCGCTGTTCGGGATAAATCAGGTTGGGGTTGCGGATGTCCCCCTTGTTGGCCTCCCAGATGCGTTGCCAATCGAAGGGCTCCCTGTAGAACTGCTCCGCCAGGTCCCAGAGGGTGTCCCCCTTGCGGACCTCGTACAGTCCGGACTCGCGGGGAGCGGCCGGCGCATCGGCCGCGGCCTCTTCTGCGGCGGACGCCGGGACCGCCGGCTCCATCCCCGGAAGGGCGGAGGGGGCCACGGTTTCGGTTTGGGAGGCGGCGGTTTCGGAACCCGCGGCCTGGGGGGCGTTTGTTTTGTCCACCCACTCATCCGCGCGGCTTAAGGAGAAACCCACAAAAAGAACGACAAAGGCGCCAAAAAGTTTCATGTCCCCTCCTTCCTCTATTATTATATGGCTCTTTTATAGTGTAAAAAACATTTTCTGTCAAGGGCCGGGTTCATTTTCAGCGCAGGCCCGTGTGTTACCAAATTTTACCCGCTCCCTCCTTTTTGGAGGTCGGATGGTTTTTCCCGCAGGATTTCCGCCGTGGTGTCAACGACGATCCCCTCTTTTTCTTTGCCCCGCCTCTTCCTCAAGTGCCCGGCCAAGACCAGCCCGGCCAGGAGAACGATCAGATCGTCCAGATATCCCACCAGGCCCGTGAGACCCTCCGGCAGCGCGTCAAAAGGCAGGACCAGGTAAAGCAGGAGGCCGAAAAGGCCCCATCGGGGATGGCGCGCCAGAAAAGACACGAGCGGGATCAGGAACAAACGCTTGAGCATGGCATCACGCCGCGTCAACGATCTCTTTCATAAAATTCCTTAAGCCCCTTTTTTCGCGGAAAACATCTCCAGCTTTTCCATCAAGTACATCCAAAAACCCAGCAACATGAAGAACGGCAGGGACAGGACCAGCTGGAGCGGCCCCTTGGCCGCGAACAGCAGCCGGTCGTTGTCCAGGAACCGGAAGGACACCAAGGGATGGAAAACCGCGAAAAAGGCGTAGAACGCCGCCGCCCAGGGGAACCGCTCCGCCTCGCGGGTCAGAAGGGGAACAAAAGCCGTGAGCAGCAGGGCGTGGTGGTGGGTGTCCACGTGGGGCGCGATGAGGAGCAGGGTCGCCATGGTCAGCCCCAGGAGGGTTTCAAAGGACTCGCCGTCCCGGCACCGGCGCAGGATCCAGACATATCCGCCCACGGCCACCGCGGAAAAGGCCCAGTAAAAGCCCTTGGCCAGCCGGGGAGCGTCCAGGAGGCCCCGGGTGTACGGGTTCTTGGTGAACAGGCGGTAAAAAAAACCGGCCGCGGACTGGTTGTCGTAAAAGGCCTCGATGCCGATGGAGGCAAAAAGCCGCCGGAGGTATTGGACCTGCACCTCCGCCGGGACCGCGAGCAGGCTCGCCCCGGCGAGCGACACCAACCAAAAGAGGCACCACCCCAGGGATTTGTATTCCCTCCGCAGCGCGTGGAAGACCAGGAAAAAGGCCAGGAACAGCTTCAAATAAATCGCCGCCGCCAGGCACAGGCCGGCCAGGAAAAAATTCCCTTTTTTGTGGAGATGGAACGAAAGCAGAAGACAGCAGAGAACCAACGGTTCGCTCTGTCCGAGCTGAAGCGAAAAATAGACCGGGAAGAAAAGGAAAACCAGGGAAAAGATCAAAAGGCCTTTTTCCCCCTGAGCCTTCGCGTCCCGGGGCCGGATCCAAAGCGCCAAGGCGCCCCACAGGGCCGCGTGGCTAAGGAATTGAAAGAGAGTCCAGGCCGCGGGCAGGGGCAGGAGGCCGAAGGGCGCGTACAACAAGGCCACCACGGGCGGGTACATGTAGAAAAGGGTGGAGCCGCCCATTTGAAACGAAAGAAGCCGGTCGTAAATCGCCGCGCCCCGGCCCGACAACACCTTGGCCGCGGCTTCGTGCACCAGGGCGAAATCAAACCCGTTGGAAAAAAAGCCCAGGAACAGCCCCTCTCCCACGTACTGCATGAGCGCCAGGCAAAACAACAGGCGCAGGGGCCAGGGGGCCTTGGAGAACGCGGAAACGGCCCTCTCCCGCAACCCTGCCACGGCGCGCCTCAAGGGGCCCCCTTTCGGACGAACACGGGAACCTCGCCCAACTGTTTCACGACGTACTCGCGCGGATACCGCTCCCGCAGGAAATCCCCCACGGCCCGCTGATACGCCTTGCCCGCGAACAGGGACGGGGGGACCACCAGGCCCGGGGGCCGGGCGGACAATTCCCGCAGATAGCCTTGATAGGAAAACCGGTCCGCGTACGCGGGCATGCGCCACAGCACGTCCTCCGTGTCCGGTCCGTTCTGGTTCACCGAATAGATCCAGAAGAACGTGGCGTCCCGACGGAAAACGGGGTGCAGGGGGGGCTGGGCCGCCACCGGCTCTCCCGCCGGAGCCAGGGCCAGCAAAGCGTCGCCGCCGTCCCTTTGCCGGCGGGCCTCCCCGCTCCCGAACAGCCGATGGCCGAACAACGCTTCCCGCCCCAGCCCCGCGGCCAGCAGCAGCGCGGCCAGGGACCAGGCCGCCCGCGGACGGCCGGACCGGCGCAGCTGCGCGAAGAAAAGCGCCAGGGGCAGGGCCCAAGCCAAGTACAGCGTATAAATATACTGCCTGTGGGGAAAGGGCACCCACGCGGGCTGGACCAGCGCGTACCCCGCCAGGGCCAGGGCGGCCTTGTGGGAACGCCACCCGTCGCGCAGGACCGCCCGCAGGACCGCCCACAACCCCAAGCCGAAAACCGCGGCCAACAACGGCCAGGCGCGCATGTGGGCCAGGATTTTTTCAAGCAAACCGTGCCGCGGCTGGAAGGATTTGCCGAAGAGGGCGTGGTACGCGAACACCTGCTCGTACAATTTCTGCAGGTCCGCCCCGGCCAGCAGGCAGACCCCGGCCATGGCCGCCAGCCCCGTTGCCGCGCCCAGGGCCAGCCCTCCCAAAAAAGCGGCCGCGTCCTTCCCCCCTTTTCCCAAGCGATCCAAACCCCACAGCGCGGCGGCCAGCGCCGGCACCGCCGCCATCTTGGCGGTCAAGGCCATGGCCGCGCTGAACAGGAAACCGGCGGCGAACCGCCGCGGGAAATTCTCGTTTTCGCCCTCCAGGAGGGACAGGGCGAAAAACACCAGGGCCGCGGCCAGGTGGTCCACCCGGAACTCGCACAGGGTCTGGCCGGCGGGCGGCGACAGGGCCATGACCCCCAGCGCGGCCAGGGCCAAGCCCTGTTCCAGGGGCTCCTTGAATCGCCTCAGGAGAAGCCGCGCCGCGGCCGCCAACGCCCCCAGGGAAAACAGCAGGTTCAACAACCTCAAAACGAGGAGCGACCCGAACGCCTCGGGCAGGAGCCGCAGGACCGGCGCGAACAGGTACCAAAAAAAGGGCGGGTGCACGGCGTGGAAATCCGCGTACGGGACCAGGCCCTGGGACACCAGCCACGTGGCGTGGAACTGGGCGAACTCATCGTAGTCCAGGGGCCGCAGCCGCGCCATGCCGAAAAGCCAGGCCGCGGAGATCAAAACCAAGAGCGGCGGCATCCATTTGGCGGACCGGGACAGGCTTGAGCGTTCCACAGCCTTAACATCTTTCATGTCCGAGGATTTTATCCCCATTGCGGGCGCGTCCGCAAGCGTGGACTGAAAAAGGTGCCAGTCAAACTTGAAATAGCCTGCCATTGCGAGGAGCGTTTCTGCGACGAAGCAATCTATAAAAGACTGGATCGCCACGGCCAAATACCGGCCTCGCGATGACAAACTTTAGCAGTGCCCCAAGAAGAATCCCCCCGCCCTGGGGCGGAGGGAAGAACCGACAGGCTTGAAATTCAGCAGAGCGTGCGGCTCACGCGGCCACCGACCTGTCCAGACAGCGGTACCCGATGGCCTCGGCCACGTGGGTTTCCCGGATGTTTTCTTCCCCGGCCAGGTCCGCCGCGGTGCGCGCCACCTTCAGGACCCGGTCCAGGGACCGGGCGGACAGGCCAAGCCGCGACACCGCGGCCTTGAGGAGCCGGCGGGACGGCTCGTCCAAACGGCAGTGGGCCTTCACCTCCCGGGCGCCCATCTGGGCGTTGTAGAAAAAACCGGTTCCTTTGAGCCGCGCCGCCTGCCGCGCCCGGGCCGCGGCGACCCGCTCCCGGATCACGGCGGAGCTTTCCGACGGCGGCGCCTCCTCCGCCAGCTCGCTCAGGCGCAGGGCCGGCACCTCCACGTGCAAATCGATCCGGTCCATGAGCGGGCCGGAAATCTTGGCCCGGTACTTCTGCACCTGGAAGGGCGTGCACACGCATTCCCGGTCCGGGTGGCCCTGGTACCCGCAGGGGCAGGGGTTCATGGCCGCGATGAGCATGAAGCGCGCGGGAAAGGTCAGGGAGGCGGAGGCCCGGGCGATGGTGACGCAGCCGTCCTCCAGGGGCTGGCGCAGGACCTCCAGCACGTTGCGGTTGAACTCGGGCAGTTCGTCCAGGAACAGCACGCCGTGGTGGGACAGGGACACCTCTCCCGGGTGGGGATGGTTGCCGCCCCCGATCAAGGCGATGTTGGAAATGGTGTGGTGCGGGCTCCGGAAGGGCCGGACCGAAAGCAAAGACTGGTCCCGTCCCAGAACGCCCGACACCGAATGGATCTTGGTGGTTTCCAGGGACTCCTCGAAGCTCATGGGCGGGAGCAGGCCCGGCACGCGCTTGGCCAGCATGGTCTTGCCGGACCCGGGCGGCCCCAAAAGCAGGACGTTGTGCCCGCCCGCGCAGGCGACCTCCAGGGCGCGCTTGGCGAAGGCCTGGCCCCGCACGTCGGAAAAATCCGGCCCGTCGTGGCCGTTGCCGGAAAACCCGGGCATCGGCAAATCGCCGGGTTCCGGTTTCCATTGGCCGGCCAGGAAATCCACGGCCTCCTTCAAACTCGACACGGGCACGCGCTCGATGCCGTCCACCACCGCCGCTTCCCGGGCGTTGGCCGCCGGAAAAATGAGGCCCTTCCACCCGCCGTCCCGCACCGCCAGGGCGATGGGCAAAATCCCGCGTACGGGCCGGACGCGCCCGTCCAGGGCCAACTCTCCCACCAGAACGTACCGGCCCAGCCGGTCCGGGGGCACGCTCTCCTGGGCCGCCAAGACACCCATCGCAATGGGCAGGTCAAAGGCCGTCCCCTCTTTTTTCACGTCCGCGGGGGACAGGTTCACCGTCACCTTGCGGATAGGGAAGTCGAAGCCGGAGTTGCGGACCGCGGCCACCACCCGGTCCTTGGACTCCCGCACGGCCGCGTCCGGCAGGCCCACGGTGGAGAAGCTGGGCAGGCCCGGGGCCAGGTCCACCTCCACGTGGACCAGGGAGCCGTCAATGCCCTGGACCGCGGCGCTCAAGATTTTGGCGAGCATGGTTTTCGGGAAAGGGAGAAACCTCTGATTCTTTTGATATATTGGACGGATTTGACTGATTATGGAAGATGGGCGGGAGGGTTGTCAATGCGGGAAGGAACGTTTCGCGGCTTCGCAATTGATAAAATGGTGACATGACCCCACCACCTGCTTGGCCGCTTTTGGCGGCCTCGGACTTCCCAGGCCCTTCGGGCCCGAAGCAGGTGGTGGGGTGAAAATCCGCTGCGACCTGCACATCAACCACGGCCACCGAAAGCTGATCCTGGCGCCCCAGCCCCAGGAGACCCTGGAGCACCTGGCCCTGAAGCTGGCCGCGTACCTGCTTTTTTGGGCCTATGACCCCAAGGTGGAGCTGTCCCCGAAGCACCCGGCCCTGGCCCAGCAGGAGTTCCGGCCCGATTTGATCGCGTTGGACGAAGCGGGAGAGGTACGGCTGTGGGTGGAATGCGGGAACGTCACCCTGCACAAGCTGGACAAGCTGATCCGCCGGTATCCCGCTGCGCGGCTCTGCGTGCTGAAGGCCACGGAAGCGGAAGGAAAACGCCTGCGGAACGATTTGCGGGAGCAGGTGCCCCGCCAGGAGCGGGTGGAGGTCCTGTGCTGGCCCGGGCCCTTTTCCCTCTGGAGCCGCGCCCTGGAGGAAAAGACCCACGCGGTGGGAGAGACCTCGGAAACCTCTTTGAACCTGGTGATGAACGAAACCGCCGTGGCGGTGGACCTGGTCAGGGCTTGAGGCGGTTTATACCCGGCGGATGTCCTCCACCTTGCCGAACAGCAGGCGCTCCAGGGCCCAGGCGCCGCGGCCGCTGGAGGTGTGGATGAGGACCCGCTTGGGCCGTTTTTCCTTGGGCATTTGGGCGATGAACCGGGCCACGGGCTCGAAGTTGTGGTCCGGGTCCTCCCCGATCATGTAGTCCAGGCTGACCTCCTCCACCTCGCTCGTCCCCAAAACCTGCACGGCCTCCTCCACGGTGCGGGCCAGGGCCCAGCCCGCGGGCGCGTTGCGCCAATCGTCCACGAACAGTTTGGTCTTCATCGCCCGCTCCCCTCTTCCCACAAACACCCGCGCCGGTCCGCTCGGGCCTTGCGCTCCAAGTCTTTCAGCACACCGCGGAACCGGCCGTCCTTTTTCCAGGACCGGGCCAGGCCTTCGGACACCAGTTGGGCGTCCAGGGACAGCCCCTCTTCCGTGAAAACGTACGCCAACATCCTCCCGTGCCGGTCCCGGAACCGCCGGTCAAAGGCCAGCCGGACCGAAACCCCGGCCAGGGCCCTGTTCCGTTCCGTGGCCTCGTCGTAGCAGGGCCGGCCCCGCTCCGGGGTGTTGATCCCGTAGTATCTGACGGTCTCCGGCCTTCCCTCCCACAGGACCTTGAGGGTGTCGCCGTCCACCGTGTGCCGGACCCGGGCCCGGGGCAGGAGAGCGGCCTGGGGGCAGACCAAGCCCTCCGGCGTTTCCACCAGGGTGAGGCCGGGGAGGATGGGAGGACGGATGCTTCGCGACGGGGCGCGATAAAAGAAGTAAGCCGCGCACGCGGCGGCCAGGAACAGGAACCAAACGGAACGGCGGCGTGCCGTTCCGAAAAGGAAAAGACGGAGCGTCTTCAAAAGGACGCGCTGCGGACGGGGAGGGGCTTGCGACAACGGGGGAACCGTCCCCCGGACGGGACGCGGGTCAGCCGCGCTTGTCCAGGGGCAGGAACTCGCGATGGGCCGGGCCGGTGTACTCGCTCCGGGGGCGGATGAGCCGGTTGTCCTTGAGCTGCTCGAAGACGTGGGCCGTCCAGCCGGCGGCGCGGGACATGGCGAAGATGGTGGTGAACATGTCGGGGTCGATCCCGAGCATGTACAGCACGGAAGCGGAGTAAAAGTCCACGTTGGTGTAGATCTTCTTGTGCCGGTACACCGCCTCCGCCGTCTTGACCGAGATGTTGTACCACTTCATGTCTTTGCGGGCCTCGCAGAGGCGGCGGGACATGTCTTTCAGGGCCCCGGAGCGCGGATCCTCCACCTTGTACACCCGGTGCCCGAAGCCCATGATCTTTTTCTTCTCCGCCACGGCCTTCTCGATGTACGACTCCACCCGGCCCTCCTCGCCGATCTCCAGGAACATCTCCATGGCCTTCTGGTTGGCGCCGCCGTGCAGGGAGCCCTTCAACGCCCCCAGGGCCGCGGTGACGGCCGAGTACATGTCCGAGAGGGTGGACACCACCACCCGCGCCGCGAAGGTGGAGGCGTTCAAATCGTGGTCCGCCAGAAGGGTCAGGTACAGGTCCAGGGCCTGCACGTTCAAGGGGTCGGGTTTCTGCCCCTTGAGCATGTACAGGAAATTGGCCGAGTGCCCGAGGGAGGGATCCGGCGCCACGGGCGTCTGTCCTTTGCGGACGCGGTCCCAGGCCGCGGTCAGGGTGGCCATCTGCGCCACGAGCCGGGCGGCCCGGCGCCGGTCCGCTTCCGGAGAGGCGGCGGCCCCTTCCGGGTCGTCGGCCCCGAGAAGAGAAACCGCGGTGCGCAGGACGTCCATGGGGTGGGCCTTCTTGGGAAACCCCTTGAGGAGTTCCAGGGCCCGCGGCGTCAGGGCCCGCTGGGCGGCCAGGGACTTGGACAGGGCCTCCAGCTGGCGGCGGTTGGGCAGGTCCTCCTCCCACAGGAGGTGGACCACCTCTTCGAAGGCCACGCGTCCGGCCAGGTCCAGGGCGTTGTACCCCTTGTACAGCATGCGGCCCTGGAGGCCGTCCAAAAAAGTGATGGCGGACTGGGCGGCGACGATGCCTTCCAGCCCTTTGATGAACTCGGCGCTTTCGATCGTCTGAGAATTCTCTTTGGTCATAATGTGTTTTGGCCGGGTTCTCCCTTGGCGTAAACCGCGGTTGCCTCCTCTGGATTTGAAAGCAAGTGGCAAATTATACAAACCCAAAACCACCCCTTCAATACAAAACTTTTTAAGGAACCAGCGGGTTCTGATGGAAAAGCGTAAAGCATGAGATCTCCCCGCACCCGCCTCCTTCAGCAGGCGGGACTTTGCGTTTCGAGGCAGCCGGGGGTCAGCGCGCCAGGGACTGGGCCTTGCGCAGGGCCTCCTTCACCTCCTCCAGGACGGCGGGGTTGGCGGGCTCGTATTTGAAAGTGACCCCCTTTTGGGACGGGATCATGTCCTCGCCGGCGGGAGGGCGGAAATAGGTCCGCACGTCCAGCAGCTTGTGGCCCTTGAACTCCTTGAGCGCGACGTACACCGTCTCCGTGTCGCTCTTTTCGATCTTGGCCACGGGTTCCCCGAGCTTGACCGCGGGGGTGATCTTGTCCAGGGCGGCCAGGAGGTCCCCCGCCTTGGACAGGGGCAGGCTCACGCCCCGCTTGGTGGGCTTCATCTCACCGTCATCGATGGAGCGGTAGTACACGCGCAGGTCCAGGAGTTCCCGGTCCTTGTAGTCCGTGACCGCGATCCACACCTCTTCGCTCGAGTTTTTCTTCAGCTTTTTGATGACTTCAGCCAATTTTTTTCTCCCTTCTCGGAATCCCCGGAGGCCCGGCCCCGCGTTACGGGCCGGGCTGGTCCTCGAGGAACAACCCAGGTTCGATGCCGCGGGTCCTCGCAAAGTCCGTGCCCGGCATTTCCTCCTCCCCCTCCCACTGGACCCGGTCCAGCCGGATGAGGCCGTCCCCGGTCCAGACGCGGAAGGGATCGAAGGAATAGATTTCGCCGGCCCGCCATGTCTTGATCTCTCCCTTCGGCGACAGGGGAGAGGTCTTCCAGATGGTCAGCTTGCGTTTCTTCAAATAGGTGTGGGCCCCGGGGTAAGGATGGGTGGAGGCCCGCACGAAATTGTGCACCCGGGCGGTGGACTCTTTCCAGGGGACGGCCCCGCCGGGCCAGGGCGGGCTGGCCGGGCCCGCGATGAAGGTTTTCCGGGGGCGAAGCTGGGCCCGGGTGGAGACCTCCCAGAACCGCCGCACCATCTCGACCGCGAGGTCTTTCAGGGCCTTCTCCACGGTCCCCGCGTCGTCCGTGTCCGCGATGGGGCAGGCTTCCTGGAACAGAAGGTCCCCGGAATAGGGCTTTTCCCCCCGCCGGTACAGCGTCACACCGGTCCGGCCCTCTCCCCGGGACAACGCCCAGAGGTGGGCGTCCGGGCCGGCCTGGGACGGCAGGAGCCCCGGCTGCAGGGCGTAGATGTTGACGCCGCGGCCCCGGGGCCCGCGGGCGGGAGGCTCGGGGCACCCGATGAGAAAGAGCATGGTTTCCGCGTCCCATGGGAGGGAGTCCCATAGGACGGACCAGCCGTCCCGCGGGACGGGCCGGAGCGGGAAAGAAACCTGCTTCTGAAATTTTTCGTACGACGGCGCCTCGGGCCCCGCCGCGTCGTAATGGAACGCGTGGATGGTCCAGCAGGCGCGGACCAGCTCCTCCGCCACGGGCACGCCGAAGGGCCCGGCCGCGGCCACGATGGCCTTCACCCCACCACCTGCGGTTTCCCGGCGGGGGATGGGTTCATCCCATCACCTGGTTGGTCGCCAGCGGGCGACCCCTTTGGGGTCGAACCAGGTGATGGGATCACAATTCCCGCGTCACCTTCACCACTTTGTACGTCAGGGGCCCGGCGGGCAGCTTGATCGTCACCTCGCTGCCCTCCTTGTGCCCCAGGAGCGCCTCGGCCACGGGAGAGCGCACCGAGATGCGCCCTCTGGAAAAGTCCGCCTCCGCGCTGTCCACGAGGGTGTAGACGACCTCCTCGCCGCTCTTCAAATCCTTGAGCCGCGCCGTGGAGCCGATGCGGATCTCCCCGCTCTGGACCGCGGCCTCCTCGATGATGCGCGCGGACCGGAGCTTGGCCTCGATCTCGTCGATGCGGCGCACCACCTTTTGCTGTTCCTCTTTCGCGGCGTGGTATTCCGCGTTCTCCTTCAAATCCCCCTTTTCCGCCGCCTCCGCGATTTCGCGGGTCAACTGCTGGCGGCGGCCCTTGAGGGTTTTGAGGTCCTCCCGCAGTTTCTCATATCCTTGACGCGTCAAAAATGTCTCGCCGGCCACCTTTTCCTCCTTGCAGAAGCTTGTACTATATATAAAAAACTATAAATGAAGCTTCAAGGGGAAAAGAGCCTTTGCCCCTTGGTGCGAGAAAACCCGCCTTCGAATTTTTATTATACAAAATCCCCCCAAAAGGCCCAGGGCCAGGCCTCCCAGCCACAGCCCCCCCCGGAAGGCCGCGGGCCGGAAAAGGACCGCGGCGGAGCCGGCGCCCGCGGGCAGGGACAGGGACCAGAATCCCTCCGCGTCCGCCCGCAACGGGACCCTTCGCCCTTCCGCATAGGCTTCCCAACCCGGATAAAAAAATTCGGCCACGCGCAGCGTGCCCTCCGAAGGGGCCTCGCCCCGAAAGGCCTGCCGGCCCGGACCCATCCCCGCGGGCCTCCATGGGGCCGCCGTCCCGTCCCGCCGGGACTCAAAAACGGCCAAAGGCCGGACGGCCAGGTTTTCATACACATGCCACGGGCGGGAGCTCCTCAAGGCCAACGACGGCCCGCTCAACGGGCCCGCGGCCGCCACCCACCGGACGTTGAAGCGGTTCAGCCCGTCCGCCGCGGCCTCAAAACCGGGGCTGGCGTACAGCTTCTCCAAGAACCGGGCCGCGTCCCGCGGCAGGAAGGCGTACCCGTAAAAATTGGCGTTGCGGATGTGATAGGGGAGGGAGGACTGGTTGAAGAGACGGTGGCGCAGGTCCGTCCATCGGTCCCGGTCCGCGGCGCCCTCTCCGCGCATGGACAGGGAAGCCTTGGGCGAAAGAAAAAAGCGGTCGGCGGAAGCCTGCAAAGGCGCTATCCAATGGGGCCGCGTATGGAAATATTCGGAAGGAAGGACCGGGAACCGCCGGTACCCGTACAGGAACAGCTCCGCCAGCGACAGGACCAAAACCCCCGCCAGGACCTTCGGCCGGAGGGCCGCGGACAAGGGACGGGACGCCTGGGCCGCGGCCAGGAGGGCGGCGCCCACCAGGAAAAAAGCGAACTGGGCCGGAAAACGGACCCCGCGCAGGAAGGGAAGGGCCGTCCGCAGCCATTCCGCCGGGGGCGCGTTGTGTCCCAGGCCCAACACCGCGCCCAGGACCAGGACCCCGGCCCAGAGGAAGCGGCCCCGCGCCGACATATGGCGGAATGCCAGGGCCGCGGCCAAGACGCCCGCCGCGCCGATGTAAAAACTTCCCAGCCAAAAGAACCTTTCGCCCGTGTACGCGTGCTCCTTCAGGGCGCTGAACCAGGGGCTGACGATCCCCAACAGGTTGGCGGGCCTCAAACTGTAAAGCGCGGCCTGCTCCCAGGGGATGCCCTCCAGGAACCGTCCCGCGTTTTTCAAGGTTTCCAGGGTGGGAAGCCACTGGGGCGCGCAGAGCCCGGCGGCCAGGAGACCGGCCCCCCCCAAGACGCGCCAGCCCTCGACCGTCCGCCCCGCGCAGGCCATCCACACCGCCAAGAGCGCCGCGCACCAGAAAAAATGGGGGATGTGGCCGGCCAGGAAAGAGAGGGAAAGCGCCGCCCCCAGGAGCGTCGCGGAAAAACCGCGCCCCGCGGACCGCCGCCGGCCGAACAGCGCCAGGAAGGGCAGCCACGCGACGGTTCCCAGCAGGCTGGGAAACTCCAAACGGGCGACCCAAAACCCGTTCAGGCTCCACAGGATTGCCGCGAAAAAAGCCAGCCCCGGCGATCCCCGCCGGGAACGGACCAGCAGGAAGGCCCCCGCCCCGGTCAGGAAGAAATGCAGGGCCTGAAAAAGCTTGAACCCCGGAACGAACGGAAAAAGGAAGAAGAACAGGGACCCCGGATAGAAAAGGGCGGTTTCCGGGTCGCCCAGCCAGGGCGCGCCCCCGGCCGCGTACGGGTTCCAGAGGGGCAGGCGGCCGGCCTGCAGGTTCTCGGCGGTGAAGACGTGGCGCGGATGGAACACGTACGTGATGTCCCGCGCGAAATAGGTCTGCGCGGTGAGCCAGGTGTCGCGGAAAAACAGGGCCAAAAGACCGGCGAACAGCAGGAGGATCCAGGCTTCTTTTTTCTTCATCGTCGGCTGATATATTACAATAGTTTCCCCATGGAAAAAGGCCTCCTCCGGAACGAACGGGCGGCGACCCTGCTCGCCGGCGCTGTCCTGTTGGCCGCGGTCTTCCTGGTCTTCGGCCGCGGCCTGCCGTACGACTTCGTGTACGACGACCGGTGGACCGTGGTCCAAAACCCGGCCCTGCGGCATCTCCGGCCCCTGGGCCGCTTCTTCTCGCAAGCCGACACCGCGGCCCATCCGGAATCCGGCATGGCGCGCGACATCTACCGTCCCCTTCCCACCCTGACCTTCGCCGCGGATCTTCGCCTGTGGTCCCTGCGCCCCTGGGCCTTCCGCCTGGAAAACCTGCTCCTGCACGGCCTCAACGCGTTCCTGGTCCTGCTCCTCTTGAGACGGATGGGGCTTTCCCCGCCGGCGGCCGCGCTCGGCGCCGGGGTCTTCCTGGCCCACCCCGCCCAGGCCGAGTCCGTGGTGTGGGTGACGCAACGGTCCAACCTGCTCTGCCTGGCCGGGATGCTCCTGGCCCTCCTGGGGCTCGGCGAAGGCGCGCCGCGCCGCGGAAAAACCGCGCGGGCCGCCGGTGTTTTGGCCTTTGCCGCGGCCCTGCTGTCCAAGGAAACGGCCGTGGTCTTTCCCGGACTTCTCCTTTTGTGGGACGCGCGCCAGGACGGCGGCGGGTTGTTGAAAAAAGATTTCTGGAAAAAGAAGGCACCGCTGTACGGGCTCCTGGCGGCCCTGGTCCTGGCCTACCTGGCCCTGCGGTACGGGGCGCTGGGCCGCTGGGCCCAGCGGGATTTCCGCGCGGGCGGGTGGTTGGGAAACCTCCTGGTGGGGGCGCTGTCCTGGTGGGAGTACGTCAAGATCGTCCTCCGCCCCGTGGACCTGACCGTGAGCCACCGGCAGTACGTGGACGTCCCCTGGCAGAGCCCCTGGCCCTGGGTCGGCCTGGCCCTCTTTGCGGCCCAGGCGTGGCTGGCGGCCCGGCTTTGGCGGCGCCGCGCCACGCTCCCGGCCTACGCCCTGGCTTGGCCCCTCTTGACGCTCCTGCCGGTCCTGGGGGTGGTGCCCGCCGTCACCTTCGTGGCGGAACGGTTCCTGTACGCGCCTTTGGCGGGCGTGGGCCTGCTGGCGGGATGGACGTGGGACCGGGTTCCGACATGGTCCGGCCGACGGCGGAACGGAACGGCTCTTTGGCGGGGGACGCTGTGCCTCTGGCTCCTGCTCCTGGCAACGGGGGCCTTCCGACGGACCGGCGTATGGAAAAACGAAGTGACGTTGTGGGAGTCGGCGGTGGCCCAGGACCCGCAAAACGCCTTCGCCCGGGTGTGCCTGGCCCAGGCGTACGCCGGGAAAAAGGAATACGGACGGGCCGAGGAGGAATACCGGGCGGCCCTGGACCGATCGCCTTCCCTTGACACGGCCTTCGCCGCCCTCAACAACCTGGCCGAACTGCGCAACCGGCAAGGCCGGCCGGAACAGTCCCTGGCCTGGAGCGAAAAAGCCCTTTCCCTGCGGCCCGGCGCGCCCGCGGCGCTGTACAACCGGGTCGTGTCCCTGGCCCTGCTGGGAAAAACCCGGGACGCCCTGGCCGCGCTGGAGGAGGCGCGCGACCGCCATCCCGACCGGCCGGAATGGGCCGCCCTGCGGGAAAGGGTCCTGTCCCGCCGGAAAGTCCCGTGACGGCTTCGCCCCACGGGTTGACCGCGCCTCGGCGCCGCCTTATACTTAAAAGACACGCGCCATGACGACGGACCTGTTTTACGACAACCTGAAAACGTTCAAAGAGGACCTCCGCCAGCGGCGGACCGTCATGCGCGCCTTTCCCATCTGGCTGGGCCTGGTCCTGACCACGCGCTGCAACCTGCGGTGCGTCATGTGCGGCCGGGTCTGGAAGAAAGGCGACCTGCCGCCCGCGGTGGCCGGCAAGGTGCGTCCCCTTTACCCCTATCTCTCCCGGATCGAATGGCAGGGCGGGGAAGTCTTCGTGGTGGACTATTTCCGGGACATGTTCGAGGAGGCCTCGCGGCATCCCCACATCAACCACCTCATCACGACCGCCGGGCCCCTCATCGACGCGAAATGGGCCCAAAGGCTGTCCCGCCCCAACGTGGTCCTCATGTTTTCCGTCGACACCGCGGTCCCGGAGAACTACCGCCTCATCCGCAAAGGGGCGGAACTGGACGACGTCCTGCGGGCCTTCCGCCGCCTTGACGAAGCCGAACAATCTGCCGGCCGCGGCGCGGTCCGGAGCCTGAACGCCACGATCATGCGGGAGAACGCGGGGGACGTCCCCTCCCTCATCCCCTTCGCGCAAAAACATCGTTTCGTTTCCCTGGACATTTCGCCGCGCGTTCCCCTGGACGACGGCGCGAGCCTCTTCAACCCCCGGGACCTGGACAAGAACCGCCCGGAGCTGCTCCGGCTGCGGTCCGGCCTCCTGGCCGCGCGGGAAGACGCCAGGCGCGCCGGCATCCGGCTCCTGGACCGCGTGCTGCCCATCGTGGAAAGCCTCCTGGGAACGGACGGGAAGGGCCCCGCGCCGAGGGACCCGGCCCCGCAGGGCGGGTCTTCGCGCGAAGCGTGGGATTGTTATATCCCCTGGCGGGGGCTGTTCATACAGGCCGAATACAACGACGGGGACATCATGCCGGACTGCCAGTGCTACACCACGGCCGTGGGGAACATCAACCGGGACGATCTCATGGACGTCTGGAACAACGGGGCCATGCGGGAGTACCGCCGGCGGATCCTGGAAAAGAGGCCGGCGGGCTGGTGCAACGCGGAATGCGCCTTCCCCGGGGTCAACCCGGCGGAATGGTCCAAACCCAACCTGGAGTATCTGCTGGACCGGGCCGCGACGGCCCGCCGTTCTCAAACCGCCTAGCCGCCCCCCTCCGCGCCCGACGCGCCCGGCTCCGTCATCCGCCGGGCGTCGAGCAGCGCGTTCAATTCCTTCTCCGGCAGGATCTTCATCTCCCGCGCGATCTCCCGCACGGTCCGGCCCGTCCGGTGGGACTCCTTGGCGATCTCCGCCGCCTTGTCGTAACCGACCTTCGGGGCCAGGGCCGTGCACATGGCCAGGCTCTTCTCGATGAACCCCGCGCAGACCTCCCGGTTGGCCTTGAGGCCCTTGACGCACTTGTCCGCCAGGAGCCGCGACACGTTGGCGACGAGCGTCATGGAGGTGAGCAGGTGGTACGCGATGAGGGGCTTCATCACGTTCAGCTCGAAATTGCCCGACTGACCGCCCACCGTGATGGCCGTGTCCGCGCCCATGACGTGGGCCGCCACCATGGCGACCGCCTCCGGGATCACGGGGTTGACCTTGCCCGGCATGATGGAGCTCCCCGGCTGAAGGCTCGGCAGCTCGATCTCGCCGATGCCGCAGCGGGGCCCGGAGCCCAGCCACCGCAGGTCGTTGGCGATCTTCATGAGGCTCACGGCCACGGTCTTGAGCGCGCCGCTGGCCTCCACCGCCGCGTCCCGGGCGGCCAAGGCTTCAAAACGGCTGGGCGCGCCCACAAAGGGCAGCTTGGTCTCCCGCGCCAGGCCCTGGATCACCTTCTTGATGAACACCGGGTCCGCGTTCAGGCCCGTGCCCACCGCGGTGCCGCCCAGGGCCAGCTCCGCCAGATGGGCCCGGCAGTTCCGGAACCGCTGGATGCCGTGGGCCACCTGGCTGGCGTACCCGCCGAACTCCTGGCCCAGGCGCACCGGCACCGCGTCCTGCAGGTGGGTGCGGCCGATCTTGACCACGTCGTCGAAGGCCCGGGCCTTCTCTTCCAGCGCCTTGCGCAAATGCTCCAGCGCGGGGATGACCTCCCGCGTCAGGGCCTCCAGCGCGGCCACGTGCAGCGCCGTGGGGATCACGTCGTTGGAGGACTGGCCCCGGTTCACGTGGTCGTTGGGGTGGACCGGGGTCTTGCTGCCCTTCCGCCCGCCCAAAAGCTCGATGGCGCGGTTGGCGATGACCTCGTTGGCGTTCATGTTGGTGGAGGTGCCGGACCCGGTCTGGAACACGTCCACCGGGAAATGGTCGTCGAACTTCCCTTCCGCGACCTCCGCGGCGGCCCGCAGGACGGCCTTGCCCAGCCGTTTGTCCAGGCGGCCCAGCTCCATGTTCACCCGCGCGGCCGTGCCCTTGATCAGGGCCAGGGCCCGGATGAAGGAACGCGGCAACCGCCAGCCGCTCACCGGAAAATTTTCCACGGCCCGCAGGGTCTGGACCCCGTAATAGACGTCGGCCGGGACCTCCTTCACCCCGAGGGAATCCTTTTCAAGACGGGTTTTCATAGGCATCGCCGCTCCTCCCTTGCTCAAAAACATCTTCGGCATTCTAGCAATTCCCCCCTTCTCCGCGCCATCCGGGGTTTTTGACAGGCCCCGAGGGGAATGGTATCATGGACCCTTCCCTCATGAGCGAGAACCCTTCGGAAAAATCACCGCCCGCCGGCCCCTGCGTCCTGGAAGTGGCCATGGAAATGGCCCTGACCGGCGAAATCCTGGCAAAGATCGCGGAAAGCCGCGGCCCGGCCGTGGCCCGGGAGGCCGCCATGTCCACCTCCGTGGGCGGCATCGGGCCCCTGTTGCGGGAGCGGGTCATCGCCCAGGCCGAACAGGGCCTGAAGGTCGTGAGCGTGTCCCTGCTCTATGAAACGGTCTGGACCCAGGGCCTGCACGGCTGGAACCACCTGTTCCTGCAAAGGAACGACGTGGGGGACGCCATCCGGGAGGCGCTGGAGGACACGGGCCTTTCCTTCAACCTGACCTTTTTCGACGGGACCCAGGCCGCGGTCAAGGTGTGGAAGGCCCTGTACGGCCAGGCCCCCGTGTATTTCCTGGACTGCCCCGCGGTGGCGGACGTGGTGTACCCCTGCCAGGAGGACGCCCCCCCGCGCACGCCCAACCCCAACGAATGGGCGGACCTCCAGCGGCTGAAACAGAGCTGGCTCGTGGGACGAGGCGCCCTGGCCCTGTGCAAGGCCTTGAACGTGCGGCCCGACCTGGTGGTCCTGAGCGAGACCCCCACCCTGTTCGCCTTTCCCCGCCTGGTGCAGGACGAGTTCCAGAAGGACCCTCTTTTCCAAGAAAGCCGCTGCATCTTCAACGACCACACCCCTTTGGAGTACGCCCATCCCATCTGGCCCCGCGCCACCCTGGACCGGGTCCGGATGGACCCCGCGCTGTACAATCCCTTTCTCACGCCCCACGGCCAGGTGGACATCACGCGTCTCCTGGTGGCCTCGGCGGACGGGGTCTTCGGCGTGGCCAAAAAACATGGGCAGGTCATGCGGGCCATGCCCTCCCTGCGGGACTACGGCGACAAGATCCAGTCCGTGACCAACGGCGTGAGCGAGGCCATCTGGCAGGCGCCGGTCTTCGCCCGGGCCGCGGAATTGAGCGACGACAGGCTCATCGCCGCCAAGGAGGAGATGAAAGCCTCACTCATCGACTGGCTCTGGCGGCGGGTCAACCTCTGGCCCGCCTGGAAGAGGGTGGCCCGCGGCAAGGCCCTTTTGCTCTGGACGCGGCGCATCACCAGCTACAAGCGGCTGGACATGCTGCACCGGGTCTTCGCGGACCACGCGCTGCGGAAGCGTTTTTTGGACACGCAGATCGTTTTGATCGTGGGCGGGCGGATCTACCAGAGGGACAACGTTTCGGAGAAGATGGTGTACAACCTGGTGGAGATGCTGAACCAGGACCAGGAATTGGGCGACCGGATCGTCTTCCTGGACAACTTCAACGCGTACGAGGCGCCCCGCCTGTACCAGGCCGCGGACGGCGCCGTCATGCTGGCGGACGACGGCCGGGAGGCCTCGGCCACGGGCTTCATGAAGTCCCAGATGAACGGCGGGCTCATCGTGGCCAACGCGGACGGCGCCATCCCCGAGTTCGTCTTTCCCAAGGGCCAGACCGACAACCCGCGCCCGGCCAACGGCTTCGGCGTGGCGTACGTCAACCGGGAGCCGGACCCCCAATCTTTCCTCAAGGCCCTGGAGGACTTCAACGCCGCGTACCTCAACCCCGCGGAGCGGGCCGCCATGATGCGGGCGGCCATCGCGGTCACGTCGGACGTCAGCGTCCGCCGCACCGTCCAGGACACCCTGAAGCTGTACGAAGGCGTCCTGAAAACGCCGGCGAAGACGGCCTCCGCGGCCGGCTAGTTTTTCCCCGTCCCCTTTTCCAGCCCGCGCCGGACCTGGCGGCGCACCATCACGATTCCCGCCGCCACCACCGCCACCAAAAACAGGGACACCAGCGACTCGTAGCGGTTCACGCCGCGCGCCCAGTTCATGGCGCCGCTCCCCAGCCGCCACCCCAAGACCGCCAGGAGGAAACAGCGCACCAAGGTCCCCAACACGGACCACAAAAGGAAAACCCCGAAAGGCACCCGCACCACGCCGGCCACCAACGACACCAGGGACAGCGGCACCACGGGCAGGGCCCGCATGAAGAACAGGGTGGCCGCCTCGCCGGACAGGGCCATGCGCCGGCCCATGGCCTCCACGTCCTTCCAGGTGAACCCCAAATACCCCTGGAACCGGTTGACGAAAGCCCGTCCCCCCCACAGGCCGACGTAATAGAGCGCCCAGGCGCCCAAAGCCGAGGCCGCGGTGCCCGGCAGGACGATCTTCACGGTCATGTCCAGGAGCGCGGACATGAAAGGCTCCCCGGCCGGGATCAGGATCCACCCCGCGCCCATGATGATGGCCGGCGACGGGATGGGGATGATGATCTGCTCCAGCAGAACGCCGGCGAAAACGCTCCAGGCGCCGTGGGCGCGCAGCGCGTCCAGGATCCACTGCGTCATGTGCGCGATCATTCATCCCCCGACGGCGACTGCCGCTCGATGTATTTGGACAGGAACGCCCTGTCTTCCGCCCTGATCTGGGCGAACTCCAGGCCGCACTTCACGATCTTGTCGGAGGCCACCGCCTCCACCCAAACGACCTTGCCCAGCGTCTTCAACGGCCCCACCAGGCCGGGGACCGGGATCTCCAGGTCCAGCAGCATGCCTTTTTCCATCTTCTCCCCGAAGGTGACGAAGAGCCCCCCGGCGCTGATGTTCCCGGCCTCGGACTCTTTCCAGCTGGTGAGCACGCCCTGGGCCTTGAGCCGGTACCGGACCGGGATTTGGCAGGCGATCCGTTGATAACGCCGGCGCTCCGCGCCGCCTTGTTCCTCCATCCCGGGCCCCTCTCTCCTTGATAAACCTACAGCACCGTTTTCTTCAATATCTTGCCCGAGCCGTCCATCTCGTAGATGATGGGCGCGCCCGTGGCGATGTTGAGCTCCAGCACCTGCTCCTTGGTGAGCCTGTCCAGGTCCATGACGATGGAACGCAGGCTGTTGCCGTGGGCCGCCACCAGCACGTTCCTGCCGGCCTTGACGTCCGGCATGATCTTGGATTGGAAATAAGGAAGGGTCCGGGCCGCGGTGTCCTTGAGGCTCTCGCTGATCCCGTCCGGGTTGAGCTCGGTCTTGTCCTTCGGCGGCGGCACGTCGTAGCTGCGGCGCCAGACGTGCACCTGCTCTTCCCCGTATTTGTCCGCGGTCTCCTTCTTGTTCAGACCCTGCAGCGCGCCGTAGTGCCGCTCGTTCAGGGCCTTGTCCTTCTCCACCGGGATCTTCGCCTGGCCGATGACGTCCAAAATGATCTTCAGGGTCTCCTGGGCCCGCCGCAGGTCCGAGGTGTAGGCCTTGTCGAACTTGACGCCCTTCAACTGTTCGCCCGCCCGGCGGGCCTCCTGCCGTCCCTGCTCCGAGAGCGGAACGTCCACCCAGCCGGTGAAGCGGTTCTCCAAATTCCATTGCGACTGCCCGTGACGCACCAAAACAAGTTTTGACATGGGGATTTCCTTTCGTGGTTTGATGAAGCCGATATTATAGGAACTTTTTGGGGACGGCGGGATCAGGCCGGCGGCAGGATCTTGCGGAACTGGCGTTTGCCGACTTTCAAAACGTTCTCCCCGGACACGGTCAGGGCGTCGCCGGCCTTGACCCGCCCGCCCGCCCACTCCACCGCGCCCTGCTCAAGCAGCCGCCGGGCCTCGTTCTTGGACGGCGCCAGCCCGGCCTCCACCAGAAGGTCCGCCGCGCCGATGGGGGACTGGGACGCCCGGTGCTCGCGCATGTCCTCCGGCGTCTCGCGCTTGGAAAAAACCTTTTCGAACCCGGCCCGCGCCTCTTTGGCCGCGGCCGGGCCGTGGAACCGTCCCGTCAGGATTTCCGCCAGCCGTTTCTTGGCCTCCATGGGGTGCAGGGCCTTCACCTCGGACGGTTTCTCCTCGGTCAAGAGTTCGTAGTACTTCCACATCAGGGCGTCGGGGACGGACATGACCTTCCCGAACATGTCCTGCGGCGTGTCGTTCAGGGCGATGGAGTTGCCGTAGGACTTGGACATCTTCTTGACGCCGTCCGTCCCCTCCAAAAGCGGCAGGGTCAGCACCGCCTGGGGCTCCTGGCCCGCGTCTTTTTGCATGGTGCGGCCCATGAGCAGGTTGAACAACTGGTCCGTGCCGCCGATCTCCACGTCGGCGTGGACCTTCACCGAATCGTAGCCCTGCATGAGCGGGTAAAAAAGCTCCAGCAGGGTGATGGGGCTGCCCTCTTTCAGCCGCTTCTGAAAATCGTCCCGTTCCAGGAGCTGCTGGACGGTGTGCCGGGACATGACCTGCAAAATGGTCTGGTCCCCGTCGCCCACGCTCTGGTTGGCGAAAAGGAGCGCCAGCCACCGGGAATTGAAGACCACCTCGGTGCGGGCCTTGTCCAGCACCTTGTACACCTGGGCCAGGTAGGTCTGGGCGTTCCGCTGGATCTCCCGCTCGTTCAGGGACGGGCGCGTGGCGGACCTTCCGGAAGGATCGCCGATGCGCGCGGTGTAGTCGCCGATGATGAGCACCGCGGTGTGCCCCTGGTCCTGGAACTGCCGGAGCTTGTTCAAGGGAACGGTGTGGCCCAAATGCAGGTCCGGCGCCGTGGGGTCCACGCCGAACTTCACGCGCAGGAGCCGGCCCTTTTTGAGCTTGGCCTCCAGCTCCTCCCGGGAGATGACCTTCTCCGCCCCCCGCAGAAGTTTTTCCAAATCCGGAGAATGCGCCGCCTGGGTCATGACAGCGACGCGCCGCCGAAGGCCGCGGGCTCCGCGGACGCCGGGCTCGCCGGACGGTCCGCCGGGAGGGCTTCGCCGGGCCAGGGTTGTTTGGCGGTCCACCGCCGGGGGCGGGCCTCCACCTGGGGGGCGGACAGGGCGGCCTGGGGCTTGAACCCCGTCAACGCCCGGAGCGCCCGGCCCGTCAATCCGCCCAGGGCCCGGTTGTACACCGCCGCGGCGTCGTTGTACAGCTCCTGCGCGTCGCCGATCTCCTTTTCCAGGCGGACCAGGGACCGGAAGTACTGGCGGAAAAAATTGGCGGAGGGGCTCTCGGCGGAAAACCCCTCCAGGAAAAGGGCGAACCCCTGGCGGATCAGCCGGCTCAGACGCATCTCCTCCCGCAGGCGGGCGTCCAAGAGGGCGCTCCGGTCCGCGGCCGGGAACGCGGGCGCGGGGGCCAGGCGCGCCAGGCTCTTGCGCAAGGCCGGAACATGCTCGGGCAGGAGCCCCCGCTCCCCGCACAGGGCGCACCAGACCTGGGCCAGCTCCTGCCGCTGGCGCAGGATGTCCTCCAGCACGTGGCGCGCGCCCAAAAGCTGGGAGCGCAGGCCCAGGAGGGCCCGGCGGCGGTTGAACAGATGGACCGCCGCGGCCACCGCGGCCAGCCCCATGAGACCGAGGAACATCAGCTTCATATCAAAATGAAAACGCCCCTTTTCGAGTCAATGCGTTCCTTCCGCGGCCTTGGTGCCCGAGAACCGCTCCGGCGCGAAGGCCCGGCCCACCGGGTCCCAATTGTTTTCCATGAGACCCTGGGCCATGTACTTCCCGCTGAAGGGCGACATGAGCACCCCGTTCCGGAAATGCCCGGCGCAGATGGACGCCCCGTCCCAGCCGGGCAAAGGCCCCATCACGGGCCAGTTGTCCTCGCTCCCGGGACGCAAGCCCGCCCACACGTCCTTCACGCCCCGTCCCTGGAGCGTGGGGCACCACCGCACCGCCCAGTCCGCGATGCGGTTGATGGCCTCCAGCGTGGGCTTCACGTCGAAGCCCGCCTTCTCCATGGTGCCGCCCACGATGAGGCGGCCGTCCAGCTTGGGGGCGAAGTATCCCTTGCCGATGAACACGGGCCCGGGGAAAAGCCGGGGAAAGGCCTCCAACACCAAAAGCTGGCCCTTCACCGGCTCCAGGGGCAGGGCCATGTCCAGCTCGGACAAAAGGAAAGGCGTCCAGGGGCCGGCGGCCAGCACCGTGCGGTCGGCCAAATATTCCCCGTCCTGGGTCCGGACGCCCAGCACGCGGCGGCCTTCCTTGATCAGGGACAAATCCGGGATCTGCTCCACGAACCGCACGCCCCGCAGACGGGACGCCTCGGCCAGGGCCTGCACCCACTTGGCGCTGCTGAGTTGCCCGTCGTCCGGGCAGTACAGGGCGCCCTCCACCACCCGCTCCAAAGAAGGCAGGCGCTGGGCCACGTCCTGCGGGGTCCACCATTCCACCTTGAGGCCGCGGGCTTCCTGCCATCGTTTCTTTTCCAAAAGCGCGTCGCGCTCCTCCGGCGTCTCCGCCACGCGCCAGATGCCGCACTTCTCCCACTCCGGGTGGATGCCCGAATCCTCCCGCACCTGTTCCAGCAAAGCGGGAAACATGTCCCGGCTGGCCAGGCCCAGCTCGAAGAAAGGCCCGGGCGCGGGCGCCTCCTCCTGGGCGGCCAGCATGCCCGCGGCCACGCGGGACGCCTGCCCCCCCACGGAGGCCCGCTCCAGCACCGCCACCCGCGCGCGGGCGCGCGCCAGATGGTACGCGATGGAACAGCCGATCACCCCGCCGCCCACGATCACCACGTCAAAATGATGTTTGGAAGTCACGAGAGAACCGCCTTTCTGGATGAAGCCTCCACCAAAGTGATGGTCCCCCCGCCGACCACTTCGTCGCCGTCATAAAAAACCGCGGACTGCCCCGGGGTCACGGCCCGCTGGGGCTTGAGCCACTCCACCTCCGCGCCCAGCGCGGTCACCCGCACCCGGCCCGGGGCCGCCTCGTGCCGGGAACGGATCTGCACAAGCGCCTCGAACTCCTCGGCGGGCGGCGCCCCCGTGGTCCAAACCACGTCCCGCGCCGTGAAGCGCGGCGAAAGCGTTTCCCGGTCGTCGCCCACCACCACCGTGTTGGTCCGGGGGTCCAGGTCCACCACGTACACGGGACGTCCCAGGGACAGCCCCAGCCCCTCCCGCTGGCCCCGCGTGTAAAAAGCCACGCCCCGGTGCGTGCCCAGCACCCGGCCCGCGGTGTCGCGGATCTCGCCGGGCCGGGCCGTGGGGTCCGTCTCCGGGTCCGTGTGGGCCTGCAAATAGGACCGGGTGTCCGCCCCCGGCACAAAGCAAATTTCCATGCTTTCGGCCTTCTCCGCCGTCTTCAGGCCGAACCGACGGGCCGCCTCCCGCACATCGGGCTTGGTCAGCCCCCCCACCGGAAACATCAGGCGGGACAGCTCCGCCTGGCCCAGGTGGTGCAGAACATAAGACTGGTCCTTTTGCCGGTCCACAGCGCGGAACAACCCATGCGCGCCCCCCGCCTTGGGCAGGACCCGCGCGTAATGGCCCGTGGCCACCGCGTCCGCGCCCAGGGCCACGGCCTTCTTCAACAGCGCGTCGAACTTCACGAACCGGTTGCAGTTCACGCAGGGGTTGGGGGTCTCGGCGTTCAGGTAGGAGGTCACAAAGGGGGCCATGATGTTCTCATGGAAAGTCTGGGAAAAATCCAGCACGTAATGGGGCACGTTCAGGCGGGCGCACACGGACCGGGCGTCCTCAATGTCCCGCGTGGAGCCGCAGCAGCCGAAACCCGTCTCGATCTTGAGCAGGCGCAAAGTGACGCCGATGACCCGGTGCCCCTGCTCCTGCAAAAGCGCCGCCGCCACGGAGGAATCCACCCCCCCGGACATGGCCACCACGATGTGCTTCGGTTCGTTCAACGCCGCTCCTCCCCCGCAAAAAAGGGGCTGTCCTTTGCCGTCCGATGGCGAAAAACGCCCCGAAACGGGAAAGGCCCACCGACTCAAAAATGTATTGGAAAGACGATGTCTATTTTATCATAATCAGGGGTGCAAAAAGCCCCCCCCTTTGGGGCCGAATACATGTTGGGCCTCATATCAGGAGAATTCATGGCTCGGAAACAACGAACTCCAGATGAGTTGCGGAAGGTTTCTAATCACCTCCACTATGAAATCTGGATGTTCTCTATGATGGCTCAATCCCTTGCTCTCGGCATAGCCGGGGCAAGCGCAATGAATAATGCCCTACTCGAGTCATTCACCATCCATGCGCGCGCATTGTTCTTATTTTTCTATGCGGAGGGTCCGCGCGAGGATGACGTCATTGCCGAGGATTTTTTCCCACATCCGGAAGATTGGCCTAAGATACGACCTGCAGAATCTCCGGAGCTTAAAATCGCCCACGAGCGGGTGGGAAAGCAGGTCGCCCACTTGACCTATGCCCGCCTGGACGTGACCCCCGAGGCCAAACCCTGGCCATTTATCAAAATCAACAACGAACTGGCGGCGCTAGTAAAACAATTTAGGGAAACCGTTCCCAAGGATTTCCTTGGAACCCGTTGGACAGAAAGCCCTTCGGAAAAGAGATCGGCCTAATAAGCTGCAACCAACAGCTTGCCTGCGGGGCTGCGATTAAGGGTAGTCGTTGGGTGCCAAGAATTGCTTATGGGGACTTTTGAGGAAAATCTTATTCCAGATACCACATCAGGGGTTAAGGAAGATTTTGAAACCTATCTATCCCGAGTGTCGAAATTTCTTCCTAATTTTCCCCAGGCCATACTTCAGGACTGGCTTTATCGTCACGGTCGCCACGCTATTTATCGGTATGGATGGCTTAGATTTGATACTTTACGTTTTAGAAAAGAGATTTGGCCGACGAGAAAAATCCTAAAATCAGT
>CAZAEL010000022.1:0-11480 GCA_964484135.1 uncultured Elusimicrobia bacterium
GCCGCCGGTCAGCCACCGGCGAATTCCGGGGGTGCAGGGGGCGGGAAGCCCCCGCCCAGGTCTAAGGGCCGGAGGCCCTTCATGAACATCGTCCTCATTGGTTTCATGGCCACGGGCAAGTCCCAGGTGGGCCAAATCCTGGCGAAGCGGCTCGGCTGGGCCTTCTACGACACCGACGCCATGATCGAGCAGGACACGGGTTTCCGCGTCCGGCAGATCTTCGCCAACAAGGGCGAAGAGGCTTTCCGGGAGCTGGAAGCCAGGACCGTGTCTTTGGTGGCGTTGTTGGACAAGGCCGTGATCGCCACGGGCGGCGGCGTGCCCTTGCGGGAAGACAACATGCAAGAGTTGGAACGGAACGGGGTGGTGGTGTGGCTCAAAGCCAGCCCGGAAACGGTGCTGAAGCGGCTGGGCGAGCATTTGGATTCCCGGCCTTTGCTGAAAGGACCCAACCCGCGCCAGATCGCGGAGGACATTTTGAACCAGCGCCAGAAGGCGTATCAGCGCAGCCGCCATCAGGTGGACACGGACGGGCTCACGCCGGAGCAGGTGGCGGAAAAAATTTTGGAGCTGATCCATGAGAGCAAAAAGTAGGGAGTTGTCATTGCGAGCGCAGCGAAGCAATCTTGACTTTGGAAAGCGGGGATTGCCGCGTCGCCCTCCGGGCTCCTCGCAATGACAGGCCGAGGAAATCAATGAAAACCATTCCCGTCAAGCTGTTCGCGGGCCGGGGGTACTTCCTGAAGATCGGGGTGTCCCTCAAAGCCCTGGGCCGGCATCTCAGGCCCCTGGGCCTGAGCCGGTCCATGCTGGTGGTGAGCGACCGGTCCGTGGCGCGCCGCCACGCCGCGCCGTTGCTGTCCGGCCTCAAGCGGGCGGGGTTCGTTCCGCGCCTGGCCCTGTTGCCGCCGGGCGAGGCCCATAAGAATTTGGACACGGTGCGGAAGCTGTACCGCGAAGGCTTGAAGGCCCGCCTGGACCGGCACAGCGCGGTGGTGGCCCTGGGCGGCGGCGTGACCGGCGACACCGCGGGTTTCATGGCGGCCACGTACCTGCGCGGGGTGTCCCTGGTGCAGTGCCCCACCACGCTCCTGGCCATGGTGGACGCGTCCATCGGCGGCAAGACCGGGGTGGACCTGCCCGAAGGCAAGAACCTGGTGGGCGCCTTCCACCAGCCCCGGGTGGTGTGGATGGATTTGGACACGCTCAAAACCCTGCCGGAGCGGGAATGGCGCACGGGCGTGGCCGAGGCGCTCAAGTACGGCCTCATGGGCGAGGAACGGCTGATCGACATTTTTGAAAAACACACCCTGGCGGACCTGCGCGGCCGTCCCAAGCTTCTGGAAGAGGTGGTGGCGCTGTCCGCCGCGGCCAAGGCCCGGGTGGTGAGCGAAGACGAAAAGGAGACCCGGGGCCGGCGCGCGCTCTTGAACCTGGGCCACACCTTCGGCCACGCCGTCGAAACCGTGACCGGGTACCGGGCCTACACCCACGGGGAGGCCATCAGCGTGGGGATGTGCGCGGCCATGCGTTTGGGCGTGAAGCTCAAGCGCCTGCCCTTCGCGTACGTGCGGCGGCTGGAAAGCCTGCTGGACAAGTGGGGCCTGCCTTGCCGGGCGCGCAAGCCCCTGCCCCGGGCCAAAGTTCTGGCGGCCATGTCCCGGGACAAGAAGGTGCTGTCAGGCAGGTTCCGGTTCATCGTGCCCACGGGCTGGGGCCGGGTCCAGGTGGCGCAGGACGTGCCGGCGGCTGTCCTCGGAAAAGTTCTATCGGAGGTGGGGCTGTGACCGTGAGGTTCTCAAGGAACGGGGATGTGTTCCAGGCGCGGCGGGACCGTTTCGCCGAAGTCTTGGAGAAGCACAAGCTGGACGGGTTCTTCATGAACGGGGTGTCGGACCTCTATTACCTGACGGGCTTCCAGTCCGAGGGGTTCTACGGCCTGTTCACCACCCGGGGCGCCTGGCTGTTCTGTTCCGCGCTGCTGGCCGGGCAGGTGCGGGAGAACACCCGCGGCTGCCGCGTGGTGGTGGGCAAGCGCCTCAGCCTGGCGCTGGAGGAGATCCGCCAGAAGCAGGGCCTCAAGCGGGTGGGGTTCGACCCGGAACAGGTCATTTACCGGCTGGGGCATGTGCTGGCCAAAAAGGGGCTGAAACCCGGGGAAAACCCTTTGGCCGAGATGCGGGCCGTAAAAGAGGAAGGGGAGCTGGACCTGTTGCGCAAGGCCTGCCGGCTCACGGCCCGGGCCGTGGAATTTGTGAGGCCGCGCCTGAGGCTGGGCGTGACAGAACTGCAATTGGCGCGGGAAATAGAGTCGTTTTTTTATCGCCAGGGCGCGGGCAAGGTGGCCTTTGACCTGATCGTGGCCATGGGGCCCCACACAGCCCTGCCCCACCATGTGCCGGGCCAGACCCGGCTGGCCAAAAACCAGCCCGTGATCTTCGACATCGGCTGCACGGTGGAGGGGTACCGCTCCGACTTGACGCGCACCCTGTTTTACGGTAAAATCCATCCGATATTACGCCGCATTTACAATGTGGCGGCGGCCGCCCAAAAGGCGGCCATGGAGCGGGTGCGCCCCGGCGCCACAGGGGGCCAGGTGGACGCGGCCGCGCGGGGGATTATTTCCCGCGCGCGGTACGGGCGCTATTTCATCCACAGCACCGGCCACGGGGTGGGGTTGGACATCCACGAGCCCCCCTGGATCCGGCCCAAGAGCCCGGACGTCCTGGCCCCCGGCATGGTCCTGACCGCGGAGCCGGGCATTTATTTGCCCGGCCGTTTCGGCGTGCGGATCGAGGACACCCTGCTGGTGACACCCGCCGGGCACGAGGTTTTGACGAAATAAAAAAGATATGACCCCGCCACCTGCCTGCCCGCCGAATTTGGCGGGCTGCGGTGTGCCGGGGGTAAGGTGAGGAGCATGAAAATTCGACAAATTGTGGCCAATGGGGTCGGCCCCGTGGGCCGAAGGCAGGTGGCGGGGTGATCGACACGGCGGACATCGGCAACGGCACCGTCTTCGAGCACGAAGGCGCGGTGTATCAAACGGTCTGGTTCCAGCACCACAAGCCCGGCAAGGGCGGGGCCATGCTGCGGGTCAAGCTGCGCAACGTGCGCACCGGCGCCACCATCGAGCGGACCTTCAAGTCCGGCGAGCGGTTCAGGGAGGTGTCCCTGGCCCGCAAGCCCCGGCAATTCCTGTACGCGCACGACGGCGAGTACACCTTCATGGACCCGGAGACCTACGACCAGTTCAACCTGTCCAAGGAACAACTGGGCGACGCGGTCAAGTTCCTGGCGGAAAACATGGAGGTCCAGGCCCTGTACCTGGAAGAGGAGTTCCTGGGCCTGGAGCTGCCCGCCAACGTCACCCTCAAGGTGGCCTCCACGGTGCCGGGCATCAAGGGGGATTCGGTGTCCAACATGGTGAAGCCGGCCACCCTGGAGAACGGCATCGAGGTGCAGGTGCCCCTCTTCGTGAAAGAGGGCGACACCGTGCGGGTGGACACGCGCACCGGCGAATATTTGGAAAGGCTGTAACCCCACCACCTGCCTGCCCGCCGAATTTGGCGGGCTATGGTGTGCTGGGATAAGGTGAGGAAAATGAAAATTCTACCAGTGGCTAATCGGGTCGGCCCCATGGGCCGAAGGCGGGTGGTGGGGTAATGGCCCCGACACAGAACGACGCGGTCAAGTCTTTGATCGAGTTCGCCAAGGCGGCGGACCTGGAGGAGCTGGTCTGGGAAAAAGAGGACCGGCGGGTGGCCTTTAAAAGGTTCGTGACCGAGGCCCCGGCCCCGGCGGCCGCGCCCTCGCCGGCGGAGGAAAAGCCCGCGGGCTCTCCCCGGCTGCGCATCGTCACCTCCCCCATGGTGGGGACGTTCTGGCGCGCCGTGTCCCGCGACCGGCCGCCCCTGGTGGTGGAGGGCGACGAGGTGGCCGTGGGCCAGCGCCTGGCCGAGGTGGAGGCCATGAAGGTCCCCAAGGACGTGATCTCCAACGTGCAGGGCCGCATCACGCGGATTTTCGTGGAGAACGGCAAGCCCGTGGAGTACGGGCAGAAGCTCTTCGAGGTGGAGACCGAATAATGTTCAAGAAAATCCTGATCGCCAACCGCGGGGAAATCGCCGTGCGCGTCATCCGCGCCGCCCATGAGCTGGGCATCGCCACCGTGGCCGTGCATTCCGACGCGGACCGGGACTCGCTCCACGTCCGTTGGGCGGACGAGTCCGTGTGCATCGGGCCCGGCCCGGCCACGGAGAGCTACCTGAACATCCCGGCCATCATCTCCGCGGCCGAGATCACGGGCGCGGACGCCATCCACCCGGGGTACGGCTTCCTGTCCGAGAACACCCATTTCGCCGAGGTCTGCGAGTCCTGCCACATCACCTTCATCGGCCCGTCGCCCGACGCCGTCCGAAAAATGGGCGACAAGGCCGAGGCCCGCAAGATCATGCGGGACTACGGCGTGCCCGTCACGCCCGGTTCCGACGGCTGCGTCAGCCCGGACGACCCCGGGCTTTTCAAAATCGCCCGGAAGATCGGATACCCGGTCATCGTCAAGGCCAAGGCCGGCGGCGGCGGCAAGGGCATGCGCGTGGTGAAGGAGGAGGCCTTCCTGCGGGAGGCCGTGCTCACCGCCCAGACCGAGGCCAAGGCGGCTTTCGGCAACGGGGACGTGTACATCGAGCGGTACCTGGAATCCCCGCGCCACATCGAGGTTCAGATCCTGGCGGACGCCCACGGCAACGTGGTGAGCTTTCCGGAGCGGGACTGCTCCGTCCAGCGCCGCCACCAGAAGCTCATCGAGGAGTCTCCCTCCCCCTGCATCACGGACAAGCTGCGCAAAAAGATGGGCAAGGCGGCCCGCAAGGCGGCCCGGGCCGTCAAGTACTGCACCGTGGGCACGGTGGAATTCCTGTACGACGAGCGGCGCAAGGACTTCTATTTCATGGAGATGAACACCCGCATCCAGGTGGAGCACCCGGTCACGGAGATGGTGACCGGCATCGACCTCATCAAGGAGCAGATCAAGGCCGCCGCCGGCGAGAAGATCCCCTTCGACACCGACGACATCCCCATCATCGGCCACGCCATCGAGTGCCGCATCAACGCCGAGGACCCGGCCAACGGCTTCCTGCCCTCCCCCGGCCGCATCACCGGGCTCATCCTGCCCGGCGGCCCCGGCGTGCGGGTGGACACCCACATCTACGCCGGGTACACCATCCCCACCTTTTACGACAGCCTGCTGGCCAAGCTCATCGTGATGTCGCGCGGCGGCCGGGGCCCGACCATCAACCGGCTCCGGCGGGCCCTGTCCGAGTTCTCCGTGGAGGGGGTCAAGACCACGATTCCCTTCCACCGCGAGGTGCTGGAGAACGACGCCTTCTTGAAGGGCGACGTGCGCACCGACTTCGTGGAGAAACACCTGGCCATCAAGACCGCGGCCTGAGCGCCGGCCGCCCTCCGACGACTTCCCAGAGGCGAAAAGACACAAAGACGAAAGGCGTTGATAGGATGATAAGAAAGAACTTATCAACGTTTTTGGGTTTTTCTTATCATCGTTGTTTATTCTCGGTTTTGAAGGGGAAGGTATGACGACCAGCAACGGAAAAAATCTCGCCCAGGAGAAGATCGTTTCCCTCCTGTGGGAATCCAGCCGGAACCTGCGCCGGCTTTCCCAGGAAGCGCCGCGGATCGAACAAGCGGCGAGAATGATCGTTTCGTCCCTGCGCAAGAAGGGGAAACTGGTGGCTTTCGGCAACGGCGGATCGGCCGCGGACGCCCAGCACCTGACCGCGGAGCTGTCCGGGCGCTTCGAGAAGGACCGGCGGGGCCTGCCCGCGGTGGCCCTGACCACCAACACCTCGGCCCTGACCGCCATCGCCAACGACTACGACTACAGCCAGGTGTTCACCCGCCAGCTCGACGGCCTGGTCAGGCGGGGGGACGTGGTGGTGGCCATCTCCACCTCCGGCAACTCCGCCAACGTGCTGGAGGCCGTGAAGCTGGCGAAAAAACAGGGCGCCACAGTGATCGGCTGGACCGGAAAAGGCGGCGGCAAGCTCAAGGACCTGGCGGACGTTTGTCTGCGGGTCCCCTCCGACCGCACCGCCCGCGTCCAGGAGGGCCACCTGGCCCTGTTGCACGTGTTGTGCGCGCTGGTCGAAGAGGAGTTGTTCCCCGCGAAGAAGCGGAAATGAGCCCGGTCCTTTCATCCGGCGCCCTGGCCCGGGCCCTGGGCCGCCTCCGCCGGGGCAAGACCGTGGTTTTCACCAACGGCTGTTACGATTTGCTGCACGCGGGGCACCTCAAGACCCTGGCCTGGGCCAAGCGGCGGGGAGACCTGCTGGTGGTGGCGCTGAACTCCGACGCCTCGGTCCGGCGGCTCAAAGGGCCGGGCCGGCCCATCCTTCCTTTGAAGGAACGGGCCGCGCTCATGGCGGGCCTGAAGCCCGTGGATTACGTGACCTCTTTTTCCGAGGACACGCCGGCCAAGATCATCCGGCGGCTCCGGCCCGACGTTCTGGTGAAGGGCGGGGACTGGGCCCCGGACAGCATCGTGGGCCGGGAGGTCGTCAAGCGGGTGGTGCGGGTGCCGCTGGCGCCGGGCCGCTCCACCAGCGCCATCATTGCCAAGATTTTGAAAAGGCATAAAAGGGGGCTGGGGGCCGGGGGCTAGGGATTGGCGAAAACAGGCCAATACACAAAGAAGATTTCCGGTCCCCAGTCCCGAGTCCCCGGCCCCGGCATCTACCGCGTCCTGGACGCCAACCTCAACCGGGCGCGCGAAGGACTGCGGGTCCTGGAGGACACGGCCCGGTTCGTCTGGCGCAGGGAAAACCTTTTCCGGGTTTTCCGCGCGGCCCGGCACGATTTGGACAAGGCCACGCGCGCCGCGTACCCCCGGCTTCTGGCCGCGCGCGAAAGCCTTCATGACGCGGGCCGCCGCATGGCCGAGGCCGGGGCACGGACCTGGCCGGGCCTCGCGGCCGCCAACTTCCGCCGCGCGCAGGAGGCGCTGCGGGTGCTGGAGGAATACGGCAAGGTGTTTTCCCGGGGCGCGGCGCCCCTGTTCAAGGGCCTGCGGTTCCGGCTCTACTCTTTGGAAAAAAAGGTGATGAAACGTGTCTGAAACCGCGCCGCGCAAGCGGCTGTTCGATCTGTCCGACGTGCACTTGTACTTCGTTACGACTCCCCCGCGGGAGGGGCAGACCTATCTTTCGATGGTGGAGGCGGCCTGCCAAGGCGGGGCGGACATGGTGCAGTTGCGGGAGAAAAACCTGCCCGCGCGGGAGCTCCTGGCCCTGTGCAAGGATTTGCAGGCGGTCTGCGACCGGTTCGGGGCGCTCTTCATCCTGAACGACCGGGTGGACGTGGCCGCGGCCGCGGACGTGGACGGCGTGCACGTGGGACAGGACGATCTGCCGGTGCGGCAGGCGCGGCGGATCCTGGGCCACCGCAAGCTCTTGGGCTGCTCCACCCATTCCGTGGCGCAGGCCTTCCAGGCCCAGGGCGACGGCGCGGACTACGTGAGTTGCGGGCCGGTGTTCGCCACGCCGACGAAACCGGACTACAAGCCCGTGGGGCTGGACCTGGTGAAGCAGTACCGGGCCCTGGTCCGCGTGCCCTTCGTGGCCATCGGCGGCATTGACGGAGAAAACGTCGAATCCGTCGTGCGCGCGGGCGCGGACCGGGTGGCCGTGGTGCGGGCCCTGGGCGCGGCCCCGGACCCGGAAGTGGCGGCGCGGCGGCTCAAGGAAAAAATTTTGGCGGCCAGGCGGGAGCGGTCCCGCGTGCCGGCCGGAAGATAGCGCGGATTCAAGGGAGGAAGAGAACATGGCTCAGGACCTTTCCAAGAACGGACGGAACGTCAGCCAAATGCACCGGGCGCGGGCCGGGGAGATCACGCCCGAGATGCGCTTCGTGGCCGCGCGGGAGAAGGCGGACCCGGAGTTCGTGCGGTCCGAGGTGGCCCGGGGCCGGGCCATCATCCCGGCCAACGTGAACCATCTGAAGCACAGGCTGGAGCCCATGATCATCGGGATCAACTTCAACTGCAAGATCAACGCCAACCTGGGCAGCTCCGCCACCACTTCCGACATCCCCTGCGAGTTGAACAAGGTGGACATGGCCGTCAAATACCACGCGGACACGGTCATGGACCTGTCCACGGGCGAGGACCTGGACGCCACGCGGCAGGCCGTCATCGAGCACAGCAAGGTGCCGGTGGGCACGGTGCCCGTGTACGGCGTCCTGGCGCGCTGCGGCCGGGCCGAGGAGATGACGCCCCAGCTCTTTCTGGACGAGGTGGAGAAGCAGGCCCGCCAGGGCGTGGACTACATGACCATCCACGCGGGCGTCTTGAAGGACCACGTGCCGCTCACCAAGGGACGCATCACGGGCATCGTGTCCCGGGGCGGGTCCCTCATGGCCCAGTGGATGGTGGCCCACAACCAAGAGAACTTTTTGTACACCCATTTCAACGAGCTCTGCGAGATCTTCAAGCAATACGACGTGTCCTTTTCCCTGGGCGACGGGCTCAGGCCCGGGTGCCTGCACGACGCCAACGACGAGGCCCAGTTCGCGGAGCTCAAGGTCCTGGGCGAGCTGACGCTGAAGGCCTGGGAGCACGACGTGCAGGTGATGATCGAGGGGCCGGGCCACGTGCCCCTGCACCTGGTCGCCATGAACGCCGAAATACAGCAGAAGTGGTGCCATGAGGCGCCCTTCTACACCCTGGGGCCCCTGGTGACGGACATCGCGCCCGGGTACGACCACATCACCTCGGCCATCGGCGCCGCGGTCATGGGCTGGTCCGGCGCGTCGCTCCTCTGCTACGTGACCCCGGCGGAGCATTTGTCCCTGCCCAACGCGGAGGACGTGCGGCAGGGCTGCATCGCGTACAAGATCGCGGCCCACGCCGCGGACATCGCCCGGGGCCGGCCCGGGGCCCGCGACCGGGACGACGAACTGTCCCGCGCCCGCTTCGAGTTCCGCTGGCGCGACCAGTTCGCCCTGTCCTTGGATCCCGAAGCGGCCCAGGCCAAGCACGACGCCACCTTGCCGGAAGAGGGGTTCAAGGACGCGCGCTTCTGCTCCATGTGCGGCCCGAAGTTCTGCTCCATGCGCATCACCCAGGACGCCCACAAGATCCTGGCCGAGCACGAGGCCCACGTGAAGGCCGGGGTCGTGGCGCCGCGCCTGGAAAAGCCCGTCCCGGTGCCGGAGACGGCCGGGGCGTGATAAAGACGTGCTTCTGTGCTTCGGCGCTGCGGTGAGCAGCCCGGTTTTTAACCGCAGCACGGCGGCACGGCAACCCCGCGGCACGTTTTTGTGAAACAGTACGGTTCTCCGCCGCCCCTGTTCACGGTGCGGGTCAAGGTGCCGGCCAGCACCGCCAACCTGGGGCCCGGGTTCGACGTGCTGGGCTTGGCCCTGGAGCACCACAACGAGGTGGAGCTGAGCGCCTGGGAAAAGCCCGTGGCCCCGCCTTTGGCCCTGCAGGTGGAAGGGGAAGGCGCCACGCAGCTCCCCCTGAACCACACCAATTTGGTGGCGCGCGCGGCCCGGCGGGCCCTGGAGAAGATCGGCCGGCGTCTGAGCGCCCTGCGGCTCCGGCTCGTGAACCGCATCCCCCTGGCGCGGGGGCTGGGATCTTCCTCCGCCGCCATCGTGGGCGGGCTGGTGGCCGTGAACGCGGGGTTGGGAAGCCCCCTGTCCCAAGAGGATTTGTTGCGCCTGGCCGCGGACATGGAAGGGCACCCGGACAACGTGGCGCCCGCGCTTCTGGGGGGGCTGTGCGTGTCCGCGGCGGCCGACGGCCGGGTCCATTGCCTGTCTCTGAAGGAGCCGGGGCTTTTCCGGGGGCTGTCCGCGGTGGTGTGCGTCCCCTCTTTTGAGCTGTCCACGGAAAAGGCGCGGCACGTCCTGCCGGACCGGGTGTCCCGGGCCGACGCGGTGTTCAACGGCGCGCGGGTGGCCCTCTTTCTGGCCGCCCTGCAGCAGCGGCGGCACGACCTCCTGCAGGAGGCCATGGAGGACCGTCTGCACCAGCCATACCGCAAGAAGCTGGTGCCGGGGTTCGACGAGGTCCTGGCCGCGGCGCGGAAGGCCGGGGCCTGGGGCGCGGCCCTCTCCGGCGCGGGCCCGAGCGTCCTGGCCCTGTCGCCCAAGGACCGGGCCGCGGCCGTGGGCGAGGCCATGTCCGCGGCCTTCCGGCGGCGCGAGGTCTCGTCCCTGTGGCTGGATTTGAAGGTGAGCGCGCGCGGCGCGCGGGCCGTCAAGCTTTGAGGGCACAAAACACAAGGAGTCTCTGACATGGCACTGGTGGTGATGAAATTCGGCGGCTCGTCTGTGGCGGACGCGGACCGCATCAAGAACGTGGCCCGCCGGGTCATGGCCCGGCGCAAGAAGGGCGACCGCGTGGTGGTGGTGGTGTCGGCCCCGGGCGACATGACCGACGACCTCATCCAGCTGGCCGAAGGCGTGACCGACAACCCGGACGCCCGCGAGATGGACATGCTCCTGGCCACGGGCGAGCAGGTCTCCATCGCTTTGCTCTCCATGGCCATCAAGCACCACGGCATGGACGCGGTGTCCCTCACCGGCCCCCAGGCCGGGATTTTCGCGGACTCGTCCCACACGCGCGCCCGCATCACCCGCATCCGGCCCACCAAGCCTTTGCAGGAGCTCAAAAAAGGCCGGATCGTGATCGTGGCCGGCTTCCAGGGCCTGAACGCCAACCGGGACATCACCACCCTGGGCCGCGGCGGGTCGGACCTGACGGCCGTGGCCCTGGCCGCGGCCCTGCGGGCCGACGTCTGCGAGATCTACACCGACGTCAAGGGGGTGTACACCACCGACCCCCGCATCGTGCCCGAGGCCAGCAAGATCGACCGGATTTCCTACGACGAAATGCTGGAGCTGGCCGGCGCGGGCGCCCAGGTCATGCAGGCCCGCTCCATCGAGGTGGGGAAAAAATATGCCGTGGACATCCACGTCCGCTCCTCCTTCACGGAGGAGGACGGCACGTTGATCACGGGGGAGGTTCCGCGTATGGAAGAAGTCGTGGTGTCTGGCGTGGCTTTCGACCGCAACCAGGCCAAGGTGACGGTGACGGACTTGCCGGACCGGCCGGGGGTGGCGTCCAAAATTTTCGGCGCCCTGGCCGAGGAAGGGGTCAACGTGGACATGATCATCCAGTCCTCCGCCGAGGAGGGGCGCAACGACATCTCCTTCACCATCTCCCGCACCGACGCCAAGAAGGCCCTGCCCCTCCTGGAGCAGGTCAAGGAAAGCCTCAGGGCGCGGCAGGTGGTCTGCGACACGGGCGTGGTGAAGGTTTCCATCGTGGGGGTGGGCATGCGCAGCCACCCCGGCGTGGCCGCCACCATGTTCCGCACCCTGGCCGACGGCGGCATCAACATCGACATGATTTCCACCTCCGAGATCAAGCTGGCCTGCGTGGTCAAGGAGGC
>CAZAEL010000022.1:11580-35637 GCA_964484135.1 uncultured Elusimicrobia bacterium
GTCTTGCTCTACGACACCACCCTGCGGGACGGGACCCAGGGCGAGGGGGTCTCTTTGTCCGTGGAGGACAAGCTCAAGATCTGCCAGGTGCTGGACGATCTGGGGATCTCCTACATCGAGGGGGGGTGGCCGGGCTCCAACCCCAAGGACGAGGCGTTTTTTCACAGGGCCCGCTCCCTCAAATTGAAGCGCGCCCGGCTGTCGGCCTTCGGCAGCACGCGGCGACGCGACCGGCCCGCCCACCGGGACGAGAACCTGGCCGCCATCGTGCGCGTGAAAACCCCCGTGGCCTGCATCTTCGGCAAATCCTGGGACCTGCACGTGACCCACGCCCTGCGCGCCTCCCTGGAGGAAAACATCAGGATGATCGCGGAGTCCGTCCGGTTCCTGAAGTCCAAGGGCCGGGAGGTCGTGTACGACGCGGAGCATTTTTTCGACGGGTTCCGGGCCAACCGCGACTACGCCCTGGCCACGCTCAAGGCGGCCTGGGAGGCGGGCGCCGACAATTTGACCCTCTGCGACACCAACGGGGGGTCCCTGCCGGACCAGGCGGCGGAGATGGTCCGGGCCGCGCGGAACGCCCTGCCGCAGGCCGCCCTGGGCATCCACACCCACAACGATTCGGACTGCGCCGTGGCCAACTCCCTGGCCGCGGTGCGGGAAGGGTGCGTCCTGGTGCAGGGGACCCTGAACGGCCTGGGCGAGCGCTGCGGCAACGCCAACCTGGTTTCCATCATTCCGGCCCTGCGGCTCAAGATGGGGCTGGACTGCGTCACGGACGAGCAGCTGCGATATCTGACGGAGGCGTCCCGGTACGTGTCCGAGGTGGCCAACGTGGTGCCGGACGACCATCAGCCCTACGTGGGGCATTCGGCCTTCGCGCACAAGGGCGGGGTGCACGCCTCGGCCATGGCGCGCCACACCCGCACGTACGAGCACATGGACCCGGCGCTCATCGGCAACAAGCGGCGCATCCTGATCTCGGAGCTGTCGGGCAAGGCCAACGTGCACCTGAAGGCCAAGGAGCTGAACCTGGATTTTGAAAAAAACCCCCAGGCCGTGGAGCGGGTCATCCACCAGGTGAAGGAGCTGGAGAACCAGGGCTACCAGTTCGAGGGGGCCGAGGGGTCCTTCTCGCTCCTGGTGGACCGGCAGGTCAACGGCCACAAGCCCTTCTTCGACCTGAAGGCCTTCCGGGTCACGGTGGAGAAGGACCGACAGACCGGCCAGCTCGTGTCCGAGGCCACCCTCAAGGTGGCGGTGGACGGCCGGGAGGAGCACACCGTGGCCGAGGGGCACGGCCCCGTGGACGCCCTGGACCGGGCCCTGCGCCGGGCCCTGGAAAAGTTCTATCCCGAGGTCAAGGACATGTCCCTCATGGACTTCAAGGTGCGGGTGATCAACGCCACCGCGGGCACGGCCGCCAAGGTGCGCGCCCTGGTGGAGTCCCGCGACCGCGCGGACGAATGGGGGACCGTGGGCGTGTCCGAGAACATCATCGAGGCGTCCTGGCAGGCCCTGGTGGACGCGGTGGAATACAAGCTCATGAAAGAACGGCGGAAAGGAAAACGTTCCCGGTGAAGGCGAAGAAAAAATCCCGTCCCAAGCCCGCCGCCCGCCCCCGCCCGGCCCCGTCCGAGCCGCCCAAGGCCAAGGAACCCCGCCTGGGGGTCGTGGTCTGTTCCTCGGATCCCTGGGACGCGCCGCACGTGTCCGGCGTGCTGCAGGGGTTGGAGACGGGCGCGCGTTTGTCCGGCGCGGCCCCGGTTCGGTTCCTGATTTCGGGCCTGCCTGCGGCGTCGGACGGGTTTCCGGTCCTGCCCTGGCGGGACCTGGCCGCGGACCAGATGGAGTGCCTGGCCCAGGCCGCCCATTGGGACGGGCTGGTGCTGGCCGCGGACGACAACCCCTCCGCTTCCGGCCTGCTCATGGCCGCGGCCCGGCTCAACCTGCCGGCCGTGTTCGTGCCTTTGCGCGGTTCCCTCAACGACCAGGAGGCCGCGCCGGCCGCGGGGCCTTCGCCGGACCGCCGCGACGATTACCAGGGCCACGCCGTGGCCTGTTTGTCGGAGACGCTGGGGCTCTGCCTGCCCGGCGCCTCCACCGCGCCCACGGGCTCCGCGGAGCACCTGGGGCTGGCCCGCCAGTCGGCCCAGCGGGCGGCGGAGCTGGTCCGCCAGGGGTTCGGCGTGAGGCGGGTGCTCCTGCCCAACGCGTTCCTGAACGCTTTCCGCATGGACGCGGCCCTGGGCGGATGGCCGGGGGCCGTGGTGTTCCTGACGGCCCTGGCCCAGGAATGCGGGGTCAAGCTGTCCCTGGAGGCGCTGGCGGACATCGGGTTCAGGACCCCCCAGATCTGCCACCTGTCCGGCGCCGACGGCCAGGGCCTGCGGGACCTCCATCAGGAAGGGGGCCTGGCCGCGGTCCTGGCCGCTTTCAAGGGGCAGTGGCTGCCCCACCCCACGGTGAGCGGCCGGAGCCTGACGGACCTGTCCAAGGCCGTCCGCGTCCGGGAACACCGGGTCCTCAAGGTGAGGCCGCCGGTCCGCAAATCCGGCCCCTTGATGATCCTGCGGGGGAGCCTGGCGCCCCAGGGCGCGCTCCTGCGCCTGCCGCCGCGGTTCCCCGACAAGCTTTCCGTTTTTTCCGGTCCGGCCAAAGTCTACGACTCGCGGGAGGCGGCGCTCCAGGCCCTGCGGACGAAAAAGATCGTGAAGGGCGACGTGCTCGTGGTCCGGTACGAAGGGCCCAAGGGCGGCCCGGGCCTGCGCCCCCTGACCGACGTGGGCCGCGCCCTGGAGGAGCAGGGCCTGTCCCAGTCCGTGGCCGCGGTCACGGACGGCTCCTGGGGGGAATGGTCGGGCGGGGGCCTGGCCATCGAGATGGCTTCCCCGGAGGCCACGGAGGGCTCCGCCCTGTCCATCATCAAGGAAGGGGACCGGGTGGACATCGACCTGGGGCTGCTCCGGCTGAACGTGCGGCTCACGGAGATGGAGACCAAGGTCCGCCTGGCGCGGTGGCAGGCGCCGCCGCCCCGGACGCGGGCCGGTTTCCTGGCCCGGTACGCGCGCACGGTGGGCTCGGCCTGGGAAGGCGCGGTGCTCAAGTGAGGGGCCGCGGCGTTTCCGGCCCCTCGGCCTGAAGGCTCTCTCTCAAAAAGGTTGACACCCGGCCCGTACGTTGGTATACTTAAAAAAGAGGCAAATCCATGACGTCTTCGCGGAACCTTCTGGTTGCGGTCGTGAATCTCCTCCAGGTCCTTCGGGTCCTGGACGTGGGAGGCTTTGCGCCGTAACGGAAGAAGGCAGCGGATCCAAAAATCACCGTCGGCGCAAAAGGGCCGGCGGTTTTTTATTTTAGGGGCCGTCCGGACCCGGGCCGAAAAGGAAGAAGGAAAGCCATGACCAAAGAAACCCCCAACCACACGCACCTCATCGCCTGCCTGGTGGAAGACCGGCCGGGCGTGCTCGCGCGCATCAGCGGCATGTTCTCCAGCCGCGGCTTCAACATCGACTCCCTGGCCGTGGGCGGCACCCACATCCCGGGGGTCTCCCGCATCTCTTTGGCGTGCCGGGGGGACGACCGGGTGGTCAGCCAGATCATCAACCAGCTCAACAAGCTGGTGGACGTGATCCGGGTGGCGGACCTGTCCTGGGAGGACTGCGTGGCGTCGGAGCTGACCCTGGCCAAGGTGTCCTGCCCCCCGCGGGAGCGGGGCGCGCTCACCCAGGTGTGCCAGAAATTCCACGCGCGGATCAACGACCAGGGCCAGGCCGGCTTCATCATCGAGGCCGCGGGCGCGGCGGAGGAGACCGACGCCCTCTTGAAGGCGCTGGAGCCCTTCGGCGTGGCGGAGACGTCCCGCACCGGGCGGATCGTTTTGCAGCGGGGGAAGACCCTGGACGTGAGCGCGGAGCTGGCCGTGGCGCCGCCGGCCCCCGGTTCCCAGAACGGGGAAACCATGACCGGCGCGGACATGATCCCCCGGGTCCTGGCCCAGGAGGGCGTGGACGTGGTGTTCGGGTACTCCGGCGGGGCCATCCTGCCCGCCATCGACGCGCTTTACCGGTACAACGAGACCCACAAGGACAAGCCCCTGCGCCTCATCGTGCCGGCCAACGAGCAGGGGGCCGCGTTCATGGCCTCCGGTTTCGCCCGGTCCACGGGCAAGGTGGGCGTGGCCCTGGTGACCTCGGGCCCCGGCGCCACCAACACCGTGACGCCGGTGCGCGACGCCATGGCCGACTCCATCCCCATCGTGGTGCTCACGGGACAGGTGCCGCGGGCCGCCATCGGCACGGATGCCTTCCAGGAGGCGCCGGTGTTCGGCATCATGAGCGCCTGCGCCAAGCACGTGTTCCTCGTGGAGAAGCCCGAGGAGCTGGAGGCCACGCTGCGCACCGCCTTCGAGATCGCGCGCACGGGCCGGCCCGGCCCCGTGGTGGTGGACATCCCCAAGGACGTCCAGCTCTGGCAGGGGGCCTTCCGCGGGTCGGGGCAGCTCCCGCTCCGCGGCTACCGCCGGCGCGTGGAGACCCTGGCCAAGTCCCGCCTGCCCGAGGACCTGGCCAAGGCGTTCTTTCACCAGCTGGGCCAGTCCCAGCGGCCCCTCATCTACGCGGGCGGCGGCGTCATCAACGCCAACGCCGCGGCGGAGCTGCGGGAATTTTCCCAAACGTTCCAGATCCCGGTGGTGACCACCCTCATGGGCATCGGCGCCATGGACAACCGGGACCCCCTGTCCCTGCACATGCTGGGCATGCACGGGACCGCCTTCGCCAACTACGCGGTGGAGGACTGCGACCTGCTCTTCGCCGTCGGGGCGCGCTTCGACGACCGGGTGGCGGGCAAGGTGTCGGAGTTCGCGCCCAAGGCCAAGTTCATCGCCCACATGGACATCGACCCGGCCGAGATGGGCAAGGTCAAGGTGGCCCACTGGACGCACGTGGCCGACGCCAGGCGCGGCCTGCGGGACCTCATCAACGCGGGCAAGGCCCTGGGCTTCCGCCGGGACTTTTCCGCCTGGACGGCGCACGCGGACAAGCTCCGCCGGGACCATCCGCTCAACTACAGGCGCGACGGGGACCTCATCCAGCCCCAGGCCGTGCTGGAGACCCTGGCCGAGATCACCCGGGGCGAGGCCATCATCACCACCGGCGTGGGCCAGCACCAGATGTGGGCCGCCCAGTACCTGCGGCACGCCCATCCCCGGCGGTTCATCACCTCCGGTTCCATGGGCACCATGGGCTTCGGCCTGCCCGCGGCCGTCGGCGCCCAGTTCGCCAACCCGGACAAGCTCGTCATCGACGTGGACGGGGACGGGTCCCTGCGCATGAACTTCGGCGACATGGAGACCATCACCACCTACAACCTGCCGGTGAAGGTGCTGCTCCTCAACAACGAGGGCGACGGCATGGTGCGCCAGTGGCAGACCATGTACTTCGGCAAGCGGTACTTCGGCATCGACAAGAACCTGCACACCATGAACTTCGTGAAGGCCGCGGAGGCCATGGGCTTCCCGTGGGCGCGGCGCATCACCAAGCCCGCCGAGGTGCGGGAGGCGCTGGAGTCCTTCGTGAAGTCGGACGGGCCGGCCTTCCTGGACGCGCTCATCGACCCCTTCGCCTTCGTGTTCCCCATGGTGGGGCCGGGGTTGAGCTACAAGGACATGGTCACCGGGGACTGGATCCCGGCCCGGTCCGCGACCCACGCGGCCCTGGACCCCACGGTCCCGGACCTGTTCTAAAAATACTATAATGAAGGGATTCAAAACCCCTTGTCCACGGTCCCGGCCGGGGCGCCTTTCAAACGGGCGCCTTGGGCGGGGAGGACTTCTTCATTTCAAACAGACGCCTGTTTTTTAAAATTCCAAGGAGAAACGCCATGAAAACCCAGGTAAAGACCAAAAGCGCGGCGGGCCGCAACGGGGCCCGCGCCGGCGCCGTGCCGTCCGTCGCCTTGACCGCCAAGACCTATTACGACAAGGACGCGGACCTGAAGTGGCTCAAGAACAAGCGGATCGTGATCCTGGGGTACGGCTCCCAGGGACACGGCCAGGCGCTCAATTTGCGGGACTCCGGCCTGGACGTGCGCGTGTCCGTGCGGTCCGGCGGGCGGGGCCACAACCTGGCCCTGAAGCACGGCTGGACCCCCGGGAAGAACCTTCTGAACGACAACGTGGCCGCGGTCCGGGAGGCGGACTGGGTCCATTTCCTCCTGCCGGACGAGGCCCAGGGCAAGGTCTGGCGCGAAGAGGTGGCCCCCCACGTCAAGAAGGGCGTGGTCCTGTCCTGGTCCCACGGGTTCAACATCCGTTACGGCCAGGTGGTCCCCCCCAAGGAGGCGGACGTGGTCCTGATCGCGCCCAAGGGGCCGGGGCACCTGGTGCGCCGCACCTTCGAGGAGGGCAAGGGAACGCCCGCCCTGGTGGCGGTGGAACAGAATTATTCCGGCAAGGCCAAACAGCTGGCCCTGGCCTACTGCAGGGCCATCGGCGCCACCCGCGCCGGGGTCATCGAAACCACCTTCGCGGAGGAGACCGAGACCGACCTTTTCGGCGAGCAGAACGTGCTCTGCGGCGGGGTGGTGGACCTCATCAAGGCGGGTTTTGAGACCCTGGTGGAGGCCGGGTACCAGCCCGAGGTGGCCTATTTCGAGTGCCTGCACGAGCTCAAGCTCATCACGGACATGATCCAGGAGGGCGGCATTTCCTGGATGAACTACTCCATCTCCGACACCGCCGAGTACGGCGAGTACAGCCGCGGCCCGCGCCTGATCACGGCCGAGACCAAGGCCCAGATGAAGCGCAACCTGGAGGAGGTCCGGAACGGGACCTTCGCCAAGGAGTACCTCCTGGAAAACCAGGTGGGCCGGCCCGTGTTCAACTCCGCGCGCAAGGCCATGGCCGCGCACCCCATCGAGCAGGTGGGAGAGAAGCTGCGCGCCATGATGCCGTGGCTGAAGAAGAAAGAATAACGGCGTTTCAAGTGAGAAGTGGCAAGCGAGAAGTGAAAACCCTGCTCCGCGAGGCGGTTGTGTCGTTGCCTGACACTTCCCACCTCCCACTTCCCACGCCTTTATGAAGAAATTTCGTCTCTCGCCCATCGCGTACGACGGCTGGAAGTTCGTCCTGGGGTTCGGGCTCCTGGGCTTCCTGTTCCTGTTCTTCGGCCTGTGGTTTTCCAAGCTGGTGGGCGCGCTGTGCGTCCTGTTCGCGGCTTTCTGCGTGGCCTTCTTCCGGGACCCGGAGCGCGAGATCCCCGCGGTGGAGGGGCTCCTGTCTCCGGCCGACGGCACCGTGATGGAGGTGGCCGCGGTGGACGGCGAGGGATACGGCCGGGGCCGCGTCATCCGGATTTTCCTGTCCGTGTTCGACGGGCACATCCAGCGGGCGCCGGCCGCGGGCACGGTCCTGTCCCTGCGGTACACGCCGGGCGTGTTCCTGGACGCCCGCGACCCGCGGGCGCCGTTCGCCAACGAGAGCAACCTGATCGAATTCCAGACGGCCCACGGCCGGGTGGCGGTGAAGCAGATTTCGGGGCTTATCGCGCGCCGCATCGTCTGCTGGCTCCGGCAGGACGACGACGTGGAGGCGGGCGAGCGCATCGGCCTGATCCGCTTCGGGTCCCAGGTGGATTTGTACGTGCCGTCGGAAGTTTTGATCGACGTCAAGGAGGGCGACAAGGTCGTGGCCGGGCAGACCGTGGTGGCCCGGTGGCCCCATCAGGAGGCCGTGACGCACCAGCCGTCGGCCGCCGCCCGCGAGGAACGGACGGAAACGCCCCTCCCCGCGACCGCGCTGAAGGCCGAGGGATGAAGGCCCCGAGGAGGAACCCATGAAACCGCCGCGACGCATCATCCCCAGGCTGTTCGATCCGGGCCACGTCGTGCCCGAGGTGCCGCCGGCCTCCACCGCGCCCAAGCCTCGGCTGAGGCAGGGCATCTACCTGTTGCCGTCCCTGTTCACCGTGGGGAACATGGCCCTGGGGTTCTTCGCCCTCATCAAGACCCTGAACCATCAGTTCAGCGCCGCGGCCACGGCCATCATCGTGGCCCACGCCCTGGACGTGCTGGACGGGCGCATCGCCCGTCTGACCAAGTCCGACAGCAAGTTCGGCGTGGAGCTGGACTCCCTGGCGGACTGGATCTCCTTCGGCATCGCGCCGGCCTTCATGATGTACGAGCTGGTGCTCAAGCAGAACCGGCTCTGGGGGTTCCCCATCAGCCTGCTGTTCGTGGTCTGCGGGGCGCTCCGCCTGGCGCGGTTCAACATCAAGGCCCACATGGGCGCGGCCAAGACCGCCCACTTCGTGGGCCTGCCCATCCCGGCCGCGGGCGGCATGCTGGCCATCTTCGCCCTGCTCTACGACATCCTGGAGGTGGGCCGGCCGGTGCGCACCCTCAAGGTGGTGATGAACCAGGTGCCGGCCTTCTACGAGTTCGTGCCGGCCATCATGTTCCTGCTGTCGCTCCTGATGGTCTCGGAGGTGCGCTATTCCAGCTTCAAGCAGGTCAACCTCCTGCGCCCGCGTACCATGCGGGCCCTGGTGCTGACGCTCATGGTCCTGCTCATGATTTACGTGTACCCCCAGAACACGATCTTCATCTTCTACGTGTCCTACATCATCTGGGGGCTGGTGGACTATTTCCTGCGGCCGCAGGCGGGGGAGCGCGTGGAACAGCCGGCCGCCGGGTACCATCAGGACAATTACGGGAAATAACGGAGAGGCGCAAAAAGCCAAGAGCGAAAGGAAAAGACCACCCCGCGTGTTTTTCCCTTTTAGCCATTCGCTTTTCGCGCATTTAAGGCATGTCCAAATCTGACCGCGTCATCATCTTCGACACCACCCTCCGCGACGGGGAGCAGTCCCCCGGCGCCAGCCTGAACATGGAGGAGAAGCTCCAGGCCGCCAGGCAATTGGCTGAGCTGGGGGTGGAGGTCTTCGAGGCGGGGTTACCCGTCTCCAGCCCCGGGGATTTCGAGGCGGTCAAAAGGGTCGCCAGGGAAGTGCGGGGGCCGGAGATCTGCGGCCTGGCCCGGGCCGTGAAGGGGGACATCGACGCCTGCTGGAACGCGGTCAAACACGCCAAGAAGCCCCGCATCCACACCTTCATCGCCACCTCGGACCTGCACATCGAGCGCAAGCTCAAGATGACGCGGGAGCAGGTCCTGGAACGGGCCGTGGAGGCGGTGCGCCACGCCAAGAAATACGCGGAGAACGTGGAGTTCTCGCCCGAGGACGCGGTCCGGTCCGACCCCGACTATCTGGCCTCCGTGGTGGAGGCGGTCATCGAGGCCGGCGCCACCACGGTCAACGTCCCGGACACGGTGGGCTATTCCATCCCCGCGGAGTTCGGGGACATCATCGCGCGGCTCTTCGACCGGGTCCCCAACATCCACAAGGCCGTGATCTCCGTCCACTGCCACAACGACCTGGGCCTGGCCGTGGCCAACTCCCTGGCCGCGGTGAAGGCCGGCGCCCGGCAGGTGGAGTGCACGGTCAACGGCATCGGCGAGCGCGCCGGCAACGCCTCCCTGGAGGAGGTCGTGATGACGCTCCGGACCCGCAAGGACCTCTTCGGCCTGCAGACCGGCGTCAACACCCGGGAGATCGCCCGGGCCAGCCGCCTCATCTCCAAGCTCACGGGCATGGCGGTCCAGCCCAACAAGGCCGTGGTGGGGGCCAACGCCTTCGCCCATTCCTCCGGCATCCATCAGGACGGGGTGATCAAGCACCGGACCACGTACGAGATCATGAACCCCGAGGACGTGGGCATCGAGGAAAGCACCCTGCTCCTGACCGCCCGTTCGGGCCGCAACGGCGTCAGCAACCGCCTGAAACACCTGGGGTACAACCTCTCCGCCAAGGAGCTGGAGCCCTTGTTCGAGCGGTTCAAGGCCCTGGCGGACAAGAAGAAGTACGTTTTCGACGACGACCTGCTCTCTTTGCTGGAGGAGGGGCGCTCCCGCGTGCCGGAGGCCTTTTCCCTGGACTATCTCAACACCTCCTCCGGGACCGGCGTGGTGCCCACCGCCACCATCCGGCTGAAAAAGGACGACAAAATTTTCCAGGAGGCGGCCTGCGGGGACGGCCCCGTGGACGCGGCGTACCGCGCCATCGACAAGATCACCGGCCTGAAGTCCAAGCTCATGGATTACTCCCTGCGCTCCGTGTCCTCGGGCAAGGACGCCCAGGGCGAGGTGTCGGTCAAGGTGGAGAAGGACGGCGTGGTGGTGACGGGCAAGGGCCTGTCCACGGACATCATCGAGGCCAGCGCCAAGGCGTACCTGAACGCGGTGAACAAGCTGGTGAACGTCCGCTCCGGCGGAAAGAAGATCAGGGAAAGGGTGTAGCGGCGGTGGGAAAAACTCTCTTCGACAAAGTCTGGGACCTGCACACCGTCCGGGAGCTGCCGGGCGGCCAGACCCAACTCTTCATCGGCCTCCACCTGATCCACGAGGTGACCAGCCCCCAGGCCTTCCAGGCCCTGCGGGAGCGGGGCTTGAAGTGCGCGTACCCCCAGCACACCTTCGCCACCTTCGACCACATCGTCCCCACCGGCTCCCAGGCCCGGCCCTTCGCCGACCCCCTGGCCGAGGAGATGATGCAGGCCCTGGAGAAGAACACCCAAGAGTTCGGCGTCCGGCTCTTCGATTTCGCCTCGGGGTCCCAGGGCATCGTGCACGTGATCGGGCCCGAGATGGGCCTCACCCAGCCCGGCATCACCGTGGCCTGCGGCGACTCCCACACCTCCACCCACGGCGCCTTCGGCGCCATCGCCTTCGGCGTGGGCACCACGCAGATCCGCGACATCCTGGCCACCCAGACCCTGGCCCTGTCCCGGCCCAAGGTGCGCCGCATCAAGGTGTCCGGCGCCCTGCGCCCCGGCGTGTACGCCAAGGACGTCATCCTGGCCATCATCCGCAAGCTGGGCGTCAACGGCGGCATCGGGTACGCGTACGAGTACGCGGGCGAGGTGGTGGAGCGCATGACCATGGAGGAGCGGCTCACCGTCTGCAACATGTCCATCGAGGGCGGCGCCCGGGTGGGGTACATCAACCCGGACAAGACCACCTTCGAATACCTGCGGGGCCGGCCCTACGTCCCCCAGGGCAAGGATTTCGACAAGGCCGCGGCCTTTTGGTCCTCCATGGCGTCGGACAAGGACGCGAAGTTCGCGGACGAGGTGTCCCTGGACGGCGCCCGGATCGAGCCCCACGTGGCCTGGGGCATCAACCCGGGCCAGGCCGTGGGCGTGTCCGAGGCCCTGCCCCGGCCCGAGGAGGTCCAGAACGGTTCCCGCGCCTCGGTGGAGGAGGCGTACAAGTTCACCTCTTTCTCGCCCGGCAAGCCGGTCAGGGACATCGCCATCCAGGTGGCCTTCATCGGCTCCTGCACCAACGGACGCATCTCCGATCTGCGGGAGGCCGCCCGCGTGGCCAAGGGCCGCAAGGTGGCCCAGGGCGTGCGGGCCCTGGTGGTGCCCGGCTCCCAGAAGGTCCTCCAGGAGGCGGAGAAGGAGGGCCTGCACGAGATTTTCAAGGCCGCGGGCTTCGAGTGGCGCGCGGCCGGGTGCTCCATGTGCCTGGCCATGAACCCGGACAAGCTCCAGGGCCGGGAAGTCTGCGCCTCCAGCTCCAACCGCAATTTCATCGGGCGGCAGGGGAGCCCCACCGGCCGGACGCTCCTCATGAGCCCGGCCATGGTGGCGGCCGCGGCCGTCACGGGCCGCGTCACCGACGTGCGGGAGATGCTGTCATGAGCGATACGGATTTTCGCATCCGGCGCGTCGCGGCCCGGGCCGTCGCCGTGCCCGGCGACGACATCGACACGGACCGCATCATGCCGGCCCGGTACCTCAAGTGCGTCACGTTCGAAAAGCTGGGCGAGTACGTGTTCCAGGACGAGCGTTTCGACGCCTCGGGCAAGCCCAAGGAACACCCGTACAACGACCCCCGGCACAAGGGCGCCGGCATCCTGGTGGTCAACAAGAATTTCGGGTGCGGCTCCTCCCGGGAGCACGCGCCCCAGGGCCTCCTGCGCTCGGGCGTCAAGGCCATCGTGGGCGAATCCTTCGCCGAGATCTTCGCGGGCAACTGCGCGGCCATCGGCCTGCCCGCGGTGACGGCCCGGGAGGCGGACGTGCGGGCCCTGATGGACCTGGTGCGGCGCGACCCTTCTGTCGAGGTCGCCGTGGACCTGGAGGCCAAGACCGTTTCCGCCGGGAGGCTGTCCTTCGCCGTGGAGATCCCCGAATCCGCCCGGAAGAAGTTTTTGGAGGGCACCTGGGACACCCTGGGGACCCTGCTGGAGGGGCTGGCGTCCGCGCGGAAAACGGCCCAAAACATTCCCTATCTGGGGTGGCTGAAATCCTCCCCGGGAAAGGCCGCCCGCCCATGACGCCCCCCGACGGTTCCGAAAAAAGGGCCAACCCCCGCGCCTCCACGGACTTCGTGGTGGAGATGTACGAGACGGACGGCCAGACCCTCACCGGCATCGCCCGCCTTTTGAACCTGTCCGTGACCGGGGCCTGCGTGGAGTCCACCCGGACCCTGGTGGAGAAAACGGACATCGTGATCCGCCTGCTTTTGGGCAAGCGCCACCTCATGACCGTGCCGGCCAACGTGGTGTGGGTCCGCACCCTGCCGCACGTGCGGCAGTACGGCCTGCGGTTCGGCGCGTACCCCGAGTCCGCCAAGGCCCTGATCCTGAAGTTCGTGCAGGAATATTTCAGCCTGTCGGAATTCCCCGCGCCGTAGCCGTGCCCTTGACCCCACCACCTGCCTCGGAACCCCGGGTTCCGCCTGCGGCGTAAAGGCAGGTGGTGGGGTGAAAACATACGGAATCGCTGTCCTGGCCGGCGACGGCATCGGGCCCGAGGTCATGGCCGAGGCCCTCAAGGTGCTGGAGGCCGCCGGGAACAAATTCGGTTTTTCGTTGGACCTTCGTCCCGCGGACGTGGGCGGTTGCGCCATCGACCGGCACGGGGAGGCCCTGCCCCCGGCCACCCTGAAAATTTGCGAGGAGAGCCGGGCCGTGCTCTTCGGCTCCGTGGGCGGGCCCAAGTGGGAATCCTTGCCGCCTGAGAAGCAGCCCGAGCGCGCCGCCCTCCTGCCCCTCCGCAGGCATTTCCGCCTTTTCTGCAACCTCAGGCCCGCGCGCGTGTACCCCTCCCTCACCGCGTCCTGCCCCTTAAGGCCGGACATCGTGAAGGAAGGCTTCGACCTCCTGGTGGTGAGGGAGCTGACCGGCGGGATCTATTTCGCCAAGCGCCCCGGCTCCAAGGGCCGGGAGGGTTCCGGCGCGGAGGAACGGGCCTGGGACACCAAGGAATACACCCGGGCGGAGATCGAGCGCATCGCCCACCGGGCCTTCCAGGCGGCGCGCCTGCGCCGCAAGAAGGTGGCCTCCGTGGACAAGGCCAACGTGCTCACCTCCATGGTGTTCTGGCGCGAGGTCGTGACCCAGGTTTCCAAACAGTATCCGGACGTGGCGCTCTCCCACATCTACGTCGACAACGCCGCCATGCAGCTCATCAAGGACCCGCACCAGTTCGACGTCCTGCTCTGCGGCAACATGTTCGGGGACATCATCTCGGACGAGTGCGCCATGCTCACGGGCTCCATGGGGCTCCTGCCTTCCGCCAGCCTGGCGGAAAAGGAAGGTTTCGGCCTGTACGAGCCCGCGGGCGGTTCCGCCCCGGACATCGCGGGCAAGGGCGTGGCCAACCCCATCGCGCAGATCCTGTCCGCCGCCCTCATGCTGCGCTATTCCTTCAAGGAAGAAGAGGCGGCCCGGTCCATCGAGGACGCGGTCGCCAAGGTCCTCGCCGGCGGCCTGCGCACCGCGGACATCGCGCCCCGTGGCGCGCCTTCCGTGGGCACGTCGGCCATGGGCGACGCCGTGGCCAAAGCGCTCCGAATCTAGTTCCGCCCGGCCCTCCACGCGGCCGCAGGAGGACCGCCGTCCCATGCGGAACCAACGGATTTTTCCTCTCCTCGTCGCCCGGTTTTTTCTCCTTTCCATCTCCCTCGCCGCCGCCCTGCTGTCGGCCGAAGGTTCGCTGAGAATTTTCTATTTCGGCCCGGCCGGCGTCCTGCGCGCCTCGCGCTACAGCCCCCGGCACGCGGGGGACACGCACTTCAAGCGCTATCTCGATCCCGCCTCGTCGACCGGCCTGTTCCACGACCTCGCTCCCGGCGCGACCGGCTATCTGAAAGGCGCGCTGTTCTCCGTCAACGACCACGGCATGAGGGACCGGCCTTTTCCCTTGAAAAAGCCCGCGGGCACGTTCCGCGTGGCCGTCCTGGGGGATTCCTACACCATGGGGCCGGGGGTCGAACTGGAGTCCATCTATCCCAAGAGGCTGGAACGGCTGCTCGGCGAGCGGTTTGAGGGGAATTTTGAAGTTCTCAACTTCGGCGTGGGCGGCTACGAATTGGAGGATTATGCGGAGGTCCTGAAAGACAAGGCCTCGCGTTTCTCCCCGGACCTCGTGGTGGTGGGTTTCAACGAACGGAACGACGTTCCCATGGAACCGCTCCCGGACGAGGCGGAAACCGATGGCTCCTGGAGAGGGGTCCTGACGAGGCGGGCCTTGCGGGTCCACCGCGCGTTTCCCGACGGGTTCTTGCCCGCCCTGGCTTTTGAGACGGCCAGGAACCGGTTTTACGGCGGGAATCTTATCCGGAGGGTGGAGGCGCGGCTCGATTGGCAGCGGTTTCGGGAGGAGATGGGGCTCCTGCGCCGGCGGGCGTCTTCCTGCGGGGCCTCCTTGACGGTCCTTCTGTTGCACGGCCTGCAGGAACAAAAGCTCCCGTGGTCCGACCGCCTGCGCCTCGAATCGGCGGGCCTGGGGATCGAGACGGTGGACACCGTTCCGCTTTTCGCGGGAAAGACCCTGTCCCGGTATTGGATCTACGCGTCCGACCGCCACCCCAACGCGCGGGCCCACGCGGCGTATGCGCGGGCCCTGTACGAGGCGTTCCTTGAAAGACGGATTCCGGAAAAGTCCGGCTTTGCCCGGAAAACGCGGGGTTCCGGGGACGCGGGTCCTGAAAGGTGACGGGGTTTTTTAAGGGAGTCGTTTCGGTTGGGAAGGCGCCGGGCGGGCGTCCCACCGGCCCGGGACCACGGTCCCGCATTCGGGGCATCGGCCGCCGGCGGGCGTGAGGTGGTCCCGCTTGACCAGGAATCCCCGCCGTTCCACCAGGAGCTCCCGGCATTTCGGACAGCGCGTGTTTTCCAGGTCCCCCACCTCTCCCGGCAGGTTCCCCGCGTACACGTAGCGCAGCCCTTCCTTCAGGCCCGTCTCCGCCGCGCGCCGCAGGGTGCGGGCCGGCGTTTCCTCCGGCCACCGCATTTTGTAGTCCTTGTGGAAGGCGGTCACGTGCCAGGGGATGTCCGGCGAGACGCCCTTGAGGAACCGGGCCATGTCCCGCAGCTCTCCGTCGGAGTCGTTGAACCCGGGAACCACCAGGGTCACCGCCTCCAGCCAGAAGCCCATCGCATAAATCCGCCGGACGCCGTCCAGCACCTTGTTCAGGTTCCCGCCCAGCCGCCGGTAATGGGGGTCGGAAAAACTTTTTAAATCCACCTTGTACAAGTCCACCCAGGGGCGTATGAACTTCAACACCTCCGGGGTGGCGTTGCCGTTGGACACGTAGGAGGTCGTGAAGCCCCGCGCCCTGGCTTCCCGGAACACCTCCACCGCCCATTCGGAGGTGATGAGGGGCTCGTTGTACGTGCTCGTGAGCACGCGGGCGCCGTCCCTGGCCGCCATGTCGCAGATCATTTCCGGCGAAAGAGGGGTGACGGGCCGGCCCGCCTCCGGGTCCCGCCCGGTCTGGGAGATGTCCCAGTTCTGGCAGTACGCGCAACGGAGGTCGCAGCCCAGCATGCCGAAGCTCAAGGCGCGCGCGCCGGGCAGGGCGTGGAAGAAGGGTTTTTTCTCGATGGGGTCCAGTTGGAGGGCGGCCGCGTACCCGTGGGGCACGTACAGGACGCCGCCCCGGTTGTGCCTCACCCGGCAGACGCCGGGCTTGCCTTCAAAGATGACGCAACGGTGCCCGCAGGCGTAACAGCGGACCTTGCCGTGGTCCAGCTTTTCCCAGAGGGTCCCGGGCCGGGAATATCGAGCCAGGACCGTTTCCATGGGAGCGGCGCCTCTTACCCGCCTCCCATGGAACAGGAACCCGGCATGCCCCCGCAGCGGCCGCAGTCCCCCGCGGGGCCGCCGTTGTTCCCGCCCCCGAAGGGGGAAGGCCCGGACGATTCACGGGCGGAGAAAACGCTGAACTTCTGCAGGATGTCCTGGGAGCCGCAGGCGGGGCAGGCTTTCTTCACCTCGCGGCCCGCCAGCTCCAGCAGTTCGAAATCGCTCTTGCAGGACTGACAACGGTACTCATAGACGGGCATGGCGCTTCTCCTTTTTGAGACGGTCCTCTCCCAAATTCTACCACAAAGACGGCGGGCGGGAGAGTTTTCGAGGCGGGAAGAGCGGGGGCGGGGGAGGACGCTACACCGTCAAAACGATCTTGCCGAAGTTCCTCCTTTCCTCCATGTACTTCTGGGCCTCGGCCGCCTTGGACAGCGGGAACGTCTTGTCCACCACGGGCCTCAGGCGGCCCGCGTTGAGGAAACGGACGGCGTGGTCCAGCCCGGTCCGCGGCCCCAGGCGGGAGCCGTGGATGGTGATGTTGCGGGAAAAGAGCGTCCGCAGGTCGAACTGCGCCTGCCGCCCGGTGGTGGCCCCGCAGGTGACCAGCCGCCCGCCCCGGGTCAGGGAGAGCAGGCTCTTCTCGAAGGTGGCCGGGCCCACGTGCTCCACCACCACGTCCACGCCGCGCTTGTCCGTCAGCTTGCGGACCTCCAGCAGGAAATCCTTCTTCGAATAGTTGATCACGTCGTCCGCGCCCAGGGCCTTGGCCTTGGCCGCCTTGGCGTCGGTCCCCGCGGTGGCGATCACGCGGGCGCCCCAAAGCTTGGCGATCTGGATGGCGGCGATACCCACGCCGCTGCCGCCCGCCTGCACCAGCACCGTCTCCCCGGCCCGGACCTTGGCCAGGGTGGAGAGCATGTGCCAGGCGGTGAGGAACACCAGGGGAAAGGAGGCGGCCTGCTCGAAATCCAGGTGGTTGGGGATGGGGATCAGGTTGACGGCGGGCACGGCCACGAACTCGGCGTACCCGCCCTGGGACATCTGGCCCAGGATGTCGAATTGGGCGCAAAGGTGGTCCTGTCCGAGCTTGCAAGCGTCGCACTGGCCGCAGGAGAGGCCGGGCGACACCATGACCCTCTGCCCGGGCGCGGCGTTGGACACGCCGGGGCCGATCTTTTCCACCACGCCGGCCACGTCGCTGCCCGTGATGTGTGGCATGGGGATGGCGAAGGGCAGTCCCTGCCGGAGCCAGATGTCCAGGTGGTTGAGGGCGCAGGCCTTGACCCGCACCAGCGCCTGTCCGGCGCCGGGGCGGGGGGTGGGGCGGTCCCCGTAGATGAGTTTTTCCAGGCCGCCGTGTTCTTTGAAGTAAACGGCTTTCATCGCAAGACCTAAAAAAATGTACAAAATTCACGGAGAAAAGGCCACTTGCGGCCCGGCTCTATCGGAACGCATTGATAAATCAACATGTTCCTTTCAGGTGTGGGAGAGGCTGAATTTTGCTAGAATCATCGGGCGCTGGACTCTCCCGAGGTGACCGGGTTGGATTCCTCTTCCTGCTCCAAAAAGATCGGAACCCTGCTGGTGGAAGTCCTTGAGGCCGACATTTCCCGCCTGCCCGTGGACGCGGTGGTCAACGCGGCCAACAACCATTTTTGGATGGGAGGCGGCGTGGCCGGCGCCCTGAAGCGCGCGGGCGGCGACGCCATCGAAAAAGAGGCCATGGCCCAGGGGCCCAAGCCCCCCGGACAGGCGGTGACCACCGGCGGCGGCCGGCTCCCGGCCAAGCACGTGATCCACGCCGCGGTCATGGGACAGGACCTGCGCACCGGCGCGGACCTGATCCGAGAGGCCGCGGCCAATTCTTTGAAGGAGGCGGAGCGCCTGGGGGCATCGTCCCTGGCGTTCCCGGCCCTCGGCACCGGGGTGGGCGGCTTTCCCCTGGAGGACTGCGCCCGGATCATGCTGGAGGAGGTCCGGCGGTTCGCGCCCGCGGCCCGGTCCGTCAACAGGGTCGTTTTCGCGCTGTTCGGCGCCGCGGCCAGGGAGGCTTTCGGAGAGGTTTTGAAAAACATGGATAAGGAGCAACGTTAGATGAAAAAACTGAAATTGGGCATGCCCAAGGGCAGCCTGCAGGAATCCACCATCGAGCTTTTCAAAAGGGCCGGCATCCGCGTCCGTGCCAGCGAGCGTTCCTATTTCCCGTCGAGCGACGACGACGAGCTGGAGATCATGCTGGTCCGCTCGCAGGAGATGGCCACGTACGTGGAGCAGGGCCTCTTCGACGCGGGCCTCACGGGCAAGGACTGGATCGTGGAGTCCGGCGCCACGGTCAAGGAGGTCTGCGAGCTCACCTACGCCAAGTCGGGCTTCCGGCCCGTGCGCTGGGTGCTGGCGGTCCCGGAGGCCTCGCCCGTCAAGTCCGTCAAGGACCTGCAGGGCAAGCGCATCGCCACCGAGGTGGTGAACGTGGTCAAGAAATACCTGGCCAGGAACAAGGTCAAGGCGCACGTGGAATTCTCCTGGGGCGCCACCGAGGCCAAGGCCGGCATCCTGGTGGACGCCATCGTGGAGCTCACCGAGACCGGCTCCTCCCTGCGGGCCAACAAGCTGCGCGTGGTGGACGAGGTGCTCACCTCCTCCACCCGTTTCATCGCCAACGCCCGGGCCTGGAAGGACGACTGGAAGCGCCACAAGATCGAGAACATCGCCATCCTCCTGCAGGGCGCGCTGGCCGCGGAAGGGCTGGTGGGACTCAAGATGAACCTCAAGGAGTCGGACCTGTCCAAGATCATGGGGGTCCTGACGGCCCTGAAAAAGCCGACCATCTCCCGCCTGACCATCCCGGGATGGATCGCCCTGGAAGTGATCATGGCCGAAAAAGAGGTCAAGCAAAAGCTCCCCGCCCTGAAGCGCGCCGGGGCGGAGGGCATCATTGAGTATCCCCTCAACAAAGTCATCTATTGAAGGACAGGCCCCCGGCCGCGGCGGGGGCCCGCGCACGCGTTTCCGCCGCTGGCTCCTGCCGGGGCTGATCCTCCTGGCCCACGCCGCGGCCGCGCTGGACGCGGCCCGGCGCCTGTCCCCCACCTGGGACGAGATCGTCTACCCGGCCGCGGGCCTGACCCAGTGGCGCACCGGCGCCATCGGCCTCAACACGGAGCACCCCTTCCTCTCCAAGCTGATTTACGCCCTGCCCCTCCTTCCCCTGAGGCCGGACCTGCCCCTGTCCCACCCCTCCTGGGCGGCGGGGGACGCGTACCGCTTCGGCCACCAGTTCATCTTCCGCAACCGGGTCCCGGCCCGGCGCCTGATCTTCTGGAGCCGCGTCCCGGCCGCGGTTTTTTCCGTTCTGACGGGCCTGCTCCTGTTCCTGTGGACGCGCTCCCTGTGGGGGGAGGCGGGCGGCCTGGCCGGGCTCTTCTGCTACGCGGCCACGCCCATCTTGTTGTCGCGCGCGGGCCTGGCCCTCCTGGAGATGCCCATGTATTTTTTCCTTCTGGCGTCCCTGTGGTTTTATTGGCGATGGATGGACCGGGGCCGGGCGAGGGACCTGTGGCTCTGCGGCGCGGCCGCGGGCCTGAGCCTGCTGTGCAAGCTGACCGCCCTGCCCCTGTTCCCCGCTTTTCTGGTCCTGGAGCTTTTGGCCAACCCGCGGCGCGGCCCGGTCCCGCGGCGGTTCTTGAACTTCCTCGTCATCTGCGGCGCCGCCGGCCTGACGGTCCTTTTGGCGTACGCCCCCTGGAAGGGGGCCTGGGCGGGGCTCTCCCGCGTGGCGGGGCACCTCATGGGGTTCGATTCCACCGTGGCCCCCTACTATTTCCACGGGCACATCCTGATCCAGCCGCCGTCCGTCTGTTCCTGGATGGCTTTCGGGGTGAAGGCACCCCCGGGCCTCCTGGCCCTGGGGTTGTGGGGCGCGTGGCTCTGGTTTCGTTCCGGGGATCGCCGCCCCCTCCTGGTCCAGTGGGCCGTGTTCGGGGCCGCCAGCCTGCTCTCCGCGCTCTTTTTCGCCTGCGCCGTGTCCTCCGTCCATATGTCGCCCTTCTACCTGGCCCTGGCCGCGCTGGCCGGCGGCCTCGGGCGCCTGTTTCCCGCGGGCGGTTGGCGGGCCAAGGCCCTGGTCTCCCTGCTCGCGGCCCTGTCCCTGGCGGACACGGCCCGGGCCCATCCCAACCATTTGGCGTACTTCAACGCGCTGGCCGGGGGTCCGGCCCAGGGGCACCGCTGGCTGGGGGACTCGGACCAGGACTGGGGCCAATCCCTGCCGGCCCTGGCCCGCTATCTCCGTGAACAGGGGAACCCCCGCCTGCTCCTGGCGTACTCCGGCGCGGCGGACCCCGGGGCCTACGGCATCCGTTATCAGGATTTCGTCAGCCCGGCCCTGGTCACGGCCGGGCACAGGCAGGAGTTCATCCCCCTGGACGCGCCCCGGGCCCTCCTGGCCGTGGGCGCCAAGGTCCTCCAGTCGGAGCCCTGGCTCTTCGGCTGGCTCAGGGAAAACCTGCGGCCCGTCGCCGTGGTGGATTCCTGTTTTTTTATCTATGATGTAAGCCGGGAACCGGAAGCCCACCGCTGGATGGCCCGCGTGTACGGGGCCCTGCGGCGGCCCCGCGAGGCCCTCTGGGCCATTGACCGGGCCCGCCGCCTCGATCCCGGCGACCCGGAGGACGAAAAATTCCTCCGGGCCCTCGACAAACACTTTTCCCGCAAGGAGATTCGTTTCCGATGACCGTCCGCGTCCGTTTCGCTCCGTCGCCCACCGGGTTCCTCCACATCGGCGGCGCCCGCACCGCCCTCTTCAACTGGCTCTTCGCCCGGCACACGGGCGGCGCCTTCATTTTGCGCATCGAGGACACGGACGAGGTCCGCTCCACCCAGGACTCGGTGGAGGCCATCTTCCTCGGCATGAAATGGCTGGGCCTGGACTGGGACGAAGGCCCCACCTCGGCCGCGGACCCCAACGCGCATGAAGGCGATTCCGGCCCGTACTTCCAGATGCAGCGGCTGGACCTGTACAAAAAGGCCGTGGACCGTCTGGTGGCCGAGGGCAAGGCGTACCCCTGCTACTGCACCCCGGAAGAGGTCCAGAAGATGCGGGAACGCGCGCAACTTTTGAAGCGTCCGCCCAAATACGACGGCACCTGCCGCAACCTCACCCCGGCCCAGCGCCAGGCCCGGGCCGCGGAAGGCCGCACCGCCAGCGTCCGCTTCAAGACGCCGGCGGAGGGCGCGGTGGAGTTCCAGGACATCGTGCGCGGCCCCATGAAGTTCGAAAATTCCCTGCTGGAAGACTTCGTCATCCAGAAAACATCGGGCGTGCCCACGTACAACTTCGCCTGCGTGGTGGACGACCACGAAATGAAGATCACCCACGTGGTCCGGGGGGACGACCACCTCTCCAACACCCCGCGCCAGGTCCTCGCGTACCAGGCCCTGGGCTGGACCCCGCCCCAATTCGCCCATTTGTCCATGATCCTGGGGCCGGACGGCAGCCGTCTCTCCAAGCGGCACGGCGCCACCTCCGTGCAGGAATACGAGCAGGCCGGGTACCTGCCCGAGGCGGTGCGCAACTACCTGGCGCTCCTGGGCTGGTCCACGGAGGACAGCCAGGACCTCTTCACCCAGGAAGAGCTGGTGCAAAAGTTCACGCTGGAGCGCTGCGGCAAAAGCCCGGCCATCTTCGACCCCAACAAGCTCATCTGGATGAACGGCGAATACATCCGCAAGATGTCCCTCAAGGAGTTGGCGGACCGGGCCATGCCCTTCATCCGGCAGGCGGGCTTCTTGAACGGACAGGAAGACGCCCGCCGGGCCGAGATCGAGGCGGCCCTGGCCCTGGAGCATGAAAAGGTCAAGCTCCTCACGGACGTGCCCCGGCTCATCGATTTCTTCTTCAAGGCGGTGGAATACGACCCCGCCTCCGTGGAAAAGGTGCTCAAGAAGGACGACGTCACGGACATTTTGAAGGACGCGGTCATGCTCTTCGAAAACCTCCACCCCTTCACCGCGGCCAGCACGGAGCTGGCCTGCAAACTGCTGGCGGAAAAGCGGGGGGTCAAGAACGCGGCCGTGTTCCACCCCATCCGGGTGTCGGTGTCGGGCCGCACCCAGGGGCCCAGCCTCTTCCACATGCTGGAGGTGCTGGGCCGGGACCGCTCCGTCCGCCGCATCCAGGACACCCTGGACAAGCTCTCCACCGCGGCCATTTAAGCTCTCCCCGCGACATCTCCCCACCACGAACGCCGGCCGGCCCTCTCCCGGTTTTACCGAGGGATTCTGAAACGGCGGGGGAAAGACCCCTCGCCGGAAGGAGACAGAAGATGGCCAACAAAATCGGCAAAATCACGGTGTGGAGCGTGGAGCTGGACGACCACCCGGGCGCCATGGCGGGCAAGCTCAAGCCCTTGGCGGACGCGGGCGCGGACCTGCAGTTCCTGCTGGGCCGGCGCAAGCCCGAGTCGCCGGGCCGGGGCGTCCTGTTCGTGGCGCCCCTCCAGGGGGCCAAGCAGGAGGCCGCGGCCAAGGCCGCGGGGTTCGTCCCGTCCACGGACCTCATCGGCGTGGCGGTGCAGGGCGCCAACAAGGCGGGTCTGGGCATGCGCCTCAGCCAGGCCCTGGCGCAGGCCGGCATCAACCTGCGGGGGCTGTCCGCCTCGGTCATCGGTCCGGAGTTCTACGCCCTCTTCGCCTTCGACAACCCAGCCGACGCGGACAAAGGCTTCAAAGAACTCGGCAAGGTTCAATAGGCGTTAGAAAGGTTCTCCGGCGCGGGTCCCCTCTCCCGCTTGCGGGAGAAGGGTCGCGGCATCCAGCGAATGCCGCGACGGGCGCGAGCCCAGGCCCTTCGCCAAGGGAGGCGAAGGAAGCGCGGCGGGGGTGAGGGGTCCCCGGAGGGAACCCGTTTGCCCGCCCCTCCCAAAACTGGTAAAATTCCCCGTCTCCATTCATTCCCGGATGGTGTCACGGGTCACAGTTGCGACCTGATGGGAGCAACGCAGGTGACGGGTTTGCGTCAGCAAACCCCGGGTGTCGGCTCCTGGGCGTGCTAACGCCCGAGCGACACCACGCATGGCTCTGAACCATGTGGTCTAGGTCGCAGTGGATGAACGGCGAACAAAATTCGCCGTTTATAGAGTGAAGCGGGCGTCCGCTCCACGAAGGCGTGGGGGCCGCCATCCTAGTCCGGACTAGGATTCGCAACAAACAGGACAACAATTTATTCCCGGATGGTGTAACGGTAGCACGCATGGCTCTGAACCATGTAGTCTAGGTTCGAATCCTAGTCCGGGAGGCTTTGAAATAAACCGTTGATTTGCAACGGTTTTAGAAAATGCGGGGCAAGACAGTAATCAAAACTCCGCGTTTTTCCGTCGAGAAGGCGGTTCGAGATCAACATGGACCCCAAGCATGAATGATGTTACGGAATCACCGCTTAGGTTGGATAGTTTCCCGAGGGCATTGCAGATTCAATCCGCAATGCCCTTTTTCGTGGGCCCGGAGTTCGGGCCCACTGGACCGAACGAGGACCCACGCCCCGACGCTTTGGAGGTCATGGCTCTGCCCATGACCGGATTGTCGGGGTCACGCTTCAACAGTCGCCACACCGTTGAGCCACACCACTTCCCCTGTCGGCGGGTTTCGTGATCCTCCACGTTAAGACGTTTAGCGATTTTCTCCATGGACAACCCCTCTGCCGCCAATTCCTGAATACGCCGAATCCATTTCAGTTCAATCGCATTAATGGCCCAGCCTTGTTCGGTTATCTTCTGCCCAAAGGGCATGCGTCCAATTCCCCGGACGTTTCTTTGCGATTGGGAGCCTGACGCCAGTATGATTGCCCTATCCGCTTCCGCATATAATTCAGAGGGGACATTCTCTCCCGTAAATAATCGA
>CAZAEL010000023.1:0-35547 GCA_964484135.1 uncultured Elusimicrobia bacterium
CAACACCAGCCCCGGCTGGGTCATGACCGCCACGGCCACGGCGTACACGTCCGGCAGCACCGGCAACATCCCCATCAACGCCGGGGCCCTGAACCGCTTGCAGGTGGTCCTGCCGGGGGAGACCGCGGTGCCCGGCTCCGTGGCCTCCAACGGGGTCATGGGCACGCGGCTGGTGCAGAAGGCCAACGAGCCCTTCACCGTGGACGTGCGGGCCGTGGACGCCTTCTACAACATCGTGGCCTCCACCAGCGGGGACATCTCCGTGACCACCAAGGACCCGTTCGATACCAACCCCGGCGTGCTCAACCTGGTGGGCGGGCAGTTGACCGCCATCCCCATCACGCTGATGACGGCCACGGACACGATTTCGGGAGGGTTCCAGGAAATCTACGCCGCGGGCGTGACCTTGGGCGTGGGCGTGAGCACCTCCAACGCCCTGGCCGTGAACCCCAGCACCAACCCGGCCCAGATCGGCCTGCAGGTCATCGTGCCGGGCGAAACCGCGGTGCCCGGCTCCTCCGCGGGCCTGCCCACGGCCGGCCAGATGGGCAGCGCCTCGGCCCAGACCGCGGGCACGGCCTTCAACGTGGCGGTGCGGTTCGTGGACGGCAAGCACAACAAGATTTCGGCGGGCCTGGGCCTGTCCATGCCCCAGGTGAGCGTGACCTCGGAGGACCCCTTTGACACCGAGCCTTCGCCCGTCACCCTGGACAACACCGGCGACAAGACCTTCTCCTTTACCTTCCAGAGGGCCAACGCCTCGGGCTGGCGCATCCGGGCCTCCACCACCGCGGCCTCTCCCGTGACGGTGCCCGCGGACTTCTCCAGCTTCATCGTGGCCAACTCCACCACCGCGGACCGGCTCCTGCTGACCCTGCCGGGCGAGACCGCGGTGCCGGGCTCGGCCCCGCCCTCCGCGCCCCTGGCCCGGGGCCGGGCCGGCGTGCCGGACGCGGACGGGAACAACTTCCAGGACGGGGACTCGGAGTCCGGCAACATCGACAAGTTCGTGGCCGGCGTGACGTATGTCGCCACCGTGACCGTGACGGACCGGTTCTACAACCCCAAGACCGTGGAGCCGTTGGTCAAGATCGAGACCTCCGATCCCTTTGACGTGCACCCGGCCACCCGCACCCTGGTGAACGGCACCACCACCTTCCCCATCGTGTTCCGCACCAACACTTTGGAGCCGTCGGCCACGGCCTGGTGGGTCAGGGCCTCCACCGCGGACGGCAGCGGGTATTTGCCGGACACCGCCGCCACCGTGGACGTCATGGCCGCGCCGCCCACCCAGCTGCAGGTGTTGCTGCCGGGCGAAACCGCGGTGCCCGGTTCTTCCACGGGCAAGACCGGTTTTGCGGACTTGGACGGAAACAACGGCGACGGCCAGGACTATTTCGTGGCGGGCCAGAGCTTCAACCTCGCGGTGCGGCTGGTGGACGACTATTACAACCGTCGCACCCTGCCGGGTTACTCGGCCTTCGTCCAGCTTTCCGCGGACGATCCCTTCGACACCTTGCCCAGCCTGGGCGTGGAGGAAACGGGCACGGACGGTAACGTGACCGGCGAGTACATCTTCACCGCGGCCCAGCTCAAGACCCGCAACGAGCCCGGGGACAGCCTGCCCACCGTGGGACAGGACCCGGGCTGGCGCATCACCGCGTCCACGGGCGCCGGCGCCTCTTATGCGGCCGGCGTCTCCACCTTCGTGCCCGTGAGCGCGGGCACGGCCCAGAAGCTCCTGGTCCTGGCACCCAACGAAGAGATCGAGGAAGGGAACCAGGCGGGCGGCGGCAAAATGGCCGGGTTCTCGCCGTCGGTCCAGGTGGCGGGCTCCACCTTCACGGTCCGGGTGTACGCCACGGACGTGGCTTTCAACGTGGTCACCAGCACCAACCCCACCGTGACCCTGACCACGGACGATCCCTTCAGCAATCCGACCCTGCCCGCGGCCAAACCTTTGGTGAACGGCGCCACCACCTTTGACCTGTACCTGGTCACGGCCGAAAACAAGACCACCAAGGTGAGGGCCACGGCCACGGACTTCACCGTGGGCGCGCCGTACGAGACCCAGCCCATCCCCATGAACCCCGGCGGCACGGCCAAGTACCAGATCCTCCTGCCGGGCGAGACCGCGGTGCCCGGCTCGTACGCCGGGTCGGCCAACGGCCGCATGGGCCTGCCGGACCGCAACAACATCAACGGGGACGGCATCCAGAACTTCGTCGCGGGCACGGCCTTGAGCGTGACGGTGCGGGCCGTGGACGATTATTGGAACAAGACCACGGCCCAGCCCGCGGGCATTCAACTGACCACCACGGACCCCTGGGACACGCCGGACCCCCAGGCCGTGGGCCTGACCAACGGGACCACCAACTTCCTCTGGACCTTCCGCACCGCCACCACCACGGGCTGGATCCTGACCGTGGACGACGGCGGGGGCGGGTTCGGCGCGGACACCTCCACGGACGTGTTCGTGGACCCGGGCGCGGCCGTGACTTTGCAGGTTCTGGTGCCGGGGGAAACCTCGGTGCCGGGCGCGGCCACGGGCAAGACAGGGACCCCCACGGCCTGGACCGCGGGCACCTCCACCGAGGTGGTGGTCAACGTGGTGGACGCCCAGTGGAACCGGGTGCCCACGGTCTCCATCACCGTGGAGGCCCGGAGCGACACCGATGCCTTTGACAGCCCCGCCACACAGACCAAGGGGCTGGTGAGCGGCACCACCAATTACCCCTTCACCCTGGTCACGTCCACGTCCTCGGCCAACATCACGGCCGCGCGCGTGAGCGGGGCCGGCCTGTCCACGCCCACGGTGACGTCCGCCAACTTCGTGGTGAACCCGGGCGCGGCCACGCGGTTCCAGGTGCTGGTGCCGGGCGAGACCGCCATGCCCGGGTCCCAGGCTTCGGGCGGCAAGGCCGGGTCCCCGGACGCGGACGGCAACAACGGCAACGGCCTGAATTTCTTCACCGCGGGGACCGCCATCCCGGTCACGGTCCACGGCACGGACGACCACTTCAACCGGGTGCCCAGCCTGTCCCAGCTGGTGCGGCTGGACACGGCGGACCCCTTTGACGTGAGCGGAACCACGCAGCAGCTCCTCTCCGGCACCACAATCTTCAGCCAGACCCTGGTCACGGCCAGCACCACCACGGGCTGGCAGGTGACCGCGGTCCACGCCCAGGCGCCCTTCAACTTGGTGTCCGGCTCCACCTGGGTCAAGGTCCAGGCCGGGACCGCCACGCGGCTCCACGTGATCCTGCCGGGAGAGACCGCCGTGCCCGGGTCCGTGGCGTCCGTGGGCAAAATGGGCGTGCCGGACAAGGACGGGAACAACAGCGCGAACGGCGACGACCAGCCGGGCAACATCGACCAATTCGTGGCCGGGGAGGCCGTCCCGGTGCAGGTCCGTCTGGTGGACGCGTACTACAACGTGAAGACCGGGGTGACCATGCCGGTGGTGCGCCTCACCTCCACGGACCCCTACGACAATGAGAACACGTACGCGCCCATCAACCCGCAACAGCTGGCCATTGACGGCACGGCCCTCTTCGACGCGCTCCTGATCACGGCCGGCGACTGGGCCGTGACCGCCGCCACCGCGGACGCCAACGCGTACGCCTCCTTCACGAGCCCGGTGTTCACGGTCCGGCCCTCCACCGCCACCCAGATGGCCGTCGTGCTGCCGGGCCAGAGCCACGCCAACGGCCAGGGCGTGACCGGCACGCCCACGCCCTGGACCGCGGGCGTGCAGAACACCATCGCCGTGCTGGCCGTGGACGCCAACTTCAACCACGTGCCCACCACGCCGCGGTACCCCATTTACGTCTATTCGAACGATCCCTTTGCCGTGAACCCCGGTTCCTTCACCATGGTGGACAATTCCAACCCGGCCATCGGCGGGCGGGTGGACATCACCACCGTGACCCTGTACACGGCCCGGACCGCCACGCTGAGCGCCAAGGACAACGACACCGGCGCCTCCCCCAACCTGGGCACCGCCAACTCCACGCCCTTCACGGTCATGGCCTCCACGGCCAGCCGCCTGCAGCTGGTGTTGCCGGGCGAGACCGCGGTGCCCGGTTCCCAGGCCCTGTCCCGCGGCGTGATCGGCACGCCCAACGTGCCCGCGGCCGGCGCGGACGTGGCCGTGGAAATCCGCGTCACGGACGGCTTCTGGAACGTGACCCCCGCCACCAGCACGGTCCGGATCGTCACCTCGGACCCGTACGACGCCTCCACCGGGCCCTGGACCGCGGACGGCAAGGACCCCGTGACCACGGCGGTCAACGGCACGGCCAACGCCACGTTCCGGCTCGTCACCGCCACCAGCACCGGGACCGGGTGGGTGTTCACGGCCACGGACCAGGACCCGAACCCCGCGCCGTATCCGGGGACCTTCACCACCTTCAACTCCACGGGCGTCAAGGTGAACCCGGGCGCGGCCAACAAGCTTTTGACCCTGATCAACGGGGAGTCTCCGGACCCCGGCTCCGCCACGGGCAAGAAGGGGACGCCCGTGACCTACACCGTGGGCACCCCCTTGGACGTGTTCGTGCGCGTGACGGACAAGTTCTTCAACACCGTGACCGTGCCGCCGGCCGCCTCCGGCGCCAACCGCACGGACATCGAGGTGAGCGTGCTCAACAACACCGACCCCTACGCCCTGGTGGACGCCCAGACGCCGCCCCTGGTCAAACAGGTCAGCGCCGGCGCGGGCAACGAGGCCACGGGCCTGGCGGCCTTCAGCTGGGAGATGCGGCGGGCGGGCAGCCACCAGATCCGCGCGGTGGACGTGACGTCGTCGGGCATCCACACCCCGCCCTTCGCCGCGTCCGATTCCACGGCCTTCACGGCCAACCCCAGCACGCCCACCAACCTGTTGCTCCTCTTGCCGGGGGAAACCGCCAACCCCGGGGCCGGCGCGCCGGGCAAGACGGGCCAGCCCGACTCGGACGGCAACAACAGCGCGGACGGGGACGGGCTTTCAGGCCTGATCGACGCCTTCGTGGCCGGGACCACGCTCCAGGCCACGGTGCGGGTGGTGGACGCGTACTACAACCGGGCCACCTCCCACCCGGCGGAACAGCTCCAAATCCAGACGTCCGACGCCAACGACACGGAGCCCCTGAGCGGCCCGGTGACCACGGGCGAGGAGTTCCTGACGCTCCAGTTCAAGACCTCCGGCTCCAACCACACGGCCACGGCCGTGGACGCCAACCTCCTGAACGGCGCCACCACCTGGACGTCATCCCTGTCGCCCGCCTCGGGCGTGTTCACGGTCCTGCCCGCGTCGGCCACCAAACTTCAAGTCATCGTGGACGGGGAGACCGCGGCGCCCGGCAGCCCCACGGGCAAGACCGGCGCGCCGCGGGAACAGACCGCGGGCGCGGCCTTCAACGTGACGGTCCGCCTGGTGGACAGCCAGTTCAACCTGATCCCGACCGGCGACATGCCCCTGGTGCTCCTGACCACCAACGACCCTCAGGCGGCCTTCGGCTCCCCCAACCCCAACAGCCTGATCGACGGGACCGGGAACCGGGTTTTCTCCGTGATCCCGCGGACCTCCACCGCGGCCTTCGTGGTGACCGCGGCCACCACCACGGGCACGCCGCCCGCCACCGTCACCATCCAGCGGGCCGACAGCGCCGGGGTGCGGGTCTGGCCGGGGGAGGCTCATCACATGCATTTCAGCGGGTACCCGGCCGGCGTCACGGCGGGTTCTCCCTTCAACGCGGCCCTGACCGTGCACGACCCGTTCCACAACCTGGTCTCCACCGGCCCGGTGGGCGAGTCCACCCGGCCCTATCAGGGCACGGCCCAGTTCACGGCCGAGGATTTCAGCAACAGCAAGCAGGACCCCACCCTGCCCAGCCCCGAGACCTTCCTGGCCGCGGACGGCGGCTCCAAGACCGTCTCCGGCTTCGTGTTGCGCAAGGCCGGGACCCGCTGGATCAAGGCCGCGGACCAGGCCAATCCCGCCATCCACACCGAGGTGGCGGGGTACTCCACCCAGCCGTCCATTTCGGTGACGGCCGGACCGCCGTCCTTCTTCCTGGCCACCCCGGGCAACGACAAACAGGTGTCCGCCGGCTCCATCTCGGATCCGGGCCGGGAGGCGCTCTCCGCCCAGCTGGTGGACGCCTTCGACAACGCGGTGCTGACCGCCGGCGTGACCGCGTACATGTCCATCGAAACGGTGACGGGCTCCACCGGCACCCTGCGGTACGAGAACCCGTCCCTGGTGTTCAACCTGATCGGCACCAGCACGCAGGTCCTGACCGACGCCAACGGCATGGTGGGCATCACCCCGCCCCTCTGGTACTTCGTTTCCACGCTGGCCGGGGACTCGGCCCGGGTCTGGACCGCCACCTTCACGGCGCCGTCGGACCTGTCCACGTACGTCTCCAACCGGGAGAACATCACGGGGCTCCTCACCACCAAGGGCGGCACGCCCAAGAAGCTCATCTTCACCTCGGCGCCCAGCCAGACCGGCGCGGCCCAGGTCACCACGCCCTTTGAGCTGGTGCGGCAGGACGACTTCAACAACGCCACGGCCGAGACCCTGACCCAGGTGACCCTGAAGCTGTCCACGTCCGGGGCCACGGCGCACGCGGACGCGGGCTGGGTGCAGGGCTCCCCGTCCCTGTCCGGGGACTACGGTTTCCGCAATAGCGGCAACACGCAATTCCTGCCCACGGTCAACTCCATCTCCTTCGCCCCCGGCGTCTCCACCGTGACCTTCCTGTACACGGACAAGATGTCGTCCCTGCCCGCGGGCGAGGACTCCGGTCCCGGCACCACGGCCCGGCCCGCCTCGGGCAAATGGACCATCACGGCGGAGGCGGCCGGCCTCATCAGCACCTCCACGCTTCTGGAGGTGCAGCCCGGGCCCACGGTCAAGGCCGCCTTCGACACCTCCACCCGGACCCTGGTGGCGGCCGCGCCCTGGAACACGTCCTTCGCCAACCAGGTCTTCGAGGTGGAGCTGCAGGACCAGTTCAACAACCCCACCGTGGCCACGGAGACCATCACCCTGGCGCTCTCCGCGGACCGGCTGGCCGCGTCCACCAACGACACCGTGGACTTCTCCACTTCGCCCACCCTGGCCGGGGGGTCGCCGCCCACGTTCCAGTACTCCACCGGCACCATCACCATCCCCGGCGGAGCGTACGCCGCCTCTTTCTATTACCTCGACGCCCGGGCCAGCGAGACCTACAGCCCGCCCGATTCCAAGCCCCTGGTGCGGGCCTATCCCCTGAACAGGTCTTGGACCACGGCCCAACAGCTGGTGAACGTGGAGCCTTCCCCGGCGCGGAAGATCAGCATCACCTCCGCCCCGCAGACGTTGTCCGCGGGGACCACCTCCGCGGTCTACACCTTCCAGATCCGGGACGACTACGGCAACCCCAGCCCCGTGGACCCGCTCTTGGGCAACAGCGAGGACTCCGTGGGACAGGGCGTGTCCTTCCGACTGGCCTCGGACTCCACCGGCACCAAGAAGTTCGCCAGCCCGGACAACACCCCCGCGGCCTTCACCCTCAGCACCGGCACGGCCAAAATGCTCGTGGGCCAGCACACCACCACCTTCTACATGATCGACACTTTGGTGGGGAACCACAACGTGTCCGTGGACGAAATCACGGACCACGGCTGGACCGTGGCGGTCCAGACCTACAGCGTGGCGCCGGCCCCGCCCGCGGCCCTGGCCTTCATCACGCCGCCGCGCAAGCTCATCGCCGGCACCACCAACACCTACGAGGCGGGCGTCAGCACGCCGGTCATCAAAATTCAGCTGAGGGACGCGTACGGAAACGTGACGTCTACCACCAGTTCCCTCAACATCCAGGCCCAGTCCAACTCCAGCTCGGGACAGGGGTCCCGGGACAACGTCACCTATGTGTCCGTCAGCGCGCCCAACACCATCATCCTCACCTATTCGCCGGGCCAGACGGACGCGGATCTGTACTACAAGGACACCATCGCGGGAATCCCCACCCTGACCGCCTTTGATCCCTTCCTGGTGCTCTCCGCCACGGCGCAGCCGGCGGTGGTGACGCCCTCCAGCGCCACCCGCTTCACCATCAGTCATCCCTTCCCGCTGGCCACGCCCTTGAGCGTGGACGTGCCGGGGACCGTGAACGTGACGGCCCGGGACGCGTACGGCAACGTGGCGGACGGCGGCCAGAACATCACCTTCGACGGCCAGCCCCAGAACAACGGCCTGTCCTATACGGGCACCGTGGCCTTCGGCCACAACGGCTCCACCGCCACCGTTACGCTTCTCCCGGCCTCCCGCGCGGTGGCGGTGGCGGACAAGGCCCTCTTCAGCTTCCAGGTGACGGACAAACAGCAGTCCACCCTCATGCTCTCGGCCACGGACCAGGCGTACCCGACCATCTTCGGCCGGACCGGGGACCCCGGCTCCTCCGCCCACCTGGTCACGTCGGGCCTGACCCTCCTGGCGGACACCGCGGGCTCGGACATGTCGCCGGAGCCCGGCGCCATCTTCCCGCCGGGGTCCCTCAAGGCGCTCCTGGGAGACGCCAACGTGCCGGACAGCCTGTTCCAGGGCGACGGCTCGTCCGTGGCCAAGCCGGACCCCGTGCCCATGATGCGCCTGCGCCTGGGCGTCCTGCCCTTGACGGTCAACACCACGGCCCACTGGGAGCGCCTGCGCGTGGAGCAAACCGGCGACGCCGATCCCACCCACATCGACGAGGTGGCGCTGTGGCGGGACATGAACGGCGACGGTCTCTTCAGCCCCTTGAACGACGGCGACGGTTTGAGCGTGGGCGTGCCCGTGAGCACGGCCGTGTTCGTGTCCACCATCATCCCGGTGGCCGCCACCCTGGACTTCGCGGCCAAACCCCAGATCATCGGCGTCGCGGAGCGGATGTACTTCCTGACGGTGCGCATCGCCACCAACGCCACCCCGGGCACCACCCTGGGCCTCAAGGTCGTCCAGGCCGGGGACCTCACGGTCAACATCCCGCCCTCCACCGTGAAGGTGGCGTACAACTTCTTCCCGCTTTCCACCTACAACTCGGAGATCAAGGTGAAGCCCGCCAACGTGTTCATGCAGCCCGTGAGCATCGCGGCGTACATCTTCCCCAACACCCAGTCCACCGTGCCCCAGGGCGAGTCCAACGTGGGCATGATGCGGCTGGGCATGTGGACGGACGAGTTCACCGCCACCTGGAACAAGATCCGGGTGCAGCGCATCGGCACCAGCACGGACGCGGACATCAAGAGCATCAAGGTCTACAAGGACAACGGCAACGCCATCTTCCAGTCCTCCGTGGACACGCTCATCTCCTCGGCCGTGGTCTTCACCAGCAACCAGGCGGACATCGACCTGACGGCCGCCACCCTCAACTCCACCACCCAGTACTTCTTCGTGGTGTACGACATGGAGGACTCCGCGGCCATCGGACGGACCGTGGGCGCGCGCATCCCGCAGCAGTTGAGCTCCTTTTTCACGGACGGCGTGTTCGCCAGCTCCCTGGACTATCCCCAGCAGTATCCCTTCCACGTGGGGCCGGCGGACTCCTTCGCGCCCCAGGTGTCGGCCACCACGGACACCCTGACCATCACCCCGGAGGTGGTGTCCCCCGGCGGCGCCACCCAAGGCGACGTCAACGTGCCGGTGCTGAAGCTCACCCTGAACACGGACAACCGCACCGCCATCCTGCAGGGCATCCGTTTGGACCGCTCCAACGTGAACCAGGTCAACAAGCCCACGGACGTGCAGGAGGCCCGGGTGTACTACGACATCGACGGCAACAACGTCCTGAACACCGCCGTCGACCAGGTGGTGTCGCCGCTCCCGACCGCCAGCGAGCCCCACATCTTCCCGGAGACGAGCCTCACCGTGGCCGCGGGCGCGGGCGCCACCCAGCTCACCGTGGCCGACGTGTCGGGCTTCGCGCCGGCGCCGGCGCCCCTGGTCCTGGAGGACAACACCGGAAACCGGGAGGTGGTCACGTACACCAACGTGGACGCCCCCAACAAACGGTTCACCGTCACCCCCACCGCCCTGGCCCACGGCATCGGGGCCAAGGCGAGCGGCTCCATGCAGATCACCATCCTCGGTTCCCTGGGCGGCCAGGAAATTTTGAAGAACAACGCCTTCCGGCCCGAGACGACCCTGACCTCGCCCATGGGCACCGGCCCCAATGAGAACGTGCCGGTGACCGACACCACGGAGTTCCCGCCCTCCGGCACCGCCACGGTGGAGAACGAGACCTTGAGCTACACGGGCAAGACCGCCACCCTGCTCACGGGGGTCACCCGCTCGGCTCCGGTGGCCCATCCCTCCAACGTGTCGGTCAAGGGCGCGCCCCGCAACAAGGTGTATTTCGTGGTGTACGACATCGACGAACTGGCCACGGTCGGGGCCCAGGTGGGCGGGATCCAGACCGAGCTGGGCCTGACCCTGCCCAACAGCACCTATTTCACCGTCGGGGCGCCGGACGTGGTGGCCAACACCAACCTGCCCCTCACGGCCAGCATCCTGGACATCAACGAGTTCGCGGACACGGTCACGGTCTCGCCCTTCAACCCGGACAACACGGGCGACGGGCACGGGGACGAGACCCTGCAGCAGAAGGCCACCCACCAGCTGGTGCTGGGCTTCACGCTCTCCACCAACAAGTCGGAGTCGCCCTGGACCGGCATCAAGATCCGCAGCACGGGCACGGCCACGGCCGAACTGGACGTGTCCACGGTGTCCGTCTGGGTGGACCTGAACCGCAACGGTTTCCTGGACAAGGACGGGCCGGACGTGGTCCTGGGCACGGGCACCTTCGGCAACACCGGGGAGAGCGGCATGGCCCAGATCCTCTTCTCCGCGGCCCAGACCCTGGTGACCTCCACCCGGGCCGCGGCGGAGGCCATCCCCAACCGGTTCTTCGTCACCTACAACATCGCGCCCACCGCCACGCCGGACAAAACCCTGGGGGCCCGGCTGGGGAGCGCGGCCGACTTCTTCGTCTCCGTGCCCAACGTCATGGGCGGGACCAACATGCCCTTCGTGGGCAAGGTGCGCAACATCATCCCCGCGCCCCAGCAGGTCAAGGTGGTCTTCACCCCGCTGTTCTCCAGCCTCCAGGGAAGCTCCACCATGCAGAGCCTGGCCGCCCCGACCCTGGGCGGCGCCATCGGCCCGTCGGACACGCTCATCCCGGTGACCACCACGGACGGCCTGCCCGCGTCGGGCTACGCCGCCATCGACAGCGAAATCATCTTCTACGGCTCCAAGGGGCCCACCGCGCTCCAGGGCGTTCAGCGGGGCCGGCTCAACACCAGCCCGAACAGCCATTCCATCGGGGCGCTGGTGGGCACCCAGTACACCCAGAGCGACAAGAACGTGGCCTTCCTGAAGATGGACGTGAACGTGGACGACCCGCTGGGGTACAGCGTGCGGTGGTACAAGCTGAAGGTGACGCGCCTGCAGCCCGCCGGGATGCTGGGCAGCGACGGGGACGTCACCATGGTACGCTTGTACCTGGACACGGGCGCGCCCGGTCTGGACAGGAACCCGGCCACGGGCCAGGTGAACGACACCCTGATCGCGGAAAAGAAGTTCGGACAGGGGGAAACCTCGGCCCAGGCCACCCTGTCCCTCAACGGCTCCCTGGTGGGCGGCGGCACGGACTACGTCCTGGTGGAGGTGGCCACCAAGACCTACTTCGTCGTCTTCGACGTGGACCCCACCGCGGTCTTCGACCATGTGCTCGGCGCGCGGGTCTCAAGCCCCGTGGACATGGTGGTGGGCGCGCAGGTCCCGTCGGACGGCGTCCACTCGGTGAAAACCGACAACTTCCCGGGCAACTCGCCCGTGGCGGTGGTGCGGGCCACGGTGGACACCCTCCAGGTGCAGGCCGACAACCTCATGCCGCCCGTCATCTACCAGAACCAGAAGCAGGTGCCGGCCCTGCGCATGAACTTGAAGTCCAGCGCCAACACCGTGGTGTGGGAGAAGCTCCGTTTGGACATGACCACCAACAACGGCGCCGTGGACGGGGACATTCAGTTGATCGGGCTGTATAAAGACGTGGACGGCAACGCCCTCTTCGACCCGTTGATCGACGGGACCACCGCGGGCCTCATCTCCGCGGGCACGGAGAAGTTCACCGGACGGGTGGCCACCATCACGCTGACCACGCCCCAGGTCATCACCTCCACCCCCTCGGGCCACTACTACTTCGTCACCTACGACATCTCCAACCTGGCCCAGGTGGGCAAGACCGCGGGCGTGTCCATTTCCACCACCAACCCGGCCTACTTCACCGTGGGCTCGCCCGACATTGTTTCCTACATGCCCGGCCAGGTGGCGGAGAGCGATTTCGGAACCATCAACGAGGTCATGGACAACGTGGTCCTGGGGGTGCAGGACATCGCGGGCAGCCTCATCCAGTCGGGCGGCGTGACCCAGGGCAGCGCCAACGTGCCCTTCCTGAAGTTCACCCTGCAGACGGACGTGTCCCAGGCGGTGGTCCAATCCCTGCGGGTGGAACGGATCGGCACCTCCAACAACCCGCTCCAGCCCCAGGGCTCCAACCGGGACGTGGCCGCCATCAAGGTGTGGGACGACTCCAACAACAACCAGGTCTTCGACGCGGGCGACACCCAGATCTCCATCGGCACCAACACCTACAACCAGACGGACGAGGCGGACAAACAAAAACTCATCAACATCACCACCAGCCCGGCCGTGGTGGTGGCCAACGGCTCGCCCCGGGTGTTCTTCCTCACCTACGATATCAGCAACAGCGCCCAGGCCAGCAACACCGTGGGCGTCAAGATCGTGGACCAGAACGCGGTGGCGCTGTCCGCCCCCAACGGCATGCTCAACCACTACAAGGACCTGTTGGCGGACGCCACCAAGCCCTACTCTTTCGAAGGCAGCAAGGTGACCGTCAACCCCATCCTGATCCGGGTGACGCCCGAGGACCTGGCCCCGGCCGCGGTGCCCCAGCTCACCAACAACGTGCCGGTGTTGAAGCTCAAGATGCAGACGGACGTGAACACCGCGGTGCTCAACAGCATCAACGTGAGGCAGACCGGCACCGTGGAGAACCCCTCGTCCGCGGGCCTGGGCCAGGGGGATTTCGCGGGCGCGGCGCTGTGGCTGGACAACGGGGACGACGTGTTCGTGCCGGCCCAGGACACCAAGCTGGGCGAGGCGGCGCACGGCACCTCCGCCTTCACGGGCGGCGTGGCCCGCATCCCCATGGGCGGTTACACCATCGGCACCTCCGTCTCCACCTTCTTCGTGGTGGTCACCACCGTGGGCGTGACGGACCTGGCGAACCAGCCCACCATCAACCACACCGCCGGGTTCTCCTTCGAGGGGCTCAACCAGCTGGACAAGGTGCCCACCAGCGCCCAGGACCATCCCGACAACGGGGCGCTGTATCCGATGAAGTCCGGCCTCATCACCATCCTCAAGGCCGGCCTGCCCAAGGTGCCCTTCATCGCCAGCCTGCCCAAGGTGTGGAGCGATTTCGACAAGGACGGGTACCCGGACGTGGACCTGAACAAGAACGGGGCGTTGGAAAGCGCGGAGCTGTCCTCCGCCTACGCCAAGGACGCGAACGGGGAACCCGTCATCGACGTGGACGGGGACGGCTCGCCGGACAACCTGGACCTGAACAACGACGGACGGAAGAACGAGCTGGATCTGGACGGCGACTCTTTGCCGGACATGGACATCGACGGCGACGGGGTCATCGATTTCGACCTGAACGCGGACGGCCGGCCGGACACGGTCCTGCAGGACCTCAACGGCGACGGCATCCCCGAGCTGGACCTGTCCCGGGACGGCACCGTGAATTGGGGCGTGCTGCCGGAGAAGTGGAGCAACGAGACCACCAAACTCTTCTCCCGGTGGCCCCGGCTGTCCGCGGAAGTCAAAGAGTACCAGGTGGGCGTGGGCGAGAGGCCCGACCCGAACAACCCCGCCGTCTTCAACGGACTGACCGGGGCCTTCGCGCCGGACGGCTGGCTGTCCGCGGGCGCCAAGACCGAGTTCACCGTGTCCAACCTGATCATGACCGCGGCCAAGGTCACCCGCACCGTGTCCTCCAGCGTGAGCCGGCTCCAGTCCGTGCCGTTCGTCCTGTTCGTCGGGACCACGGACGGCTTTGACGGCGAGGGGGAGATCTACGTGGGCTCCGAGATCATGAAATACAGCTCCAAGAACGCCAACTCCTTCACCATCACGGCCCGGGCCCAGTACGGCACCCTGGCCCAGGACCACCCCATCGGCCAGCGGGTCACCAACAACGGTTTCTTCTACAACCTCCGGGCCGTGGCTTCCTCCGGTGACGCGGGCCCCGGCGCGCCCCTGTCGGTGTACCGCATCGACAACACCGCGCCCGCCGCCCCCGGCGCGCCCGTCTCGGACCCGGAGAAGTCCAAAAAACCCGCGGAGACCGGCATCTTTGAGATCAGTTGGGCGCCCTCGGACGACCAGGAATCCGGCGTGCGGGAGTACGAGATCCAGGAGCGCACGGACAACGACCCCATCTGGCGCACCGTCACGTACGTGCCGGCCAGCCGCACCTCCTACATCATCGGCGAAAACAAGGTCTTGGGCGACGATCCCAGGCCCAAGGGCCACTTCTACACCTACCGCATCCGGTCCCGCAACTACGCGGGCGGCTGGAGCGCCTGGTCGCCCGTGTCCAACGCGGCCTTCACGGGCCTGCCGCCCGAGACCATCAGCCAGGTCTTCAACTACCCCAATCCGGCGGACACCCGCACGGGTCCCACCCAGATCACGTACCTCCTAAACGAGGACGCCAACGTGACCGTCACCCTCTTCGACCTCCTGGGGTACAAGGTGCGGGAATGGGAGTTCCCGGCCGGGTCCAACGGCGGCCGGGCCGGCCCCAACACCTTCCCCTGGCAGGGTGACAATGAGGGCGGCGGAAAAGTGGCGGCGGGCGGATACATCCTGCGCATCGAGGTGCGGGGTTCCAAAGGCACCACCACCGTCATCCGCAAGATCGGCATCATCCACTGATCGTTCCTCTCACGAGGGGGGAGGCGTCGTCCGCGTTCCACGTCATCCGCGCCATCGCCGCGAGCGCCTAGCCTTTCCCCGGAACCGGTCCCGCCCGCGCCGGAGGGGGCTTTTCCAACCTCTCCGGATGTGCTAAAAATGACCCGTATAAAAGACGACAAGAGCTCATCCGCAATCCCCGATCTCCAATTTCCGCACAGGTGGCAGAGCGGTCAAATGCACCAGACTGTAAATCTGGCGGGCCTACGCCCTTCGAAGGTTCGAATCCTTCCCTGTGCACCACTTTTCGCGCCCGCCCCCAGGGGCGGGCCGTTGTCTTTACACCCAGCCGGGATTGTGTTATAGTCTGAATTGATCGATATTTCAGGGGGTTTCACGCCTCCTGAAGAGGGTGATTTTTTTCCAAATCCGGAGCCAACGTCGCCGCGCGGACGTGATCGCGCGGCCATGGATGGCGAGCGTGCGGGGGGATTGTCCGTGGTGACCAAAGAACTGCCGATGCAGGAAGAGATGACCATGGAAGAGCTCCTGGGCGAGTCTGCGGCGCCCAGCCAGGTGGGGTCCGTGGTGACGGCCCACGTGGTGGAGAGCACCCCCAACGGCCTGCTGGTGAACGTGGGCCTGAAGGTGGAAGGCTTCATCCCCTTTTCCGAGTTCCGCGCCCTGCCCCACCCGCCCGCGCCGGGGGAGTCCTTCCCGGTGCTCATCAAGCACATGGGCGGGCCGGAGGGCCATCCGCTGGTCTCCTGGCGCGAGGCCCGGGAACGGGTCCATTGGGACCGGGTCCTCAAGGCCAAGGAAGCCCAGACGCTCCTGGAGGGGACCGTGGTGCGGCAGGTCAAGGGCGGGCTGATCGTGGACATCGGGTTGGAAGGGTTCCTGCCCGCCTCCCAGATCGACCGCCGCCCCGTGAAGGACCCCAAAGTTTTCATCGGCCAGAAGGTCCAGGTCATGGTTTTGGAGATGGACCCCAAGAAGGGCAACGTGGTCCTGTCCCGCCGGCTCCCCCTGGAAAAGGAGGCCTCCCGCAAAAAGGAGGACACCCTGAAGGGCCTGGCCGTGGGCAACGTGTACGCCGGCACCGTGACCAGCCTGACGGGTTTCGGGGCCTTCGTGGACATCGGCGGGGTGGAAGGGTTGTTGCGCCTGTCCGACGTGGCCTGGGGCCGGGTGGAGAAGCTGTCCGACGTCCTGTCCGTGGGGCAGGCCCTGGAGGTCAAGGTTTTGCGGTACGAGCCCGCCACGGGCAAGATCGGCCTGGGCCGCAAGCAGCTCCTGCCCCAGCCCTGGGACCAGGCCGAGTCCAAGTACACGGCCAAAAGCCTGGTGAAGGGCCGCGTCACGAGCCTCACCCCCTTCGGCGCCTTCGTGGAGCTGGAGCCCGGGATCGAGGGCCTGATCCATCAATCCGAATTTTCCTGGAAGGAGCGCTGGGCCAAGCCCGAGGCGTTCCTGAAGGTGGGCCAGGAGGTGGAGGCCCGCGTCATCTCCTGCCACCGGGCCGAGCAGAAGATCGCCCTCAGCCTGAAGCGGGCCGGCGAAAACCCCTGGGAGGAGGCGGCCCGCCTGTACCCCGTGGGCAGCCGGGTCAAGGCCACCGTGACGCACGTGGCGGCCTTCGGCGCTTTCCTGAGGCTCCCCAACGGCATCGAGGGCCTGCTCCGGGCCGCGGACATTTCCTGGACCAAGCTGGTCCACCATCCCAAGGACTGGGTGTCCGAGGGGCAGGAGCGGGAGGTCGTGGTGCTGGAGATCGCCCCCGACCAGGAGCGCATCGCCCTGGGCCTGAAGCAGCTGACGCAGGACCCGTTTGAGCGGTACAAGCCCGGCCGCGCCGTGGAGGGCAAGGTGGTCCGCCTCACGGACTTCGGCGCCGTGGTGGAGATGGAGCCGGACGTGGAGGGCTTCGTGCACCTGTCGGAGATGGCGTCGGAGGGCAAGCCCCAACACCCCTCCGAGGTCCTGAGCGTGGGACAGGCCGTGTCCGCGGTGGTCACCAAGCTCCAGAAAAAGTCCAAGCGGATCGACCTGTCCATCCGGCGTTTCGACCAGCAGCAGGAGCGCAAGCTCCTCAAACAATATCAAGGCGGCGGGGAAGGCCTGACCCTGGGAGAGATGACCGAATGGGAGGAAACCCCGGACAATCCCCAGGCGTGAGCCGCGCCCCCGCTTCCGGGGACGACGCTTTCGAAGGCCGGGAGTCCCTGTCTTTCCACGTCCCCTGGCTCATCTTCGCGGTCGTCACGGCCGTGGCCCTGCTTTGGACCCACCGCCTCTACGTTTCCCTGCCCCTTCCCCGCCAGCCCCAGGAATTCCGCCCCGCCCAAGAGCTTGAAAAAGCCCTGGCCTCGGCCCAGTCCGCCCTGCAAAAAGACGCGGAGGACCTGTCGGCCCTGACGGAGCTGACCCTGGTCCATTTCGAACGGGGGCCGGACCATTATCTGGAGGGGCTGGAGGCGCTGGAGCGCGCCCGGGAGCTGGGGGTCCTGGACGTCCGGCTCTTCTACGTCGCGGCCGTCATGTACGAAGGCCTGGGGCTCCTGGACCACGCCCGGCCCGACTACGAACGTTTCCTGCGGCACCGTCCGGAGGACACCGAGGCCCGGTTGCGGCTCGGCAATCTGTACTACCGTCTGGGCGAGGTGGAGCGGGCGGCCGCGGCGTACGAAAAGGTGCGCGAGGCCAAGCCCAAAGACGCGACGGTGGCCTTCAACCTGGCCCTGGCGTACCGGGACCAGCGCCGCTGGTCGGACGGGCTGGGCGTCATGGAGCCGCTCCTGGCGGCCGGCGCGTCCCTCCCCGGGGGCAGCCTCAAGTTGACGGGCGACCTGTACCACGGCCTGGGCGATTTCTCCCGCGCGCTGGAGCACTACCACCGGCAGCTGGCCCACACCCCGGACGACCCGGAGCTGGCCCAGGCCCTGGCCCTCACGTACGAGCGCATGGACGACCTGCCCCAGGCCCTGGCCCAGTGGGAGCGCCTGCTTCAGATCAACCCCAAGCATCGGCTGGCCCGGGAGCGGGTCCGGTCCCTCCAAAAGAAAATAAAAAGCGCGGAAAAAAACCAGAAACGCTGATAGGCTGATAAGATGATAAGAAACCCCCGTTTCCTATCAGCCTGTCATCTTGTCGTCGCCGTTTTCTTTTTCGCCTTTGTCTTCCCCGTCCCTCTTCGGGCCTTCGGCAAGAACAAGGTCATCGCCAAGGATTTCCGCTGGCGGGTCGTTTCCACCGCGCATTTCGACATCCACCACACGCCGGAGGCCGCCCCGCTGCTCCCCCGCGCGGCCCATTATTTGGAAAAGGCCTACGCCTCCGTCACGCGGGCCCTGGACATCGAGATCCGGGAGCGGACGCCCTTTTTCCTGCACGTGGACCACAACACCTTCGAGCAGAACAACGTGGCGGACGTGGGGGAGGGGACCGGCGGCGTCACCGAGGCCTTCAAGAACCGCTTCGTGGTCTTCAACAACGGCACGGAGTTCTGGCTGGAGCAGGTGATCACCCACGAGTTCGTCCACGTGGCCGAGTTCGAGGTGCTGTACGGCGGGTTCTGGAAGTCGGCCCGGCTCCTGAAGTCGCCCCTGTACCCCCTGTGGCTCATGGAGGGGCTGGCCGAGTACGGCACGGGCGAGCTGGACCGCGTCACGGAGGACATGTATTTGCGGGACGCGGCCACCTCGGGCCGCCTCTTCTCCCTGGGCGAACTGCACGGCTTCAACCACCTCAAGCCCCATCAGATCACGCAGGGGTACAAGCAGGGCGGCGCGGCCCTGCGTTTCCTGGCCCAGGAGTACGGGGAAGACAAAGTCGCCCGGCTGCTCAAGATGCTGCGGGAGCGGTTCGAGGTCACGTCGGCCGTGTCCGACCTGACGGGCCAGGACTTCGGGTCCTTTGACCGGCGGTACCGGGAATATCTGACGGATTTCTACGCGGCCCAGGCCCGTGACCGGGAGGAGCCGGAGGCGTACGGCCGGCGGCTCACCCGACCGGACGCCCTCCCCCTGTTCAACACCCACCCCGTTTTCTCGCCGGACGGCCGCCACCTGGCGTACCTGACGGACCGCCGGGGCTTCCCGGAGGTGATGCTGTACGACCGGGCCAAGGGGACCCACCGGGGCCTGGCCGGGCGTCAGTGGAAGGCGCTGGAGAACATCCACGCGGACGGCCGGGCCCTGTCCTTCTCCCCCGACGGCCGGTGGCTGGCCTTCGCGGGCGAGAAAGTCCAGCGGGACTATTTGTACCTCTTCGACGTGAAGCGGAACCGCCTGCGCCGCATCCGCACGCCCTTCGAACAAATTCGCTCCCCCGTGTTCCACCCCGCGGCGCCGCGGCTGTGCGTGGTGGGCATGCGGAACGGCCTCAACGACCTGTACGAGATCACGCCCCGGGGCAAGCTGGTGCGCCGGCTCACGGACACTTTGAACGACGAGAACGACCCCGCGTATTCCCCGGACGGCCGGGCGCTGGTCTTTTCCCGGGAGAGGGTGGCGGCGGCGCCGGAGGGGGATGTCCCGGAAAGGGATTTGACGGCCATGGACCTGGCCACGCTCTCCACGGCTTCGCTCACGGACCTGCGCGGCGACGAAACCGCGCCGGCCTTCACGCCGGACGGGCGATCCCTGATTTTCACGGCCGACGGCGGCGGGACGGCGGACCTGCATCGGCTGGACCTGGCGGACGGCCGGGTGGCGCGGTTGACGCGGGTGAAGGGGGGGAATTTTTACCCGGCGGTGTCGCCCGCCGACGGACGGCTGGCCTTTTCCTCCTTCCGCGGCGGCTCCCAGCACGTCTATGAAGCGGAGCCGTCCCTGTGGCAAGCGCCCGCCTCCACGGCCTCGGCGTCTTTCCCGGTCCAGCCTTCGGCGCGGTCTTGGGCGTCCCTGGTCCGGGGGCCCGCGGCCCCGGCGGGGTCCTCTCCGCCGCCGGTCAATCCGGACGGGCCGCCGGCGGAGGGGCGGTCCGCGGCCCAGGCCTGGGACACCGGCCTCTTCACCGGGGAGGGCAGGCCGTACCGGTTCCGCGCCTCGACGGACCTGTTCTTTCCCCTCTTCTTCTACTCCTCCACGGACGGCCTGTTCCTGGCCGCCTTCTGGCAGGCGTCGGAGTACCTGGGCAACCACCAGCTCCAGACCGCGGTGCAGTACTCCTCGGGCAACGATTTCCTGGACTACCAGGCCCAGTACACGTACAAGCGCTTCCGTCCCCAATTCTTCCTGGGCGCGGGCGGGCAGAACTTTTTCCGGGATTTCGCCAAGACGGAGCTGCGCCGGGAATCGGAGCAGACCGCGGGGGCCTCCTATCCCCTGGACCGGTTCCACCGCCTGGAGGGGGTGGCGGGTTCCATTTACCGGGAGGACCGCTTCGACGAGGATCCCCGACGGAACCACGAGGAGCGGGAAAACTTGTGGGCCCTGTCCTTCGTGCGGGACACCACCACGGGCCGGTACCTGTCCGTGACCGCGGGCACGCGCTTCCGCGCCACCCACCAGGTGTCACGCCGCGTCTTCGGCGGCGACCGGGACTACAAGTCCCAGATTTTCGAGTTCCACCACTTCGCGCCCACGGGACGGGAAAGCGCCCTGGCCTTCCGCGGCATGGCCGGGGCCAGCGCCGGCGACAGCCCCCAGCTCTTCCGCCTGGGCGGGGTGGACCGCATCCGGGGCTACGCGCGGAACGCCGACGCCAACAAGGCCGCGCGTTTCGCCATGGGCAACCTGGAGTGGCGCGTGCCGCTGATGTACCTGAACGCCCGCACGGGCTTCATGTTTCCGGATTTCGCGTTGAAGGCCGTGTACGGCACTTTGTTCACGGACGCGGGGTACGACTGGTCCCGGTCCCGGGACCTGAACCATTTGGAGGCGACGCGGGTCCGCCACTCGGTGGGCGCGGGCCTGCGGTTCCCGGTGTTCATCATCCAGACCTTTTTCGTGACCGCCTCGGTGGACGTGGCCAAGCGCACGGACGCGGGGAACTGGGTGTGGTACGTGTCGCTGGGGCCGGAGTTTTGACCGCAAGGGGCGGACTGTCTTCGTGGTCCGAATCAAAGGCGAAGCGTCCACCCGGGCATGAGGAGCGCCGTGTCCGCGGACATTGACAACCGACGAGGTTGATTGATATCGTGGCCCTCTGTGCAAAAGGAAATGTTTAAGCGGAGATTCACACGGGACGCTTCTTTTTTGGGCAAGACGTCCTTCGCCCTCCTTTTTTTCGTTTTGCGGGTTGCGAATGCCGAACCGCGAAACGTCCTTGAGCTCATAGGGCAGGCGGAAAAATCCGGTCACGACACGCGATTCCTTTCCCCGCAAGACGGTTCAACGTTCCCCTCCAACTGGCCCGTGCCGACTTTCAGCTGGGAACAATTTGTTTCCGATGCGCCGGCGTTCACGCCCGCGGAAGCGGCGAGTCTGACCTGGACCTTGCGGATATCGGAGTCCAATCAGGTGCTGTTTGAAACAAGCACGCAGAATACGCAATGGACGCCGGATCCCGCACAATGGGGCGAATGGAAGGGCAAGACGTTGAGGGTGGAGCTTGCGGGGGTCGAGGGGGAGACATTCCACGGGGCGGTCCCCATGACCATTTCTGTTGATGCCAGCCCCCTCGCCGACGATGTTGTTTTTCGGTATTTTGATTTTACTTCAGGTCCCGCCCCCATCCCCCACATCGTGTGGATGGACCCGGTGACCCTGGAAAAACAAGAACTTCTCATCATGAATCGGGGGGGATGCATCGGGTGCCACAGCACGAGGACGGACTCCCCGGTGTTCTGCGGCATCTACAGGAACAAGGTTGACGACCCGGCCACGCAGGTCCCCATCCGCCGATTGTTCACGTTTACGCCGGGGGGAGAAGACCTCAAGGTGTCGAAACCGTTGCCCAACGTCACTTATCCGCGGTTTTCTCCGAGGCATGGAAAAATCATTTGTATGACCGCTTTCCCCGAAATGCGGACCTACGGCTGGACAAGGCATGGCGCCGCCGTGATGCCGTTCGACCTCCGGTATATGGATCCGGCCTGTGACATCATGGTTTATGATCCCGCCACCGACGTTTCTTCTCCCTTGCCGGGGGCGTCCGGCGCGGAACATGTGGAGATATTGCCGGTCTGGAGCCATGACGAAGAATTCGTGGCGTTCGTCCGCTATGAACCGACGGGTCGGATGGATGTTTACCGGGTCTCTTATAACGAAGGGAAAGGCGGGCCCGCTGTTCCGATCGAGGGGGCCAGCGGGAACGGTTTCGACAATTATTTTCCGGAATTTTCCCCGGATGGCCGATGGATCGCCTTCACGCGCGCGGACGCGAGCGGCGGATTCCTCGCGCGGTCCTCGAGTGACATATACATAGCCCCCGCAAAGGGAGGCAGGGCGCGCCGCTTGCAATGCAATGCCGAAGACGCCATGGATTCGTGGCACAGCTGGTCCAGCGACAGCCGTTGGTTGCTTTACGCCTCAAAACGGGACTCCATTGACACGCGCCTTTATGTCACGAGGATCGATGAGAAAGGCAACGCCTCGACGCCTCTGGAGATTCCCACGGAACTGGGTTACGGAAAGCGTGTCAATATGCCCGCTTGGTCTCAAAAAGGGAAGCCGGGCCGGCCTCCGCTTAAAGAGGCCGATCTGGGACGTTTCTAGCCGATTGCCGTTGGTTAAGAAGAACCTCAATTTTCGGGAATTGCCGAAACCCGTGGCCGCTTTTTCCAGGGCGACCCTGGTTTCGATGCATGGCGTTGAATGGCTTTTTGTTTCAGGAACCGCGAGCGTCGGGTCCCGCCGGGAAACACGCCATCGGGGGGACTTTGACGCCCAGGCGCGCCGGGCGTATCGGAACATAGAAGGGATTTTGAAGTCGCAGAATTTTTCGGTTCGAGACGTTGTTAAATGGACCATCTATCTTAAGCGGATGGATGACTACAAAAAATTCAATAAAATACGGGACGCGTTTATGAAAAAACACGGTCTTGATCATAACCCTCCCGCCAGCACATGCGTGGAGGCGAGGCTTTGCCGTGACGATCTTCTCATTGAGATGGACGCCGTCGCCGTCCGTGAAAGCGATGGGAAGGGCAGGCGATCCCCGGGATTTCGTGTCGCGTAGGAGTTGACGGGAGACCGGCCTCCGCGCGCGGAGAGCGGGTGTCTCTCGCAGGCACATCTGGCTCCCGGCCCCTTTTTTTGATAAGTTAAAAACATGGCGAAGAAGAACAAGCCCCAGCGTCCCGCGTCCCTTCAGCCGCCGGTCCCGCCGCCGGCTTCGGCCCCCATTTTTTCCCGACGGGGCAAGATCACCATGGCCGTCGGGGCCGCGACCGCGGCCCTGGGGTTTTATCTGGTGACCTTCACCGACCCGGCCGGCCAGAACTGGGCCAGCTCCCTCTGCCCCTTCGTGATCCTGGGGGGGTATGCGCTCATCGGAATCGGCATCGTCTTGCCGGACCCCGGCCCCGCCTCTCCGCCTCCGGCCCGCTAACAACGTCCCGCAAAAAAGAAAAAGCCCGCGGCCGTCAGCCGCGGGCTTCGTGTTTTTGGGGGAGGGAATGTTCCCGCTAAGGCGCGGGCAGGGGCAGGGTCAGCCAGAAGCGGCTGCCCTTGCCGGCCCCGTCGGAGTGCACCCCGATCTGCCCGCCGTGGGCCTGCACGATCTCCTTGGCGATGGACAGCCCCAGGCCGATGCCCTCCCGCTTGGAGGCGTGGGCCTCCACCTGGTAGAACTGCTCGAAGATGCGCGGCAGGTCCTCCGGCGGGATGCCTTCGCCCGTGTCCTGCACCTCGATCAAGACCGCGCCGTCCTTGACCCGGGCCGTGAGCGTGACCTGCCCGCCCTCGGGCGTGTGCTTGAAGGCGTTGCCGATGAGGTTGGTCAGGACCTGCTCGATCCGCCGGGGGTCCATGTTGATCTTCGGCACGTCCTGGGCCGCGATGTCCACCCGGAAGACGATGTTCCGCTTTTCCGCCAGGGAGGCCATGCGGTTCTGCACGTTGTCCAGGAGTTCCGCCACGGACGACGGCAACTTTTCCACTCTGAGCTTGCCCGCCTCGATGCTCACGAAATCCATCAAATCGCTGATCAGGCTGCCCAGGTGGTCCGTCTCCTTCTCGATGATCTTCAAAAAGTGCTCCTTCTGGGGTTCGGGCAGGTTCTTCTGCATGTTGAGCACCTGCGCGTAGCCCCGGATGGAGGTCAAGGGCGTCCTGAGGTCGTGGGTCACGATGGAGAGGAAACGGGACTTCAGGTCGTTGAGCCGGTTGAGCTGGTGGTTGGCCTTTTGCAGGTCCGCCACCAGGGCCTTGATCTCCAGGGCCAGCCGCCGTTTCTCCAGGGCTTTGGACATGGACCGCTTCAGGTGGTGGGTGTCCACGGGCTTGATGAGGTAGTCGTACACGTCCGCCTGGATGGCCTTCACCGCCATGTCCAGGGAAGCGTGGGCGGTCATGAGGATGATGTTGATGTCCGGGTCGATCTGGCGCAGCTCCCGCGCGAGGGCCAGGCCCGTGGTGTCCCCCAGCTGGAAGTCCACCAGCGCCAGGTGGAACTCGGTTTTTTTCATGGCGGCCAGGGCCGTGCTCCCCGACGGACAGCCCTCCACCGCGTAGCCCTGTTCGGACAGGATGTCCACCAAAAAATCCAGCAGGTTGGGCTCGTCGTCCACCACCAGGATGCGTTCCGTGGGCGCGGGCGCGCCTTCGGGGGCGCCCGCCGCGGTGGGCTGCATCTGGTCCAGGAAGAAGCCGATGTCCAGGGGCCGGGGCAGGGCCACCCAGCCGTTGTTGCGCGCCGCGGCGCGGGCCGCCTCGGGCAGGGGCTGGTCGCAGACCACCAGGACGCGGGCATCGGGGCGTTTTTCCAGCGTCTCCCGCACAAAGGCGGCCAGGGGCGTGTCCAGCCGGGGCGCGTGCAGGATCAGGAGGGCGCCGGGCTTTTTCGCGGCCGCCTCCGCCGCCTCCGCCAGGGACGGAGCGGACGTCGCGGACAGGGGCTTGAGGAGGGGCCGCAGCCCGGCATAGGCCCCGTCCGCGGAGGCTTCCGGGCTTTCGAAGAGGATCGCGGGCCTGCCCTGGTTTTTCATCAGCACCGAGGGGATCAGGTCCAGGGGAAAGGGGGGATGCAGCGAGAACCACCCGCCCGGCCCTTCAATGAGGGACTGGAGCCCCTTTTCCGTGGATTGATCGAAGAGGAAACAGAAGAAGGCGGCCGGGGTGCGGCGCTTCAGTTCCTGGAAAAGCCCCCAGGTCCTGTCCTTGGCCAGGGGGGTGTCCAGCACGTAGCCGTGGAAGGAGAAGCGCTGGGCCAGGTCCGTGAAGGCGGGGACCTGCGAGGCGAGCGTCAGGGTGCAGGGGGACGCCACGGGGGAGTCGTAGACCCGGTTGAGGATCTCCGGCCGGTCGCTCAGAACAAGGAGGTGTTGGGTCTTGGGCATGCCTTTGTTTAAGAAACGACGCTCCTCGGCCCGGCGAAGAGGGAGCCTCCCGCGCCCGGGACCCGCGCCGTCAAGTCTCTCATCGGCTCTTCCGGAGAAAGCCTTGACGGGAATTCTTTCCGGCAGTATAATTTATTTGAGGCGAAAATTCAACGTGTTCATCTCTCTTAGGGTGGTCAGCCACTCCGCTCGTCCTTGCCGGCCGCAAGGGGGGGAAGTCCTTTGTATCAAGGGAGGGTCGAGGACCCTCCCGCGGAGGCCCCGTCCATGACTTCCGCCGCGCCCTCCGGCCCCGCGACGGCGGAGAGCGTTCCTTTCTCCGGGCCGTTGCACCGCGTGTTGTTGCTGTCCCCCTATCGGGAGACGGCGGAGGCCCTGCGCCGCATCCTGCAGGCCTTCGGCGCGGAGGTGGCGGTCTGCGAGGTGGAGACCGCGTTTTGGGAGCACCTCCACGGCGCGCGGTGGGACGTGATCCTCCACGAGCTGGAGCGGGACACCGCGCCCTCGGCCCAGTCCTACGCGCGCTGGCGCGCGGTCCAGCCGGACGCCCAGCTGTGGCTGCTTTTGAACTCGGACGAGGTTCCCCCGTCTCTGGCCGATCTGTCCCGGGAAAAATTCGTCCAGGTCTTTCACAAACCTTTCCAGCCGGACGCGCTGTTCCGCGCCCTGCAGGGGCTGCCGGACCGGTCCGTGGGCGGGCTGCCGCGGGCGGAGGCCCATGTGCTGGTGGCCAACGCGGACGCGGCCTTCTGCGAGGACATTCTGGAGTTGCTGACCCTGGAAGGCCATCGGGGCCGCACGGCCCGGCGCGGACGCGAGGCCGTGGACGAGGCCCAGCGCCGGTTCTACCACGTGGCCCTGGTGGACACGGGCCTGCCGGACATGCGGGCCTGGGAGGTGGCCGCGCGCCTCAGGGAGGTCAACCCCCACGTGATGGTGATCGTGCTGGCGGATTACGCGTCGCTGGACACGGTGCTGCATTCCATGCGCGCGGACGTGTACGACTGCCTGCTCAAGCCCCTGGACACCTTCGTTTTCCGGCGCACCCTGCAGAAGGCCCTGGAGAAGCAGAAGCTGGGCCTGCAGATCCAGGCCCTGCTCGAAGGGTTGAAGCGGGCCAACCAGGACTTCATGCGGATCAACGAGGTGCAGAGCCGCTTCCTGCGCGTCGTCAGCCACGACCTGTTGACGCCGCTGACCGCGGTGAAGGGATACGTCCAGGCGCTCAAGGCCGGCATGATCCCGGCCGCGCAATACCCCCGCTGTTTCGCCACCATGGAGCGGGAATGCGAGCACCTGGAGCACCTGATCGGCGATTTGGTGGATTTCGTGAGCATCGAGGCGGGCAAGCTGCGCCTCAAGAAGGCGGAGCTGGATCCCCGCGGCGTGTTCGAGGACGTGACCCAGCGCTTCCAGGAGCCGGCGCGGCAGAAGAACATCCTGTACAAGGTGGAGGGCCTGCAGCGGGCCTGGCCCAAGGTCCTGGTGGACCCGCGGCGGCTGGACCAGCTCCTGACCAACCTGATCGGCAACGCCATCAAGTACACGCCGTCGGGGGGCGCGGTGCGGGTCCACTTTTCCAGGAGCGAGACCCATTTGCACGTGCGGGTGCAGGACACGGGCGAGGGCGTGGCGCCGGAGCACCTGGCGCGGGTCTTCGAGCAGTTTTTCCAGGTGAACCCGTCGGCGCCCGAGCGCAAGGGGCTGGGCCTGGGGCTGTCCATCGCGCGGGAGATCATCCACCGGCACGGCGGCGAGATCGGCGTGGAGAGCAAGGGCGTGGGGCAGGGCACGGCTTTTTGGTTCACCCTGCCGTTCCTCGCGCCGGAACAGGCGTCGCCCGCCCCCGCGAACTGACGTGGCGCCCCGGACCATCCTCATCGCGGAGGACGATCCGAACATTTCCGGCCTTTTGGAGGTTTTTTTGAGCGGTCGGGGGTACAGCGTGAAGGTCGCGGCCGACGGGGAGGAGGCGCTGAGGCTGACGGCGGAGGTCAAGCCCGACCTCCTCATCACGGACGTGATGATGCCCCGCATGAACGGGTACCAGCTGGTGCACGCCCTGACGGCGGAGCGGTACGACATCCCCACGCCCAAGATCATCATCCTGACGTCCCGGAACGACCCCACGGACGTCAATCGGGGGTTGACCGTGGGGGCGGACATGTACATCCCCAAGCCGTTCGACATGCTGGACGTGGCGGCGCGGGTGGAAGAGCTTTTGTCGGCGAAGAAACCGGACAACGCGGGTTAGTCGGTCTCAGGGGAGGAAGCGTCCTTATGCGGAAACTGAAAATTTTCTGGATGAACCACTGGGTGAAGATCGTCGTCACCTCGGTGCTCTTGTTGCTGATCTTTTTCACGTACCTCGGCCTGGCTTCCCTGGAGTCCTTCTATCGCAACCTCACCCTGGCCACCATCCCCCTCCAGCTCCTGCTGACGGGCCTGAACGCCTTCATCTTCGTGTACTTCTACATGCTGATCATGGGCCGCGGTTTCGGCAAGCTCCGCAAGAACGTCCAGATCAAGTCCGACACGGTGAACATCACCTTCAAGGACGTGATCGGCCTGGAGAACGCCAAGAAGGAGGCCATGGAGGTGGTCCAGCTCCTCAAGGACCGGGCGCGCCTCAAGGCCATCGGCGGCAAGATCATCAAGGGCCTCCTCATGGTGGGGCCCCCGGGCACGGGCAAGACCCTGCTGGCCAAGGCCATCGCCACGGAGGCGGGGGTCCCCTTCGTGAGCATGGCGGGGTCCGAGTTCGTGGAGGTGTTCGTGGGCGTGGGGTCCAGCCGCGTCCGCTCCCTCTTCACCAAGGCCCGGCAGCTGGCGTACGCCCACGGGGCCTGCATCATCTTCATCGACGAGCTGGATGTGATCGGGCGGGGCCGCCACTTCAACGCCTTCGGCGGCGGCGAGGAGACCAACAGCACCCAGAACCAGCTTTTGGTCGAGATGGACGGCCTGGGCGAAAAACAGGAGAACGTCATCGTCATCGGGGCCACCAACGCCGGCGAGGAGGTGCTGGACAAGGCCCTCCTCCGCCCCGGGCGCTTCGACCGCAAGATCTACATCGACCGTCCGAACCTGGACGAACGCATCGAGCTTTTCCGCTATTACCTCAGGAAGATCAAGCACGACCCGGACATCGACATCGGGCGGCTGGCGCGGAAGTCCGTGTTTAAGTCCCCGGCGGACATCATGAACATCGCCAAGGAGTCGGCCCTGATCGCCACCCGCAACGGGCGCGACATGGTGACGTACAAGGACCTCACCCAGGCCATCGAGCGGATCGACCTGGGCGTGGCCCACCGGCTGAACATGGCGCCCCAGGAGCGGGAGGCCGTGGCGTACCACGAGACGGGGCACCTCATGGTCCTCTACCAGCTCCACCCGACGGACGACGTGTTCAAGGCCTCCATCATTTCGCGCGGCGGGGCCCTGGGCGTGGTGCACCACCAGCCGCGGGAGGAGTTGCACACGGCCAGCCGCGAGAAGATGCTGGCGGACATCAAGGTGGCTCTGGGGGGGTATATCGCCGAGAAGATCAAGTACGGCGTCACCTCCAGCGGCGTGGCCTCGGACTTCAGCGCGGCCACGCGCCAGGCCCACGTCATGGTCTGGCGCCTCGGCATGGGCACCAACGGGTACGTGGGCGACTTCGCCTCCATCCCGGAGAACGAATTGTCCGATCACCTCAAGGAAAAACTGAACAACGAGACCCACGCCATCCTGTCCTCCTGCGCCAAGGAGGTCGAGGCCTTCCTCCGGAAGGAGTGGAACATCGTGGACCGGTTCGCCCAGGAGTTGCTCAAGAGGGACGAATTGGAGTATGATGAGATTCATGCCATCTTCGCGGAATACGGCAAGGCCCGGGCCCAGGTGCCCATCCAGACCGTCAAGCCGGACGAGGTCCCGTCCGGCGCCGCCGAGCCTCCCGCGTCGGCCCCTTCGGTCGGCGCTTCGCCGGGCACTCCCCCTTAATCCCCTATGGGCGGTCGGACAGCGGCGATCGGTTCTCTTTTTTTTGGCCGTCTGGCCTCTGGCCGCCTGTTCCCAATCGCCCACCTATCCCCGCAAGGACCTGTCGCAGTCCGTCCGGGAGCTCTGCCGGAGGGAGTTCGATTTCGAGGCCGACGCCCGCCTGGTGGGGCGGACCTTTTACGTCTCCTGCCTGTTGGACGGGCTGGTGGGCAAGGACCTGGGGCTTCAGCAGGAGACCCTGCGGAAGCTGGAGGGGGCCATGCTGTCCAGCACGCGGGTGGCCCTGTCCACGGACGCGCAGATCAACTTCATCGCGGTCAAGGCGCGCGACTCGCGGCTGGGCGTCACGGTGACGCTCCTGCGGTACTTCCCGGACATCAAGAGCCTCATCTACATGCGGATTTCGCGGACGGACTTCGAAGACCGGCTCGTGCTGGAGACGGAGAACTCCCTGGAGCCGGAGCCTTCCGGGGAATGGCGGGACATCCCCATGACGGAGTTCCTGTCGCGGCTCCTGGCCTCCCGCCTGCAGCGGCAGTTTTCCGCCAACCCCCTGGTGGGGGCGTTCCTCCAGGTCAGGAAGGTGAGCGGGTCCTTCCGCGAGGGGACGCTGACCCTGCTCCTGGACAAGTTCGAGAACGACCCCAACACGCGGATTTTGATCGAGGAAATCCTCCGCACCGCGGTGGAGGACACGGCCGCGGACGTGATCCGCAAGTACAACGCGGCCGGTATCGTGAAACGGATCGCGGTGCGCGACGACGCGGGACGCGCCTTTTTCACGTTGGAGGTGGACCCCCTCCTTGAAAAGAAAAAAGACGTTCAGCGAAGAGATGGCCTCTCCTAAGGAGCCCCTTGACCCCGAGCCCCGCGGCGGCGCGGCGCCTCCGGCCCGTCCGGCGGAGCAGGCCGTCCCGGCCCGGGCCGAAAAATCCGTCCCGCCGCCCGCCCCGGCGCCGGTGCCGGCCCCCACGGCCCGTCAGAAGCTGCTCGGCGTTTTCCTGCGCCGCGGCACCTGGCCCATGTACGGGTTTTTCAAGGAGGCGCTGCAGGGAATCCAACGGGTCGCTTTTTCCCAGGGCTACGGCATGGTGATCGTCAACCCGGTGGCGGAGAACGAGACCGAGGAGAACATCGGCAAGGTCGTGGCCTCTTTGAAGGACGCGGTGCAGGGGTTCCTCCTGATCGCGCCGGAGCCCAACCCCGCTTTTTTCAAGTCCCTGGTGCGCGACAAGATCCCGGTGGTGGTCCTGTACAGGCGTTTCCCCCAGCTGAGTTACGTGGAGGTGGACAACGAGGGGGGGGCCTTCGCCGCGGTGGAACACCTGATTTCCCTGGGACACACGCGCATCGCGTACATCAACGGGCCCCCGGACGCGGTGGACGCCCAGGAGCGCCTCGCCGGGTACCACAAGGCCCTGTCCAAGCACGGCCTGCTTTACCGGGAGGACTACGTGGTGACGGGGGACTTCGAACAGCCCAAGGCGTACAAGGTCACCAAGGACCTGCTCAGCCGGAACCCCGCGCCCACGGCCATCTTCGCGGCCAACGACTGGATGGCCCTCGGCGCCATCTCCGCGGTGCACGACGAGGGGCTTTCCGTGCCCGGCCACGTGGCGGTGGTGGGGTTCGACGATCTGGAAATGCCCAGCCACACCTTCCGGGCGCCGTCCTTGACCACGGTGCGCCAGCCCATTTACGACATCGCCAAGGAGGGCACGGAAACCCTGATCCTCCTGGTGGAAGGCCGGGTCACGGACCTGCGCCAGAAGGTTTTTCCCAGCCAGTTGATCGTGCGCACCAGTTGCGGCGCCTCCTTGAAGCCGGCTGTCCAGCCCCCGGAAAAAAACCCCTAGAACCGGTTCTGTATCCGCGCTCCCCTCCCGCCCCCTCTCCGCGGGCTGAACAACTTATTTCATGCAAAAACAGCAAACAAAATCCCACCCGATATTTACAGAATAGTTACAACTCTTTTATCGTTTCTTTCCCTTTTTCCCTTTAAACTTTTAATAACTACAAAAGGGGGGCTCCTGTGGGGAGATCCGGTCATTTGAGGAAGGATCATTTCGGAGCGGGAACAAAGGGGACGGCTTGTTTTCTGGCCGTTGTTTTCTTTTATTCCGCCGTTTTCGCTCCCCTGGCGGAAGCCAATTTTTGGGAAGAGCGCCGTCAGGCCGTAAACCGGGAAAAGGCGCCTTTGCCTTCCGACGCCGCCGTCCCCTCCGCGTCGCCCGTTCCCCATCCCGCGCGGCCGGATCAACACACGCACGTCTCCTCCCCCGTCCAATACGCCCGCGCGCCGAGCGCGGCCGCGGAGCTCCATCAGGCGCTGCCCGCCGTCGGGCAGGCCGCGCTGTCGCGCCTCGCCGCCCCGGCCCTGCCGGGGGAAACGGCGGGAGGCCGGGACACCCCCCAGGCGCCCCAGGCCCTGCTCCGGCGTTTGCCCTCCTGGATCAACACCCTGCCTTTGGAGTACGGCGACATCCAAAAAGTCTGGCTCGCCCCGTCCCCGGACAAACGGCCTTTGGTGGTCCTGATCCAGGACGCGCACAACGTCCCGACGGCGCAAAAGAACATCGCCGGCATGCTGGAACACATGGGGCGGGGCCTTGAGAAAGGGCCCCTCCTGGTGGGGCTGGAGGGGGCCAGCGGCGCCTTCCGCCTCGGTCCGTACCGGGCCCACCGGGACCGGAAGATCCAGGAGGCGGTGGGGAATTATTTGTTGCGGAACAATTACGTCAGCGGCCCCGAATATTATGGAATGCTGTCTCCCCGGGAACCGCTCCTCTGGGGCGTGGAGGACCAGGGGCTTTACGGCGCCAACGTGGCGGCTTTTCGGGAAAGCCTGCCCCGCAAGGAGGAGTTTGAGCGGATCATTCAAGCGCTTGAGGACAGGGCCGGCCCCTTGAAGGCCCGCCTGTACGACCCGTCCCTCCGGGACCTGGACCAGGACCTGCGCGCGTACGGCGAAGGGAGCCTGGACCTCTTGAGCCATGTCCGGTTCCTGCGGAAGCGGGCGGGGGAGGCCCTGGTCCGCCGGATCTGTCCGGAGGTGGAGAAATTTTTGCGGGCCCTGGACGCGGAAGAAAACCTGGATTTCGCGGCGGTGGAACGGGAACGCAGGGCCCTCATCCAGGAGCTGTCGTTAAAGCTGGACAAGGCGGAGCTGTCCGACCTGGTCAGCCACAGCCTGGCGTACCGCCTGGGTCGGCTGGGGGCCGGGGCCTACTACGGGCGACTGGCGGGGCTCTTGGAACGGAAGGGCCTGCGCCTCCGCGATTACCCGGCTTTCGAGGGATACCTGGCCTATGTGGAGATGGCGGACCGGATCGACCGGTACGGCCTGTTCGAGGAGATGGACCGGCTGACGGAGGCCGCCATCCGGCAATCCGCCCGGACCCCGGAGCAAATGGAGCTGATCCGGATCGGCCAGGACCTCGGGCGCCTCCGGAAGCTGAAGGACCAATCCTTCGGCCCGGCGGAGTGGGAGCAATACCGGGCCCGGCGGGAGGAGGTCCTGGCGTTGGGGGCCCGGCTGGAGCGCCTGGAGGGGGTCAGCGGCGGGGATCGGGGCGCGACGCCGTCCCTGGCCCGGATCCTGCCGGCGTTCGAGGGGTTCTACCAGGCGGCCCTTGAACGGAACCGGGCCATGGTGGAAAACCTGTTGAAACAGTTCCAGGTTCCGGGCTCCAAGTTCAATACAAAAGACAGGGAGTCCCGGCACCCAGAACCCGGCGCCGGGAACCCGGAAGTTCCCGTGGCGGCGCTGGTGGCGGGAGGGTTCCACGCCCCCGGCCTGGAGGCGCTCCTCAAGGAACAAAACATCTCCTGCGTGGTCATGACGCCCAAACTGGGGGAGTTGGACAAGGACGGGGCCAATTACCTGGACGCCTTCGCCCTGAACAGGACGCCGCTGGAGAAGATGCTGCTGGGAGAGCGTTTGTACCTGAGCCCGCCGCGGGGCATGGCGCAGGATCCGCCGGCAGGGGACGGGTTGGCCGGTTCCCAGGCGAAGCTGGAAACCGCGGCCGTGGCCGCGGAGATGGCGTTGACGGCGCGGGCCGCCGGGGACGACCGGGCCGCGGCGGAAGAGAGTTTGACCCGGGCCGCGGCGGACAGGCGGGCGGCCTTCGGGTGGCGGCGCCTGGTCGCCCGGATCACGGGCTGGCGGCGGGGGGCCCGCGAGGTCCGGGTGGAGATGGTCACGGGGGACCGGTCCGCCGTGGTGCGGGCCCGGGCCGGAGAGGGCGATGATATTGAGTTGACGCGGAAGACGGCGGACGGGCTCCGCGCCAAGGCCTGGGCGTTGCTGTACGGCCTGCGGGCGCGGTTCGGACGGCCCGCAAAAACCGGCGCGGACGTTTCCGGGCCGGCCCGCGTCGTCCCGGACGGCCTGTTGGAGGTGGCGGAAGAGCGCGGGGAGAGGACCATCCGCCAATTCATCCACGTGCACGACGTCGGGTTGAGCCCGGAGGCGGGGGCCCTGATCCGTCGAAAGGTCCAGGGGGATGGACAAGGGTTTGCCCTGGTCTGGCGGGAGGGAGATGTTTTCAAGACCGAAGTGAACGGCGAAGAGCGGGTCTTCGAAGGGCCTTTCCGGGAGAGGGTTCAGGACGTGCTTTTGGGGGTATCGGAGGAGCGCGCCAGGGCTTGGCGGCAGAAAGCGCAGGAAACGGAAAACGACGGCCCGGTGGAGGTGCAGGTGTCGGCCCTGGCCCGGGTCCACTACACCGACCCCGCCACCGGCAGAACCTATTTTCTCCTCAAGATGGACGAAAAATTTCAGCGGTACGGCGTTCCGGGGGGGGCGCTGGAGCCGACCGACCCCGGACGTCAAACCCTGGAGGCCCGCGGCGCCAGAGGGTTCCGGGAGGACAAAGACCTGGTCTTCACCCTGGACGGAGCGGAGGTCCCCTGGTTCAGGAGCGAATGGATGGCGGACCCCTCGAACAAGGAGGACCCCTCGCAGGCGATGCTCAGGGAACTGCGGGAGGAACTGGTCGAGGAGGAAGGGGCCATCCTCACCCTCGATGAATTCAACGCGGTGTTCCCCGCGGCGCGGAGCAGGCGGCCGCGATCCATCGCGGGAGTCCCCTTCCTGGTCTTGGGGGTTTTGTCCTTGGCGTCCTTGGCCTGTCGTTTGGACCTCACAACCGGGTTCCTTCCTCCCCTGCTCTCCTGGACGGTCAGCTTTTCGCTTGTGCTTGCGGCCCTTGTGGTCGCCTATGGCGTGACGCGTCTTTTGGGGCACCCGATTTCCAAGAGAGGATTGATTGTCGGGGCGGCCCTGATTTACGGAGGGGTGGCATTCGGTGTTTTCGACGGACTGGCGATATTTATTCAGTCCAATTTCGGCATTATGCCTGCATTGTGGGGGCAGGTATCAGGAGGGCTTGCTGTGGCGGGACTGGACTTCGGCTTGGGGGTTGTTTTTTACGTTTTGTCTTTTATCCTGCCCCCTGACCCGGATTTTTCTCATGCGCGCGTAAAAGAGGATCGGAAAGGGCCGAAACTGAGCGATTTGACATGGGCGATAGGGGAGGAAGTGGTGTTTCGGGCCATTCTTTATCCTTATCTTCGTGCCCAATTGTTGGTCATGACCACGGTTTTAATGCCGTCTCACCTGATTTTTGTCGCGTTGTTTATCCAGGCAATTCTTTTTGGGACTCTCCATGTGGTTTTTCCCGCGATTTATTCCAAGTTGATACCAAACAGCGAATGGCGCAAACGATTTTATATGCGACAGGCGGCTGGAGACCGGGCCCGATCTCCCACTGCGTTCCTGGGTTACGTGTCGGCAGGGATGCTGTACGGTCTGCTTTATGAAATTCTCGGTCCTTATCATGGAATTCCTTTGGCCTCCATTGTGGCCCACTCAACGGTAAATTTTATAGCAGGGGTTGTTTTGGGCCTGATGTTTCGTTCGTCAGGGGGGGGGAGGAGGCTTCTCCCGGACGGGTCCTCGTCCCCGCTGAAAAGTCCGTCAGCGGAAGACCACGCGGGCTTCGGGGTGGACGTCCGGTCCGGCCACCGGGCCTACGCCTCGGAAGAATCGGTGAAAGCGCGCGCCCGGGCGCTCAAGGCCCGGGTGGCCGAAGGCCGG
>CAZAEL010000024.1:0-35280 GCA_964484135.1 uncultured Elusimicrobia bacterium
TTTCGCCGTGACCCAGCGAAAGCTCTTCAACATCCTGAAGCCCATGAAGGGGGCGCCCCAGGTGTTGCGGCGGCTGTCGGACCGGGGCGTCCGCATCCGCATCATCACGGCCCGCCTCATCATCCCCAATTTCCATCAGGAGGCGGTGCGGCAGACCATCGAATGGCTGGACCATTACGACATCCCCTACTGGGACCTTTGTTTTATGAAGGACAAGAGCGCGGTGGGCGCGGACCTGTACCTGGAGGACAGCCCCGAGAACGTGACGCAACTGCGCAGGACGGGCCACCGCGCCGTGGTTTTCACCAACTCCACCAACCGCCATTTGCCGGGTCCGCGCGCCGACGATTGGGCCCAGGCGGAGAGGCTGGTGTTGAAGGAGATCGAGGCCTGGAAACGCGGGAATCGATGATCTTCCCCGGAGGCGGCCCATGCGGACGCTGAAAGACCTGTTCGACAGGAACCGGGCCTGGGCCGGACGGCTCAAGGCCCAGGACCCGGCGTTCTTCAGCCGGCTGGCCCAGCAACAGTCCCCCCAGTACCTCTGGATCGGCTGCGCGGACAGCCGCGTGCCGGCCAACCAGATCGTGGACCTGCTCCCCGGCGAGCTGTTCGTGCACCGCAACGTGTCCAACGTGGTGGCCTTCGACGACTTGAACGGGCTCTCCGTCATCCAGTTCGCGGTGGACGCGCTCAGGGTGCGGCACGTGATCGTGTGCGGGCATTACGGGTGCGCCGGGGTGCGGGCCGCGCTGAGGGACGAGCGCCTGGGGCTGGTGGACCAATGGCTGGTCCACGTGCGGGACGTGCGGGACCGGCACCGGGCCCTGTTGGACGCCCTTCCGGACGAGGCCCGGCAATGGGACCGGCTTTGCGAATTGAACGTGATCGAGCAGGCGGTGCGCGTCTGCCGGGCCGAGGCCGTGACCAGGGCCTGGGAAAAGGGGCAGACGCTGTCGGTGCACGGATGGATTTACAGGCTGGAAGACGGCTTGTTGCGGGACTTGGGGATTTGCGTGACCAAACCCGAGGAGATCACGCCGGAATACGAAGCGGCCCTCGCCGCCCTGAAATAGCGTTCTTTGGCGCCGGCCGGCCCGGCCGGTTTTATACCCCTTCCAGATGGATCCTTTCCACCCCCCGCACGTGCAGACCCAGGAACCGTTGCCCCAGGCTCATGAACTTCACGGGATCGTCCGACGAGAAAAATTCGCACCGACCCGGCCTGCCGTGGGCCAGGAGGCCGTCCTGTTCCAGGCGGCTCCGCACGGCCTTGGCCGTTTCGTCCGCGGAATCGATGAGCTCCACGCCGCGGGCCGTCTTCTGAAGAACAGGCTTGAGAAGCGGGTAGTGGGTGCAGCCCAGGATCAGGGTGTCCACGTGTTTCCGGAGCAGGGGTGACAAATAGAGAGAGGCCACCTGGCGCGTGACCGGATGGCGGACCCAGCCTTCCTCCACCAGGGGCACGAAGAGAGGACAGGCCGCGCTGAAGGTTTGGACCATGCCGTCCAGCCGCTTCACCGCCTGCTCGTACGCGCGACTGCGGATGGTGGCTTCGGTGCCGATGATGCCCACGCGGCCGGACCGGGTGGCGGCCAGGGCGGCGCGGGCGCCGGGCTCGATCACGCCCAAAACGGGCACGGGCAGGAACCGCCGGAGTTCCGGCAGGGCCACGGCCGACACCGTGTTGCAGGCCACCACCACCATCTTCACGCCGCGGCGCTTCAGGAACCGGGCGATCTCCAGGGCGAAGCGCCGGACCGATTCCGGCGATTTGGTGCCGTAGGGCACGCGGGCCGTGTCGCCCACGTACAGGAAACTTTCCCGCGGCAAGAGGGACACCAGGGACTTGAGCACGGTGAGGCCGCCCACGCCCGAATCGAACACGCCGATGGGGGCGCGCAGGCCCCGGCCCGTTTTCATGGGACGCTCGCGGTCTCGCCCGCCGCGCTCTTGCGGCCGTTGGCCCGGATCTTCCGCTTTTCGTAGTCCAGGATGCCGGCGTACACCGCGTCCACCAGTTTTTTGTGGAAGCGGCCGGAGCGCAGGAGGCCTTCCTCCCGCGGGTGGGTGATGAAGCCCGATTCCACCAGCACCGCGGGCATGTTGGCCCCGCGCAAAACGTAAAACGCCGCCTGCTTGACCCCCCGGTTGGGAACCCCCGCGCGCTGGCCCACTTGGCGGCTGATCAGGGCCGCGATCTCCGAGGATTCGTTCATGGTTTCGGTGCGGGCCAGGGACCACAGGAGCTCCTGCAGCTTCTGTTTGGCCTTGCCGGACACGCCTTCCAGCTCCACCACCGCGTTCTCGCGGCGGGCCACGGCCGCGGCGGCCTCGTCCGTGGCTTTCTCCGACAGGAAATAAATCTCGAACCCCCGGGACCGGCGCGAGATCGCCGCGTTGCAGTGGATGGACACGAACAGGTCCGCCTTGTGCTTGTTGGCGATCTCCGTCCTTTCCTCCAGGGGGATGAAGGTGTCGTCGTTGCGGGTCATGATCACGCGGAACCGGCCTTCCCGCTTGAGGAGGCGCGCCAGGGCGCGCGCCACCTGCAGGTTGACGTCCTTTTCCAGGGTGCCGTGGGCGCCGACCGCGCCCGCGTCCTTGCCGCCGTGGCCCGGGTCGATGACCACGGTCTTGAGCGGCGACAGGGCCAGGAGCGGCGAGGCCGGCTCCGGGGCGGGCAGGGGTTCCGCCTCTTCCGTTTCCGGAAGCGCGGTTTCCAGATCAGGAGGCTGCGGAAATTCTTCAGGCGCTTCCGGGATGTTTTCCGCGGGCGCGGCCTCCGGCGGGAGGACGTCCACGATCAGCTGGCGCGGGGATTCCTGAAAAGTGACTTTGGGGGCGCCGTTGGCCAGGGTGAGCGTGAGGTCGCTGCTGCGGCCGCGGGACACCAGCTGGACCGCGTCCAGGAGGCCGTCCTTGATCTCCAGTTTCTCCCGTCCCAGGGAACGGCCGCCGAAAAAGCGGACGGACAAGGTCTTGTCCCTGTATCCCATGACGCGGTAGTGCACGCGGGGGCCCAGCTCCACCACCACGCGGCTCTTGCCCGGGTAGGAATAGAGCCTGGGCGAGGACACGCTGGGCACGGGGTCCACGGTCAGGGAGCGGGAGGCCGCGTCCCAGTGGACGCTGGCCTCGCACATGTTTTGGAATTCGGGGGTGAGCACCAGCGAGAGGGGGATGTAAACATGGCCGGTCCACCAACGGACCGGCGTTTCCAGAGCGACGGCCGCTCCCGAGACGGCGGCGGTGGAAGAATCCAGGAGGAACTCCGCGCGCCGGCCGTGGATTTCGTACTGGACGCGACGGGAGATGCGCTGCCAGGACTGCCGGCCGCCGAAAAGGCGCTGGATGTCCCGGAGGGAAAGGCAGGGGACCCCCTCCACGGCCACGGTGCCCAGGCCGGTGCGGATGCGGCCGTCCACCACGGCGGTGAAGGGCTCCCAGGGGAGGGGCGGGCGGCGGGCCTGGCCGAAAACAAAAGAGGGGCCCGCGCCCCACCAGACCCCCGCGGCGGTCAAAAGGACCGCGGTTTTTTTAAGAAAGGACATTCTGAAAAGACTATATAAAAATTACCCTCCGACGGGCAAGGAGACGAAAAAGCGTCCTCCGTTTCGCGCGGGCCCCTTGATTTCGGAGAGGGAGGGCTATATAATCCCCCCAACGCACCTTCAGGGAAGGGATTTCGCGCATGAAATTCACGGAAACCAAGCTCAAAGGCGTGTGGGTCATCGAGCCCAAGATCCACCGGGACGCCCGCGGTTTTTTCATGGAGAGCTACAACCGCCGCGTGTTCGAGGAGAACGGACTCCGCGAGGTCTTCGTGCAGGACAACGTGAGCCGGTCCGTCAAGGGCGCGCTCCGGGGCCTGCATTATCAACTGAACCCCCACGCCCAGGGAAAGCTGGTGTCCGTCACTTTCGGCGCGGTCTTCGACGTGGCCGTGGACCTGCGCCGGGCCTCCCCCACGTTCGGCCAGTGGGTCGGGTACACCCTCTCCGCGGAGGACCGCCGGGCCCTGTACATCCCCCCGGGGTTCGCCCACGGGTTCTACGTCCTCACCCCGGAGGCGGAGTTTTCCTACAAGTGCACGGCCCTGTACAACCCCGCGGCCGAGCGGGGCCTCCGCTGGGACGACCCGCAGGTGGCCATCGCGTGGCCGGGCAGGCCCGATCCGGCGCTCATGTCGGAAAAGGACCGGAAGTTTCCTTCCCTGGCCCAGGCGGAGACGAACTTTTAGGACGGGGTTTTCGCGGAGGCGGCGGAGGGGCCGGCCTTCAGGGTTTGGCGAAAGACGTGATGTCTTGAAAAAGGATGGCCACGCCCAGCTTGCCTCCGGCCTTTGAGGCGACGGGGACCGTGGAAAACCCGACCTTCTTCTCCTTGCCCTGAACCGTCAGGGAGGTCTCCTCCCGCACCTTGGGTTGGCCGGTCTGGGCCGTGTCCTCCAGGGCCCTCAACAGGGGGGCGCAGAAAGACAGCGATTCGGCGCCGGCCTTGCCCTCGAGTTTGTCGCGGCCCGTCCCCAGGATCTCGGCGGCCCGGTCGTTGGCCCGGGTGATCCTGCCCTGCGCGTCCGCCACCAGGAGCCCCGCCGACAGGCTCCCCATCACGGCCTCCTGGAAAGCCACCAGGTTGTCCCGCTCCGTGACGACCCGCGCGTTGATCATGGCGATGCCCACCTGCCGCCCCACCATGGAGATCAGCTCCAGGTCCTGGACCACGAAGGGGCCGCCGCGCCGGTTCAGAAATTCGATCACGCCGATGAGCTCGTTGCGCACCAGGATCGGCGCGGCCACGATGTTCCGCGTCTTGAACCCGCTCTGCGTGTCCGCGCTGCCGAAGAAACGCGGGTCCGCGTCCGGCCGGTCCACCTTCACGGGCTGCATGTACTGGGCCACCCACCCCACCACGCCCACCCCCGTCTTGAACGTCAGCTTGCGCAGGTTCTCCTTGGACACGCCGTAGGAGGCCAGAGGGTGGAGCCGGCCCTCCTCTTCCATGCGGAAGATGGTGCCGGCCTCCGCGTTCAGGGCCTCGGAGATCTTGGTGAGCACCGTCTCCGCCATCTCCTCTTCGTTGTACAGGAAGTGCATCTCCTGCAGCACGTCGTAGAGCAGTTCGAAGTGGAAGAGCCCCAGTTTCATGGGACGGCCCGTCTTTCGCGGGGAGGGGGCGCGTTCCTCAAGTTATTTGGGGAGACGGGCGTGGGTCCCGTCGCAGAAGGGCTTTTTGCCGGATTGCTTGCACCCGCACCAAGCCACGGTTTTGGCCTCCGTGATTTCCACGGCGACGGGACGGATCCCGGTGTTCTTGCGCGCGTGGGAGCCGTCGCAGTACGGCTGGTTTTCGGACTCGCCGCAGGCGCACCAGAATTTTTTGCCGGGCGTTTCGGATTTGACGTAAGGAGCGTTCTGTTTGGCCATCATCGCCTCCCGTCAGCGTATTTTGAGGGACGTCATGTCCCGGAGCCGTTTGACCCGCCGGCGGATGTCGCCGGGCTTGAGGGTCTTGAGGCGCTCCAGGGAAAAGTCCTCCACGTTGAAGCTGGCCATGACGGTGCCGTAGAAGAGCGCCTCATGCAGGGACCGGTCGTCCAGCCGGTTGCCCAGCTTGTTGAGGTATCCCACGAACCCGCCGGCGAAGGTGTCGCCGGCCCCGGTGGGGTCGTACACCTCTTCCAAGGGATAGGCCGGGGCGGAGAAGATCTTCTTGGCGGAGAAAAGCAGGGCGCCGTGCTCGCCTTTTTTGATGACGATGAACTTCGGGCCCCAGCCCAGGAGGACCTTCCCGGCCTTGATCAGGCTGGGCTGGCCCGTGAGCTGGCGGGCTTCCCCGTCGTTGAGGATGAGGATGTGGATCTGCCGGCAGAGGTCCTGGATGCGGGCCTTTTTGGTGGAGATCCAGAGGTTCATGGTGTCGGCCGCCACCAGCTTGGGCCGCCGCACCTGGCGCAGCACGCTCAACTGCAGGTCCGGGTCGATGTTGGCCAGGAACACCGCGTCCGCGTCCCGGTACCGTTCCGGCAGGGTGGGGCGGAACCGCTCGAACACGTTCAAACGGGTGTCCAGGGTTTTGGCCTGGTTGAGGTCGTGCTCGTACATGCCGGACCAGCGGAAGGTTTCCCCCTCCACCACCTGAAGGCCGGACAAATCGATCTTGCGCTTCTTCAGGAGCGCCACGTGGGCGGGCGGGAAGTCCTGCCCCACCACGGCCACCAGCTTCACGTCCGTGAAGAAGCTGGCCGAATAGGAAAAGTACGTGGCCGACCCTCCCAGGGCGTTGGTCCTCTCCCCGAAGGGCGTGCGCACCGAATCCAGGGCCACAGACCCCACCACCACCAGGCTCATGTCGTTTGTTCTCCTTTCGGCGTTTTCAGGAACTTTTCCGGGGCCTTCCGGCCGCCGCGTCCGATCTTAGCAAAAATCCGGGACGGCGGGCGTCAGCGCCGGCGCCGCCGCTCGCTCCGCGGACGGCGGCGGTCTTCTCCGGGCGAATCTTTCCAGCGCCGGCGGAGGGTCCGCAGGAGGCGCTGTTTCTTGTCCGGGGAAAGCTCCTGCCAGCGCCGGCGCAGCTTTTGCCGGAGTTCCCGCCGGGTTTCCGGCGGCAGGTCCTTCCAGCGCTCCCGCAGGCGCGGGGCCGCTTCCCGCAGCAGGGCCATGCGGGCCAGCCGGCGTTTGGCGCGCGCCGGCCATCTTTGGAGGCGTTGGGGCCCTTTGCCCGGCCGGACCTCCGCCCCTTCCTGGGGCGGGACGCGGAGTTCCTCCCCCCGCGGCTCCCCTTTTTCATCCAGCGCCTGAAAGGCCACGGCCCCCTCGGCCACGCCCACCTCCGTGGCCCCTTCCGCCGAGACGTCCAGGCCGAACTCGGTGCCGCGCACCGCGGCCACGGCCAGGGGGGTGCGCACGCGGAACTTTTTTTCCGGGTCCGGCAGGAGCTTGGCCAGGAGCCCGCCCAGGGCCAGGCGCAGGGACCGGTCCTTGGGGGCGGAGGCCTCGACCTCCAATTCGCTTTCCTCCTGGATCTCCAGCACGTCCCCTTCGGGCGTCACCAGCTCCACCCGCCCGCCGGCCGGCACCCGCACCCGGTCCCCGGGCTCCAGGGGCGCGCCTTCGCCCAGGGAAATCCATTCGTCGCCGTCCGCGAAGCGCACCAGGGCTTCTCCTTGGGCCACGGAAGCCTGGACCTCCGAGGCCGCGGTCCTGGCCGCCGGGAACAGGCCCAGAGCCGAGGCGGCGAACAGGATTGCCGCCAAATTTTGCTTTGCGCGCACCGGAGAACCCATAGGCCCCTCCGCGATTTAGAAATACACGGCCAGGCCGCCGCCCGCGTATTGGGTGCCGGGCCGGCCTTCCGCTTTGAAGGTTTCGTAGAGGCCGTGGATGGAAAAATAAAGACCCAAAAAGACCGTGGCGCGGCCCCGGTATGTGTCGCTGCGGGAGGAGCCGCCCGATTCATAGGAGGAGCGCCGCCAGAGGCCCTGGAGTTCCAGGTATTTGCCGACGAATTGGGTCAAGTCCGCGCCCCAGGAGCGGCGCACAAAGCCTTCCAGGAGCTCTTGGGAGGCGGTGGCGTGGGTGTTCCGCAAAGGGAAGAATTCCAGGCGCTGGGACAGGCGCCTGATGTCCCGGTCGTACGCGTGGTTCTCGCCGAAAAAGCGAAGGGTGGTGGTCCGCCAATAGGTCTGTCCCAGGGCCAGGCCCAGCACGTCCTCCCGCAGGAGCGCCCACCGGACGGTGCGGGTGCTGACCGCGACCCGCTCCTCGTGGTTGTTCCGCCCCACGGACAGGGTGATCTGGGTCTCCACGTCGGGAGGGGGACGGCCCGGTTCCGGGTCCAGTTCAGGGATCCATCCGGCCCAGCCGGCGGTGGCGGCCAGCTCCCAGCCGCGGGCGCGGTACGCCCCCGCCTGCTCCGACAGCGCGGGCGTGATCCAATAGGACAGCTCGAAAGAGGACCGCTGGAAAATTTCGATGCCCGCGCCGCCCTCGGTGGTGAAGGTGGCGTCTTGGGCGCCGTCCCGTTCCGAGCCTGTGCGTTGGGCCCGCACCCAGAAGCCCGTGAAAGGCGAAGGGATGTCCGGGTCGTCCCACTCCAGGGGGAAGGCGTAGTGAAAATCCGCGGAAAGGGTTTTTTCCCGGTACCCGCCGTCCCCCTGCAGCGCGGAGCCTTCCACGGTGAGCCCCGCCCGCAGGCGGGGGGCGCAGAGCCCCCACGCCGCGAGCAGGAGCGCGAAGCGAAGCGGTCGTCTCAAAGGGGCCCTTCGCTCACCGTGTCCGCCCGCCGCGGTTCTGCATCCGTTCCCCCGGCCTTTGCATGCGTTCTCCCCGGCGTTCGCGCCGCTCCCCCTGGCGCTGCATGCGCTCGCCCCGTTCTTCCCGGCGTTCGCCCAGCTCCTGCCGGCGTTCGCCCTCTTTCTCCATCCGCCGGCCCTGCTCTTCCAGGCGCTCCGCGGCCCGGTCGTGGCCGGCTTCCCGCAGCTCTTCGGCCTTCTCCTGCATGCGTTCGCCCTGGGCCTCCAGCCTTTCGCCGCTTCGCTGCATGCCCTGTCCCTGTTGTTCAAGCCGTTCTCCGCGCCGTTCCCGGCGTTTCCCTTGTTTTTCCAGGCGCTCGCCCCGCTCTTCCCGCCGCTCGCCCATCCGTTCCAGGTTTTCTCCCGGATTTCCCTCGGAAGAATCCCCTTCTCCGGCGCCCAAAGGGGAGCCGGCCAGAAGCAACGCGGCCACCAGACCCATGATCACGTTTTTGTTCATGGTATTTCCTCCTTTTTGAGTGGGGTTTTTTCGACCCCCGATGTCCGCGGGGGGAGGGGTGGGGATGCCCCGCGATCCTTCTTCATGTGTTACGTCTTTTTGGAGCCTTTTTCCAGGGTTTCGGCCCAGACCACCCGGTTGCGGCCCGCGGCCTTGGCCGCGTACAGGGCCCGGTCCGCCCGCTCGATCAGGCTGGCGGCCACGGAGGCGTCCGCCGGGAACATGGCGCCGCCCAGGCTCACCGTGAGATGCCCGCCGGGCTGGTCCTTCTGGCCGGGAAAGTCCGCCTGCTCCACGGCCTGGCGCAGGCGCTCGGCCACGCCCCGGGCGTTGGCGCCGTCGGTCTCCGGCAGGAGGACAGCGAATTCCTCCCCGCCGTACCGGGCGATGAAATCCTCCCGCCGGAGGGTTTCCTTCAGGGCCTGGGCCACCTGTTTCAGGATGACGTTCCCCATCTGGTGGCCCTGGGTGTCGTTGAAATGCTTGAAGTGGTCGATGTCCAGGATGATGAGGGCGAAGGGGTGCTTGTACCGCGTGGCCCGGATGATCTCGTCCTTGATGCGGGCCTGGAAGAACCGAAGGTTGGACAGCTCGGTCAGGGGATCGGTGATGGTCTCGGCCAGGAGGCGCTGCTGTTTTTCCTGCAGGTTGCGGGCCATGGTGTTGAACTCGTGGGTCAGCCGGCCGATCTCGTCCGCGCTTTCCACCGGCAATTCCAGGTTGAGGTCGCCCGCCGTCATTTTTTGCACGCCCTTGAGCAGGTTCTGCAGGGGGGTGAGCAGGCTCATGGCCAGGAGGACCGCCACCGCCATGGTGGCCACCAGCACGGCCAGGGCGGAGAGGAGCGCGGTGTTTTCCGTCTTGCGCACGGTCTCCTCCACCCGGACCTGGGCGTCCTCCAGTTTCGAGCGGGAGATGTCCACCAGTTTTTCGCATTGGGAGTAGATGCGCGTCAGGCGGGCCCGGCCCTCGGCGGAGAGCAGGGCCAGGACCTGCTTCTGGCTCTGCCGCACCGTGGGCGTGGCGGCCTCCCCGGTTTCCAGGGCCTGGATGAGCTGAAGGACGTTTTTCTTTTGGTCCTCGGTGCTGAAGCGGTACGTGTCCAGCAGGAGCTGGACGTCCCGGTCGTACCGGGAGGTTTCCTCCTCCAGGTCCTGGAGGAGCTCCTGCTCGGTCTGTCCGGGGGTGATGTTCTTCATCTGCCGGATCCACGCGTGGACCTTGTCCCGCACGCGCCCGCTTTCCGTCAGGAGCACTTTGTCGTCGGTGAAGAGGTAACGGAAGACCAGATCGTCGTACAGCACGAAGTTGTACTTGATCTGCTCCGCCATGCGCATGGCCGCCATGTTCTTCTGGATCATCTCTTCCATCGCCCCGGCCAGGTCCTTCTGGGCCTTGAGCACGAAGCCGGTGAGCCAGGCCACCATCGTCACGGTGGACAGGCCGGCCAGCAGGATTTTGGCCTTGATGGAGAACCGCACGGCGGGCCTCAGCGCTCCCCGGACTCCGGCGGCGGGCCCCGGCGGTACCGCACCGCCTGGAACACCACGCCGGAAAAACAGAGCAGGTTGACCACGGCGAACAGGCGGAACACGGGGTCCGGGGAGAGGAGGCCCGCCGGCAGCATGAACAGCAGGCAGGTCCACACGCCCAGGGTCCAGGACAGGCTCAGGTCCCGGGAGGACTTCCGTTTTTCGAGCTTGATGATCAAGGGGATGTTCCAGAGGGGGAGGACCAGGGAGGCGACCAGCCCCACGGTGCGGATCCATTCCTCGGAGATCATGGCGTTTTTCCCGCCGCGGCCTTGGCCGCGCGCCGCCGGGCCCGGCGTTCCTGGTCCCGCTGCCGGACGTTCTTGAGGTGCTCGCCGTACGTGGCCGCGAAGACGTGGCCGCCGGATTCGTCCGCCACGAAGTAGAGCAGGTTCACCGGGGCCGGCGCCAGCGCCGCGGCCAGGGAGGCCCGCCCCGGGCTGCAGATGGGGCCGGGCGGCAGGCCCAGCCGCCGGTAGGTGTTGTAGGGGCTCTCCACGTCCAGGTCCCGGTACAGGATGCGCTCCTTCCAATGCCCCAGGCTGAACTGCACCGTGGGGTCCGATTCCAGAAACATGCGTTTCTTGAGGCGGTTGTGGAACACCGCCGAAATCAGGGTCCGTTCCTCGGGCCGCCGGGCCTCCCGTTCGATGAGCGACGCCAAAGTCGCGGCCTGGGTCCGCGTCAAGAGGCGGCCGTCGGCGAGGCGCAGGCGCGACGCCGCGGGGACCGTGGAATCCAGCACTTCCCGCACATGCCCGTCGGCGCGGGCCGTTTCCACCACGGAAGCCCACACCTCTTCAAAGCGGTCCCGCATCACCCGGCAGGCCGTCTCCGCCGGCGTGTTCATGGCGAAATCGTACGTGTCCGGAAACAGGAAACCCTCGGCCGCGGCGCTGGCCACGGCCAGGCGGAAGGCCTCGGCGCCGCACACCCCCTGGTTTTCCAGGCGCTCCGCGATCTGCCAGGAGGCGAACCCCTCCGGCACGGTCACGCGGATCCGGCGGGCCCGGCCCGTCACCAGGTCCGACAGGATCCGGGAGGCGCTCTGCCCGGGACGGATTTCATAGAAGCCGACGCGGATCCGGGAGGAGGCGCCCCGCAGTCTCACCAGAAGCAGGAACCAGCGGCGGGACCGGATGTGCCCGTTTTTTTCCAGAAAATCCGCCACGCGCGAGGCCGAGGCGCCCGGCGGGACGTTCACCACGGCCTGGGGCGAGCCCGGGGGCGCGGAATTGAGCCACAGCGCGGCCCCCGCAAGCCCCCCCGCGAGGACCAGGGCCGGAAACCCGCGGTTCAAGGGCCGGTCCGCCCTTTCTGCCGCCGGGCGTCCAGGTAGCCCTGGAGGATGAGGCAGGCCGCGATCCGGTCCTTGGCGCCTTTTTCCCCGGTCCGTTTGCGGGGGCCCGCGGCGCCCAGGAGCCGTTCCGCTTCCCAGGAGGTGAGCCGTTCATCCCACAGCTCCACGGCGCGGCCCGCGGACGAGAGTCGTTCCGCCAGGCGGCGCACCGCGGCCGCGCTTTCGCCTTCGGACCCGTCCATGTTCCGCGGCAGGCCCAGGACGATGGCCCCGGCGCCTTCGCGTTCCGCCAGGCGGACGATGTCCTCGGACAGTTTTTCCTGGGAAGACACGGGCAAGGACGCCAGCGGCCGGGCGAAACGTCCCAGCTCGTCCGACACCGCCACGCCGGCCCGCGCCCGTCCCCAGTCCACGCCCAAAACGATCACGGAACGGCGCCCTCGACGATCCCCGAAACCCGCAGGCCCGTTTTACGCGCCGGTCTCGTACTCCGCCGGCGCCGCGGGCTTCCGGGGCAGGTACCAGGCGGACAGGACGCGGGGATCGATCCTTTCTTCCAACAGCTCGGAGATGGTCAGGAAATGGAAGCCTTTGGCGCGGAGGTCATGGATGATGCGCGGCAGCGCCTCCAGGGTGGCCTCGACCCCGGAGTGCAGAAGCACCACGCCGCCGTCCCGGGCGTCGGCCATGACCCGGTCGTGGATTTCCTGGGGCGCGGGGCCGCCGTGGTCCCGCGGGAACACGGTCCACATGACCATGCGGTACCCCGCGCCGGAGGCCGCGTCCAGCGTGGCCTCGTTGTACCGGCCGCCGGGCGGACGGAAGAACCGGCTGGGTTTGCCGGAGGCCCTTTCAATGAGGGCGCGGGTGTCGTCCAGCTCCTGCTTCACGCGGTCCGGCGGCAGGGTGGTGAGGTTGAGGTGGTGTTGGGTGTGGTTGGCCAGTTCATGCCCCTGCCGGGACATGTCTTGAAGGAGGCGGGGATAAAGCTGCGCCTGTTTCCCCACCACGAAAAAGGTGGCGGCCACGCGTTCCTGCCGCAGGACGCGCAGGAGCCGGTCCGTGAAGGCCGGATGCGGGCCGTCGTCGAAGGTCAGGGCCAGGCGCAGGGGAAACCGGGGCGCGGTGGGGAAGAGGTCGCTGTCGCGGGAAAACAGGGACGCGCTGCCGAAGAGCACGCCCAGGAGGAGCAGGGCCGCGGCCTGGTACCGGCGCAACAACAGGCGGGGCGGTGTGTCCGGAGAGGGGTCGCTCACAGAGCCTCCTTCAAAGGATATTGGCGCAGCACGCGGTACGCGGGCCCGTCCGGGAACAGGCGGCTTTGCATCAGGCAGACCCGGTCCACCCGGCAATCGCCGAACAGGGGCGTTCCCGCGGGCCGCCAGGGCGGGACGCCGCGCTCCGGCGGGGCCTTCCACCGGCCGAGGGTGAGGTGGGGTTGAAAGGGTTTGTCGTCCTCTCCGCCGCCGAAGGCGGCCAAAGCCCCCCGCACCCCGTCCGCCAGCGCCTCCAACTCCGGCCGGCCCGCCCCCACGCCGGCCCAGATCACCCGCGGGGCTTTTTCGGACGGGAAGGCGCCCAGGCCGGCCAGCTCGAGGCGGAAGGCCGGCGCGTTTTGCAGGGCCCGGCGCAGGGCCTCGGCCGCGCGGACGGCCCGTTCCTCCGCCACCTCCCCGAGGAACTTCAGGGTGAGATGGAGGTTTTGCGGTTCCACCCAACGGGCCCCCGGCAACCGCTGCTCCAGGCTCCGGCGCGCTTCCGCCAGGGAACGCGCCAGGTCCTCCGGAATGGGGATGGCCACAAAGAGCCGCATACCCGAGGATTTTAAAATAGCATAGGCCTTTGTAAAAGGCAAATGAGGGAATCCCCGCCGCCGCCCGCCCTCAAAACTCCTTCGAAAAATCGGCCCGAAAACGGAAACGTCCGTTCTTGACTTACCGCGGCAAGTGACTTAAACTTAAAGATACATGACACCCCGCGTTCGGTTCGGTCTCTTCCTCAAGGTGGCGTTGCTCATGGTGGGGCTGGCGACTCTGCCGTTGGCCATCGTGGGGACCCAGGTCCTCCTGCTCAACCGGGAAAGCCTCCAGTACGAGGTGCTCCGCTACCACACCCACTTGGCCGAGTCCCTGGCGGATGAGTTGGACAGCCACCTCTCCTCCCTGGAGGAGAAACTGCGGTTCGCCGTGGTGTCCCTCAAGTCGGAACAGACGTCCTGGCCCGAAAAACAATCCCTCCTGCAGGCCCTGGTGGATTCCAGCCCCCACTTCGCCGTGATCGCGGTGGTGGCCCAGGACGGCGCCGAGTTCGTCAAGGTGTACAACCCGGACCGGGAACCCACGCTGGCGGCCTTTCCCACCCTGGTCAACCACAGGGACGATCCCCTGTTCCAAAAGTTCCGGTCGTCCAAAGACCGGGTGCTGGAGATCGCGGGAGACGCGGAAGATCCCCGGCTGCGGCTCTATTACCCCTTCGACACGCCCACGGGCCGTCACGCCGTCTTCATCAACAACGCCCTGGAGGACTTCTGGAACGAAATCCTTCACACCAAGATCGGCCAGAGCGGGTTCTGTTTCCTGGTGGACAGCCAGGGCGTGATCCTGGCCCACCCGGACCCGGCCAAGACCGCGGAACCGACCTCCGCCCGGGTCCTGCCCGTGGTGGCGTCGGCGCTGGCGGGCAACGCGGGCGCGGCGGAATTTTCGGACGGGGACGCCCAGTGGGTGGGGGCCTCCGCGCCGGTGCGGCGCCTGGGGGGGGCGGTGATCACCATGCAGCCCCGCGCCGAGGCCTTCGCCGCGGCGCGCAAGGGCCAGCGCACGGCCCTGGTGTGGCTGGCGCTGTCCGCCCTCCTGGCCGCGTTGTTCGCGTACCTCTTCGCCCGCCAGATCACGCGCCCGGTCTTCTCCCTCATCCGGGCCGCCCGGCAGGTGAACCTGGCGGAGGGCCGGTTCCCGGAGCCGGTGACCGTGAAGGCGCGGGACGAGCTGGGGAGCCTGGCGGACACCTTCAACGCCATGACGCATGAGCTGCGGGCCTACGCGGCCATGCAGGTGGAGCGGGTCCTGGCGGAAAAGACCAAGACCGAGGCCATCGTTTTCTCCATCGGCGACGGCCTGATCATGACGGACCACCAGGGCCTGATCGAGTTCATCAACCACCGGGCCCGCCAGATCCTGGACATCTCGGTGGAGTACCAGACGCTGTTGAAGAAGCCGTTGTGGGACTTCCTCCCCCACAACGAGATGCTGGACGTGCTCTGGGACATCTCCCACGACCCGCGGGAGGGCGTGTCGCGGGAGCTCGACCTGTCCTCCACGGGGTACCGCCAGGTTTTCAAGGTGTCGTCGGAGCTGGTGCGCACGCCCAAGGGCGAGGACATCGGCGTGGTCATCATCCTGCACGACATCACGCTGGAAAAAGAGATCGAGCGGATGAAGGAGGACTTCCTCCATTCCATCACCCACGACCTGCGCAACCCCATGGCCTCGATCCGCGGGTTCCTGAAGTTCCTCCTGGACGGCCTGGGCGGGCCCATCAACGACCAGCAGCGCAAGATGCTGGAGACCATGGACCGCGCCAGCGTGCGGCTCTTGGGCATGATCAACGACATCCTGGACGTGGCGAAGCTGGAGTCCGGCAAGATGGAGCTGAACCTGGTGGAGACGGACCTCAAGGAGACGGTCCGCCACGTCAACGAATTGCTCCAGTCCCAGGCGGACAAGAAGAAAATCCAGCTCGTGCTGGACGCGCCGGCCGCGTTCGCGCCCGTGGCCGTGGACCCCCTGCTGATGGAGCGGCTCTTCACCAACCTGGTCGGCAACGCCATCAAGTTCACGCCGGAGGGGGGCCGCATCACGGTGGAGCTGCGGGACGAAGGAGAGCGGGTGTCCGGCGCGGTGGTGGACACGGGCGAAGGCATCCCCCCCGAGTTCCTCACGAAAATTTTCGACAAGTTCCAGCAGGTGACGGGCCAGCGCAAGGGCGGCACGGGCCTGGGCCTGACCATCTGCAAGTACATCGTGGAGAGCCACAAGGGGGAGATCGGCGTCGCCTCCGAGCTGGGGAAGGGGGCGCGGTTTCATTTTTGGATCAGCAAGGGTTTGGTCAAGACCATGTCCGGCGATGCGGTGGCGGGCGGCGCGCCCTCCGTCCCGCCCGGCGCCTGATGGGAAGGCCGTTTTTGCCGTTCAAGGGAATGCGCCGAACGCTCCTCGCCGCCCTCCTGTTCCTTTGTCCCCTTTCCGTCCTCGGGGCGGAGGCGCTGCAGGAGATCGTGGTGCGCGAAGGGGACACCCTGTGGGGCATCGCCAACCATTACCTGAAGGATCCCACGCGCTGGCCCGATCTCCTCAAATACAACCCCCAGATCGGCGGCGATCCCACGGTGGCCCTCCCCGGCATGCGCCTGAAGGTCCCGGTGTTGCTCATCAAAGAGAAGCTGCGGGCCGCGGAGCTGGTCTATCTTTTGAAGGACGTGCGTTACCGGCGCCGGGACAACAACCTGTGGAAACCGGCGCAGAAGGGCCTTGAGCTTTACATCGAGGACGGCATCCGCACGATGGAGGAGTCCCTGGCGCGCATCCGGTTCCCCACGGGCGAGGTGGTGAACTTGAGCGAAAACTCCCTGGTGATCGTGCGGCCGGAGAAGGGGCAGGACGCGGTGGAGCTGCTCTCCGGCGACGTGCGGGCGGGGCGCTCCCGGGTCATCACCGCCGGCGGGGCGCGGGTGGACCCCATGGGCCCGGACGCGGAATACCGGACCCGCGTCAAACTGGACAAATCCGAGCTGGTCCTGGTGTACAAGGGCCGCGTCGAGGTGACGGCCCAGGGCAAGACCGTGCGCGTTCCGGAAGGGTTCGGCACCGAGATCAAGCCGCAGATGCCGCCGGCCGAGCCCGTCCCCTTGCCGGAAGTCCCGGCCCTGCGGACGCCGGACGCCCCCCCCTCCGGAAGGTCCGACCTGGCCGTCCGCGTCCTGCCGCAGGAAGGGGAGTTGGTCCTGGCCGTGGACGTCCCGGCGGTCAAGGAGCCCCCGCGGGCCGGCCCCTCCGTCGAGGCGGACCCCAAGGCGGGGCAGGCGCGGGCGCTCTCCCGCGGCAACCTGATGCAGAAGTACCACCTCCAGGTGGATGAAGATCAAAAGTTCGAGGAGCCCCTGGCGGACCGGTACATGCCCCTTTCCCAGAAGTTCGACCTTCGCAAGATGGGGTTGCCGGACGGCACCTATTGGTGGCGCGTGGCCTTCGTGGATTCCCTGGGCATGGAAGGGGCCTTTTCCGCGCCCCAGCCCTTCCGGGTGGACTTGAGCCCGCCCCCCCTCGCGGTGACCACGCCGGCCGAGGGGGAGGAGTTGAGCTGGGACAACGAGTTCGTGCAGATCATGGGAGAGACCGAGCCCGGCGTCCAGGTGGAGGTGGACGACAAGCCGGCCTCCGTGGATTCCCAGGGCCACTTTTCCATCACCTTGTACATGCGGGAAGGGAAGAACCGCCTCGTCTTTGAGGCGCGCGACCCCAGCGGCAACCGGACCACGCTGGAGCGGGTGGTGTACCGCCTCCTGCCCGGTCAGAAGGGAAAGTTCCGGCCCGGCGTGGTCCGCAAACAGGAGGCGGCGCCCAACGGGAAGAGCGAAGGCTCCGGCTTCTTGGCCACGGTCGCGGTGGGGCTCCTGACCATCGGAACCATCCTGGGCGTCATCCTGCTCATCGTCCAATAGCCGTTCCCCTCGGCCTCCCATGTCCCGCCGGACCGCTTTGCTGGCCGTTTGCTTTTTTTTCCTGCCCGCCGTCTTCTTTTTCTTTCCCTTCGCGGGCGGCCGGACCCCTTTCGTCGGGGACGTGCTCTATTCCTTCCATCCCTGGCTGACCTACGCCGCCCAGAACCTCCAGGCGGGCCGCCTGCCCCTCTGGAACCCGTACACCGCCTGCGGAGAGCCTTTTCTGGCCAATCCGCAGGTCATGATGTTCTTTCCCCTGGCCCAGGTGTTTTGGCTGTTTCCCTTCGCGCCAGCCTGGGCCGGGTTCCTTGTCCTCGGCCAGGCGCTGATTTTCGCCGCGGCCCTTTGCCTGGCCTTGCGGTGGCTGGGCCGCGGGCGCTCCGCCCCGGCGGCGCTCCTGGCGGCTTCGGCCCTGACCTGGAGCGGGTTCGTCGTCATCCTGTGGGAGTTCCCCAGCGCCGTCGGCACCATCCCCTTCGTCCTCTTGTTCTTCCTGTTCACGTGGACCGGGCGGCGGGTGTCGTTGGCGTTGTGCACGGCCCTGCTCTTTTTCGCGGGGTACGCCCCCTTCGCGTACGCGGCGGCTTTCTTCGGCGGCCTGGGCGTCCTGTGGCGGGCGGGAGAGGTCGGCCGGCGGTCGCGCCGGATCCCCTGGCCGAAGATTCTCGGCTGGGGCGGGGCCTGCGCCGTGGGGCTGCTGATGGCCTCGGCCCAGATCCTGCCGACATGGGAGGAAGTCCGGCATTCCCTGAGGACGGCCATCTCCGTCACGGAGGCGCGGTCCCAGCTTCTGAATCCGTTTTTCGCCGTCAAATTCCTCATCCCCCGGATTTTCGACAAAACGGCGATCCCCTATTCCCCCGCGGTGTTCGACGCCGGCCTCTGGCCCGTACAGCGGGCCTGGCTGAACACCTTTTTCCTGGGCACGGCCCCCTTTGTGCTGGCGTTGGCCGGTTTGGCCCGGCTCCGCGGGCCTTCCCGGCCGTTCCTGGCCGCGGCCGCGCTTTTGTCCGCGGCCCTGGCCATGGGATGGGAGCCGGTCTTTTCCCTGGTCCGCCGGTTGCCCGGCTTGGCGTACATGACCCATTTTTTCAGCTTCGCGCTTTTCGGCCTGGCGGCCGCGGCGCTCCTGTGCGCGGAGGGGTTCCGGGAGACGTGGGACCGCCGCAGGGCCTTCTGGGTCGCCTGGGGCCTTTCAGCGGCGGTTCCGGTCCTTTTGTTTTTTTCCGCCGGGGCGCGGGAAGGGCTCCTGAAGGGGATGCTGGAGGTGGAGCGGCTGACGGTTTCCCAGCACCTGTGGGTGCGCGGGGCCTCCGCCGTCGCCGCGGGGGCCCTGGGCTTGGCCGGGTTGTCCATGGCGCTGCCGCTCCGTCTCCGGTTTTGGGGGCTGGCCCTTTTGACGCTGGGAGAGCTGTGGGTTTTTGGCCGGGATTTGCATCCTTTCACGGACAGCTCTTTTTTCCATAGGCCCCTGCCTTTGGCGCGGCACCTCCAGCCCTCCTCCTTCCGGCTGGTCTTTGACCCGGAAACCCTGCAGGGCCCCAAACCCATGTCCGGCGAAACGTTGGCCGAAGGATACCAGAGCCTCCGCCAGACGCTGTACCCCAACATTCACCTGCCCTTCCGGATCCACGCGGCCTGGGGGTACGACGTTTTCCCCCTGCGCGCGTTCGGGGAGTTGCGGCGCGCCCTCTCTTCCGAAAAATTCCTCGGCCCCCCCCTGGATTTTTTGGGCGGGGCCCACCTGTTGAGCACCCGGCCGCTGCCGCCGCCGGCGCGTTTGAAGGCCCGGGCGCCTCAGGCCCTCCTGTACTTCAACGACCGGGCCCTGCCGCGGGTCACCCGCCCCTCCGGGACGGTGGTGCTGTCCGAGCCGGAACAACGGCTGGGGCATCTCCTCGATCGCTGGGATCCGGCCCGGGAGGTGGTGATCGAAGAGGCCGCTCCCGGCGGGGCGGGGCCCGCCGAAGGAAGCCCTGCCGCCGCGGCGGAGGCGACGTGGGCGGAGAGGCCGGGCCGCCTGGAGGTGGCGTCCGCTTCCAGCGAGCCGGGCTGGGTGGTTTGGAGTCAGGTGTTTTATCCGGGATGGGAGGCGTACTCGGCGGGAAGGCGCGTCCGCCTGTGGCGGGCCAACCACGCTTTTCAGGCGGTGCGGACCGGGGCCGGGGATTTACGGATTGTTTTTCTTTATCGGCCCAAGCTTTTTTATTTGGGCGTGGGGGCGCTGTGCGCGGGGATGGCGTTTGTGGGGATCGTCCTCTGGCGCCGGGCGAGGGACGCTTATGTTCATGGGGCGGCGTGACGCGGCGGTGAAAAGCGAACTTTGAAGAGACGATAGGACCCGGACGCCGTTTTCCGCGCCGCCCGTCGTTCCGGCGCGCCGGTCCCGCCCCGGAACGCCCTAGGTCAGTTTCACCACCTGGTTGCCGCCCTTGGCCTTGGCTTCGGCCAGGGCGGCCCGGGCCCGGTCCAGCACCTGGGCCTGGTGTTGGTAAAGGCCGGGCATGACGTCCACCAGCCCCAGGGCCAGGGACAGGAAAGGACGGCTCTTTCCGTTCTTGTCCGCCCAATGGCCCCGGTTGCGCGAGGCCTCGTCGTACTGCATGGGGATGAGGGACTCCACGTTCTCCAGGATGCGCGCGCTGACCACCTCGGCCCGGGAAGGGGTGCTGACCAGGGCGAAGTCGTCCGCGCCCCAATGAACCACCAAATCGTTCCGGTTGCCCAGTTCCTGGGCGGCGCTCCGCAAGATCGTGCCGAGCAGCCGGATGACCCCGTCGCCGCGCTCGAAGCCGTACGCGTCATTGAAGGCGCCCAGCCCGTTCGCGTCGGCGCAACCCACCGTGAACTTGTCCCCTTCCTTCAGCCGGCGCTGGATTTCCTGCTCCAGGGTCACGCCCCCGGCCAGGCCGGTGAGGGGGTTGGCCGCGATGTTCTGGCGGGTGCGCTCGATGAGGCGCTCCACGCGGGCGAGGAGCTCCACGGGTTCGAAGGGCTTGGACACGTATTCATCGGCCCCCAGCTTGAAGCCGGTGATGCGGTCCTTGATGGCGGTCAGGGACGTGACCATGATGATGGGGATGAGGCAGGTGGCGGGGTCCTGCCGCAGGCGCTGGCAGACCTCGAAGCCGTGAATCTTGGGGAGCAGGACGTCCAGCAGGATCAGGTCGGGCCGTTCGGTGCGCGCCTTGGCCAGCGCGTTCTCGCCGTCGCCGGCGGTGATGACCTGGTATTTTTCCTGCTCCAGCATGAAGCGGACGAACTCGGTGAGTTCCGGATCGTCCTCCACCAGCAGGACCCGCGCGTCGGAGGCGGAACTCATCCGGAAACCCGGGCCCGCGGCGGGGCGGCCTCTTCCAGGGGCGTTGTCGGGCGGGCCTTCGTCATTCGGAGGCGTCCCGGAGGCTCAGGTACAGGAGCTGGCCGCGGCGGTTGACGTCCAGGAGGATCCCCTCCCGCACGTCGGCCTTTTCCACCGCCTTGAGGAACCGCTTGACGTCCGGCGTCTTCTGCCGGTTCACCGCCACCACGAGGTCTCCGACGGCCAAGCCCAGGCGTTCGGCCAGTCCGCCGGGTTCCAGCCGCGTCACCAGGACCCCTTCCGCGGCGCGGGGCAGATCAAACCGCTCCAGGAGGGCGGGGGAGGCCGCGGCCAGCCGCGCCCCCTCCCAGTCCGCCGCGTCCGTTTTCCCCTCTTTTTCCTCCGACGGGGACGCCGCGTCTTCCCGGTTTCCCTCGGGCTCGGACGGCATCTCCCCCGTGGTCAGGAACAGGTCCTGGGCCTTCCCGTCCCGGAGGATCTTGATCTTGACGCGGGTCTTGGGCGGGGTCCGCCCCACCTCTTCGATCAGCGATTCCTGGTTGGACACCTTCTTGCCGTTGAACTCACGGATGACGTCGCCCCGCTGGAGGCCCGCCTTTTCGGCCGGGGATCCGGGCAGGACGTTGTTGACGATCACGCCGTCCCGGTCCGGCACCTGGAACTGTTTGGCCAGGACGTCGTTCAGGGACAGGATCTCCACGCCCATCCAGCCGCGCACCACCCGGCCTTTTTCGATGAGCTGTTCCATGATGACCTTGGCCCGGTTGACGGGGATGGCGAAGCCGATGCCCGCGAACACGCCCGTGGGCGCGTAGATGGCGGTGTTGATGCCGATGACCTCGCCGCGGATGTTGATGAGGGGGCCGCCGGAGTTGCCCCGGTTGATGGCGGCGTCCGTTTGAAGGAGGTTGGCGTAGTTGTGGCCTTCGATGCTCAGCGACTGCCGGACCGCGGAGATGACGCCCACGGTGACGGTCTGCTCCAGGCCGAAGGGGCTGCCCACGGCCACGGCCCAGTCGCCCACCCGGACCTTGTCGGAGTCGCCCAGGATGGCGCTGGGCAGGTCCCCCTTGGCGTTGATCTTGATGACGGCCAGGTCGGTGCGCGGGTCCTTGCCCACCACCTTGCCCGTGTAGGTTTTTTCCTCGGGTTCCAGCAGCGTCACTTTCAGCTCGTCCGCGCCGCGGATCACGTGCTCGTTGGTGAGCACGTAGCCCCGGGGGTCGATGATCACGCCGGAGCCCATGCCTTCGAACCGCCTCTGGAACTGCCGGGGCGCGGGACGGCGGCGGGGCGCGGAGGGCGGGGCCTGGAAAAATTCGTGGAAGAAGTCCTCGAAGGGGTCCCCGAAAAAGAACTCAAAAGGCTGGGCCTGGTAGGATTCCACGTGGACCGTGGTGATGCTCACCACCGCGGGTTTGGCGGCCTCCGCCACCTTGGCGAAGGATTCCTGCAGGTTCAACACCTGGGGCTCCACGGCCAGGGGCTCGGCCTTCCGGGGAGGCTTTCCCCAGTCAAAGAGGGCGGACTGGCCGTCCCGGCTCCACCAGCCGTACGCCCCCCAAAGGACCAGGAGGAAGACGATCAGGGGCCAGAGAATCCGGGGCCCGCTCGACGGAGATTTCGGGAAAGACGGGGTCATTCGCGCCTCCTATTCCGGCCTGAGCAGCGGGATCACCACGTCGCGACCCTGCTTGTACACGCCCAGCACCTCGCTTTGTCTTTGCCCCCGCGGGGTCAACAAATCCAAAAAAGGCGGCGCTTCCCTGCCGGAGGCGGCCTGGGCCGTCCCGGTCCAGGCGCCGCCGAAGTTCCGGGGTCCCGGTTCGGGCAGGACCTTCAGCGGACGGCCTTCTCCCTCGGCGGGGGAGCCGTCCGGGTCCCGCCCCATGACCACAACGCCGAAGGACCAGCTTTCCGGCGAGCCGCGCAACAACCGCCGGGGGACGTCCACCCGGAAGCTGTGGGGCGCCGACCCGGGCTTCACCGGGAACCGCCCCAGCTTTTTGGGCGGGGCCCCGGGGCTGTATTGATAGAGCCGCGCGCCCCAGCCGTCCACGCTGAGGGCGTATTCCCAGGCCTTTTGGGGTTCCACCAACCCGCCGCGGCCGGGCAAAAGGGTTTCCTCGCCGGCGCCCGGAAGCTGATTGATGTCCATGTACGTGTCCACCAGGGGCAGGCTGAAGCCCGCGGGTCCGCCCCAGGGGTTGGGCAGGGCCGCCATTTCAAACTGGAAGGACACCTCCGCCTCCCGCGCCCGGACCTGGAACGTCAGGAGGTCCCAGGAGCCCGGCGGAAAATGGGCGCCGGAAGGATAGAAAAAGTCCCCGGGTCCCCGGTCGTCTCCCGCGGCGTCCCGCCACCGCAGCGTGTCGCCGACGCGCTGGAAGGACGTGTCCCCCGCCTCGTCCTGGGGCCCGGAGGAGGCGGCGGCGAACCCCTGGAGGAGGTGCCCCGGCACGGGCTGGCCCATGAGCCTGTACACCTGGGCCAGGGTGGCCATGAATTCCAGCTCCAGCGCCCCGTCCTGGCCCGAGTTGAAATCGTTGCCGAAATAGTAGAAGTAGCGCCCGCTTTCCGCGTTGTACAGCTCCCGCAGGGCCAGGTCCAAATGGCGCAGGTTGGCCTGTCCGGAATTCTTGTAATCCTCCAGCGCCTGCCGGGTGGCGCCCAGGAGCTGCCAGGCCAGGTTTTCCTCCGGCTCGCCGATCCAAGGGGAAAAATCCGGCGGTTCGAGTTCCGGCCCCGGCCAGGCCGGCCAATTTTCGGCGGAAGCCAGTTTCTCCGAGACCAGGACCCAGGACACGCCCCCCAGTTTTTCCGCCCATTCCACGAAGGCGGACAGGTCTCCCAGGGACAGGATGCGCACGGGCGGCAGGAGCGCCAGGGCGTCTTGGGCGGCCGAAGAGGCGGAAAGCCCCTGTCGCGCGCGCCAGGCCGCCCACCAATCCTGGGGGGACCGGAAGGCCCCGGGAAAGGGCAGGGGCCGCGCCACCTTCACCGGGATTCCGCCGAAACAGCCGGGCTCTCCGGGCCCTTCCATGGCCAGGACCCACTTGAGGTGGAGCCTGGTCAGGAAAAGGATTTCCGGGCCGGCCAGGACCCCTCCGGGCATCACCAGGGCCTGGGGGTCCGCGCGCCAACGTTTTCGATATTGACTTTGAGCGATGGCCAACTGGCCGGCCACGTCGTCGGGCCAGGCGTACCTCGGCGGAAGGGAGGGGATCGTGCCCGTGGAAATTTTAGCTAAATCCGTATCCTGGAGCAAGGCGAGGGGAGGGGCGTGGGGGAGGGCCAGGACCACCTCCGCCTGGCCGCGGGCCATGAGGCCCTGGAAGATCTGCCAGGCCCGCCAGGATTTCTCTTCTTCCGTGAAAAAACGGTCCGGCAGGACCGCCGTCACCTTGAGATGGGGGCGCGCCTCCAGGAATTCCGCGCTGGCCAGAGGGTCGTCCTGGGGCGACGGCATCCACACCAGGGCCACGGCCGCGGCCCCGGGGGCCGCCTCCACGGGAACGGGGGTTTCCAGCGGCGCTTCCGCGGGAAGAGGCGGCTGCCTCAGGAGGGGCCGCGCGCAGGCGGCGCCGAACAGGGCCCACAGGGCGGCCAGCAGGAACGGGGAATGGCGGCGCGGAGCCGGACGGATCTTCGGGGCCACGGAGGAGGAGGGAATGTTACTGGATTTCCAGGATGGAGCTGGTGCGGGGTTCCGGCGTCTTTTCCGGGTTGGTGGGATCCAGCTCCCATCGGCCGTCCACCTTGAATTTGTACGAGTACCGGCCCGGGGACAGATCCAGGGTGATCTCCCACACCCCGTCGGGGCGGCGCGTCAGGGGATGGCGGCGGGCGTCGAAGCCGTTGAAGCTGCCGCCCAGATGGACGGCCTTGGCCGCCGGCGCCAAGAGGCGGAAGACCACGGGCCGGGGCTGTTTGGCGGGGGTCTCGGTCTCCGGGGCCGCGGGCGCCTGCCCCAGCAGGGCCTGGGCCGGCAGGGAGAGGGGCGCGGACGGGGTCTCCGGCCCGGGCGCGGCCAGGCCGGGAAGGAGCTCTTTTTGGAACGCGGAAAAGCGTTGAAAGGCGCCCAGCCACCACTGGGTGGGCGTCCAAAGGAACAGCAGGCCCGCCATGCCGAAGAAAACCATGAGGACCCGCCGGAGCATCCCCTCGGAGATGTCCGCGGCGCCGACCTGCATTTTGAAAAGCCCGGTTTTCGGGCGGGTGTTTTTTTCCATGGAAAAAGCCTCTGCGGCCGATGTGCGCGAATGAACTTCGACGGCCCCTTTTCTGAAGGAAAATTTAGCGGAATCCGGAGGGATCGTCAAGGGCGAACGCCGAAAACGCGGCCACCCCGACGAGGGAAGGTCGGTCAGCGTTGGACGGAGCGTCCCAGGGTTTGCGCGAGTTGTTTGACGGGAAGCTGGCCCGGGGCCAGGGGCTTTCGCACGTAGCCATAGGTCAGGCAGGAGCCCCACCGGAAGCCTTCCCGGCGGGTGTCTTTTCCCAAAGGGCCCATGGCGATGAACACGCGGCGGCGGAAGGCGCACTTTTGGCAAAAATCCATGAATCGACGCACGTCCTCGGCGCGGCGGGGTTGGACCGCGATCTTCAGCACGTCCCCCCGCAGGCGCCGGGCCCTTTGCACCAGGCGGCGCAGGCGCGCGTCCGGCGGGGTCTTGCGGAAATCGTGATGGGACAGGATCACGGACCGGCCCCGCTTGTGGGCCTCCAGGGTGACGTGCCGGACGATGTCCTGGGCCCCCAATTCCACGTCCACCGCCGCCACCTCGGACAGGCCGGCGCGGATGAGGGCCAGACGGTCCATTTCCCGGAACGTCCGGGGCAAGCGTCCCCCCTCCTCCCAGGACCGCAGGGTCAGGATCAGGGGGCGGGGAACGGCCTGGCGCAACCGGTTCAGGAGCCCCTGCAGGGCGTGGGGTTTGAGCCAGATTTTGGGGAAGGCGTCGGCGCGGATCTCCAGCACGTCGGCGCCCTGGCGCGCGGCCGCGCGGGCGTCGTTCAGAAGTTTGACGGGGTCCGCGAGGGACGCCACCACCAGGGGGCGGCGGCTCAGGGAGGACAGGAAGGACCTTCTGTTCACCGGGCGCCGTTAAAAAGGCCCCGCCCGGAACAGGGAGGGGCCGTCACGGAATTGAGGGGAGAACGGCGGTCAGAACTTGACAACGAGGGCGTAGCGGAACGTTTGGCCCAGGTCCCCGTACGGGACCCACGCCACGTCGAAACCCCATTGCCGCCAGGACAGGCCCAGGCCGGCGGACAGGCCGGTGAGGCCGTCCGGGTCCGTGCCGGCGGTGTTGTATCCCGCGCGCAGGCTGCCGGTCAGGTCCCCCACCACGGGCTGGGAAAACTCCGCGCCGCCGCCGAACTGCACGTCGTTGTCCCGGGGCAGGCGAACGTCGACGCCCAGGCTCAGGCGGTCTTCCAGCAGTTTGTACCCCAGGCCCAGGGTGGTGACGAGAGGCAGGGGGTCCCCCTCGTCCACAAATTTCAGCTCCGAGCCGATGTGCCGCACGGCCAGGCCCACGGTCAAAGGATCGTGGGGCGTGCGCCACAGGCCGCCCACGTCCGCGGACACGGCGCCGGCGGACTGGCCGTCCAGCTGCTGGCGGACGTATCCCGCGTTCGCGCCCACGGCCCAATCGTCGCCCAGGGCCAGGCCGTAGGACAGGGTGTAGGCCGCGTCGCGGGAATCAAAGACGCCGTCCGGCGCGTCCGTGTCGGCCAGACGTTTTTCGATGTTGTCCACGCTCAGGCTGGACATGCCGAGGCCCAGGGTGCCCCAGGCGAAGGGGTACGCCGCGGCCACGAACTCGTAATCCGCCTCCTGGAACCATTGGCTGTGCATGGCCGTGAATTGGGGCGAGGAGAGCCGGCCCAGGCCCGCCGGGTTCCAGGCGATGGCGTTCACGTCGTCGGCCAGGCCGGTGAAGGCCTCGCCCATGCCCACGGGCCGCGCGCCGGCCCCGATCTTCAGGAACTGGCCGCCGGTGGTGCCGACGTTTTTGTTGCTGGCGAATAGCGGATAGCTAAAAGCGAAAAGTGAACAGCCCGCTATTGCCGCGGCCCTTATCCACCATTTGCCATTCGCCATTTGCTTTTCGCGCCGTGTGGTCATTTGAGGACCGCCATCTTGAAGAACCGCTCATCCCCGCCGTTCAGGGTGAAGCGGGCGATGTACACGCCCGAGGCCACCTTCTTGCCGCCGTCGTTCTTGCCGTCCCATTGGGTGTAGTAATAGGTGCCGCCCGCGGCGGCGCTCTCCGTGATGGTGCGCACCTTCTCGCCCGCCACGTTGTAGATCTCGAACTGCACCGCCCCCGACTTGCCCGAGGGCAGGGCGTACCGGATCATGGTGCCCTCGATGGTCTGGCTCGTGGAGCCGGCGGGGGCGTTGTTGAGGGTGACCGTCTTGGACTTCAAATGGAAGGGGTTGGGGAAGTTGTGGATCGCGATCTCCGTGCCCGTGTACGTGTTGGATCCCACGATGGGCGCGTTGTTGCTCAAGACCACGAAGGTGGAGGCGTGGTTGACCGCCACGGTGATGGTCTTGTTCTTGGCGTCGATCTTGCGCTTGTTGGCCTCCAGGAGGAACACGTTGTTGTTGGGGTCGAAATAATAGACGTTCAAGGCGGACGGGTCCGTCACCGTGCTGTCGTACTTGAGGGTCAGGAGCGCCTCCTTCTTGAGCGTGTGGCTCACGCCCGCGGGCAGGAAGATGTCGTAGAAGGCGCTGAAGGGGCTCACGGACGGCGCGGCCTGCACCGCCCTGTACATGCCGGGGGAAGGATAGGCTTCGGGGCCCAAGCGCTGGGCCACGGCCTGCGCCCCTTGGGCGCGGGCCCGGGGCCCGGCCGCGGGCGCGGCCGCGGTGGAAAGGTCGTCCAGCAGGGCCGCGCTCACCACGCCGATTTCCACGCGGGAAGACCGGTTCACGTCGAAGGCGCCGGAGAGGAAGGCGCCGCCGGTGGGATCGCCTTCGAGCTTGGCGGAGCCGCCCGTGGCGTTGGGCACGCGCACCACGCGCATGCGCGCCGCGCCGGCGAAGAACTTGAAGTCCTGCTTGAAGGTAAAATTGTCTCCCGTGGGGGAGTCCAGGTCCACCTGGATGCTGGTGAAGGCCAGGCGGATCTTGAAGGTCTTTTCATTGGCCGCGGCCTGATACACCACGGTGATGAGGTCCCGGGAGGGGCTCAGGTCCCGGCTGATGATGGTGCCGTTGCCCTCCACGAGCTGGATGATCTGGGGCAGGTCGTTGTCCGTGTCCGTCAGGTTCCGCAATTTCTGGGTGGAGAAGAACCGCAGGGTGAAGGTGTTGCCGGACCGGGACTGGATGGCGTACACCGCCGGCGGGGCCGGCCGGTACACCAGGTTGACGGTCTTTTCCTCGCTCGCGGAGGAGAAGGTCAGGTCCGATTTGGCCTCCAGCAGGTCGTCGTCCCCGGTCACGATGATGATGGAGTAGTTGACGCCCGTCTTGAAGCCGGTCAGCTCGTACCCCGTCACCAGGTTGGTGCCGGAATTGGAATCCACCCGGCCGAACACGAACTCCTCGAAATCCTCGTCCACGCCCACCACCATGTCCACCTCGTCGGTGCCGGGGTTGGTGCCGTCGGGTTTGGTGATGGTGCCGGAGACCGTCGCGCCCTTCTCCAGGGTGATGGTGCCGGCGCTGTTCGAGCCGGCCGAGATCTGAAGGGTCTTTTTGGCGGTGACGTACCCCACGGACACGATGCGCATGGTGTAGGTGCCGGGCTTCAGGGCGTCGATGCGGAAGTTGCCCAGGGCGTCGGTCACCTCCTCGATCTCGCCCAGGGGGTTGTCGCCGAGCGTCGCCCCCTCCTCGTGCAGGAACACGGCGGCGCGGCGTTCCGCGAACTCCCCCCCGCCGCCTTTTCCGTCCTCACCCCCGAAGGGCAGGGACAGAGGGCCGCCGTCCACGGTCTGGACCTTGCCGGTCAGGACCGCGTTGGCCTCGGTCAACTGGAAGTCCACGTCCACCCGTTTGGCCGGGTCCGTGACGTCCACCATCTCCAGGGTTTCGGCGCCGTACTTGGTGCCGCCCAGTTGGGCGAAGACGTCGCCGCCCTTGAAGCGCGGCGCGGCCACCACGTCGTAAAACCGCTGGCTGTCGTCCACGCCCTGCAGGGTGTATTTGCCGTCGGCGTCCGTGTACCCCTCCACGGACATTTCCCACCGGTCCTCTCCCTGGCTCAGGGACGGCAGGGCCTGCACCCGGATGTTGGGCAAAGAGTTGCCCTGGGTATCGGTGATGTGGCCGGACAGGCTCACGCCCTGGTTCAAATCAATGACGCCCACGTCCACGATCTGGCCCGGCGCCACCCGCACGCCGGATTTGGTCACGGGCGCGTACGCCTTCTGTCCGCGGGCCATGGCCTGGGCGTCCAAGCCCGTGAACCCCCTGAAGATCACGTCATAGGAGGTGTCCGGCACCACGCGGTAGATGGCGAATTGGTTGGTGGCGGAGGAGATGTACGGGCCGGGGCCCGTGTTGGACCATTGGGCCTGGGCCCAGCCGCCCGGCACCCAGGGGTTGGCCTTGGCGAAGATGCCGAAGTTGTTCGGCAGGAACTGGGTCACGTTGCGGCTGGTCAGAAGGGTGTTGGAGTCCGCGTCCCGCATCTTGCCCACGATGGTCCCGGCCTGGAGGAGGGTGATGTTCTGCGTCACGTCGGAGTTGCCGATGGTGACGCGCTTGGGCGCGGCCACGTACTTGGGGATCGTGGACGGGGAATCGGTCCCCTCATACACTTCCAGGATGTAATCCCCAGGCGCCAAGTGGGTGAAGGAATAATTGGTGCTGGCGGAGGTGGAGGTGACGCTGCTCTGCCAAACGGCCAGGTTGTCGGACCGGCGCACGCGCAGGAAGAAGGACCGCTGGTCCGTGGAGGTGTCGCCCGTGGGCCGGGAAATGGCGCCGGAGAGTTTCACGCCGTTGGTCAGGGTGAGGTCCACGTCGCTGACGTTGGCGTCCTTGATGAACACCAGCTCGTTGGTGGTGCCGAACTCGGGCTGGCCGGGTTCGGCGGGGCAGTCCGGGCAGTTGTTGTTGGACGATTGGTTGGGGTTCAGGTCCTCCTTGACCCGGACCAGGTACGTCCCGGGCAGAAACCCGGACAGGCTGAAGGTGGCGGCCGTGCCCGAGGGGGTCACCTGCGCGCTCCTGAGGGGCTGGACGTCCCCGTAGAAATGCTCCGGCAGGGGGAAGGCGAAGACCTGCACCAGGGGGTGGCCGGGGGCCGCGGTCTGGAGGCCCGTGACGGAACTGACGTTCACGGTTTGGCTGGAGGCCAGCACCGAGGGCACGGAAAGGCTTCCCTGGATGGACACGGTGCCGGACAAATTGTACGTGGTTTCGTTCAGGTCCATGGACAGGCTGGTGGTCCTGCCGTTGGTCACGGCCGTGGCCGCGGTCTTTTGCAGGCCCCGTCCCGGGTTGTTGTTGATGAGGGTCACGCGGTACAGCCCCGTGCCCAGGCCCGTGACGGAGGCCCGGCCGTTGGCGTCCAGGGTGCCGCTTTTTTGCTGGCTCTCAAACCCGCCGCCGCCGACGTTGTAGGACACCAGGGCGGGGTTGTCTCCGGCCGGGAGGGAGGCCGAGAGCTCGATGGTGCCGGACAGGGCCCGGAACGTGATGTCCAGGCTGGCGCTGCCGCCGGACAGGGTCACGCGCTTGGGACCGGGCGGCTCCAGCTGGAACCCGCTCAAAAAGGTGTAGAACTCGTACGTGCCGTCGTCCAGGCCCTTCATTTCATAGGAGGCGCTGGATTCCGTGCCGTCCTTGTTCAGGCAGACTTGGGCGAAGGAGCCGTTGAAGTTGGAGGGCGACCAGGCGTTGAGGAACACGGGGAACTGGCCCGCGCCGCAGCCACTGCCGCCGGAGAAGAAGTTGTTGTCGCCCTGGGTGCCGCTGGTGTCGCCGATGACCCGCACCGTGCCCGTGATCTTGCCGCCTTCGCTCAAGGCGGGGAAGTCGGCCCCGCCGCCCGTGGTCGGGTCGCCCATGTCGCCGGTCACGTTTACGGACAGGGACTCGGATTTATACCCCCGGGCCCAGGTGCGGAAGGTGTACTGGCCCTGGTCCAGGCCGGGCAGGCTGTAGATGCCCGTGGTTGTGACATCGTCTTTCGGGATGAAAACCCCTCCCCAGGCCGTGGGATAGGAGTTGCCGCTCTTGGTGGCGTCCACGGAAATCCATTCCCCGCCGTACGGGGTGTTGACCGGCTGGGGCAGGGTGATCCGGCCGTACACCACGGCCTTGCGGGTGAAGGTGAAAGTCGTTTCCGAATCGTCTTTCGTGGCGCCGCTGGCCGGCGACCGGACGGTCCGGTCCAAATGGCCGAACTCCGGGATGTCCACGTTGATCCGGTAGTCCGTGTCCGGCAGGACCCCGATGTCCGTGTACGTCCTGTAGGAAGGGTCCGCGACGGGGAAGCCGTTGTCCGAGGTGGTGGCGCCGCTGGCGATGTGGAGCCCGCCCCAGGCCGAGCTGGTGTAGTTGCTGTTGTTCACGTTCACCCCGCCCCAGAGATCGTACAAAGGCGCCTTGTCCACGTTGACCCGCACGCGGAGGACCGCGCCCTGGCTCATGTCCACGTTGCCCATGTCCGCGGGGGCCTGGATGCCCTGCCTCTGCAGGGAGGCCAGGCCGGGTTTGGAAAAGTTGACGGTGTAGGTCTGGCCCGGGGTCAAGCCGCCCACGCTGAAGCGGCCGTTGGAATCCGTCCGGCTGTACCCGCCGCCGCCCATGCCCCAGGCGTTCACGTCCACGTCCGCCACGGGCTCGCCGTTGGCGCGGACCACGCCCTTGATCTCCACGGATTCCACGATGACTTGCAGGCCGTCGTACACGATGCCGCCGCCCGGGGTCTGGAGCCGCACGTAATAGGTGCCCGCGGGCACGGTCCGCCAGTTGAAGTCCTCCGCGTACCAAAACATGTCGTGCTCGCCGTACCCCCAGAACTGCTTGACCAGATGGGGCGGGTTGTACGCGGACAGATCATTGAAAGAAAGGTCGGAGATGAACATTTCCCAGGGGCCGTCGCTGGGGGGCCGGGCGTGGATGACCGCGGCGTCGTTCGCGCCGTCCCGGTTGGGGGTGATGGTGACCTGGGTCTGGCCGGAGCCGGCCGCCTGGGAGTCCGTGCGCAGGGACACGTTGGTGAAGGCCCCCTGGCCGGTTCCCAGCACCGAGAAGTAGTAGGAGGACTCGCCGCCGTAGTATTGGTCGAAGAACGGATAGCTGGAGACCCGCAGGGCGTATTCCCCGGCGGAGAAGCCGTCGAAGTTGATGATGAATTCGGACGAAACCGAGGCGCCCGAGGCTATGGTGACGGTGGTTTGTCCCGAGACGGAGGAGAAGGTGCTCCCGTTGTTGAAGGAAATCCTGAAGGGGACCTGAACGCCCGAATTGTTCTGGTTGAACATCTCCATGGTGTAAACCACGGGGGTGGTGCTGTTGACGGCGGTCCAGTAGTCGTCCACCAGCGTCACCTTGATCCGGGTGGAGTTGCTGCCGGACATGAGGGTCTGGTAGTCGTTGCCGAACTGGTCCGTCATGTCCGTGCGGTACCAGGCCCGGGCCGGCGCGGCCAGGGCCAGGAGGGCCCCCGCGCCCAACAGGGCCAGGGCGGCTCTGAAAACGGTCCGACGGAAGGGGCGCTTAATATTCATAGGAGAACCCGAAGAGATAGTTGGCGATGCGATAGTTGTACTTGAAGATCTTTTCATACTTCATGTTGGAATCGCTCCAGCCGAGGGTGCCCACGGCCCGGGCCTTGAAGTTCTTGGAAAGGGGGTAGGTGAGGCCCAGGCTGGCGTCGATGTTCGTCAGGACCGTGTCCTCCGTGAGGTAGTTGCCGTTCTCGTCCTGGATGGGGCGGTCGTCGTACGTGCGGCGGCTGTACGTGGCGCCCAAAGACACGATCCAAGGCCGCCCCCCCAGGGCCGCGGACACCCGCGGGGACACGGACGTCTGGGAATAGTCGTAATAGTCCTTTAAGAAGGCGGTTTTTTTGGCGTCATAATGGTTCTGGTTGGAGTCCATGGCGTTGTACCCGAAGCCCAGCTCCCCCACGAGGCGGAGGTTTTGCCCCAGGGACAAAGGATAGGCGAAATTCGTGGTCACGGCCATGACCGTGTCCGCGCGGTCCGTCGGGGTGAGGTCGCCGGAGGCCGCCACCACGGGCTGGTCCGAGAAGTCCCGGAAGTTGTAATAGGAAGAAAGGTCCCACCGGACGCCGCCGGGCAGGGGGGTCCAGCCGCCCAGGGTGATGAGCTGGTTGCCGCTGTTGAGCACGTCCTCGCCGGCCAGCTCCCGGGAGAGCGTGGGGTCCTGGCTGGATTCCAGGGACTTGTAGTTGGGGAAATCCAGGGCGTAGTAGTCGTACGCCAGGCGCGCGCCCATGTCCTTGTTGACGTTGTACTCGCCCTCCACGCCGCCTGAAAATTTGCGGTAGTCGAAGAGGCCGTCGCCCCAGTCCTCGTCCTTGGTCTCCCGCAAAAGCTCGGTCCGCGCCCCGGCCGCGGCCTTGAGCTTGAGGGCCGAGGTGGCCGCGTACACCCCCTTGACGGTGAGGCCGTGGTTGGTGGAGTCCTGGAAAAGGGTGCCGCCGCCGGCCAATTCCTGCACGTCCCGCGTGCCCTGGTAGGAGCCCATGTACGTGGGGATGAGGGACCAGCGGTCGTTGAAACTCATGGCCGGGGAGATCATGACGTTCATGTTGCCGGACACCGCGCTCACGTCCCCGTCGAAGAAGTGCTGGCCGCCGAAGAAACGGATGTCGTACACGGGCGTGACTTCCACGGCCAAAAGAGGTTTCAAGTGGGAAGTGAGAAGCGGGAGGCCCACGGCCAGGGCCATGAATGTTTTTGACCTCACGCTTTTCACTTTTAACGCCGTCATTTTATGAGCCCCGATTTGATCAAAATCTTCGGCTCCACCACCAGGTCGATCTTGCGGCCCTGGAACTCCGTGGCCGTGGCCACCTGCTGGTAGTTCCACTTCAAAAGCTCCGTTTTGAAGGCCTGCCCCGTGGAGACGTTGTTGAAGGCGCTTGTGGGCGCGATGGCGCCCTCGTCCGAGATGATGTACGTGTCGTACACCTCCTTGGTGCCGTCGCCGTAAAAGAGGGTGACGCGGTTGTGCAGGAGGTCCGAGCCCGAGGGGGTTTCGGTGAAGGCCAGGAGGGTCCCGCCCGCGTACGTGAAGTCCGCGTCCAGGTCCACGGCCAGGGTGTTGGCCACCGCGGATTTTTTGGCGTAGGACTGCTTGGTGGCGGTGTTCAGGACGTGTGTGTAGTTGTTGTACCGCGTGCGCCAGTACGTGTCGCCCGTGCCGATGCGGCGGAAGCTGTCGTCCGACGGGTCGTACACCGTGGGCCGGTAATCCCCGGCCTGGAACTGGGCGTCCGTCAGGGTGGTGAAGCGGTCGTTGACCGGGTCGTAAATTTTGTGGTAGGTGACGTTGTCCACCACCACCTGCTCGTCCGCGGTCACGGTGCGGGTGTTGGAGGCGTCCGTGGGGTCTGTGAGGGTGTAGCTGGCGCCGTCGTAGTTGATGCGCACCAAATGCCCGCCGGAGGCGTTGTCCTTGATGAAGTCCGTGGTGTTGGACTGGCCCATTTCATATTCGGTGAGGTAATAGGAAGGCGCCGTGGTCCCCAGCTTGCCGTTGACGTCCCGGAGCGCCAGGGAGAGGTCCTCGGGGAGGCTCGTGTTGAAGACGCCGCGGTAATAGAAGTAGTCGAAGCGGTCCTCCCGCTCGTTCAAGACCACCAATTTAAAGGCCTTGTCCTGGTCCGCGGCCGTCACTTCCCGGGGCTTGCGGATGATGTACTCCTGCAGCCGCACCCGCTGGCCGTTGACGTCGATGAGGGTCTTGCCCTCCTGGTACTCGGCCAGGCGCATCTCCTCCGCGGCCGCGGCCATGACCTCTTCCTTGCTCATGCCCAGCCCGACTTCGCGCCGCACCTGGGCCTGGGCGTCGGAGGATTCGCCTCCGGATTGGCTGGGCACGGGCTCGCCCAAAGGCTTGTCCGGCAGAAATTCCAGGCGGCTGCCCTCCGGCACCAGGACCTCCTGGTTGTCCTTGATCAGGGCGACCGCGCCCTCGGACACGTCCAGGAACCCGTTCCGGTTGCCTTCGTCGAAACCCATCTCGAAAACCGTGCCGCGCACCGAGGCCGCGGCCAGGGGCGTTTTCATCTCGAACTTGTTGCCGGGCTTGAGCTTCTTGATGAAAGACTTGATGCGGCCCGCGTCCAGGCCGAAGCGGCGGTTGGCGCCGGTTTCCTGGATCTGGAGACGGCTGCCCGGCCCCAGCACCATGCGGGAGCCGTCCGCCATGCGCAGGTCCACCTGGCCCCGGCTGCCGGTCCTGAGCACGTCGCCTTCCTTTAATTGAAGGCCCACTTTGACGGGGAACCATTTTTCCGGAATGTTGGCCCGTTGCACATCCACGGGCGGGCGGAAGGATTTGATTTCAACGGGTTCGGCGAAAAGGGGAAGGGTGAAAAGAGAGAGGGTGAGGAAAACGCCCCCGGCCACGCGGGAGATTCGGTGAGGCGATGGAGGGCGGAACGTTCGATTCATTGGGTTTACCGTCGAGTCAAAAC
>CAZAEL010000025.1:0-10132 GCA_964484135.1 uncultured Elusimicrobia bacterium
GGCAACAGAGACCTGTCCATAGACTGTTGAATCGGCGGGCAAGGTGCCGGTGAGCAAGCGGTCCTTCTCCTTTTTGCTGCAACTCAAAAGGAGGGCCAAGAGGGGGAGGGCGAGGAGCTTCAGGAGCCGGAAATTCCGCATACTTGTAGTATAATAACCCCCCGCCGGTTTTGCAAGAGGCCGCTCAAAAATACCAAAACCGTCAAATCTTTCAGAGGCCTGTCCGACAGCACCGCTACCCATGGCCCCGCTACCCCCGTTGACAGGCCGGGGGGGTTGTGCTACCATGCGAATCCGTTCCGTTAAGACGGAAAACGTCCCATGAAGATCCGATTCGGCACCTCCGGCTGGCGGGCCATCCTCGCCGACGAATTCACGTTCCCCAACGTCAGGATCGTGACCCAATCCATCGCGGACTATCTGCGACAGGAGGGTCTGCACAACCGGTCCGTGGTGGTGGGGTACGACACCCGTTTCCTGTCCGAGCAGTTCGCCCAGGCCGCGGCCCAGGTCCTGGCCGCCAACGGCCTGGAGACCCTGCTCTGCACCCGCGACACCCCCACGCCCGTCATCGCCTTTGAGATCCTGCGGCGCAAGGCCGCCGGCGGCATCAACATCACGGCCAGCCACAACCCTGCCGAGTATTCCGGCCTGAAGTTCAACTCTTCCTGGGGCGGCCCGGCCCTGCCCCAGATCACCCAGCGCATCGAGGCCGGCTGCGAGCCGTACCTGTCCGGCGAATCCCACCTCAAGAGCGCGCGCGAGGCCACGGGCGTCAAGAAACGCCTGATCGTGCCCATGGACCCCATGCCCTTCTATTTCAAGCACTTGGAAAAGCTGGTGGACACCCGGGCCCTCAGGAAGGGAAAGATCCGGGTGGCGGTGGACCTGCTCTGGGGCACGGGGCGGGGGTATTTGGATGAATTTTTGCGGAGGTGCGGCGTGGAGGTGGAGGTGCTCCACCAGGAGCGGGACGTGCTCTTCGGCGGCGCGGGCCCTTCCCCCGAGCCCGGCCACCTGAAGGGCCTGGCCGAGGTCATGCGGCGGAGGAAATGCCACCTGGGCCTGGCCACGGACGGGGACGCGGACCGGTTCGGCGTCATGGACGTGGACGGCACCCTGCTCAGCCCCAACGAATTCTTGCCCCTGCTCCTGGACCACCTGGTGAAGACCCGCGGGTGGTCCGGCGTGGTGGTGCGGAGCGTCATGACGTCCCACTTCCTGGACGCGGTGGCGCGCCGGCACGGGCTGGAGCTGCGCGAGACGCCCGTGGGGTTCAAATACATCGGCGACGCCATGCTCCACGAGAATTCCATCTATCCGTCCCAGGGCGGGGCCTTCGTGCTGGGGGGGGAGGAGTCCGGCGGCCTGTCCCTGCGCGGGCACGTGCCGGAGAAGGACGGCGTCCTGGCCTGTCTTTTGGCCGCGGAGATCGTGGCCGCGACCCGGAAACCCTTGCGCAAGTCCCTGGAGGCCCTGCAGAAGGAGGTGGGCGTCTTCCACACCCAGCGGCTGAACTTCTACCTGACGCCGGACAAGATGACGGCCCTGCGGGAAAAACTGAGGCAGGGGCCGCCCACCAAGTTCGCGGGCGTGACGGTGCGGCGCATCGTGGAGACGGACGGGCACAAGTTCATCCTGACGGACGGCAGCTGGATCGGGGTGCGGCTGTCCGGCACCGAGCCGGTGGTGCGGGTGTACCTGGAGTCCCACACCCCCGAGAAACTCAAAATTTTGGACAAGGCAGGCCGGATGTTGGCCGGAGTGGCCTGATTTTTTGACGATAAGGAGAAGTCCCATGGCGATCAAGTTGAAGGCGAAAACCAATTCCAAGTCCGGCGGCAAGTCCGCCCGCGCGGCGGCCAAGATCGGCCGCGTGCTGGCCCGGGAGATCCTGGATTCCCGCGGCAACCCCACCGTGGAGGTGGACGTGGTCCTGCAGGACGGCACGGTGGGCCGGGCCGCGGTGCCCTCCGGCGCCTCCACCGGCGTGCACGAGGCGCTGGAGCTGCGCGACGGGGACAAGTCCCGTTACGTGGGCAAGGGCGTGCTCAAGGCCGTGGAGAACGTGCGGAAGGTCTTGGCGCCCGCGCTCCAGGGCCGGGACCCCTCCGACCAGCGGGAGCTGGACCGCCGCATGCTGGACCTGGACGGCACGGACACCAAGTCCAAGCTGGGGGCCAACGCGATCCTGGGCGCATCCCTGGCCCTGGCCCGGGCCGCGTCCCTGTCCAAGGGCGTCCCTCTTTTCGAGCACATCCGTCAGGCCTTCGGGATCCGTTCCGACGAGTGCCTGTTCCCGGTGCCGCTCATGAACATCCTGAACGGCGGCGCCCACGCGGACAACAACGTGGATTTGCAGGAGTTCATGGTGGCGCCCGTGTGCGGCGGCCGTTTCCGGGAGGCGCTGCGCGCCGGGGCCGAGGTGTTCCATTCGCTCAAGGGCGTTCTGAAAAAGGCCGGGTACAGCACGGGCGTGGGGGACGAGGGCGGGTTCGCGCCCAGCCTGAAATCCAACGAGGAGGCCCTGCAGGTGATCCTGCGCGCCATCGAGCTGGCGGGGTACAAGCCGGGCAAGGACGTGTTCCTGGCCCTGGACTGCGCCTCCAACGAGTATTTGGAGGCCGGGTCGTACCGGCTGGAGGGCGAGGCGGAGGTGAAGAACCGTTCCGCCCGGGAGATGGTGGATTTCTACGACCAGTGGGTGGGGCGGTATCCCATCGTCTCCATCGAGGACGGACTGGCCGAGGACGATTGGGAGGGTTGGAAAGCGCTCACGGACCGGCTGGGCAAAAAGACGCAGCTGGTGGGGGACGACCTGTTCGTCACCAACACCAAGCGCCTCAAGGACGGGATTTCGCGCGGCGTGGCCAACGCCATCCTGGTCAAGGTCAACCAGATCGGCTCCCTGACGGAGACGGTGGAGGCGGTGCAGACGGCCCAGAAGGCCGGTTACGCCACCATCATCTCCCACCGGTCGGGCGAGACCGAGGACAGCTTCATCGCGGACCTGGCCGTGGCGCTCAACGCGGGCCAGATCAAGACCGGGTCCGCCTCGCGCTCCGAGCGCATCGCCAAGTACAACCAGCTGCTCCGCCTGGAGGAGTCCCTGGGCGACCGGGCCCGGTTCCCGGGCGACCGCGTTTTCCGGCGATAGCCCGGCGGGGCCGCCCGCGAAGGGGTGATCTCGCATGCGGTGGGGCGCCCCCTTTTGGAAGAGGTTCTTCTGGTTCTTTCTGCCCGCCGCCGTCCTGGGGGCGCTGGCCTCCAGCGAAGGCGTGCGCGGCTATTTCCGCCGGCGGCATGAGTTGAGCCGCCTGAACGCCCAATGGGCCCAGACCCAGCGGCGCGTGGCCGAGAAGCGCCGGCAGATGGAACGGGCCCAGAAGGACGACGTTTTTCTGGAGGGAGAGGCCCGGCGCCAGCTCGGCCTGGTCCGGCCGGGGGAAATCGAATTCCGGTTCGTCCCCTCCAGCGCGGCGGCCGGCGGCGAGCGGATGTCCGTCGTCCCGCCGCCCGAAGACCGGCCATGAAGCCGCCCCGAAAACCCCGTCTCCCCCGCCGCGCCTCCCGGCCGTCGTCCCCGCCTTTTGAAGTGGCCCTGGTGGAGCCGGAAATCCCGTGGAACACGGGCAACGTGGGGCGGACCTGCCTGGGCGTGGGCGCGCGCCTGCGCCTGGTGGGGCGCCTGGGGTTTTCCCTGGAGGACCGCCATTTGCGGCGGTCTGGGCTGGATTACTGGCCCCGCGTCCCTTTGAGCGTGCATCCCGATGTCCGGGGGTTCTTCAAGGGCCGTCCGGCCTCCTCCCTCTTCTTTTTCTCCGCCCGCAGCCGCCGCTCCTTTTGGAAGGCCCGTCTTCCGCCGGGCGCCTGTCTGGTGTTCGGCTCCGAGAGCCGGGGCCTGCCCGCCTTTTTGCGGCGGCGCTACCCGGACCGATTTTTCGGCCTTTGCCTCCCCGGCCCCATCCGCTCCCTGAACCTGTCCACGGCCGTGGGCATGGTCCTGGGGGAGGCCTTCCGCCGGACGAAAGCCGGACGGTGAGGCCCCCGGAAAGGAACGCCTCTCCTTTTCCCCGCCCTCCGGATTTCCTAGAATAAAAAAACAATACCGGCCCGCCCCACGCCCCGCCGTCGCCGTGGTTTTCGGGGAGGGGGCCCGCGCCGTTCCAAAGGAGCTTCGTCATGGCCGATGTCCTCTGCCCCCGGTGCAACGCCAAGGGCGCCGTGGTGGTGAAGCAGTCCCGCACCGACAAGGGAAAAGACCTGAAGTACTACGAATGCGGCAAGTGTAAGAGCGTTTGGACCAACACCTCCGACATCGCCGCGCTGCCCGTCGGTTCCTGATCCCCTTCATCGGACGACAGAAACGGCTTCGCGGCCCATGGGGAGATGAGCCGAAGCGGGGCCGTTCCGGCATGACCTGAGCATGGGCCGCGAAGCCGTTTCCGCTCCCCGGCTTTCCTTCCGGCGGTGTCTCCTCCTGTACGCCGGCCTCACGGGCCTGTGTTTGGTGGTGCACAACCGGCTGGTGGATTCCGTGGCCCTGGACGCCCGCCGGGCCCTCCATGAGCGGGTCCTCCGGAACGAGGCCCCCGCCCCCCTGCAGTACCGCGTCATGACGTTTTACCTGGCGGAGGCGGCCCGCCGCGCGGGCCGCGCCCTGGGATTCGACGACCCTTTCCGGGCCGCCTACCTCCTGGTCCGGGGCCTCTTCACCTTTCTGGCCGCGCTCCTCCTCCACCGGTTCCTGTCCGCGTACCTGCCCCTGCCGTTCGTCCTGGCCGGGGTCTTCTTGACGTTCGCCTGGCTGCCCCTCACGTACATCAACTACTACATGCAGGAGACGGACCCGGCCAACATGGTCTTTTTCCTGATCGGCTACGACCTGATCCGGCGGCGGCGGGACGGGGCCCTGGCCGCGCTCCTGCCCCTGGCCATGCTCAACCGGGAGACGCCCGTGATGCTGGCCCTGGTGTGGCTCCTGTACCGCTGGGACGAGATGCCCTTGGCCCGGACGGCCCTTCGGTTCCTGGGTTTGAGCGGCGCGGCGCTGGGGGCCTACTTCGCGCTGCGCGTCCTGTTCGGCCATCACACGGCGTACGCCGAGTTCAACGATTTCTTCCTGAACCTCCGCAGCGTGAACTCCTACCTGTATTTCCTGCTCCTGTTCGGGGCCCTGGCCGCGCCGGCGCTCAAGGGCCTGGGGGCCAAGCCCAAGTTCCTCCGGCGGGCCGCCCTGTTCCTTCCCTTTTTCCTGGTGTTCCATTTCGTGATCCCCATCTTCCAGGAGACCCGGCTCTTCCTGCCCATCTTTCCCCTGGTGATCGCCCTGGCCTTCACCTCCTTCGTCGAGCCGTCCCCCGAGGCCCTGCGCGCGGAGGAGCGTCCGGCCGCGTCCCCCTGGGCGTCCCGCGGCAGGACGCTGTACGTCGTTTTCCTGGCGGCCTTTTTGGGCGCCACCGCCCTGTACCTGGCGTACCTGGAAAAAACCCACGTGGAGGGGCTCCGGGGCAAACAGAAGGCGGAGCGCCACGTCCGTGCGGGCCATGAGGCCCACGCGCAAAAGAACCACGCCCTGGCGGCCCGGGAGTGGGAATGGGGCCTGCTGTACGACCCCGACGACTACGACGTGCATTTCAACCTGGCCGTGGTGTATTCGGAATACCTGTTCGACGTGGACCGGGCCTGGAAGCACTGGCGGGAATGCGAGCGCCTGGCGCCGGACGACCCCAAGCTGAAGGACCTGAAACAGCGGATCGAGGACATCCAGCGCCGGCGGGAGCGCTTCGAATTTTAAATGATTTCCCTGGTCCTGCCCACGTACGAAGAGGCCAAGAACATCCCGGAGATCCTGCCGCGGCTGGAAAGGGCCCTGGCCGGCCGCGATTACGAGATCTGGGTGGTGGACGACGACTCCCCGGACGGCACCTGGCGGATCGCCCGGGACTACGCGCGGGACCATCCGCGGGTGCGGGTCCACCGCCGGATCACGGACCGGGGGCTTTCCAGCGCCATCCTGGAGGGGTTCCGCCTCGCGGGGGGCGACGTCCTGGGCGTGATGGACGCGGACCTTTCCCACGACGAAAACATCCTGCCCCGCCTGCTCGACGCCCTGGAACGGGGCGCGGACATGGCCGTGGCCTCGCGGCGGATCCCGGGCGGCGGCGCGGAAAAATGGCCCTGGTACCGCCGCCTGACCTCCTCCTTCGCCACGGTCCTGGCCCGGAGCGTCCTGCCCCAGCGCCTGTCCGACCCCATGAGCGGGTACTTCCTCCTGCGCCGCGGCGTATACGAGCGCGTGCGCGGCCGGCTGCGGCCTCGGGGTTATAAGATATTGCTCGAGATCGTGACGCGGGCCGCGCCCCTCAAGATCGCGGAGGTGCCTTTCGTCTTCCGGGACCGGCGCAGCGGGTACTCCAAGCTGTCCGCCTTCGTCATCCTGAGCTATCTGGAATCCCTCTTCGAGCTGCGGTTCGGCCACAGCCCGCTGGACCGCCTGAGGGAGCGCTATCACCGGGGGCGGTACGCGGCGGTGGCGCCCTTGCTGGGGCCCGGCGGCCTCCTGGACCTGGGGTGCGGCCGTCCCTGCGACTCCATGCCGGACGGCGCCTTCCTTCTGCACCTGGGCCGCGGCACGGGCCTGGACGTGAAGCCCTGCGACGGGCCCTTCGCGTTCAAGCAGGGGGACCTGCTCAACCTTCCCTTTCCGGACGGTTCCTTCGAGAACGTGACGGCCATGGAGGTCCTGGAGCACGTGGACGACCTGCCCCGGGCCCTGGACGAGATCCACCGGGTCCTGCGTCCCGGCGGGACCCTGGTGGTGTCCGTGCCGGACGACAACTGGGCGTGGAACCTGTTGTGGGGCCTTTGGACGCGGCTGGTGGGGCGCATGTGGAAGGACACCCACCACACCCACTTGACGCGGGCCGCCTGGGCGTCGGCCCTGAACCGGCGTTTCCGGCTCCTGCAAACGCGGCGGCATTGGTACTTCGACCTGATCTTCCAGGCGCGGAAGCCTTCCTGAAGAGACGTGAGGCCCCTTTTGATTTACGACGGGGACTGCGGGCTTTGCCGGCGCTGGGCGGCCCGCTGGCGGAGGTTCACCGGCGACCGGGTCGCGTACGTGCCTTTCCAGCGGAAACCGGACGGCCTGCCCCTGTCCCTCGAAAGCCTGAAGACGTCGCTTTGTTTCGTCGGAGAGGACGGGAAGGCGTACCGCGCGGCCGAGGCCGTGTGCCGCCTCCTGGCCTGCGTGCCCGGCTGGGGCTGGCCCCTCCGGCTGTACCGAAGGTGGCCGTGGGCGGCCCGGGCCGGCGAGGCCCTGTACCGTTTCGTGGCGCGGCACCGGGACGTCTTGTCCCGGTTCGGGGGGCCTTTGGTATAATGCCTTTCCGCGGATGAAAAGGTGAGGAGGTCGGATGCCTTCGGACTTTCTGTTTAAGACGTTCTTCGGGAACAGCGTCCTGAGCTACGCGCTGGCCGCCGCGTCCCTGGCGGGCGGCCTTCTGGCCGTCGGGGTCGTCAAGAACCTGGTGCTGAGGCGGTTGAAGGGCTGGGCGGAGAAGACGGAAACCACCCTCGACGATTTCTTGGTCGGGGCGGTCGAGAAAATTTTTGTCCCGTTGCTGTATTTCGGCGTCTTCTATCTCGCCGTCCACAGCCTCAAGACCAACCCCGCCGTGGCCAAGGGCCTCCATTTCCTGGCCGCCCTGGTCCTGACCGTGTCCGGGATCCGTTTTTCCGTCGAGCTGGCGAACTTTTTCCTGTCGGAGCACTGGTTGAAGCGGGAAAGCTCCGCCTCCACGCAACAGATCGTCAGGGGCCTCATGCCCCTGGTCAAAGGCCTGCTGTGGGCCCTGGGCGCGGTCTTCTTCCTGGACAACCTGGGGTACAAGGTGTCCACGGTCATCGCGGGCCTGGGGATCGGCGGCGTGGCCGTGGCCCTGGCCGCCCAGGCCGTGCTGGGGGACTTGTTCGGCTATTTCGCCATCATGTTCGACCGTCCTTTCGAGCTGGGGGACTTCGTCGTGGTGGACGGGTACATGGGCACCATCGAGCACATCGGCATCAAGACCACGCGGGTGCGCAGCCTGGGTGGGGAGCTCCTGGTCTTCGCCAACTCCGATCTGACCGGGTCCCGCATCCGCAATTACAAGAAGATGGACCGCCGGCGCGTGGTGTTCAAGGTGGGGGTGACGTATCAGACCACCAACGAGCAATTGAAGGCCGCGCCCGGCCTCATCCGGGGGATCGTCGAAAAAATCCCGGGCACGCTCTTCGACCGGGCCCATTTCCAGGCCTTCGGGGACTCCAGCCTGGACGTGGAGGTCGCCTATTACGTGCTGTCGGCCGACTACAACCGGTACATGGACATCCAGCAGGAGATCAACCTGGCGTTGAAGGAGGCGTTCGAGCAAAGGGGCATCGGGTTCGCCTATCCCACGCGGACGCTCCATCTTCAACAGGCGTCCGCGTCCTGAGCCGGACCCCATGATGTCCAGGCGGACCTTTGTTCCCGGCCGGTTCGACGGCCATCGTCGTCGGTGGGGGCGCGGGCGCGCGGGATGATTTCCTTCTCCGAGAAGGACCTGTCCCGGCTCGCGCGGCACGGCATTTCCAAAAAGGAGGCCCTGCGCCAAGCGGCCCTCCTCGCCGCCCCGCCGTCGCCCGTGGTCTTGGAGCGGCCCTGCGGACTGGGGAACGGCATCCAGAGCCTGACCAAGGGGGACCGGGAGCGGTACGAGGCCTTGCACCGAAAAGCCGCGCAAGGCGGGCGGTTCGGCCAATTCGTGCCCGCCTCCGGCGCCGCCACCCGCCTGTTCCAGCCGTTGCGGGAGTTTCTGGAGGCGGGGCCCGCGGCCCGGGAAGCGGCGCTGAAAGGCCCGGCGGGTTCGTCCCTCCGGACGTTCCTGGACAACCTGGGCCGGTTCCCTTTCTTCGAGGACCTGCGGAAGGCGCTGGCCCGCGGGCGGCTGACCCCGCAGGGCCTGCTCAAGAAGGGGGACCACGAAACCCTGCTCAAGACGATCCTCGACGCGCCGGGGCTGGGTTACGCGGGGATGCCCAAGGGGTTGCTGCCCTGCCACCGGCACGGAAAGGGCGCGCGCACGCCTTTTGAGGAGCACCTGGCGGACGCGGCGGGCTGCGTGCGGGACGGGGAGGGGGTCTGCCGGCTCCATTTCACGGTCTCCGAGGAACACCGGGACCAGTTTCAAAAGGTTTTTCATAAAGTCCGCCCCGCGTACGAGCGGGAGCTGAAGGCGCGGTTCCGGGTCGAATTTTCCGTCCAGAAGAAGGCCACGGACACCCTGGCGCTCGGGCCGGACGGCCGGTTGTCCCGCCACCAGGACGGCCGGCTGCGCTTGCGGCCCGGCGGGCACGGCGCCCTGCTGGAGAACCTGGGGGCCTGGAAGGGCGACCTGGTGTTCATCCGGAACATCGACAACGTGGCGCCGGAGCGGTTGAGGGGGGACGCGCTGTCCTGGCGGAGGGCCCTGGCCGGATTGCTCGTGGAACTCCAGGAAGAGGTCTTCCGGTGCCTCGGCTGGCTCACGGACCACCCGGAGGACGAGCGGGCCGCGGCGGACGCGCTCCGGTTCCTGTCGCGGCGGCTGGCCATCGCGGTTCCGGAACGCCTGCAGAACGGCTCCCCGGCCGCCCGCCGCCGGTTCCTGCTCGACAGGCTCAACCGGCCCCTCCGCGTCTGCGGCATGGTGCGGAACGAAGGGGAGCCGGGCGGAGGGCCCTTCTGGGTGCGGGAAAAAGGGGGGGGAATCTCCCTGCAGATCGTGGAAAGGTCCCAGGTGTCCGAGGCGCAGAGGGACCTCTTCGAGGAGGCGACGCACTTCAACCCGGTGGACATGGTGTGCGGGCTCCGGGACCGCGACGGCCGGCCTTTTGATCTGAAACGTTTCGCGGACCCGGAGGCGGTGTTCATCTCCCGCAAATCCGAGGAAGGCCATGAGCTCCTGGCCCTGGAGCACCCGGGGCTGTGGAACGGCGGCATGGCGGGCTGGAACACGGTGCTGGTGGAGATCCCTTCGCAGATGTTCCAGCCCATCAAGACCATCAACGACCTGCTGCGGCCCGGCCACCAAGACCTATGAAAACGCGCGGGAAGGCCGAAGAAGGC
>CAZAEL010000025.1:10232-35236 GCA_964484135.1 uncultured Elusimicrobia bacterium
GGAAGGCCGAAGAAGGCGGACGAAAAGGGACAGACCTTGTCGCATTTCAGGGAGGTTTCATGAAAGGCATCATCCTGGCGGGAGGTTCCGGAACGCGCCTCTATCCCCTGACGCGGGGCGTGAGCAAGCAGCTGGTGCCCATCTACGACAAACCCATGATCTATTACCCGCTGTCCGTGCTGATGCTGGCCGGCATCCGGGACATCCTGATCATCACCACGCCCCACGAACAGGACGGGTTCAAGCGCCTGCTGGAGGACGGGCGGTGGATCGGGCTGAATCTTTCCTACGCGGCCCAGCCCCGGCCCGAGGGACTGGCACAGGCCTTCCTGATCGGCCGGGATTTCGTGGGCAAGGACCGGGTGGCCCTGATCCTGGGAGACAACGTTTTCTACGGCCAGGGGCTGCCCCAGATATTGGAAAGCGCCGCGGAAAGGCCCCGAGGGGCCACGGTGTTCGCGTACCAAGTCAAGGACCCGGAACGCTACGGCGTGGTGGAGCTGGACAAGGCCGGAAAGCCGCTCTCCCTGGAAGAGAAGCCGGCCAAGCCCCGGTCCGCGTACGCGGTCACGGGCCTCTATTTCTACGACAACCAGGTTTTGGACATCGCCAAGGGGCTGAAGCCCTCGGCCCGGGGCGAGCTGGAGATCAGCGACGTGAACCGCGCCTATCTGAAGCAAGGCGCCCTGCACGTGGAGAAGCTGGGCCGCGGCGTGGCCTGGCTGGACACGGGCACCCATGAGGCCCTGCTCCAGGCCGCCACCTTCATCCAGGTCATCCAGGAGCGGCAGGGGCTCAAGGTGGCCTGCGTGGAAGAGATCGCGTACACCCTGGGGTACATCAACGCGGAACAGGTCCGCGGCCTGGCCAAACCCATGGAAAAGAACGAATACGGCCAGTATCTCCTGCGGCTGATCCAAACCGCCTAGTTCCTTCGGCCGCGTTTTCGAGGCTGTCGGGTTTTTCGGGACGCGACCTTCCGGCCCTCCGGTTTTTTTCGGCTCACCCGCGCCTTTTTTCTCAAACATCCCGGCTGTTTCTGAAAACCATCCCGCCTCTGCCGGGCCGTTGCCATGCCCTCAGGTTCAACCATCCCGGCCGCGGACTTTTTTTCCCGCGTCTCCCCCCAAGTTTTTCGCTTTTTTAAGCGTTTTCTCGACGGAAAACGCACAAAAATGCGATTTTAGGCCCCAAAAACCAGAAAAACATCTCCCTATACGTTAAAAAACGCCTCTATTTTTCAATACAAATTTAACACACTGTTTTGGGCCCTCACAGCCCATGAAGCGCTTCATGGTGTTTTTGAAAAGCCTGTTTTTGGGTCCGCGGAAAAGCCGAGTCGCGGCCCGTGGCTCCATGGTCTTTTCAAAACAGGGACTTTTGACGGTCGGTCCGGCCCAGGATCCGCCCAAAGATCTTCCGTGGTTTTTGGGGGCCGCCCCGTTTGGGGGTGGAGGATGGTCCCAGGTGGGCGGGGTCTTTCATGGTCTTTTTGGGGAGCGCCCTGGTCCGGCTGAAAGTTGCCTGATTTTGGCCGGAGGCGGGACCTTGGGCCGGCCGGAACAGGGGTCAGGGCAGGGGCCGGCCCCGGGCCTTTTTGTGGTCTTTTTCGCAAAGGGTCTCTGAAGCCGGGAAGAGGCCCTTTGAACGGACGTTTTCCGCCATCAAAAATCCGAAGCCAAAACTTTGGGGAAAATTCCCAAAAAATTTTGCCCAAAAACGACCGCCAAGATTATATTTATAAACCAATTTATTATACATAAGTTTAAATATGTTGATAATCAATAATTTATAAAATATATATAAGATGGATTATCGATAAAACAAACGGCGGTGGTTTGGCTATTAACTTAACATAATATATATTATCAGAAGTTATATCCTGGAAAACAAAGGGGTTGTTTTGGAAGGGCGCGGGCCGGGTTGAATAGGAATTTTCGGAGAAGGGGCCCTTGGAAAGACCGCTTTTAAGGGGTTCTCAGAGGCTGGGTTTGTGAGGGGCTTTGTTGCGCCGGAAAAGGGCTGAAAACCCTTCTGCAGGTCCTCGCTGGCCTATGTTGCGGAGAGCAAAGGATTTGGGATGGGAGGCCATTGGGGAAGATCAAGCAGGAACAAAGGGGATGGCCGGGGGCGCCGGGAACCTCCCAGGGGCCTTAAAAAATCAGCGGTTCAGGAAAAGGGAATAACCGAGAACCAGGGTACGGGTGCCTTCGTCCCCCAGGTTCAGGGACAGGTCCCAACTGCCCCCGCGCTGGTACAGGTTCAGGCCTCCCACCACGTTGAATTCGTTTTCGGTGTCGAAGCCAGGGCCGCTGATGACCGTGATCCCCCCGCCCAGGTTGTAGCCCCAATGGGTGTCCGGCACGCGGAACAGAGCCCGGCCCAGCGCGCCGAGCGAGGTCAGTTTGACCTTGGGGGCCGGCCCGGTGGAGGTGCTGTTGAAGGTGAAGGCCGCGTCGTACCGGTCGCGGAAAAGCGTGGTGCCCAGCCGCACGTTGAACCCGTGGGAGGACCCGATGTCCCCCCCGGACACGGCCTGGCCGCCCAGGAAAAGGAACCATTTGCCCCAGGGCGAGGATTCCTGCACCCAGGGGAAGCTCCCGTCGTCCCATCGGTCCACCAGGGAGACCCGTTCCCGCCCGGTCTTGGGGTCCCTTTTCCCCCGCCAGATCCAGCCGCCGTACCGCCAGCGGACCTCCATCAGCAGGGGGTCGCCGGGAGAGGCCCGCCGCCAGTCCGCGGCCAGCTCCGCCAGCGCCGCTTTCTTTTCCGGAAGCCTGGCCCCCAGGAAAGCGTCCGTGGCCTTGACGCGCAGTTGGCCCGCGCCACCCAAGGCCGGTTCCGCGAAATAGGAGGCGTGCTTGTCCCAGGCGTCCCGCAGGGCCGCCATGTCGGGCGAGGCGCGGAGCGGAAGGGCCGGCGCCAGGAGCGTCAGCGCCAGGGCCAGGATCAGGTTCCTGGCCCTCATCGGGAGCCCCCGAAGTACGCGGTGTATCCCAGGGAAACGGTGCTGGTTTTCTTCAGGCGGCCCGCCACGCCGTATTCGTAGAAAAGGTCGAAGCTCCCGCTTTCCTGGACCCAGCTCAGGCCGGGCGACGCCACGAGGGAGGTCTTCCGGCTGGGCCGGGGCTGATAGTCCACGCGGGCGCCGAAAGTTCCGTTCAGGGGCGCGGGCACGGGCAGGGGCTGGTGGTACCGGCCCGCCAGGCCGGCGGAGGCGCCGCGGTATTTTTTGGGGATGTTTCCCCCCGTGTACCCGGCCGTGAGGCTGGCGTCGAACCGGTTGGTGAAGAACTTTCCCAGGCGGCCGTTCACGTTGGAGACGGTGTTCTGAGAGGTGCGGTTGATGTTGCCGCCCAAAAAGGCCAGGTACCGGCCCTTCAGCGCGAGGTTGGCTTTTCGCGCGGGAGGCAGGGAGGAAGGCGGGGCCTGGGGCCGGGACTCAAGCTCCCGCTGGTGCGCCTGGAACGTTTTCCGTTTTTCCTCCGGCATGGCCGCGCCCTCCAGGTCCAGGGAGCGGGCCACGGCGCGGGCCGCCTTGCGGTACGCGCCGATTTTTTCCAGGGCGATGGCATAGCCCGCGTACACCCGGGGCTCGTCCGGACGGGCGGCGGCCAGTTTTTGGAACCGGTCCACGGCCGTGTAGTACCGCTTCTGCACCAGCAGGCTGTTGGCCATGAGAAGGTCGGTCTGGAAATCCGGTTTGGCCTCGGCCGCGGACGGCGTCGGCGCGGACGGGGCGCCGTCGCGGAACCGGGCGGGCCGGACCGACTGGACCGCCAGCTCCCGGGCCACGTCCGCCTGGCCCAGGCGTTCGAACACCTTGGCCGCGAAAAAATTCACGGCCCCGCTGGCCGCGGGGTTGTTCTCCTGCAGGGCCAGGGCCTGGTCCAGGTGGCCGAGGGCCAGGTCCTGGAACCCGGCCAGGGCCAGGGCGTGGGCGTATTCGGCGGCGAGCTCCGGGCTTTTGGTGAGGCGCAGGCGGCCGTAGGACACCAGCGCCTCTCCGTGGCGGCCCTGCCGGGACTCTTCGCGGGCCCGGCGCAGGCCGGCCAGGGCCGGGGCGGTCCACAGCGCGCCCAGGGCCAGGATCAGGAGGAAGCGGGCCCGCGTTTTCAAGAGGCGGCCTTCTTTTCGGGGTTGAGGCCGGCGAAGCGCTGCAGCCCTTCGATGCGCAGGAGGCCCTGGCCCTTGTCCAGCAGCACGTAGAGCCGGCTGTTTTTGAGGCGGATGCGGAGGTTGGGGCCGCTCATGAACTGGTATTGGAGCCCCTTCTTGAAGAAACCGAGACCCGAGGCCGTGGCGTAGAAGAACCCGGCGTTGGGCGCGTGGACGAACTCCCGGATGGGCTCCGTGGGGTGGGCGAACACCGGCTCCAAAGTTTTGGCCTTGAGGTCCACCTGGGCCACCACCCGCCCCATCGCCACCCAGGCCCGGTTCCCTCCGCCGGCCACGTGGTTCACCGGGGCGTCGCTTTCCAAAATTTTCCGCACCGAGGCCACCCGGTTTTTGACCTCGATGTACACCACCTCGTGTTTTTGGGTCTTGGCGTTCAGTCCCGCGAGGAAAAGGCCGCGGCGTCCGCCGGGGAACAGGCGGTAGTTCCGCCCCGGCAGCTCGATCAAAGGCTTGAAGGCGGTCCTTATCAGGCGTTCGGGCCGGCCTTTGACCGCCACGCCCGTCAGGAACCCCAGGCTCCTGCCGTTGGTCACCAGGAAGGCGTTGTCGCCGGTCCAGGCGAACTGCTGGAAGGGCTCGTCCGTGACGAAGATCACGCCCTTGAGGGGGTTGGCGATGGACCGCCCCTTGACCCCGAACCAGGGGTCGCCCGCCTTGTCCACGTCGAAGATCTCGGGCCGCGCCGGGTTTTTCGGGGACGGCGGCAGGACCCATCCGACCTTCACCGCCTGGCGGGGGATGAGGAGCTCCACGTCCTTGGGCAGGGGCCGGTCCGGGGCCGCGGCCGCGAACAGGCCGGCCGCGGTTCCCAAAAGGACCGCCGGCAGGAGGGTCTTCTTCATGTCACCGCTTGCCGGCCGGCCACCGCGGCTCGTCGGGGTGCATGCCCTTGGGCAGGCCCGTGTCCGCGTGGTTGTCCTTGGCCTTGAAGACCGTGCTCACCAGGCCGTTGACCGCGGCGGACCCGGTTTTCTTGACGCCCTCCGCGGCCGCGTCCGCCGCCTGCCCCAGGGCGAAATCTTCCAGGGTCTTCTTGAAGACCTTGCGGGCGGCCTCCAGGTCCCCGCCCTCCTTGGAGACCTGCAGGAGCTTGTCCTTGACCGCCCCCGCGAACTTTTCTCCCTGCTTGACCATGTCCGTGCCCGCGTCCCAGGCGGCTTTGGCCATGTCGCCCGCCAGCTCCACCTCCACCAGCTCGCCCAGGGCGCCGCTCACGTTGTCCTTGAACTCCCCCCAGGTGAACTCCTTGATCTCGCTGTCGGCCTGGCCCGCGCGCTCGCGCACGCGGCCGTCCAGTTCTTTTTCCAGGGCGTCCATCCGGCCCGGGGAGCCGTACGCGGCCGCCTCCGCGGCCTGGGAGGCCCCGGACAGCCCGATGTCCGCCAGATCGGTCACAAAGGGTTTCAGGATGCCTTGGGCGCTTTCCACACGGTCCGTCACGTCCTTGAGCCCGGTTTTTTCCAGGAGGGAGTCCTTGAGGCTTCCGGCCTCGCCCTTGGCCTTGTCCCACAGGCTGTCCTTGAGCTTTTCCAGGAGGGATTTTTCGTCGGGCGCCTGGACCTCGGCCCGCTCCGGGTACAGGACCGGGATCCCGTCCATGACCAGGGACCCGCCGGTTTTCTCCCGCAGGCGCTGGCGGGCCAGCTCCTCCAGGGTCACATACTGGCCGGCGGCCAGGCCCGCGCCGGTCTCGCGCATCTGGAGCTTGGCCAAAAAGCCGCCGCTCTCCAGGTCGGCCATGTATTCGTTCTCGAATTTGGCGGTGGTGGGCGGCGGCCTGGACACCCCGCCGCCGAAGGGCGAGGCGAAGGGGCTCTTGGCCAGCTCCGCCGGCGTTTCGCCCGCGCCGAAGCGTTCCCGGCGCCGGCGGTTGTCGTCCAGATAGTTCTGGAACCGCTGTTGGGAGGCGGCGATCCAGTCTTCGAGGGAGGTGGTGTAGTGGCGGGTGAAAAAAGCGTCGCCGTACCCCGTGCCCATGAGGGACACGTCGCCCAGGTTGTTGAACCCGCCGGCGATGTGCTCGTACGGGCTGTCCCGCAGGAGGCTCCCGGGGGGCAGGTACTCGGAGCCCGGGATCTCGATGGGGAGGTCGGAGGTCCCGCTTCCGCCGCCGGTCCCCCCGCCTCCGCCTGTGTCCGCCACGAAGACGCAGGCCGTGGTGGCGTATCCCGCGGTGCAGCACCCCTGGTCGGTGCAGCCGGTGGCGCTGATGTTGTCCACCTGGATCCGGAGGGCCTCGCAGGTGCCCTGGTCCGGAATGTTCGGCGGGATGGGCGGCAGGTTGACGGACGGCGGGCTGGCGCAACTTCCTTCCAGGGTGAGCTGGTAACCGAAGGTCCAGCCGGCCCGGGCCTTTGCCGGGACGATCCCCAGCGCCAGGAGCAGAAGGAGCTTTTTCGCCATGCCTAGATATTACGGAAAAGCCCGGGTTTTGGCAAGGACGCGCGCGCTCCGCGGCGCGGTCCGACGGGGAAGGGCTGGCGGGAAGCATTACAAAATGTAATAATAAATTACTAGTAGTAATTAATCCGGCAACGAAGGAGGCGGCCATGTCCTTGGGGCGGCGGATCAAGCGGCGGCGGACGGAGCTGAAACTGAGCCAGAAGGCCCTGGCCCAGGCCCTGGGCGTGACCCAGGGCGCGGTGGCGCAGATGGAGCTGGGCCTGCGTTCCCCCTCCCTGGAACTCCTGCCCCGGCTGGCCGGGGCCCTGCGGGTTTCGATGGAATACCTGCTGCGCGGGGAAACGGCCGCCACCGTGGACGTGAGTTCCCTCAACGCCGGGGACAGGCGTTTGGTGAGGCGGTTTGCGGCGTTTTTGGAGCGGGAGGCGGAGGAGCGCTAAAGAAGGCGCGCACGCCGGGCGGCGCGTCCGAGGCTAGAAGTGGACGTGGACCTCGGCGGTGTACCGGCTGACGCGGCTGGCGGTGTTGCCGTACACCTGGCCGGGGAAGAAGAAGGCCGTCCCGAACCCGAAGGTGACGAAGCCGGTGTACCGGTAGATCAGCTCCCCGTCGAGCTCCGCGCCCAGGTCGTTCTGTCCCGTGGGTTTGGTGAGGGAGTTGTAGATGTGGTAGTCCAGGGAGCCGGTCCAGCGCACGGCCTGGGTGCTGAATATCCCGAAGCCCATGGTCTTGATGCCGGAAAAGCCCGCGGGCAGGCCCGTGGCCGTGGGCGAGAAGGGGGCGGAAGGGTCGTACGCGTCGGAAAGCGTGGCGGCGTAGTGCCGGCCGTACCCGACGCGCTGCAGGCCGTCCCAGCGCCTGGCGAAGGTGGGACGGAAGGCCTCGTCCTCCCCCGGGGTGCCGTTGTCGTCGCCGGACCCCACGGCGTAGGAGGCCCGCACGCCGAACCGCCCGAAGCGCACGGTGTCGGTCTGGGCGCCGAGCTCCAGTTTTTGGGCCGTGCCTGAAATCTTCACGTCGCCGGCCGGCGCCAGGAGCCGGGCGTCGCCGGATTGCAGCGCCGCCTCCAGTTTGTAGAAGGCGTCCTTGAGGTTGCCGAAGAGCCGGAGGCCGTAGAACTGCCGCAGCACGTGGGTGGCGGTGGCGGTCCCGGTCCCGAGCTGGTACTGGCTCACCCCCTCGTTCCGCTCCTGGATCCAGGAAAACTCCCACCGGTCGTGCTCCCGGTCCGCGCCCAGGACCAGCCCGTACAGGTCGAAATCATCCCTCCCCGACAGCGCCTCCGTCACCTTGGCCGTGAAAAGGTCCGCGTCCGTGCGCCAGGGCAGGTCCACCTGGGCCCGGACCCCGTTGAACCCCAGCCCGTCGTCCGACACCAGGAGCCCGTCCCCCACCACGATGGGCTGGCGGCCGATGGTGAGGTTCACCTTTTTCCAGGCGAAGTTGGGCAGGTGCACGTACGCCTCCTCCACCCAGGGGGTGCCGTCGGCGGACGGGTACCGGGTCACGGGCGCGCCGGTGCCCTCCAGCCCCCAGATGTTGAGGGACTGGACGCGGAGGCTGGCCTCCACGTCCTCGTTCAGCCAGGCCCGCATGTACGCCCGGATGGCGTGGGACTGGTAGTTGAATTTGTCGCGGGTGTCGCTGCGATAGTCGTTGTTCTGGATGGACACGCCGCGGATGCGATCGTCGAAGCCCATGTTCAGGCTGGGGAAGTCGGCCCGTCCCGCGCCTCCGGCGGAGAGGAGGAGGAGGGTCAGCAGTGGAACGCGGAAGAGAGGCCCTGGTGCGCTCATGGAGGTTCCTTATTCTACCTTGCTGGACGAAGGGCGGCAAGGGCATGACGGAAAAAAACCCGCCTCCGGGACGCCCCGGAGGCGGGTCTGGAGAACGGCTCGCGGGCTTTCGCCTAGAAGGTGATGTGCACCCCCAGGCCCAGGAGCACGGCGTTCAGGTCGTCCAGCGTCTTTTCCCCCGCGGGGCCGATGACGCCGGCGGCCGCGAAGTCGTTGATGTCCAGGAAGCGGTATCCCAGGTCCAGGTGGAGACCGGAGGTCACGCCCCCGCTGGACTTCATCAGGAACCGGCCGCGCCCCAGCAGGTCGACGAACGGCTTGGTTTGGGACAGGGGGCCGGTGGCGCCGGCCGCCGCCGTGGTGCCGCCTTGCGCGCGGATCGTGGCCTGGGCGTTCCCGATGTCGATCCCCGCTCCCAGGTAATTGTTGAAGTACTTGATGACGCGCAGGCCTTGCAGGCTGACGCCCAGGTTGACGAAGTTGGGGGCGGGTTCCCCCACGTCGCCCCGCCAGTTCCAGAGCCCTTCCTCGAAGAAGAAACCCGCCTCGACGTCGCCGCCCACATCGAAGGAGAACCCGAAGTGGCGGTCGCTGCCGTTCCACCGCCCGTCCCCGAAGAACTGGTAGACCTGGCTGGCGTCGAACGATACCTCGGCGCGGGCGGCGCGGGCCCCCGACGCCAATAGCCCCAAGCAGAGAAGGGCCAATAGTTTTTTCACGGAAAAACCTCCTCTAGAGAGCGGCTGTTTTAGAAACGGAAACCGACGCCCACGCCCACGATCAGGGAGTTGAGGTCGTCCAGGGTCTTTTCGCCCGCCGGCGCGCCCGCGATGGCCGTGTCGTTCAGGTCAAGGAAGCGGTAGCCGATGGAGACGTGCATGTCGGCGGAAAGCTTGTCCTTGATGTCGGCCGAATAACGGGCGGTCCCGTGGACCCCCACGAAAGGCTTGTTCTGGTTGAGGGCGGGGGTGGCCGCGAAGCCGGTGGAGGCCCCCTGTTGGAGCTTGGCGGTCCCCAGGTCCACGCCGGCGTCCAGGAACTTGGAGAACTTTTTCACCACGCGGATGGCCTGGGCGTCGAAGCCCAGCTTGGTCACGTTGGGGGGCGTCGCGCCCACGTCGCCGGTCAACTGGAGGTCGGCGTTCTCGAAATAGAAGCCGAGGTCGATGTCGTCGTTGAGATCGAAGGCGAACCCGAAATGGCGGGATTGGCCTTCCAGCCGGTTGTCGTTGAAGATGTTGTAACCCTCTTCGATGTCGAACCGAAACGCGGCCTGCGCCGCGGGTGTGATCGCTCCCATCGCGACAAGCAACCCCGCCCAGATGCCTAACCATTTTTTCATGTACGCGTTTACCTCCCGATTGGCCCGGCCCTCTTGAACGCCGGAGGGCAGGAAAGGGCCGTTTTTCCTACAGAGGGCATTCTATCCGGGACGGAGGGGCCTGTCAACAAAAAGAAAACCCCCTCCCCGGGGGTCCCGGGGAGGGGGTCTGTGGAAGAAACGTCAGGAGGAGATCAGTACTGTCTCTCTCCGCCCCATTTCACCATCAGCTTGGCGAAGATCTTGGTGACGGCGTCGTCGGGCACGTTGGCCGTGCCGGCGAAGCCGTTCAGAAGACCTTTGTCCGGGCTGAAGGTCGCGTACCCCAGGGAAGCCAGGATGGCTTCGGAGTGGGCGTAGTTCAGCGTGAGGTCGATTTCGTTGCCCACGCCGTCGTCCACCCCCGCCGGGGTCTCGTTGACCTTGGCCACGTAGTAGTCGAGCTTGGCCGTGACCTTGTTGTCCATCACGGGCAGCACGTAGTGGCCGCCCAGGTTGATGACGTTGAGGCCCGGGCCGGTGTTGGCCGCGCCGAAGACGCCGCCCGTGTCCAGGCCGCCGCCCACGAGGGGGCCGCCCGCGAGGGCGCCGATCGCGGTGTTGTCGTAGCTCATGATTTCGCCGTACCGGTAGTCGGACACCGCCCAGCCCAGGACGCGGAAGTCGTGGAAGGTGTCGTCGTCCGCCGTGGCGTTGGCGGTGGTCGGGTCGTCGCCCGAGGCGTTGGCGTACTTCAGGTGCGCGCCCCAGCCGTTGTCTTTGTTGTCATAGGAGGCGCTCAAGAGCAGGGCCGAGCCCTTGAAGTTGGAGGCGCTGCCCGCGGTGCCGACGCCGTTGGCCTGGCCGCCGTTCATGGCGTACTCGAGGCCCAGCTTCACCCAGTCGTCCATCAGGCTGTAGCCCGCGCGGAAGTCCATGATGGTGAGGTTGATGTCGTCGCTCACGCCCGCGCCGCCGGCGGTGTTCTTCACGTCGCCGGTGCCGTGGGAGGTGCCGGAGTAGAACCCGAACTCCAGGGGCACCTTCACGGTCGGGAACAGCTCGTCCGAGCTCAGGATCAGCCAGGTGACGTTGGCCTCGTCGGCGGTCGCCGTCGCTCCCACGTCGCCCGCGTCCGTGTTGGCCACGGCGTCGTCCTCGCGGACCTTGCCGGTGCCGAACAGGGTGTTGATCTTGCCGAGCTTTTTGGTGACGGTCACGCCGTCCAGCGCCGCGACGGTGAGGCTGTCGTCGTTCACCGGGCCGTAGTAGACCAACAGGTCGCCGGGGCGCCCGCCGTACTGGCGGCCGATCCGGAAGCTGTCGGTCATGAGGAAGTCCTCGATGTCCAGGTACGCGTTCTGGAAGGCGATGGCCGCTTCTTCCGCCGCCACCGTGGAGGCCCCGTCGCCGTATTGGACGACGGTCGGGCCGGACTGGGAGTTCCGGACCGCTTCCACGCGTCCCTTGACGCCCTTGGCGACGTCCGCGTTCAAGCCCACGCGCAGCCGCGTGTTGACGGCGCCGCGGCTGTCGTCCGCCGAGTCGTTGGCGTCCGTTTCATTGTTGGCCTGCTGGCCGCTGATCTCCAGCGAGCCGTCCGTGGTGATTTTTCCGAGCCCCAGCAGCTCGGCCCGACCGGTTTGCACGCCGGTGAAGGCCGCCACCGCGAGAATCGCAATGTATTTCTTCATCATCTTGGATGAGTCCCCCTTTTGCTATGTAGGAGCTGATCTCTGCGTCAACCTATAGGTTGCACCGGAATGATCGGAAGCCGATTTCCCATGCAACGCTATTGCCAGCCCAGGATCAGGCTGCTTTTTCGGAAGAAGCTTGAATGACGCTTCTTCCTTATCTAAGGAGCCTCCCTTGAGATGCGGAAGACCCCCTGGTTTTAAGCGGACCTAGACATCCGCCCCTTTGTTTAGATAAAAGACCGAGCTCGTGAAGATCATCACAAAGGAAGATCATCAAGCAAACTCGGCCTCTTCTGATTTATTAGATGAAATTCCCGGGGAGTTGTCAAATCAAAAAACAAAAAAAACAGGCAAAAACAATTATTTTCCGGAAGGAGGGGTTTGGGGAAGGCGGGGTTTGATTTGAATAAGCAAATCCTGGGCGTTTTTGGCCCAGAGGGTGGTGGGGTACAGTGTAACGAGTCTTTCCAATGAGCTCTGGGCATCCTGCCATTTTTCCTGCAGGATCTGGACCCGCCCCAGGGATTCGTAGGCCCGGGCCGCCAAAAAGTGTTCGGGATGGTTTTGAATGAACCCGCGGTACGCCGTTTCCGCGTCGGCCCATTTCCCGGCCTGCTCAAGGGCCAGCGCTTCTCCCATCCGCGCCAGCGCGGCCAGCTCGGGCGTGGTGGCCTGTCGCGCGGATTCCCGGTACGCGGCCAGGGCTTCGTCGGCCTTTCCCTCCAGGATGAGGAGGTCTCCCCTGAAGAGATGGGCCTGGCTCACGAGGGGCCCGGACCGGTTCGATTCCAGGAGCTGCTTGATGTTTTGCAGCGCTTCCGCCCGCCTGCCGTTGGCGGCGAGGGCCTGGGCCATGGACAGCTGTTCCCAGGCCAGGAGGCGGACCTTGCGGAGGTTGTAGACCACGAACACGGCCAGCACCCCGGCCGCCAGCAGCGCGGCCAGGGCCAGGGCCGCCTGCTGCCAATGGTCGCGGATCCATTGCCCGCCCTGTTCCAGCCGCAGGGTGATGGCGTCTTTTCTCGAGTGTGAGGCGGTGGTGAGGTCCATGACGTTGTCTGTCGTTCCTTTTAAGATTTCAGAAAACACGCCCCCGGGCGGACTTGAACCACCAACCTTCTCCTTAGGACGGAGCAGCTCTATCCAGTTGAGCTACGGGGGCACTGTCGCACCCAAATGTCCTTTACGAAGTGAAGGACATTTGGGCCTGCCGGCGGAAGCCGCGGACAAAAACGATCCGAAAGGGCGGCTTCCGTGCTCCACAAGGGGGGCTCTGCCCCCCGTTAGATCGTCACTCGTTCCGCACGCCGTGAGGCGTGCGCCACTCCGCGATGCCCGTTGTTCGGGCATCCGTTCGTGACCCCTTCGGGGCCTGCCGCCTCGCCATCTCGGCGGCGTTCGCAAACCGGTCGCCTCTGTTCAGGCGACCGCGAACCCCGGGCCTGGAGCAACCTTCCTTAAAAGAAAATGGCGTTGCGGAAGGAAGGCGAAATCAGTACCGGATCAGCGACGTCACGGGCCAGTCGCGGAGCTTCTCCCGGCCCTTGAGGAACTCCAGTTCGATCACGAAGGCGAAGCCCGCGGTCTCGGCGCCGGTCTTGGCCACCAGCTCGGCGGTGGCCCGGGCCGTGCCCCCCGTGGCCAGGACGTCGTCCAGGATGAGGACCCTTTCCCCGGACGAGAGGGCGTCGGCGTGCATCTCCAGCGTGTCGGTGCCGTACTCCAGCTGATAGGAAACGGAAATGGTCTTGGACGGCAGCTTGCCTTTTTTGCGCACCGGGACGAAGCCCACGCCCAGGGCCTGGGCCACCGCCGCGCCGAAGATGAAGCCGCGGGACTCGATGGCCACCACCTTGCGGACGTCCCGCCGCCGTCCGGCCTCGGCCAGTCCTTCCACGGCCCGGCGGAAAGCCTCGGTGTGGGAGAGGAGCGGCGTGATGTCCTTGAACACGACGCCCTTTTTGGGGAAGTCCGGCACGTCGCGGATGAAGGACTTGAGATCGAGGACGCCGGCCGGCATGGCGAAGGTCCCTACACCAAGCCCATGCGCTGGGTGACGCGCCGCAGTCGCATGAGGCCCCGTTCCTCCAGCTGACGCACCCGTTCCCGGGACAGGCGGAGCTTTTTCCCCACTTCTTCGAGGGTCATGCGGTCCTTGCCGTTCAGGCCGAAACGCATGAGCAGGATGCGCCGCTCCCGTTCCCCCACCATGTCCAGGGCCCGTTTCAGTTCGTCGTTGGTCCTGAGCAGCGTCAGCATCTGCTCCGGGCCCTGCTCTTGCTTGTTGGTCACGATGTCCCGGATGAACAGGTTTTCGTCTTCGTCCAGCGGCGTGTCCAGGCTGCCCACGCTGCGGGAGGCCTCGTGCGCGTCCAGCACGCTCTTGACCTGGCGCGCGGTCAGGTTGAGCTTGGAGGCCATCTCTTGCAGGGTCGGGTCCCGGCCCAGGGAGCTGTGCATGCGGTCCCAGGTCTTGAGCCATTTGCGCAGGGCCTCCAGGGCGTGGGGCGGGATGCGGATGGTCTTGGACTGTTCGTCCAGGGCGCGACGGACCGCCTGCTCGATCCAGTACGCGGCGTAGGTGGAGAACCGGAAGCCCCGCTTGGGGTCGAATTTTTCCACCGCGTGCATGAGGCCCAGGTTCCCCTCCTCGATCAGGTCCAGGAAGTCCACCCCGGGGCGGTAATATTTTTTGGCGATGGGGATGACGAGCCGCAGGTTGGTCTCCACGATGCGGCGGGAGGCTTTCTTGTCGCCCCGCTTGGAGCGTTTCCACAGGTCCATCTGCTCCTCGCGGGTGACCTCGGGCAGGCGTTTGATGCCTCTGAAATACAGGGTGACGGGATCCAGGCTTTCTCTCATGCGAACGTTCCCTCGCTCCTCATCGGTGCCGTTTTTTTCAGGATCTGATTTCGAAATCTTCGGACGCGTCCGCCCGGGGCGTCGCCGGCGCTTCTTCCAGCCTGTCCACCCGCGCCCAGGGATGGCCGGCGCGCAGGTGGTTCAAGAATTCCTCCAGGACCGGTTCTTCTCCTTCCGCCTCCAGCTCCACCGAGCCGTCGGGCAGGTTCCGCACCCACCCGCGCAGACCGCGGGAGGCGGCGGCGTCCCGGCAAAAGTACCGGAAACCCACGCCCTGGACCCTCCCGAACACGCGGACCCGGCGGCGGACGTCCGTCATCTAGGAAGAAAAATCGGGGTGGTGGGACTTCCCATTCCCCCGCCGCCTCGTCGGCGGCTCCTCCGTGGGCCGGGCGGCCTCGCTCCTTCTGCCACAGGCAGCGCTCGGCTCGCCTTCAAGTCCCATCACCAAGGACGGGCTATAAAAAGAATCGGGGTGGTGGGACTTGAACCCACGACCTCTTGGTCCCGAACCAAGCGCGCTACCAACTGCGCTACACCCCGCAAATCGTTTTGTGTGGTGGGACTTCTTTGAGCCGCACGGAAACGTTCTGAAGCGGCTCAAAGCCTGGGCGCTCACGATCTCGCGCCCGTGCCTGAACGCGGCCAAAGTTCCCAAAGCCGCGACGCGGCTTTGACTTTGGCCAGGCACCCCACGACCTCTTGGTCCCGAACCAAGCGCGCTGCCAACTGCGCTACACCCCGCAAATCGTTTTGTGTGGTGGGACTTCTTTGAGCCGCACGGAAACGTTCTGAAGCGGCTCAAAGCCTGGGCGCTCACGATCTCGCGCCCGTGCCTGAACGCGGCCAAAGTTCCCAAAGCCGCGCCGCGGCTTTGACTTTGGCCAGGCACCCCACGACCTCTTGGTCCCGAGCCAAGCGCGCTGCCAACTGCGCTACACCCCGCAAACCGTTCGACGAAATCAGTTGACGGCCGGCGTCTCCGCCCAGGCCGGCTCGAAACAATACCATTGATCGCCGTGGCGCGCGATGTATTTTTCCAGGACCCGCGCCATGCGATGCAGGAGGTCCTCCACCGCGTCCGCCCCCCGGCCCGCGGGCCAAAGAGGTTCCTCCACCACGGCCCGGTACCGTCCCGGGCTTTCCCGGATCACGAACCCGGGCAGGATGGGGGCCCCGTACCGGCAGGCGAACAGGAAAGGGCCCCGCGGCAGGGCCGCCTTCCGTCCGCACAAGGAAACGGCCGCGCCGTCTTCGCCGAAAGGTCGGTCCCCCAGGAACGCCACGGTCTCCTTTTGTCGGAGCCGCCGCGCCACCCCGGCGGCCGCGCCGTTCCCCACGGCCAGGTAGTCCAGCCCGTCGGGGCGGCGCTTCTGGATGAACTCCCGCAACGCCTTGGAGCGGTAGGGTTTGTACACCGCGGCGACGGGCCATCCCCAATCGTCCAGGATGCGCCCGCCCAGCTCCCAGTGGCCCAGGTGGGACGTCAGAAAGATCACGCCGCGGCCTTGCCGCCGGGTTTCCTCCGCCCTGTCGCGCCCTTCCACGGACACGGCCGGGCGGCGGCCCGAGAAAAAGTCCGCCAGCGTCAGGGCGAAATTTTCAAAAACGTCCTCGGGCGAAAAACGGTTCCCGGAAAAATCCCGGATCACGGCCAGGTTGGCTTCCACGGCCCGCCACTTGGCGGGAAAGAGCCACCGCGCGGCCCGCGACAGTTTCCGGGCCCAGGCGTAACGCTTTTCTTCCGGCATCCGGCGCGTCCAGGCGTGGAGGGCGCCCAGGGACGCGGCCCACAGCATTTCCTGCGTCAAGGCGTGACGGCGGGCTCCGGCAGGCGCGAAGGCGGAATGTCTTTCAGGACCGGGGCCGCCGGTTCCTCGGAGACGGAATGGGGCCGGATCAGGGGGTCGAAAGCGTTCCGGGGGCGCGCCGGCGCCTGTTCTTTCAGGATTTTGAGGATGGCTTCCGCGGCTTCTTTCGCGGCGTGGGGTCTGGCCAGGGCCGCCGCGCGTTCCCGCAGTTTTTCGAGGGCCGTCCCGTCCGACAGGAGGCGCTGGACCGTCCGTCCCAGCTCTTCCAGGTTTTCCACCCGTTCCGCGGCGCCGTGTTTGAGAAGATACCGCGCGTTCCGTTCCTCCTGGCCCGGGATGGGCTGGATCATGACCAACGGCAGGCCCTTGGCCAGGGATTCGGCGCAGGTGAGGCCGCCGGGCTTGGACACCACCAGGTCCGCGGCGTCCATGAGGCGCGCCATGTTCCGCGCCAGGCCGAAAATACGCACAGCCGGGTCGTTCCCAAATCGGCGCTGGAGGGCCTTGAAAGCGGCGCGGTTCTGCCCGCAGACCGCGATCACCTGCACCTCCACGGTCAGGCCCCGGAGGGAGGACACCACGTCCGCCAGGGGCCCCAGGCCCCGGCTGCCGCCCATCACCAGGACCGCGGCCTTTTTCGGGTCCAGGCCGAGCCGCAGGCGCTCGATCCCCTTGTCGCCGCGCAGGGCGAAATGGGGGTCCACCGGGATGCCCGTGACCTGGATCCGGGACTCTTTGATGCCGTGGCGGACCATCTTGCGTTTGATCTCCTCGCTCGGCACCAGGTACAGGTCCATGTGCCGGGAAAGCCAGTAGCGGTGGACGTCGAAGTCCGTGAGGATGCCCACCACGGGAATCTTGATCTTTCCCCGCCCTTTGAGCGTGGAAAGGATCACCGCGGGGATGGCCTGGGTGCAAACCAGGCAGCGCGGGCGAAAGCGTTTGAGGAGGCGGTACATCTTCCCCACATTGAAAAGGCCGAACAGTTTGCGGAGTTCGCGGGTGGCCTGCTCCACGGCGGGGTTGTCGTACAAAAAGTTCCAGAGCTGCGGGGTGTATTTCAGGACCTCCAGGTAGAGACGGGCCACCAGGCGGCCCAGCACGGGGTAGGCGTACGTGAAGGCGTCGATGCCGTGGCCCGCCACGCGCGGGGTCATCTGCCGCATGGCGCCCATGACCGCCTCCGCGGCCCGCTGGTGCCCGCCGGAGATGGAGATGTACATGTACAGGACGCGTTTCACAACGCCCACGCTCGGTTCTCCTTATTGATGATTCAAGGCATCAGGCCATGCAATGGGGATGGCCGCCCGTGTTCAACTCTGCACCCAATCTTTTTTTGAGCCGCTCAATCGGGGCGGTGGGACTTGAACCCACGACCTCTCGCACCCCAAGCGAGTGCGCTACCCCTACGCTACGCCCCGTTAAAGCGGCTCAAAAAAAGATCACCCCAAGCAGTCAGTGGGGACGTCGGACTTGAGTCCGACGTTTTATTAAGTGGTCGGCTGCCTTGCCACCGACCCGGGGAGGTCTGCGCGCTACCCCAGGACCCCCTGTGCTACGCCCCGGCGGCGGGGCTTGGAAAACGGTTTTCTAAAGCGTCGCGGCCGACGGAAAGTCCGCGCTCTTCAGGTCGTGCAGCAGGTCCGCCAGTTCCTTCTTTATTTCGCGGAGCGTCTCCACCGCCGCCGCGGACTCGGCCAGCTCCAGCGGCATCTGCACCGGCCCCTTTTTGGCTTCCTGCCGGAGATGCTTTTTCGCGCCCTCGATGGTGAAGCGCCGGTCGTAGAGGAGCTCCCGGATCCGGGCGATGGTTTCCACGTCTCGCCGGGTGAACTTGCGCTGGCCCGAATCGCGCCGCGCCGGCCGCAGGAGCCCGAACCGGGACTCCCAGTACCGGAGCACGTAGGGCCGCACCCCGGTGATCCGGCTTACCTCGCCGATGGAGAAATATTCCTTTTCCGCGGGAAGCGAGAAAGACATGGAATTTTCATATTGAACCAAATCAACGACGGTAAGTCAAAATCCCCCGGGGTCACAGCAGGTCCTTGGCCATCTTGAACTTGACGCGCCGGCGCGCGGGGATGACCACCGGCTCCCCGGTGCGCGGGTTCCGGGCGGGTTTGCTCTTGCGCATCACCACGTGGAAACTGCCGAACCCCTGGACCACCACCTTGTCCCCGTCCCGCAGCGCCTTGCGCATGCTCTCGAAGACCCGGTCCACCGCGGCCTTGGATTCCGTGAGGGTGCTGACGACCTTGCTGACGTTTTGGACGAGATCCGCCTTGTTCATGGAAAACTCCTATTTGAAAATGTGCTCCAGGTGCACCATCTCCGCGGACACCGGGCGGTGCATCAGGTCGTGCAGGGAATCCCGCGCGGATTTGCCCTCGTGCAGGCACTTATACAGCTCGTTGACGATGGGAAGCTCCAGCTTCAGCCGCTGGGACAGTTGATAAACGCTCTTGGTGGTGCGCACGCCCTCGGCCACCATGGTCATTTCCCCCAGCGCCTCCTTGAGGGTTTTGCCCTGCCCCACTTTTTCGCCCAGGAGGCGGTTGCGGGAGTGCTTCGAGAAACAGGTGACGATCATGTCCCCCAGGCCCGAGAGGCCGAAGAAGGTCAGGCCGTGGGCCCCGGAGGCCAGGCCGATCCGCACCATTTCGTTGAGGCCCCGGGTCACCAGGGCGGCCTTGGTGTTGTCCCCCAGGCCCAGCCCGTCGCAGGCGCCGCAGGCGATGGCGTAGATGTTCTTCAGGGCGCCGCCCAGCTCCACGCCCGGGAAGTCGGCGCTGGTGTACACGCGGAAAGTCTCCGTGTTGAAGAGCGCCTGCACCTCGGCGGGCAGGCCCGCGGGCCCGGCGGACACCACCGCGGTGGGCACGGACTGGGCCACCTCCTCCGCGTGGGACGGGCCGGAGAGCACCGCCACGCGGTCCTTGAGGGCGGGGACCTCCTCGGCGATCACCTCCGACATCCTTTTCAAAGTGTCGTTTTCGATCCCTTTGGTGGCGCTGATCACCCACGCCTTGGCGGGCAGGGCGCCGATCTCCCGGATCCGCCGCCAGGTGGACCGCACGAACTCCGACGGGACCACGCTCACGACGGCCTCGACGTGGCGCAGGGACTCGGCCAGGTCGTTGGTCACCCGGACCGATTCATGGAGGCGGAGCTGGGGCATGACGGCCAGGGTCCGGGTGGACTGGAGCGCCTTGGCCACCTCCGGGACGAATTCCCACACCGTCACCTCGTGCCCCTTCCGGGCCAGGTGGTCCGCCAGGGTGGCGCCCCAGGATCCGCCTCCCAAAACCGTCAGACGGTTTTTCATGGCTCCTCCTTTTCGGGGTTCCTCAAACTCAAGGAATGTTCTTCTCCCCGCATCAGCCGGCGGATGTTGGGGATGTGCTTGACGATGATCAGCAGGCCCACCGCCGCGGCCAGTCCGGCGCGCGGCGAAAGGCCGTGCCGCCAGTACGCCAGGGGCGGCAGGGTCAGGGCCGCGGCCAGGGACCCGGCGGACACGTGCCTGGAGACCGCCAGGGTCAGGGCGAAAACGCCCAGCGCCGCCAGCGTGGTCCAGGGCAGGAGCGCCAGGAACACCCCGGCGGAGGTGGCCACGCCCTTGCCGCCCCGGAAACGGAGAAAAGGGGACCAGGTGTGGCCGGCGACCGCGGCCAGGCCCGTCAGCACCGGCGCCCAATCGCCGGGGAAAAACCGCAGGCACAGCCACACCGGCAGCCACCCTTTGAGCGCGTCCACGGCCAGGGTGGCGGCGCCGGCGCCCTTGCCCACGGAGCGAAAGACGTTGGTGGCGCCCGGGTTCCCGGAGCCCATCCGGCGGATGTCCTGGCCCGTCAGCCACCGCACCAGGAGGTACGCCGTGGGAAAGGAGCCCAGGCCGTAGCTCAGGAGGGCCCAGGCCAGCGCCGGGGGATCGAGAAATGTCATGGGCGACATCGGTTTTCCCTCATTGTACAGAAAAAAGAGAGCGTTCGGGAAAGGGCGCGGCGGATTCCGTTATCCCCGCCGGAACTTGAGCCCCAGGGGAATGCCCTCCAGGCCGTACTTCCGCCGGAAAACGTTTTCCAGGTGGCGCCGGTAGGAAAAGTGGATGTCCCGGTCCGTCCGGTTGCAGCGGACGAGGATCAGGGGCGGGGCCTGGCCCGCCTGCTCCGCCCCGCGAAAAATCAGCTGCCGGCCCTCCCGGGAATAGGGGCGTTTCTGGATTTCGGACCACAGGAAGGTCTCCAGCTCATCCTGATCGAATTCGCGGAAGAAGCGGACGTGGGCGCTCCAGACTTTTTCCAAGAGGTCTTCCGCGTTCTGGCCCGTCTTGGCCGACAGGAAAATGAGGGGCGGCTCCGGCAGGAAGGGCATGTCCACGGCCAGGCGCTCCCGGTACCACCGGGCGAACCGCTCCGTTTCCTCCACCCGGTCCCATTTGTTCACCGCCACCACACAGGCGCGGTTTTTTTCGTGGATCAGGCGCGCCACGGCCGCGTCCCCCTCCCGCAGGCCCTCGGTGGCGTCCAGGAGCAGCACCGCCACCTCGCAGCGCTCCACGGCCCGTTCCGACATGAGCCGGGTGAGGCCCTCCAGGTCGTCCGCCTTGGACTTTTTGGCGCGCAGGCCCGCCGTGTCCATGAACAGGAATTTTTTCTCCCCCCGCTCCAGGGGGATGTCCACGGCGTCCCGCGTGGTGCCGGGCATGTCCGAGACGATGGACCGTTCCCGGCCCAGGAGCCGGTTCAAAAGGGAAGATTTGCCCACGTTGGGCCGCCCCACGATGGCCACCCGGGCCCGGTCGGCGTTCTCGGACGTCGGGGCGGCGGGGGGCAGGAGGGCTTCCAGTTTTTCCAAGAGGGTGTTGATGCCGCGGCCGTGCCCGGCGGAGATCAGCGCCACCTCCGGGAAGCCGAGCCGGTGGAATTCCGCGGCGGCGGTCTCGTGGGCGCGGGTGTCCACCTTGTTGGCGGCCAGGACCACGCGGCGGGCCAGGGGCCTGAGCCAGCGGGAGATGTCCCGGTCCTCGGGCGTGACGCCTTCCTGCGCGTCCGTCACCCACAGGACCACGTCCGCGGACCGGACCCAACTTTCCACCTGGCGGCGCACCGCGGGCAGGACGCCGTCTTCTCCCGGGCTGTACCCGCCGGTGTCGATGACCCGAAAAGAACGCGCCCCCCAATGGACGGTCCCCTCGATCCAGTCCCGGGTGGTGCCGGGCACGGACGACATGAGGGCCCGCCGGTCCTGGCAGAGCCGGTTGAACAGGCTGGATTTGCCCACGTTGGGGCGTCCGATGAGGACCACCGCGGGAAGGTCCGAAGGGCGGGAAGGGCTTTGCGCGGGGGACGGCGCTTCCCCCCCGGCGGCCGGGCGCGGGCGTTTGGTCATGGGGGCTTGCGCTAGGCCTGGGCGCTCAGTTTTTTGGCGCCCGTCCACACGTAGTCCAGGGTGGACAGGGCGGTGGCCGCGATCATGGCCCACAGGAAAAAGGACAGGACGGGCCTCAGGGGCGCCACCAAGAGGACGATCACCGCCGCGATCTGCAGGGCGGTGGCGATCTTCCCCGGCCAGCGGGGAGACAGGTCCCAGTTCCGGGTGAGGGTGGAGATGATGTTCCATCCCAAAAAGATCATGAGGTCGCGGGAGAAAACCACCACGAACACCCACATGGGCAGGAGGTCCATGTGGGCCAGGGTCAGGTACGTGAACACCAAGAGCAGTTTGTCCGCCAGGGGGTCCAGGAACCGGCCGAGCACGGATTTTTCCCGCCGCCAACGGGCCGCCGCGCCGTCAAGGACGTCGGTCAGGGCGGTCAGGACGAAGATGGCCAGGGCCGCCAGGGGCGCGCCCTGCAGCAGGCTGATGACCACCACCGGGATCAGGACGATCCGGAGGATGGTGATCTTGTTGGCCAGGGTCAGGGTCTTGGAAACGGTGTTTTCCTCTTTCATGGAAAGTCATCCCTCTTTCTTATCGATGTTGCCCAATTGTTTTTGAATGTGCCCCCAGTTTTGGGGGTCGATGCGGACGCGAAAACGGGTGCCGCGGGCCGTGGGCTCCTCGGACAGCACGCGCCCCGCCCTGTATAAGAACGGAAGCAAATCCCTCCGCCCGTGCGGCAGGACGAACTCCCTGGCCGACAGGAATTCGTCGAGCCGGGCCCCCACCGCCGCCAAGAAGGGGTCAAGTCCTTGGCCCGCGCCGGGTCCGCCCCCCACGGCCCGCCCGTCGCGCGGCCCGCCTTCGACCGCCGAAATGATCAGGCGCCCGTCCCTTTGCAGGGCCGCCCGTTGCGCGGGCGTCAGCAGGTCGGCCTTGTTGAAAACGTCCATCCGCGGCAGGCCGTCCGCGCCCAGGGTCTTCAAAACGTCCAGCACCACCTGGCGGTGCTCCGGCCACCGAGGGTCCGACGCGTCCAGCACGTGCACCAAAAGCTGGGCCCGGCTGACCTCTTCCAGCGTGGCGTGGAACGCGGCCACCAAATGGTGGGGCAGTTTCTGGATGAAGCCCACCGTGTCCACGAACAGGGCCGGCTGTCCGCCGGGCAGGCGCACGCGCCGCGCCGTGGGGTCCAGGGTGGCGAAAAGCTTGTCGTCCGCGTACACCCCGTCGCCGCGGGTCCGGATCAGGGCGTTCAAAAGCGTGGACTTGCCCACGTTGGTGTACCCGATCAGGGCCACGGTGGGCAGGGGCACGCGCTCGCGGTTGCGGCGGTGCAGGTCCCGTTGGTTCCGCACGCGTTCGATCTCCCGCCGCAAAGAGTCGATGCGGCGGCGGATGTGCCGCCGGTCCACCTCCAGCTTCCGCTCGCCCGGGCCGCGGGTCCCGATGCCGCCCGTGGCGCCGGCGCCGCCGGTCTGCTGTTCAAACCGGCCGAACTTCTCCGTGATGCGGGGCAAAAGATAGTTGAGCTGGGCCAGCTCCACCTGGAGCTGGCCCTCCCGGGTGCGCGCCCGCTGGGCGAAGATGTCCAGGATGAGCCGGGTGCGGTCAATGACCTTGGCCGGGATGATCTCCTGCAACTGCCGCTGTTGGGCCGGGGTCAGGTCTTCGTCGAAGATCACCGCGTCCAGCTCCAGCGTCCGGGCGGCCTGGGCGATCTCCTGCGCCTTGCCGCGGCCCACCAGGGTGGCCGGGTCCTTGCGGGACCGGCGCTGGACCCAGGCGGTCTGCACCCGTCCGCCGGCCGTCTCCGCCAGGCGCTCCAGCTCCGCCAGGGAATCCTTTGTACGGTCAGCCCCCCCGCTCGCGAGCTGAAGCCCCACCAGCGCCACTTGTTCCATTATCGTCTTATTTTACTATTTTTGCGGTGTTTTCAGGGGAGATGCGCGGCTTGCGAAGAGTTAGAGAAACGTGGGGGCTTCCGTACCTGATATGACTATGGCCTGCCCTTCCTATAAGCTTCACGCCTATGGGCAATGCGTAAAATCAAGAATCCATCGCCAGTGACGGCAAAAAGGGTTCTGTAATCGCCGATTCTGATTTTATACAAGCCCGCGAATTCCCCAGACAACGGTTCCCCGGGGCGATCAGTGGACCGCAAGGTCTTTTCGATCTTGTTGATTATACGCAGGGCTGCAGGATGGCCCAGTCTTCGGAGGTCCTTCTCGACCGAAGATTTATAATGAATGACTTTTTCTTGAGCCAAGGCGCTTCCGCAATTCCGCGCTGGAAATGACGGCATCGTCCTTGTCCATCAACCGGTCGAGCGCCACCTGATATTCAGCTTGTTCAGCGAGATAGCGGTTGAGGGCTTTTAAGATGAAGTAGCTGCGCGGACGATCGGTTGCGCGACAAACCCGGTCAAGGGCCTTCGCCGTGGGGGCGGGCAAGCGCACGGAAATGGTCATAAACAGCCTCCTTGTATTATTTGTAATACAAGTATAACAATATGCGCCTAAATGTCAATGCCCAGCGAATAAGCTCAGCCGCGCCGGGCGCGGTATCAGTTACAGAGACTTGTTAGACCATTTATCGACTGCCAAATGTGCGGCGCAGAGACCATCGTTTTCCGTACTCAACTCCGCGGGTCATAGACCAAATCCGATGATGTCCGTGGAGAACAAAGGAGAGGCCGTAGCGAGGTAATTCTTTAAGTTCACCAATTCCGAGTTGACCCATGAAATTTTCGATAAACATTGGGTTTCCGATTGCACTGGGAGCGACACGTTCGATCAGGGACGGACACGTGAAAATGTAAATTGGACCATAATTTTTCCACTCGGTATATGTGTAGTCAACGCACTGCGCCAGCCATCTCGTATAGTCCTTCGTATCGTAGCTTTGAGAAAACCTCTCAGTATCTTTAAATTCGATTCCAAGGGTAACGCTTGGGTCTTTCCATAGATCACTATTTTTAGGGCGTGCTATGGCATCGAGTCGGAATTCCTGCCCGCCGAGATGTCGGCCGGCAACTTCTTTCTCAATCTCGAAATGTGGTTCGAGAACTCTCAAGTATCTAGATTTTAATTCAGCCTCTGTCATGATGGTCTAACACCGGAGTTCAGCCGCAGCGCGCCGTGCGTGCTGTCGACTGGAGCAGTTCGTTGGCCTTGTGAATTATCATTTCATTTATTCAATGGCCAACACCTGTATCTTTCTTCACCTACCGAGCGGTTGATAGCCTCAATAAATTCTTCGCATGCCCCCCTATCATCTGCAAAACCATGAACAGTCGCGACATGATCCGACTTGCCATGGAGCGTTGTTACCTTATAAATTCCAAAATCAGGTGATGACCCAATTTTGTGTTTTGAAAAATACTTTTCAGGGGCATCGAGATTGCCGATATTACATCCGACAGCCAGCAAGAAAAGCCACAACAAGAAAAATAACCTCTTCATAAGCTATCCCCGGGCCGGGGAACGAGATCAGCGGCGCTGACGCCTGTGCGGCGTCGGGTGGAGTGGCTTGTTAGGTACATAAGCAACAGAGCTTTAGACAAATTGGAAAA
>CAZAEL010000026.1:0-35190 GCA_964484135.1 uncultured Elusimicrobia bacterium
CAGGACAATCGAAGATCGGTCCAAACCCCCGCACAATCCCCCCCGCTTCGATCTATTGGATAACGCTGACGCGCTGGTGCTTTTGTCGGCATTGCCCGACAAAAGCCCCGAGGCGTGGTTCCGGAACAGGCTTCAGGTGACCGGAAAAAACATCCAGAATCACGGCCCCCGTCCGGGATTGCCTCGTGTCGAGGATTACTATCATTACGTTGAAACGCAATATCCCCATCTCATGTCGAGTTTTATGAAAGGCATTGCCCCGTTCTCTCTTATTGAATCCATCCCCATTTGGCCGAATGTCAGCCTCCACGTTTACAGGCGAAATCCAATCGCTGCCTGATCCGCTCCCCTTCCCCGTTCAAGGATCGTTTGAAAAAAACCGCCGTATGAGGGTATACTGATAAATGGATTCCCCATGAAGGTCTGCCTGATCCGCCCACCCAACGTCGTCAGCCCCATCGCCTATACCGCGCTCCTGGTGCCTCCCCTCGGCTTGGCCTACGTGGCGGCGTTCCTTAAAGAGGCGGGCCATGACGTCGTTGTGATCGACGGCATCGGCGAAGCCCCCCTGCGGGCGGCGCCCCACCGGGAACGATGGCTGCTGCAGGGACTGAGCTTCGATGAAATCCTGGAGCGTATTCCCCGCGACGCGGGCCTCATCGGCGTGTCCGGCATGTTCTCCTCGGACTGGGTCCATGTGCGTTCCCTCATCAACCTGATCGGCGGCCGCTTTCCGGGCGTCCCTTTCATCGCGGGGGGCGAGCACTTTACGGGAGCGCCGGCCTTGAGCCTTCAACAGTGTCCCTGCCTGACGGCCTGCGTCTTGGGCGAAGGGGAGGAGACCGCGCTTGAAGTCGTCCAATCCCTGGAAAGGCGTGAAAGCCTCGCAGAGGTCGCGGGACTGGCGTTGAATCAAGGAGGGGAGATGGTCCGGACCAGGCCGAGGGCACGCCTTCGCGCCCTGGATTCCCTCCCCCTGCCGGCATGGGACCTGATCCCGGTGGCGAATTACCTGGACAACCTCCTCAGCTACGGCGTCAACCGCGGCCGCAGCATGCCCATGCTGGCCTCCCGGGGATGCCCCTATCAATGCACATTTTGCTCCAATCCGGAGATGTGGGGGACCCAGTGGCTCGCGCGGGACCCCAAACGCGTGGCGGACGAAATTCAGATGTACATCGAGAAGTACGGCATCACCAACGTGGATTTCTGCGACTTGACCGCGATCGTCCGGCGGGACTGGATCATGGCTTTCTGCAGGGAACTCATCGAACGCGACATCCGCATCACCTGGCAGCTGCCCAGCGGCACACGATCCGAAGCCATCGACCGCGAGGTTTCACGATGGCTCTATCGTTCCGGATGCCGCAACCTCAATTATGCCCCGGAAAGCGGCTCGAAGGATACGCTGCGCCGGATCAAAAAGGGAATCAGCCTTTCCAAGATGCGGGATTCCCTCAAAGGAGCCCTCAAAGCGGGCATCAACGTGAAGATCAACATCATCATCGGCTTCCCGCAGGAGAACCACCGGGAGATATGGAAGACGTTCTGGTTCCTGGTCAAATTGAGCTGGATGGGCGCCCATGACGCGGCGATCGGCATGTTCGCCCCCTACCCCGGATCGGAACTTTACGAAGAGCTCCTCCGGGAGGGAAAAATCGACCTCTCCGACGATTACTTCAACCATCTCGCGTACGTGGATGTCAGCCGGGCCCGGTCCTTCTCCCGGCACCTCTCCGACTCTTGGTTGAGGTTCTACAACCTCCTCGGCTTCGCCATCTTCTATCTGACCAACTATCTTTTCCGGCCGTGGCGCCTCTGGCGCACCCTCCGAAACCTCGTCAAAAACCAGCATGAATCCCGGGGGGAAATGGTCCTCAGCGCCCTTCTCAAACGGATCAAATGGGCAGGCGGCGGAAAACCGGCCGCGGGCGGGCCGGCCCGCTATTAGGCCCCTCTGGAAATCCTGGCCCCTTCGAAAACCCGTTTTCCACGCATCCTTCCGGCTTTTTGCCCAAACGGAATAGACCTGAAAGGACAACGCGCCGGAGGCGTTGAAAAACTCTTTTTCCAGACGAAGCTCTTTCCCTTTTGCGTCGCACAGCTTCTTTATAACCACCGGGTAAAAGGGCAAAGTCGAGTATGCGTGGTGAATGTAATACACATTCGCCGGATCCCTCTCGTCCATCAGCTTGGCTCTGCTCGAAAGAGCCTCTTCAAACCGTTCGTCCGCCTGCGTCAAAAATTTATTGTCTTCGGGAACGGGCCCGACCCAACTGATTTTGTAACGCAGCCTTGGCACGATGAATTTCAGATAGGTCACTGTTTCTTGGTCGAAACTATAGGCCATCCTGGGATTCTTGTTGTCCAACCACGCGGCCAAATCGTAGATGGCCCCCGAATATTCATGCCTCCCCCCCGTGTCCCTTAAAAGGGAAAGATATTTCCCCAACGACTGAATTTCCGCCGCCGCGACAAACACCATCAGCCCCCAAACAAAGGCGCGCGCCGCGAGCCGTTTCTCCGCGCGCCGCAGGAGCTCGGCCCATACGATCCCCATAATCAGCTGCGGCAACGGGTATAGCCAAAAAAAGGCGTCCGTGTTCGTTTTATACCCCGAACGATAAATCGGCGTCTGCAGCAGCATGCCGAAGAACAAAATGACCGCCCCCCAGGTTCCCTTGGGGCGAAGGACGAAATATCCCGCCATCGACAGCCAAAAAAACCACGGATAAAGGAAGTTCCCATGCTTTTCCGCGAATTGGAGCTCCATAAAACGAGAGCCGTCCAGCATCGAATGAAACAGATCGAGCACCGCCCAAAAATTCGCCGCATAATGCAGGATCCCATTGGGATTATCGGGGTCCAACAGCTCCCCTATTAAAAACCCGGGCGTCGACTTCGCCATCCCCTGCATGAGGAAAAAAGCCCCGGCCAGGAATCCCCCCAGACCCCACGCCGCCATCTTTACGAGCTCCCCTCCGCTCCATCGCCGGACAATTTCCCTTCCCATCACAATCCCCAACAACACCACCGCGTTCAGAAACCACACAAAATACAGACGGCTCCCCAGCCCCCACCCGAGCCAGAACGTCCCCAGCCCCAGGAAGACCGGCCGGCGGCTTTTCCACCACCACCCCAGGCACAAAAGAGCCGCCATCCCGTACGTTATGGATTCGCTTTCGAACCGATGCCCGATTTTGATCCCCATGAGCCACGGGGGATGAATGACAAGCAGAAAAAGAGCCGCCATCGCCGCCGTCCGGCCAAAATAGTCCCTGGCGAACAGATAGACGAACAAAAGAGCCAACAATCCGAAAAACACCGGAAAGAATCGCGCCAGGGTCCAGTTGGGTCCGAAAAAATAGACGAACGGCGCCAAAAAATGCGCCGTCATGGTCCCATGATAGAGGTTGACGGCCAGATCCCCCTCCCGCAACATTGTCCACAATGATTTTTGTCCCATGATCTCCGCGATTTTCAGGGCCTTAATCTCAACGACGCCGTCGTACGGAAACCCGGGATCATGGAGGCGGTGCGCGGACAAAGCAAGGAACAGGGTCAAAAGAAAGGCGACCAGGATGGGCTCAACATGGCGACCCAATAATGATTTTGCAAAAGAGGCCCGATCCATAAGCACCAGGGAGGAAGCCCTATCCGGGCAAAAACATGCCCGACCCCGAAAATCCGCCCAGGGAAGCGGCATGCCCGTTGAGGTCAATTTCGACTGTCAAAAAGCCTACGGGGGTCATTTTGATCCGCCGGAATTCTCCGACAGGGAACCAAAATCGCGCACGTGCCTCAAAGTCCGTCCCCATAAGCATAGAAGACGGATAAATATTTGTCAGACACCGCATATCTGGGATGCCGGGCATAAAATTCCGTAAGCCCTCGCACCCCCGTTTCCAATTTACAAATATCGATCATAGGCGCGCCGTCCGCATTATAAAAACGTCTTACGATCCTTCCGGGGCCTTCGAATTCTTTTATGTCAAAGCAAAGATCGTATTGGAAGACATGCGGGGCGCTCTCCGGCGGATGCACAATCAAATACACAGGCCTATCGGCCAATTCAACGGGCAGATTGTCACGAAAGCCAACCCGTTCAAATGCGAAGTTCTTTCCCATCAGGTACTTCAATAAAACAGCCGTGTCGAAATCAATGACGATGGGCCCGCGGAGGGGATGGGCCATAAGCCAATCTTTTAAATCGTACAGGGCGTTCGTGTAGTAAGGAGACGCGCCTTTCATGGCCCTCAGGTTGGCCTGAAGCAACGGAGGATCCCCCAGCCTGACAAAGACCAGGGCCGCCAGGACGATGGCCAACCTGGACCTGGGATCGAACTTTCGGAACAAAACATCGGCCGCCGTAACACCCGCCAGAACGATCATGATCGCCACCAGCGGGATCAGCGGAAAAAGGTGATTTTCTCTCGGCCAGCTCAGGGTAAACGGACTGAACAGGAAGAGCAGGAACGGATAGAGCAGAAACAGGCTCTTTTGCGGCGAACGCAACACACGAACACGAAAAACGATCAAAAGAATCAGCCATAAGACGCTGCAGCCGACGACAATTTTCCAGAATCTTTCCTCCGTTTTCGACCGCTCCACATTTCCCGGAAAAGCTTCGGCCAGGAATTCGTCGTGGCTCCAAACGTCGAAAAACTGGGCGAGTCGTTGCGCGAGGTTTTTGCCATAATCCAAGTTGTCATAATGTCCTGTGTTCGGAAAATGCTCCAGGACAGACGATATGAACAGTTTTGTGTGCACTGCGACATACAAAGTCAAAGGGAATGCGCCGGCCAGGAAAAGCGCCGCGCAAAGGAACAGGCTTCGCGCGGGAGCCCTCAGACGCGACAAAAACAGGCGTGGAAAAAGCAACGGGAAGGCGCTCCAGATGGAAATCATCGAGAACAGGAACCAACTCCGGCAGCTGACCGCGCACCCCTGGAAAAAGGCGGCGGAATACAACCATCGTTTCTTTTCCGAAGAGGAGAAAAGGACAAGACCAAGGAGAACAAGCGACTGAAAAAACATCGGGATGACGCCATGATACGTCCCGAACCTTGCCCCCGTGACATACGCGGGAAAAGTCGACAGAAAAAAGGCGGACCCCCAGGCGATCCGTTTGTCCTGAAAAAATATCCGACAAGTCCGATAAATCACCACAAGGGTTAAGGCGCCGAAGAGGACCGAGCACAAACGCAGGGCATACGGCGTGGGGCCCAAAAAGCGCACGAACGGGAACAAGACATAGCATTCCATGGCCCCATGATAATCCACCATGCCCAAGGGCAGGTTCAACGCCCCGATTTTCAATGAGAGATGCCGGAATTCTCCGAAGAGAAACATGACCGGAATGACCTCATCTATCGGCAGGCCTGGCAAAGAAAGCCTCGGGAGGGTCGCAAAAAAATAGGGGGCCAAGAAAGAAGCATAAAAACAAAACGGCAAAACACGGGCTTTCACAATCGGCTCCGAGACAAAACGCCCCCCCGCCCCTTTGAGGCGCGAGAAAACCGCGCGAACACACAAACCGATCAGAAAGACCCCCGCCCATAAAATTCACGATTCAACGACCGCCCTTCGCTCACGACCCGCGCCTCTTGTAAATATCGGCGGAGACATCCGGCCAGAAAGGGATGGCAGCGGCCGGCACGAACGAAGAAAGACCCTCTCTGAATTTTGCCCGCAATTTCTGGTAATCGCGCGAAATGAATTCGTAATAACCCTCGGCGGTGACGCCATAAGGCTGAGGCTGGGCCGTGTGGCGCCGGAGGACTTCTCCCTCCGTCTGCATGGCGTCCCACAGCCATGATTCGGGCTCTTTGAGAGAAGGCGTCGCCACCCACAGGAGCCAGTCCGCCTTCTCGAACAGGCTGAAATCCAGATTGTAGACGTCGGCGGACGCGTTGAGCTGGCCGAAAGGAATTTGATGGAACCACAAAGCGTTCACCCAGGCCGGCTCCACCCACGGGCTGTCGTGGTGTAAGAGGGCGATCACCAGGCCATCGCCGCAGAGATTTTTCAGCCTTTCCAGCTTCCGCATGATCTCCGGGTCCTTCCCCGGCGGATGACAGATCCCGTCCGACGGCCGGTAATAAAGGAGCGCCCGTCCCTCCATGCGGGCCCAGGCGATCTCATGCAGCCTCAGCCGCGTCCCAAAAGAAAAGTCGTAGAACTGCGGGAGCCCGACCGCCAGGATGCACAGGAGCGCGGCTCCAAGCGCCTTCCGGCTTCTTCCCGCCAGCCGCAGCACGCCGTGGGCCGACATCACCGCCATGGGCGCCGTGAAGTGGATCAGGTAGAAGGGGTTGCGTTCATGTCTCATGAACGTAACGGCCGTCCATGGCACAAAAATCCAGAGGAGAAACGACCACTTGAGATGGCTCTCCACGCCCCTCCAAAAGAGGACGCAACAAACGAGCCACAACATGAAAAAGGGCAAGGCCAAGTGATAGACGATGCCGCTGAAAACCGTGGCCTCAAGATTCACCACGGCGTTCCAAGGCTCCAGGGCGGGGCTCACAAGAGGCCTTGCGATGTAACCGCGCAAAAGAACCGGATTGATATATTTTGGACCCATCATCGCCAAGGCCGCGACCGCAGAAAGCGCCAGGTTCACGCCCTGCGCGCCCGAGAGAGCTTTCCGGCGTCGCCAAAAGCCGACGGCGGCCACAAGCATCGGTCCGAACATATACGCAAAGAAAACGTATTTGATCAGCATCCCCCACCCGAACGCCACCCCGAACCAGATCGAATACGCGCGGTTTCGGAACCCGTCCGCCTTCAGCAGGCTCCACACCGCGAACACCGACACGCACATCACGGCGAATTCCTCGCTGTAATGCCGCGACATCCCGTACACGCTCGGATACAGGCCGAACAGCGTCGCCGCCAATAACCCGCCCCTCCTGTCTGAAACCATCTCGCCCAGCTTATACACGAACACGACCGCCACCGCCAAATAGGGCAGGTTGTTCATCAAAACGATGAACTGCTGCGACCGGTCCACCAAGGACAATATCCCCGCCGTGAAGGCATACACGTCCGCGTTCTCGGTTTGAAATATCCATTTCACGGCGCCCAGAAGGCTCCCGGCCTTCAGAAAGGCGTGGAAATGGATGACCGGCTCAAAGTAGCCCGCATACCAGGGGTAGGTGGGAAAGGGCCAGTGGGCCCGCAGCCAGAAGTGGTTGTGGATTCCCAGAAAGGCGATCAGGGCGGCAAGGAACGCGCAGACCCCTTTCCTCCCGGGAGCGTTTTGTTCCGACGGGTGAGAAATTTTCAGTCCGGGGAGAAGGCTTCCGTCACTGTCCATCGAACGGTTTTTCGACAAAGCCCCCCTGGACGGCGCGAAAACGCGGTTTCTTCGGAAAAGTTCCCGGCTCCGTCACCGCCCGCCCCTCCGAGGACGGACCGTCGTCCTATCTTCCCAAAAAATAGGCCGGCTCATTCCCGCGCTTCCACTTGATGTTGCACCCCGCGCTGGGCCGCTGTTCCGCGGGAGGGGGCTTGCCCGCCAGGACCGCGTCCGCCGCGGCCCGCAGGTCCTTTCCGGTCACGGGCTTGCCGTTGCCGGGCCGGCTGTCGTCCATCTGCCCCCGGTAGAACAGCCGCCGGTCCTTGTCGAACAGGAAAAAATCCGGGGTGCAGGAGGCGGTGTACGCCTTGGCCACCGCCTGCGTTTCATCGTAACAGAAGGGAAAGCCGTATCCCTCCTCCCGCGCGAACGCCTTGAGGCTCTCGGGCGCGTCCTCCGGATGGTTTTCGGCGTCGTTGGCGCTGATGGCCACGATGCCCAGATTCTTGGGCGCGTAATCCGCGGCGAAGCGGGCCAGCCCTTCCTTGACGTGCTGGACATAGGGGCAATGGCGGCACAGAAACATGACCAGGAGCGCGGGCCGGCCCGCGAAATCCGCCGGAGAAACGGTCTTTCCGGACGTCACGTCCGGCAGGCGGAAGTCCGGCGCCGGCGTTCCCAGCTTCAACATGGTGGATTGGGTCAAAACCATAGGCGTTCCCTCCCCTTGCGGTTCCGGTTGGAACAAATGGCGCATCGCATTGTTGTTTTATCATAGCAGACGCGCTCCAGGGACAAAAGAGGAAGGGAATGGTAAAATAGCCCCATGATCTTCGGAAACCGGGACAAGGAAAACGCGCCCCCCCCTCAGCCGGGGCTGGGCAAGGTCAAAAACATCATCGCCGTGGGCAGCGGCAAGGGCGGGGTGGGCAAATCCACGGTGGCCGCGAACCTGGCCGTGGCCCTGGCCGGCCTGGGACGGAAGGCCGGGCTCCTGGACGCGGACATCTACGGCCCCACGCAACCGGGGCTTTTGGGCGCGGGCGCGGACAGGTTGGACCTGGACCAGCCGGTCCTGAAGCCCCTGTCGCGCCACGGCGTGAGCTTCATGTCCATCGCCCTGCTCATGCCGCACGACGGGCCCGTGATCTGGCGCGCGCCCATGGCCGTGAAAGCCATCCATCAGTTCTTGAACGCGGTGGCCTGGGGCGACCTCGACCACCTGCTCATCGACATGCCGCCCGGCACCGGCGACGTCCAGCTCACCCTGGCCCAGCAGGCGGCGCTGACCGGCTCCGTGATCGTGACCACCCCCCAGGACGTGGCCCTGGGCATCGCCCGAAAGGGCTTGAAGATGTTCCAGGAGGTGAAGGTCCCCATCCTGGGCGTGGTGGAAAACATGAGCGGGTACCTCTGCCAGGCCTGCGGCGCCAGGAACGCGGTGTTCAAGGAGGGCGGCGGCGAGCGACTGGCCCGGGAGTTCGGCATCCCTTTCCTGGGCGCGGTGCCGCTGGACGCGGCCGTTGTGGAAAGCGGGGATTCGGGCGTGCCCGTGGCCGCGCAGGCCCAAGGCTCTCCGTCGGGCCGGGCGTTCCTCGCCATCGCGCGGGCCCTGGAACAGTCCGCGGAAAAATCCCGCGGGCCGGCCCAAACCCAAACGCCGGAGCGCGTCCAAACCATGCCCACGGGCGAGCTGCTGATCCTTTGGCCGGACAAGCACGAGAGCGTGTACACCCCCTACGGCCTGCGCCTGGCCTGTTCCTGCGCGGGCTGCGTGGACGAAGACACGGGCACGCGGACGCTGGACCCGGCGAAAGTCCCCCCTTCCATCAAGGTCCTCCGCGTGGAGCCCGTGGGCCGGTACGGCCTGGCCGTCCATTTTTCCGACGGGCACAACACCGGCATCTACACCTTCGACCGGCTCCGGACCCTGTGCGAATGCCTCCGCTGCCGCCAGGCGGCCCCCAACCCGCGGTAACCCTTCTCCCCGTCCATGCCTGAAAAACCCCGGAAACCCACGGTCGCGGTGGTGGGGGCCTCCCGCGATCCCGCGAAATACGGTTACAAATCGGTCCGGGCCCACCTGCGCGCCGGGTACGAGGTCTATCCCGTCAACCCCCGGGAAAAAGAGATCGAAGGGCTCAAGGTCTACGCCAGCGTGCTGGACATCCCCGCGCCCCTGGACCGCGTGACCCTGTACGTGCCGCCCCGGGTGGGCCTTTCCCTCCTGGAGGACATCGCCAAAAAGAAGCCGCGGGAGCTTTTCCTCAACCCGGGAGCGGAAAGCCCGGAACTCGTCGAAAAGGCCCGGGCCCTGGGACTGGAGCCGGTCCTGGCCTGCAGCATCGTGGACCTGGGCCTGCGCCCGGACCAGGTCTGACATGGCGGAAGCCGGGCCCATCCTCCGCGCCCGCGGACTCTGCAAATCTTTCCCCCTCCCGGACGGGAGCGTGGAGGCCCTCCGCGGCATTGATTTGGACGTCCGGCGGGGCGAGTTCGTGGCCGTGCTGGGCGCCTCCGGAAGCGGCAAGTCCACCCTGCTGTCTCTCCTGGCGGGGCTGGACCGGCCCACCGCCGGCGAGGTGACGCTGGACGGCGAGCGGCTGGGCCTCTTGCCCGAGGCGGAGCTGGCCCGGGTGCGGCGGCAAAAAGTGGGCTTCGTGTTCCAGGCCTATCACCTGGTGCCGAGCCTCACCGTGTTGGAAAACGCGGCCCTGCCCCTGGCCTTCCAGAACGGCGCTTTCTCATCGGAAAAGGCCGCGGACCTGCTGCGGCAAGTCGGCCTGGAGGCGCGGGCGCATTTCTTTCCGGACCAGCTGTCCGGCGGCGAAAAACAGCGGACCGCCATCGCCCGGGCCCTGGTGAACGACCCGGCGGTGGTGTTCGCGGACGAGCCCACCGGCAACCTCGACTCGAAAAACGGGAAAAACGTTTTGGACCTCCTGGAGGCCCACACCCGCGGCGCGGGGCGGACCCTGGTCCTGGTCACGCACGAGACGGACATCGCGGCCCGGGCCGACCGGCGCATCCACCTGAAGGACGGCCGCCTGGAGCCATGACCCCCCTGGGCCTGGCCCTGCGGGAGATCCGCCACCGCAAGGCCCACGCCGCCATCTTCGTGCTGTCCCTGGGGTTCGGCGCCGCCTCCCTCATGGCCTTGTCCGGGTTCGGCGCGGCCGTGGAGCGGACGCTCAAGGACCAGGCGCGGGAGCTGTGGGCCGCGGACATCGCGGTGCGCGGCTCCCAAACGCTCCTGGACCGGCTGGAACCCTGGGCCCGCGCGCGGTGGCCCGGCCTGGCCGCGGCCCGCACCGTGGACACCCTCTCCATGGTCCGGCGGCCCGGAAAAGACCGGACGGCCCAGGTCAGGCTCTCCGCTGTCACGCCCAACTACCCTTTGCACGGGCGGATTCAAACCGGCTCCGGCCGGCCCCTCTCCCAGGTCCTCACGCCGGGCCGCTTGGTGGCCGCGCCCAAGCTCCTCCATGAGCTGGACGCGCGCGTGGGCGACCTCCTGCGCGTCGGCACGTCGGACCTGCGCGTGGCCGACGTCATCGCCTCCCGCACCGACGCCCCCACTTCCTTCTTCGAGTTCGCGCCGTCCCTGCTCATCACCCCCGCGGATTTGGACGCCTCCGGACTCCTGTCGCCCGGCAGCCGGGCCTGGAACGTCCTTTACCTGAACCTTCCGCCCGGCGCGGCGCCGGACCAGGCCCTGGCCGAGGTGCGCGCCCACGCCGCCGATGAAACCGCGGAGGTGTCCTCCTGGAGCACGGACAACCCCGGCCTGCTCAAGTTCCTCAGGAACACCCTCCTGTACCTGGACTTCCTGGGCCTGCTCACCCTGGCCATCGGCGGCGTGGGCGTGGCCGGGGCCCTGGCCGCGGCCCTGGCCGCTTCCACGCGATCCCTGGGCATGGTCCTGGCCCTGGGCGCGCCCCGTTCCTATCTGGCCAAGGCCTGGTTCCTGTGGGTGGTCCTGCTGACGACGGCGGGCCTGGGCCTGGCCCTGATCCTGGGGCACGGGCTGGCGCACCTCCTGGTGCGGCTTTTCGGGGACTTGCTTCCGCCCGGTCTGTCCCTGGGGTTTCCCTGGGCCGCGTTTCTGCGGGCCGGGGGCGTGGGGTTCTCCACAAGCCTGCTCTTCACGGCCCTGCCTTTGCTGAAACTGACCCGACTGCCGCCCAACGCCGTTTTGCGGAACCAGGCGGACCCGCCGCCCGGCCCCGTCCTTTTCCGCGATCCGCTCCCGGCCCGCCTGCGTCAGCCGGAAACGTGGGCTTCTTCGTGTTTGGTCCTCCTTTGCGCGGCCGGGTTCTACCTGATCGTCCTGTCGGAGATGCAAAAACCCCTGCCGGCCCTGTACGGCCTGGCCGGACTGGCCGGGGGGCTGGGCCTGTCCTGGGCCCTGGTGTCCCTGGGCCTGGGGCCCCTGCGCCGGATCCTCCTTTTGTCCCGGTCCACGGCCCTGCGGCTGGCGGCCAGGGGGCTGAGGCGTCCCGGCAACCTGAACGCCGCGGGCGTGGTGGCGGTGGCCCTGTCCCTGGCCGTGATCCTGACCCTCCTGCTCCTGGAAAAAAACCTCACGGCCCAGTGGATCCGGTCCTTCCCGCCGGACGCGCCCAACGTGTTCTTCATCAACGTCCAAAAAGACCAGATCGAGGCGTTCCGCCGCGTCCTGGGGAACCGCCCCGTGCGCCTTTTCCCTCTCATCCGCGGCCGCGTGATTGAGGTCAACGGCCGGCCCGTCCGGGACATCCAGGACCGCGCGGAGGCGCGCCGCGGCCACGGGGACCGGCTCACACGGGAGTTCGGCTTCACCTTCGGGGAGGACCTTCTGCCCACGGACCGGGTGGTGGCCGGCCCCGGACTGTGGGACGACCGGATGCCCGGCCCCCAGGTGTCGGTGTTCGATGAATACCACGAACGCTTCGGCATCAACGTGGGAGACGAGATCACGGTCAACGTGCTGGGCCGGCGTTTCACGGCCAGGGTGTCCTCTTTGCGGGCCATCGACGAATCCGCCCGCCAGCCCTTTTTCTATTTCTACTTCCGGCCGGGCCTGCTGGACCCGTCCCCCCACACCTTCATGGGGGGTCTCCACCTTCCGACGGCGGAGATCCCCGATCTGGAGAACCGCCTGGCGGAGCGCCTGCCCAACGTGACCGTGATCGACCTCTCCGAGGTGGCGGCGCTCACCGGCAGGATCATGGGACGGCTGACCCGCGTGGTGGACAGCCTGGGGCTCTTCGGGGTTTTCTCGGGGCTCCTGCTCCTGGTGTCAGGGCTGTGGACCACCTGGCTGGCGCGGGTGCGGGAATCGGTGCTGTACCGCACCCTGGGCGCCCGGACGTCCCAAGTGGCGGGGATTTACCTTCTGGAATACGGCCTCATGGCCGGGGTGGGCGGCCTCGCGGCCTGGGCGGTGGGGTCCGTCGCGGCCTGGGCCATCCTGCGCTTCGGCTTCCGCATGCCTTTCTTTGCGTACCCCGTCTGGGCCGCGGGCCTCCTGGGGTCGGCGGCCCTCCTGATGGCGGCCCTGTCCTGGGCGTCCACCCGCGGGGCGCTCCGGGCCGCGCCCATGGAAGTGCTGAGATATGAATAAAAAAATGAGATGCGAGACATGAGAAAAAATCTTTTCCGCCCTATGCCTCATGTCCTATGTCTCGCGTTTCTTCTGATGGCGTGTGGAAACAAAGAAGACAACCCCAAAAGGGCCAACGCCGCGACGTCCCCCTCCTCTGCCCCTGCCGTGCGCGTCCTGGCCTTCGGCGACAGCCTCACGGCCGGCAAAGACCTGCCGGACCCGGACCAGGAGGCGTACCCGGCAGTGCTGGAACGACTGCTGAAGGGAAGGGGGGTTTCCGTCGATGTGATGAACGCGGGCCGCTCCGGAGACACCACCTTTGACGCCTTGTCCCGTCTGGATTACAGCTTGGCGGACAACCCGGACCTCGTGCTGGTGGCGCTGGGCAGCAACGACACCTTTCAGGGAAAGCGCTTGTCGGACATTGAAAAAAACCTGGAAACCATCGTCGCCCGCGTCCGGGCCAAGGGCGCGCGGGTGATCCTCTGCGGCATGAGGACCTTCCCCAACCTGGGGCCCGAGTACGCCGGCGGCTATGAAGCCGTCTTTCGGCGCGTGGCGGAAAAACACCGCGTGCCCCTGGTCCCCTTCCTCCTGGAGGGCGTGGCCGGGGACCCGTCCCTGAACCTGGCCGACGGCATCCACCCCAACGCCCGGGGGCACGAGCGCATGGCCCAAAACCTCCTGCCCGCCGTCCTGAAGGCCCTGAAGGAATTGAAAAACCCGTGAAGGTCCGGATCAAAAAACCCAAGCCCCGCCTCCGCACGCCGCCCCCGCCCCAGGTCCACCGGGACCGAAAAAAATACGACCGCGCGCGGCGCAAAGGAGAGGACCGACGGGGCTTCGCGGAAGGCTGACCGGTCTCCGCGGCAATTTTGTATAATTTGTCTTCAACGATTTCGGGGCTGTAGCTCAGCTGGGAGAGCGCGTCGTTCGCAACGACGAGGTCGAGGGTTCGATCCCCTTCAGCTCCACTTTATTTCTATAAAAACAAAAAAGCCGCGTTGAAAACGCGGCTTTTTTTACGCCCCAATCCGTCGCCTAAACCTGGCCGCCGCCCCCGTCGGAGGGCGCGTCCGGGAAAAAAATCTCGCGTCCCGACAGGTACCGCAGCGGATGCGCCGGCAGCCCGCGCCGAAAATCGCGGATGACGGTGGCCGCTCCGTCCACCGGGCGCAGCAGCGCCTCCCGCCCGCCCCCACCCTCGGCCCGCCGCAGCAGCTCCCCCCGTTTCCACAAGGACTCCGCCTGGAAAAAAACCGTGTCGCAGGCCTGCCAGGAGCCGCTCCGCCGGCGCAGGCGCCAGCCCGGGCCCCGGCGCGCGGCGCGCAGGGGGTGGACGGCGGCGTGCCTCCGGAAGACCTCCGAGACGGGAACCCGGCCCCTCCCGCCCGCGTGGGCCTCCGCCATCCCCTTGAACTCCCAAAAAAATTCGGCCAGGGACCGGAGGGTGAAGGTCTCCCGCCGGCCGTAGTCCGGCCGCCGGACCGCGGAAGCCGTGGACCGAAGGCGCGGCAGGTACCGCGGCTCCGGCCTGATCCAGCCTTTGCGCAGGCAGTCCTGGTATTGGGCCGTGGTGGGGATCGGATAGAAAAGCACGGGATAGACGGCGGTCATGGGCTGGGTGAGGCAGAAGAGCTGGGCGCCCACGTCCTTGTCCCTCGTGGAGTAGGGCAGGCCGATGATGGTGAAAGCGTTGACGCGGATGCCCGCCTTCTCGCAGAGCTCCACCGCCCGGGTGAAGTGGGGCACGGTGCCCGGCTTCAGCATGACGCGCCGCACCTCCGGGTCGTCGCTCTCCAAGGCGATCGCCACCCGCTCGAAACCGGCCCGGGCCATCAGCCCCACCAGCTCCGGGTCCCGCGCCAGGGACAGGGCGGTCATGCCGTTGTAATTGTGCAGGACCATGCGCCTTTCGCCGAATTCCCGGATGATCAGCCGCAGGACGGCCTTGGCCCTCTCTTGGTCGAAGGCGAAATTGTCGTCTTCAATGTTGAAAAGCCGGACGCCGTGGTCCCGGCGGCAGCGGGCCATCTCCTCCACCACGCGCTCGGGGGACTGGGCCCGGAACCGGCGGCCCATGGTGATGTAGATGGTGCAGAAATCGCATTTGTGAGGGCAGCCCCGGCTGGTGAAGAGCGTCACATGGGGTTCGAGCCGGCCTTTCACGAGGGTGCGGTACAGGGAAGGGGGCACGCGTTCGTAGGAAGGCAGGGGCAGGTCGTCCAGGGAGGGGATGAACCCGCCGGCGGGGCGGATGCGGAACCGCCCGTCCCGGCGACGGCCCACGCCGGGCAGGTCTTCGGCGTCGCCGGGTTCGCGGCCCAGCAGGCGGCGGACCAGCCGCGGAAAGACCTCCTCCCCCTCCCCCAGCACGATGTAATCCACGGCCGGTTCCTCCAGGGTCAGCTCCGGCGAGGCCGTGACCGCGCTCCCGCCCATGACCACCAGGCTCTCCGGGGACGCGTCCTTCACCAGGCGCGCCACGCGCAGGGCCTCCAGGTGGTACCCCGAAAACATGGAGGAAATGCCCACCACGGGGAAACGGCCTTCCTTCAGGCGGGACCGGATCTCGGGATAGGGGGTGCCCAGGTGGTGGTAGGCCGCGAAAGATCGGACGGACCTCACGTCCTCCAGTCCCTTCAGATACGCCAACGGCGAGGGGAGCGGAACCCTTTCCATGCGCGGATCGGCCCAGGCGTCCAGGACCGAAACCGAAACGCCGCCCTTGTCGAGCGCCGCGGCGAGATACGCCAGGCCGATGGGGTAGGTGCGGAGGGAATAAACCCGAAGGAATGGATCAACGAACTCCCGCCGGGGCGGGCGGATCAGGAGGACGTCCGAGGACACGGGACCGCCTCTTTTAGCCCAACACCACCAGGTTGTCGCGGTGCACCGCCTCGGCGGGGCCGGGCTGTCCGAGAACCTTTTCCAGGTCCGCGGTCTTCCTGCCGCGGATCTTGTTCATGTCCCCGGAAGAGTGGGACGCCAGACCGCGGCCCACCTCCGCGCCGGCGGGGCTCAGCAGACGCACCGTGTCGCCGGCTTCGAAAGACCCTTCCACCCGGACGACCCCGGAAGGCAGGAGGCTCCGTTTGCCCTGGACGATGGCGGCCACCGCGCCCGCGTCCAGCACCAGGGCGCCGCGCACGCGCCGGCCGAAAGCGATCCACCGCCGACGGGCGCTGAGCCCCCCGGATTGGGCCTGAAAGCGCGTGCCCACGCCCCGGCCCTCCAGGATGTCCCGCACCGCGCCGGCGCGTTTGCCCGAGGCGATCCAAACCTCCACGCCGGAGGCCATGGCCAGGCGGGCGGCCTGGAGCTTGGACTTCATGCCGCCCACGCTCTTGCGGGAGCCGGGTCCGCCCCCGGCCAGGGCCTCGATGTCCGGCGTGATCCGGAACACCTCGGGCAGGAGCCGGGCGTCCGCGCCCGTGCCCGTGAGGAGCCCGTCCACGTCCGTGAGCAGGAAAAGCTTCTGGGCCGACATCTTCACCGCCACCAGCGCGGCCAGCGCGTCGTTGTCGCCGAACCGGATCTCTTCCGTGGCCACGGTGTCGTTTTCGTTGATCACGGGCAGGACGTCCCGTTCCAGCAGCGCGGACAGGGTGTTGCGGGCGTTGAGGTACCGCTCCCGGTCCTCCAGGTCCGTGCGGGAAAGCAGCATCTGGGCCACGGGGATGCCGTGCGGCGCGAAGGCCTCCTCGTACGCCTCCATGAGCGCCACCTGCCCGACCGCGGCCGCGGCCTGCTTGTCGGCCAGGGCCGTGGGCCGCGTCTTCCACCCGAAACGGTCCATGCCCGCGCCGATGGCCCCGGAGCTCACCAGCAGGACGGCGTGGCCCTGCTTCTTCAGGGCCGCCAGCTCCTCGGCCAGGGAACGGATGCGCGCGCGGTTCAATCCCCCCTCGGGCCGGCTCAACACCGCGGTCCCCACTTTGACCACCAGACGTTTCGACCTCATTCGAAACCCTCTTTCTTATCCGGGACGGTAGGTGAACTCGCGGTCGCCCACGGCCACGGGGTCGCCCGGCCCGATGCCCTTCTGGACCAGGGCCTTTTCCACGCCCATCTTGCGGAAGATGTTCTGCAGCCGGGCCACGGCCTCGTCCTGGTCGAAGTTGGTCATCTGCACCAGCCGCTCCACCTCCTTGCCGGTCACGCGGAAGACCCCGCCTTCCCGCGTCACGCGGAAATCCGGCTCCAGCACGTGGTCGGCCGGCGTTTCCGGGAGAAAGGGTTCGGGCGCCGGCGCCTTGTCCAGGGCCCGCGCCACGGCGGACAGGAGGCGCGGCAGCCCTTCCCCCGTGGCCGCGGAAATGGGGTACACGGGCGTGCCCTTGAGGCGGCGCTTCAGCGCCTCCAGGAGCTTGGGGGCGCCGGTCAGGTCCATCTTGTTCACGGCCACCACCTGGGGCTTGCGGAGCATTGTTTCGGAATAAGCCTTCAGCTCCCGGTCCAGGGACTTCAAATTGTCGAAGGCGGTCCGGCCGTCGAACCCGGTCACGTCCACCAGCCGCACCAGGACCCGCGTGCGCTCGATGTGCCGCAGGAATTCGTCCCCCAGACCCTTGCCCTGGTGGGCCCCCTCGATCAGGCCGGGGATGTCCGCGATCACGAAGCTCCGCTCGCCGACGCGGGCCACGCCCAGGTTCGGCGACAGGGTGGTGAAAGGGTAGTCCGCGATCTTGGGCCGGGCCTTGGTGAGGTGGGACAGCAGGGTGGACTTGCCCGCGTTGGGGAACCCCACCAGGCCCACGTCCGCCAGGAGCTTCAGCTCCAGGTCCAGCTCCGCGGACTCGCCCAGCTCGCCCTTCTCCGCCACCCGGGGCGCGGTGTGGACGCTGGTCTTGAAGGAGGCGTTGCCCCGCCCGCCGCGGCCGCCCCGGGCCGCCAAAAAACGGTCGCCGGGGTTCTTCAGGTCCGCCAAAAATTTCCCCTCCCGGAACACCAGGGTGCCCGGCGGCAGGCCGATGACCAGGTCCTCCCCGGAACGGCCCGTCTTGTTGGCGCCGAGGCCGTTGCCGCCGGCCGGCGCCTTGAAGTGGGGGCGGTACGTGAGGTCGTACAGGGTGGTCTTGCGGGGATCGGCCTCCAGCCAGACGCTCCCGCCATGGCCGCCGTTGCCGCCGTCCGGGCCGCCGCGCTCCACGTACTTTTCCCGGCGGAAGGAGAGACAGCCGTTCCCTCCGCGGCCGCCGCTCACGAAGATGCGGGCCCGGTCAATGAACATGGCGCGAACGGCAAGGGTCGGTCCGCCGATCAGGCGGGACAAGGGTTTTGGTCATGGGAGAGGACGGTCCGGGGCGGGGCGCCCCGTCGAAAGAAGGTGTGGGAGGTGAAGGGAAAGGGGGCGGCCGGCCGCGACGCGTCAGGCGGCGGGCGGCGCCGGCAGGACGCTGACGCGCCTGCGTCCGCCGGAACGGCCCAGGGTGCCGCGGCGGTGGTCGAAACGCACCACGCCGTCCTTCTTGGCGAAGAGGGTGTCGTCGGAGCCGATGCCCACGTTGAGGCCGGGCGAAAAATGGGTGCCGCGCTGCCGGACGATGACGGCCCCGGCGGTGACGAACTGGCCGCCGTACGCCTTGACGCCGAGGCGCTGGCCGTTGGAGTCCCGTCCGTTGGTGGTGGAGCCTTGCGATTTTGTATGGGCCATGTGATTTTCCTTAAAGAGGCTTTCCCGATCAGGCGCCGGCCGTGATCGTCTTGATGCGGACTTCCGTGAGGGATTGGCGGTGGCCCTGCAGCTTCTTGTATCCCTTCTTGGAGCGCTTCTTGAAAACCAAAACTTTCTTGTCCCGGAACTGGCGGAGGACCTCCCCCACCACCTCGGCGCCCGGCACCGTGGGCTGGCCGGTCTGGAGGCGGTCTCCGTCCTTCACCAGGAGGACGTCGCCGAAGCGGACCTCGTCCCCGGCGTTGTGGGCGAGCTTCTCCACCCGGATGCGGTCCCCGGCGGACACGCGGTACTGCTTGCCGCCGGTGCGGATGATGGCGAACGCTGTGTTTTCCATAGCGGCTTATTTTAGCCTATTTGGGGCCGCCAAGTCAACGCCCGGCGGGAGAAAATCAGCGGAGGGATTTTCGGGAGGAAGCGGGGGCGGGGTTCGGAACGGCGGGAGCGTCCTCCTTCGCGGGCTCCGGCGGACGCTCCGCCGGGACTTTCCAGGCGCCGATCCCCAGGAGGGACTCGCGCCAGAGACTGACCCGGCTCTGCAGGGATTCCACGGCCTCGTCCAGATCCTGGAAATCGGGCTGGGCCAGGTACGCCAGCAGCCGGCTGATCTGCAGGTTGCGGCGGAGGCCCTCCAGCCGCCGCTCCACGGACTCCAGCACGTTCAGGAGGTAGGGTTTCTGGTCCTTGCGCAGGGCGTCCGAAAGGAAGGCGGAGACCGCCAGGGTGGATTCTTTCATCTCATAAACCAGGCCCCGCCCCTCAAAACCCGGGAAGTTTTGGGTGCAACGATAGACCCGGGCCGCCAGCTGATGGGCCTTTCTGAAGATGTCCTCGCTCTCTTTCCAGGAAATTTGATCGTGCATGGAGGCCCCTTGGAAATGATACGTTCCTATACAATCAATATAAGTCTAAATCATGAATATATTTTTGTCAATGGTAAAATTGATTTACAAAAATAAATTACATGCAATCTATTAATAATGCTATTTAATGTATTTATTGTGAATTTTTCCAATATAAAAATCTAACGCATTTTTTAACGTATTTATTTGTAAAAATAATTAACAAAAAGTTCTTGACAAAATTGACATCCTGTGGTATATATAAGTAAAGAAATTTAACCATTGGAGGTCGGCCATGCTGAACCATATTTTATCCCTGAAAGAAAGATTCGCGGCATATGGGGCCCTCTTCCTGAAGGATGACCCCCACGTCGTCGGCACCCTGTCGGTTTTCCTTTTGGTGGGGCTGGGTCTGTTGATTTTCGGGATGCGGCAGCGCCGGATCCTTAAAGAGGAAGGACATTTCGACCAGGGGCTTTGGGAGAGGATCCGGTCGCTGGCGTTCCAACACCGGCTCCCGGACGCCATCGCGCTCTGCGAAGCCAGCCCCGGCGTCTTCCCCCGCCTGTACCGCCTGGGCCTGGAGTCCCTGTCCTTCGGGCAGAAAGCCGCGGACGCCCTGACCCGTCTGCGGGAAGAGACCCAGGAACGCTTCTGCCGGGGACTGGAGGCCCTGACGTTTCTGTCCCTCCTGTGCCCCGTGCTGGGCCTTTTGACCACCGCCTCCAGCCTCTGGCAGGCGATTCAGCGCGTGCCCGGCGCCGAGGCCGTCCTGTGGGCGCGTCTGGTCCCCGCCCTGTTGCCGGCCCTGGCCGGTTTCATGGTCGCGCTGCTGGCCGGCGGGCTGCACGCCTATTTTTCGTCCCGACTGCGGCACATCGGCGCGCGGATGACCGCCTGCAGCCTGAAGCTGGTGGAGATCCAGGGACAGGGCCCGGTCCTTGCGGCCGCGGAACCGGCGCGGAACAGGGCCCCGGTCCCGGCCGCCGCCCCCAAAACGCCGGACAAGCCCATCCCGGCGGCCCGCCCCCCCGCTCCCGCGGAGAGGGAGAAGGAGAAACAGGCCGCGCCGAACCCGGCGCCGCCGCGGCCCAGGCCCGAACCCGTGGCCGTGCCTGCGGTGACCGCGGCGTCGGTCTGGGATTCTCTGCCCCGGCTTTAGGTTTTTATGGATTGGGGGCCGGCCGGACCACACACCTCCGTCCGGTCCTTGTAACGCACCGGCCATGGGGAGGCCGATCCGCTGGAGGGGCGGGTCGGCCCACCCTGGCCCGGTTTCTCGCGCCCCCGTTCCCTCCGCTGACCCTCCCAGAACGTTCCCCGACCGCATCATCCAGATTCAAAAAAAGCGCGGCGGCCCTTTCCAAGGGCCGCCGCGCTCCGTTTTTCGGGAAAACCGCCGGGTCAGGCGAACTTGTACCCCTGCCCCTTGACCGAGAGGATCCTCTGGGCCAGCTTGGGGCCCAGCTTTTCCCGGATGCGCTGAATGTGGACGTCGATGGTGCGGGAAGGCCCCTCGAAGTCCTTGCCCCACACCTTCTCGAAGATCTTCCGCCGGTCCAGGAGCTGGGGTTGGTTCAACACCAATTGGAAAAGGATGGCGAATTCCTTCTCCGTCAGCTCGGGGAGGGGGTTCCCTTCGTATTGGACGGTCCGGTGCGTGCGGTCCAGCACCAGGCCGTCGCGCTCCAGAATCTTGGGCGGCCCCCGGCGCTCCTCCGCCAGGCGCAGCTGGGTGCGGATGCGCGCGATGAGCTCCAGCATCTCGAAGGGTTTCGTGACGTAGTCGTTGGCGCCCGTCTCCAGGCCGCGGACGATGTCGGCCACGTCCTGGCGGGCGGTCAGGATCAGGATGGGGATGGCCTTGGTCTTGTCGTCGGCCTTGATCTGGCGGCAGACCTCCAGGCCGTCGATGTCGGGCAGCATCAAGTCCAGGAGGATCAGGTCCGGCACATGGGTCTTGGCCGCCTCCACGGCCTGGCGGCCGTTCTCCGCCTCCACGGTTTCGTACTCCTTGAAGGCCAGGCCGGCGCGGATGAAGGCCATCACGTCCGGGTCGTCTTCCACCACCAGAATTTTATGGGCCACTGGATTTTCCTTTCTTCTGCCGGCGAGCGGCTGGCGCGGCTATTTTTGGGCGATCACGAACAAAAGGCTCGTGTCCAGAACCATCCAGGCCAAGGACAGGATCAGCACGATCTCCACCGCGATGAAGAAGTTGGTGGAGAGGAACTCCCGGGCCGAGTTGTACGCCTCCTCGGTCCGCTCCAGCTTGGCCTCCACGGCCTTGGACAGGTCGTCGATGTCGAACTCCCGCTCCACGTACTTGTGGATGGTGCGCAGGTGCCAGTCCGAGTCGATCCGCGGCATGTTCACGGACACGTTGTACAGCGAATCCACGATGGCCAGCTTGTCCAGGGTGAAGCCCATGGCCTCCCGGGAAAAGGCCTGGTACCGCCGGGGCATGGCCCAGAATTTGTAGTAGGGCGGCAGGTCCGCCAGGAGCGCCTGGGCGTTGTCCATCTCCCGGTCCAGGAAAAAGTTGTACGCCCGGAGGTTCCAGTAGAGGGCGTAGGCCAGGCGGATCAGGTCCAGGACCGCCCGCGACTCCTCCGACGACACCACCGCCCCGAACCGCTTGATCAGGATCAGCTCGTTCTCGTAGTACCCGAAGTTGACCAGCTTCTCCTGGTCGAGGACGAAATCCGAGAGCGCGTCGTAGTTGGGCTCCCCGGACACCACCCCGTAGAGCGCCTTGCCGTGGCGCTTGATGAAGGCCTCGGCCGAGGCCACCGCGCCCCGCTCCAGGACGAAGACCGGGAACAGGTCGATTTCGTCCAAGCGGCGCTCGTACCGGTGCGTGGCGAAGGCCAGCGCCCGCCGGAGCAGGTCGTCCACCAGCGTCCGCGCCCAGGGGACCACGCCCTGCCGCCCCACGGAGAGCGCCTCGGCCCGGCAGGACAGGGCCGCCAAAAGGTTCAGGTCCCCCTCCGCGGCGAAGGAGAGCTCGATCAGCCCCACCCCGAACTTGTAGATCTGGGCCGTGAGCTTGGCCTCGGGGAACACGCGCCCCTCGAAGGACGGCGCCGCGGCCGCCCGGGAGGAGACCTCCTTCACCATGCCCTTGGCGTCCTGGCCCGTGAAGTCCAGCTCCAGGCCCAGATCGAAGGGGATGAGAAAAGAAACGGCGGACTTCACCCCACCACCTGCCTCGGGACTTCAGATCCCCTCTTCAGCGGAAAGGCCTGTGGTGGGGTCACGACCGGACCAGGGCCAGCAGCGCCTCCCGCAGGTAGGCCTGGTCCACGGATTCGTCGAAGGCCAGCCCGGCCAAATAATAGCCTTCTTCCCACTCCACGCGCACCACGTGGGCCCGCAGGTTCTCCAGCCGCATCTCGCTGCGCGGCACGAAAGTCAGGTACACGGACTCCCCGATCTTGAGGGGCCAGCGGGTCTCCAGATGCGCGCCGCTCAGGGACAGGTCCAGGAGACGCCCCCAGCCTTCCGGCGGGTCGCCGTCCGGAAAACGCAGCGCCACCGGCAGGGACGTGGACAGGCGGGGGCCGGAGCGCGGATCCAGGTCGTCGTTCACGATCCGCCCTCCGGAAGACGGTGTTGGAGGAGCACGCCGCCGGCCTCGGAAACGATCCAGGCCCGCTTGTGCCAAAGCGTGAAGCCGCTCAGTTGAAGCCGCCGGTTGTGGGCGAAGGCCTCCAGCGCCAGGGGCCCCTGCCTGTCCCATTCCGTGCCCTTGCGCGTCAGCTTCCAGAGGGCGTTCCGTTCCCCGTCCGCCACCCAGAGGGAGCCGTCCTCCCAGGCCAGGCCCACGGGCTTGGTCGTGGGGGAGGGGTGGGCGGCCTTGACCCCCAGGCGGGCGTCATGCTCGTAGATCTGCCCGGTGTAGGAATCGCAGGACCACAGGGTCTGGCCGTCCCAGGCCAGGCCCGACGGAGACGGCCCCGGCGCCGGGACCGAGGCCACCACGCCCAGGGTGTCGTCCCACCGATGGCGGCGCAGGCGTCCGTCGGCGGAGGCGGTGTACGCGTAGTAGGGAGCGATGGCCAGGGCCACGGGCTGGAAGTCCGCCAGCTTGTGGACGCGCACGATGGACAGGTAGTCCCCCAGCACCTTGAGGCAGGTGAGGTTTTGCTGGCTCCAGTCCACCACCCAGACCGCGTCCTTTTCCGCGGCCACGGCCACGGGGTGGTCCGACGCCAGCTGGTAAATCTGAAAGGGCGGGGTCCAGAGCCCCACCAGCCCCATGGCCAGGAGAGACACGAAGGCCACCACGCCCACGGCCACGTACGTGACCGGCTGCCGCCACCAGCTCACGGGCCCCACGCGCCGCGTGGTCAGGAGCCGCCGGCCCAGGCGCGAGGCGGCGCGCTTGCCCGCGGCCAGGAAATCCTTGGGGGTCAGCGGCGGGCACAGGCAGTCGTACGCGCCCTGGGCCATGCGCTTGAGGGCCCGGGCGCCGTCCCGCTCGCCCAGGTACACCAAGAGAGGCGTGACCGGCGCATGGGCCCGGAGGGTTTTTTCCAGCCTCTCCATCACATCGTCGTCGGGCGGGTCCTGGATCACCAACAGGGCGGGCGGTTCTTTTTCCAGGGCCGCGTACGCGGGCTCAAAATCCTCCAGCGCCTCCGTGGAGAGGCCGCACTGGCGGGCGGCCTGCGAAAGCTGCTCCCGTATCCCGGGGTCTCGAGCGACGACGAGGACCTGTGTCATAAAAACGATACGGCGTTGGAGGGGGGAGGCGGCAAGCGACGTCCCGCTTCCCGCTTTTCACTTCTCACGCCGTTCATAGGGGCAGCGCCAAGCGGAACACAGATCCGTCCGGCCCGCTCTCGATCAACTCCAGCCGCCCGCGGTGCCATTCCGCGTACCGGCGGGCCCGGGCCAGGCCCAGGCCCCGATGCCCCGTCTTGGTGGTGAAAAAGGGCTGGAAGAGCCGGTCCCGCTGGCTTTCCGGAACGCCGCCGCCGGAATCCGACACCGACACCCAGACTTCCCTTTTTTCCGGGCTTTCCTCCGCCTGTATCCTGACCCGCCCGCCGGAACGGGGAAGGGCCTCGAAAGCGTTGTCCAAAAGCGTCCGCAACACCACCTCGAGCAGCTCCGCGTCGCCCTTGATCAAAGGCAGGACCTCCGGCGCCAAAACCTCCAGCGCGCCCTTGTCCATGCGCCCGCCCTGCAGCCGCCCCGCGGTCCGACGGATCAGCTCCGGCAGGTTGACCTCCTCCTGAGAAGGCGGGCGCCGGTGGGTGAGGGCCAGATACTCCTCCAACGTTTGCACCGCCTTCTGGAGATCCGCGGCCACTTCCTGAAACCCCCGGCTCAGCTCCGCCGGGCCGCCGCGGAGGAGGCGCCACCAGGTTTCCCAAGTCCTGGCCGCGGGCCCCGACCTGTCCAGAAGGCGGAACCGCTCCAGCGTCAACTGCAGGCGGCCCGTGGCGGCCTGGAGCTCGCCCCGCAGCTTCTGGGCCACGCCCTGGGCGAAAATTTCCTCTTCGGCCCACAAAAGGTCTTCCCGCGTCCTGAGGCTTTTTTCCATTTCGCCCATGAGCCGGGCCTGGAGCGCGGCCAGTTCCGCCTGCTTTTCCCGGGTCATTTCCTCGGCCTGGGTGGACAACAGATCGCGCACGCGCCCCATGTCCTCGTTCACGCGGGACACCTGTTCCCTGACCTGGGCCTGCTGCTCATGGAACTCGGCCAGGCGCGTTTGCCACCGCTGGGCCTCCTGCACGCGCTGGGCCTCCAGCTCGTCCTGGGTCTCCTTGAGGGCGCGGCGCAAGTTTTCGTTGCTTTCGGCCAGCTCCCCCGCCCTCTGCCGCAGGCCGCCGGCCTCGTCCCGCGCCGAGATGAGGTCCCGCCTCAAATCATGGATCTCCTGACCCAGGGCCAGGATGCGCCCTTTGAGCTCGTGGTCGTTCGCCCCCAGCAGGGACCGGAGCAGCTCGTTTTCGTCCCGGAACAGGCGCTGGTCGTTGTCCCACCGGGAAACCGCCTCCTGGACCTTCTCCTGGAGCTTCTCCATCTCCCAGAGGTACTCCTTGACGACCAGCTCCTTTTCCCCCTCGGAAACGCCGGTCAGCCCCCAAAGGGTCTTGACCAGCTTTTCCTTGGCCTGCTGGACCAGGCCGGCCCAGTCCGACAAGGTTTTGTCCTGCTTTTTTTCGGCCAGGTTCATAAAATCACTCCGGGATCACCAGCGTGGCGCCGGGGATGGGCCGGCCCCGGTCCACCTTGTCCGGGTTGGCGTCGAAAATGGCTTTCCATCGCTCCGGGTCCTTGTAATACTTCTCCGCCAGGGACCGCAGGGAGTCGCCGGGCTGCGCCACGTGGGTCCGGACCCGGGGCTTTTCCGGCGCAGCGGGCTTGGGCGCGCCCAGCCGTTCGGCCCGCCGGATCTTTTCCTCCGCGGCCCGAAGCTTGTCCTCCAGCTGGCCCGCGCGGGACTCGGCCTCGGCCACGCGGGTCTCGGCCTTGAGCAGCTCCTCCTCCATCTGCCGGAGGTTCTCGCTGCGGCGGGACCCGGCCCGGGCCAGATCCTCCTCGGCCAGACGCCGGGCCTGCTCCAGGTCCTGCACCGAGGTCTTCAGCTGCGCCTCCCTTTCCTCCAGCCGGGACACCTTGCGGTCCAGCTCCTCGGCCATGTCCAGGGCCCGGTCGTAGTACAGTTCGGAGAACCGGGGCGCGTTGAAACGGTACACCAGCGAAATCCGGAACTGCTCGGACGGGTCGTTGAACGTCTTCAGCGGCAAAAGATAGGCCACGTCGAACTGGGCCGGGGAGAAATTGAAACCCGCGCCCACGGCCAGGTGGTCCACGTTCCCGCTGCGAAACCCGTTGCCGATCCTCAGGCGGAGCAGGTTCCGGCAAAAAAGCCCCTCCACGCCCGTGTGCAGGGCGGTCACGTTCTTCCGGATCTCCACGTCCGCCAGCAGCACCGCCTTTTGTTGGTGGCGGAACTTGGTCCCCACGCGCAGCTGGGGCCCGGGCGGATGGAGCCCGCCGGGAAAAAGATCCCTCAGCGCCACCCCCACGGACAGGTCCTCCCGGAACGCCACCAGCCCGCCCAGGTCCACGCCGAAACCCCACTCGCTTTTGCCCACCGAGGCGTCCTTGTCGTTGCCCTTCTGCTGGCGGACCTTCAGCACCCCGCCGCCCCGCACCGGCCAGGGGACCAGCCCCCGCGTGGGCACGTCCGCGCCGACGCCGGCGTACACGTCGAAGACATGGACCCCCGACGCCAGGGACCGCCCCAAAAACCCGCCGGCCGCGCCGATGGGACGGCCCTGGAACTGGGCCGGCATGCCGAAAGCGCCGTGGACCTCCGTGGTGGCGCTCAACGCCCCCGGATTGAAGCGGCCGTAGTTGACCGAAGCCTGGGGCCCCGTCAACCCGGTGAGGCCGGCCGGGTTGAAGAACAGGGCGTTCACGTCCTCGTCCTCGGCCACGTACGCGTTGCCCAAGGCCAGGGCCCGGGCGCCGGCCGAGGGCAGGGGCCGGGCCCAAACCGCGGGCGAGGCGAGAAACAAAAGACAAGGGATAAGAGATAAAAACAGGGGACGCTTCATCCGCTTTTTATCTCGGACTCCTCATCTCGCCTCCGCCGGCCAGCGCCGGGTCAGAAAAACGCCTTCCGGCCGAACGTCCCATCGAAATCCCTGGGTCGATTTGGACTTCATCTCTTCTTCCCGGGCCCTGTTGTACCGCCGGGCGCTCTCGGCCGCGCTGTACGCGGACCAGACCTTCAGGAACACGTAGAAGAAACCGCCCAGGGACGCGGACACCACCATGGCATCCGTCCACAGCGGCTTCAAGTCCGCCTTGGAGCGGGACTGGGCGTTCAGGAGGGGCACGGCGATCGCCACCAGGGACGCCGTCTCTCCGACGGAAAACCAGATGCCCTTGCCCACCTCGCCCACGTAGAAATGGCCGTTGTCCACGGGCAGGAAGGACAGGGACAGCTTGGCCGCGTACCCCGGGTCCTTGTACAGACGGGTCTTGGAAAGCTGCTCCCACACCTCCTTCTCGTCCTCCCAGCTGGCGGCGTTGAGAGGCGGGGACGGGAGATGGGGGATGAGGGACAAAAGCGCGAAGAAAACGGCCCGGCCCTTTTTCCCTGCTTTTGTCTTATCCCTCATCGGTTCTCCCTTCCTAGAACGACAAGACCCCCGCGAACAGGATCTGATAGATGCTCGGGAACAGGTCGAACGTCCAAAGCCCGTACTCCAGCTTGAGGCTGAAAAAGGGGCTCATCCGGCTGTTGAAACCGCCTGAATATTTGTTCATCCGCGTCTTGGACAGGGGCCGGGCCGGGTCCACTTCCCCGAAAAAGTTCAGCACCGGTCCCCGGCGCGTCATGGACTCCCCCCGCAGCACCACCCGCGTTTGCTCGGACAGCGGGAAACGGGCGAAGGGGAACTCCAGCTGGATCGAATACCCCTTCAACTGGTACCGGTCCTTGATGAGGGAAGGGGTCGTGGCCGTGGACGTCCCGACCGAAGGCCACTTGGCCTGGGTCTCTCCCGAGAGGAACTCGGCCGTCAGCCGGTAGGTCCCGTGGCGGAGCCCCAGGTCCGCCCCCCACACCCAGTTGGACAACCGGTCTTCGATGTCGTACTTCCCTCCCATGCCCGACAGGCTCGCGGAAAAACCGTTGACGAAAGCGGCGCGGGAAAAGGGGCTGGGATACGCCACGTCCCCGTAGTCCCAGGTGATCCGGCCGCCCGGGTTCTTGGTGTCGTTGTTGTCGGCCAGGAAATTGCCCTCATGGCCCCAATCCACGTCCGTGCCGGAGACGGAATCCAGGATCAGGAAGGTGCGCGGCTCCGGCGGGCGGCGGCCCCGGATGGGGGACTCCTGCAGGCCGTTCACCAAAAAGAGCGTGAAATGCCTGGGGAACCACAACGGCTCCGCGTGGGGCCGGTACGTGGCCAAAACCCCCGTGTCCGCGTACCCCGATGAAAAGAGCGGATGCGGATAGCTCACCCGCGACACGAAATCCAGCCCCGGCGAGGCGTAAAGCAACGGCTTGGTCACCAGGGGATAGAGGTCCGGCCGGTACAGCTCGTTGGTCCGGCCGAAGGGCACCAGGAACCGGCCGAACTCCAGTTCCACCCGGCGGATCTTCAGGGACTTCACCGCCAATTGGTACAGCTCCGGCTTGCCGTCTTCGTCCAGGGCGAACTCCGCCAGGAACGGCGTGTCCTCCAGGACGGGCCCTTCGATGCGAAAGAAAACGTCGGTCAGGAGGAGCTGGTTCTCGATCTCGATTTCAATGGGCTTGGCGCCGATGTTCCTGTAGTTGAGGCTCAAAGAACCGCCCCATCGCCAGGCGGACAAAACCCTTCCCGCCTGTTCCGCCGCGCCCGCAGGGAAGAGGACCCCGGGGGTCTCCGCCTTCAACGGCAAAACCCCCGCCCCGCCCAGGGCCCACAGACAAAAAAGAATCCTCTTATGCCACTTTGTTGAGTTGCTTAACACTTACAATGTTAAATGGAACATGTTGAAATGTCAATACAAATCTTGACATCCCCCCCGGTTGGGGCTAGAATAAAAAAAAGGCCCTTTTCCCGCCATGTTGACGAGAGAACAAAAACAAGCCGTGATCCGCGCGGCCAAACAATCGGTGGAGACCGAACTGGGACTGGGCCAGGGGTCTTCTCCGGGAGAAAAATCCCTGGGGGACCTGGCCTCTCTCGCTCCCGGCGGCGTCTTCGTCACGTGGTACAAAAAGGGAGAATTGCGGGGGTGCATCGGATCGTTGCGGGTCGAAAAATCTTTCGCCGAAACCCTTTCCCGGGTGGCCGTGGAATCGGCTTTCGACGACCCCCGTTTCCTGCCCCTGCAGGCCGACGAATACCCCGATGTAACGGTGGAGGTGTCTTTGCTTTCGCCCCCGGCTCCGGTCGAATCCGCGGACCAAATCGTGCCCGGACGGCATGGGGTGTGGATCCGCAAGGGGCCCCGCTCCGGCCTCCTGTTGCCGCAGGTGTGGGAGGACATGCCGGACAAGGAGGTGTTTTTGAACGCCCTCTGCGCCCAGAAGGCCGGCCTGGAAGAACGCTCCTGGCTGGACCCGGAAACGGAACTCAAAGTGTTCACCGCGGAGATCATCTCGGAAAAGGACCTCTCCTGAAGGCCTCCCGGCCCCCCTTTCCCCGCCGGACGGGCCCCGCGGTTTGGACGGCGGCCGCGGTCCTGGGCGCGCTCCTTTCGCGCGCGGGAGCGGAAGGGCCGCCGGACGCCAAAGCCTGGACCCAGGGGGACTTCACGGTCCGTTACGAATTGGCCAAAGACGGGGACGGCTTTCGGGCGCGCGGCGTCCGGGTCCTGGTCAGGAACCGGACCCATTACGCGGCGGCCCCCACCCCGAAGCTCGTCCATCACGAAGCGGTCCACCGCCGCATCAACCAACTCGGGGCCCGGGAGATCCAGGCCCGCCTGGCGGATTGCCGGGCGGACGGCGCCACCCCCCTCCAGGCCGACCGGGCCTTCCGCTCCGAGTTCCGCCGCCGGCTGCGGGAAGTGGAGGAACTGCACCGGGCCTGGGACGCCACCCACAAGATTTCCGAGGCGGGGCTTGCCGAAGCGGCGGAAACCTTTTATCCTTAGAAGAAACCCCCCAAATGATTTCCGCCGACAAAACCAAGGCCTCCCTCTCCCCCGCCCCCGAAACCGCGCAGAACGGCGTTTCGATCGTCATGGCCGCGTACAACGCGGGGGAAAGGCTCCCCGTGCTGTTCGAGTCCCTCTGCGGGTCCACGCACAGGGATTTCGAGGTGTGCCTGTGCGACGACGCCTCGACGGACGGCACGGAAGAGGCGATCCGGCGGTACCAGGGCCGCCTGAACATCCGGTGGACGAGGAACGCGCGCAACGAGGGCGTCACTTTTTCGCGCATCAGGGCCTTTGACCTGTCGACGCGCTCCCTCGTGATTTTTCTGGACGCGGACGTCCGCCTCTATCCGGACACCATCGCCAGCCTCTTGTCCACCCTGTCCCGGTCCGGCGCCGACGTGGTGGTGGGGGCCTACAGCCCGCTTTCCCTGGACCCCAGCATTTTTTCACAATATTACGCCCTGTTCATCCACCATTCTTTCCAGGTCGCGCGCGAACCCATGCCCTACAACGTTTTTGACGGATGGTGCACCATCGCCAAGCGAGCGGCCATGGAAGACGTCCTGAAAAACTGCCCCCCCATCCCCAAAGGGGTGGAGATCGAAAACGAAACCCTGGGGCGGCGGATCGTGTCCAAAGGATATTCCCTGGTCCTGGACCCGCGCATCGTGGTGGACCACCACTGGGACGGACACCCCAAGCTCTTCTTCATTTTCACCCGGCGCGTGTACTGGTGGGTCAAGATCTTTTTCGCCACGGGCTTCCGGTTCGAGGCCGTCACCACCACGCGCGGCTACGGCCTGGGGACGATGTGTCTGCCTCTGTCCGTCGTGGCGGCCCTGGCCGGGCCGGCGCACCCCGCCGGTCCGGGGGCTTCCCTGCTCCTGGGGCTCCTGTTCCTGGGGACCTACTTTCCCTTTTACACGTACGTTTTCAGGCGCCGCGGCGCGGCGTTTGCGGCGCTGAGCCTTCTTTTGAGCGCCTACTTCTCATTCATCGTTTCGGCCAGCGCCCTCTACTCCGCGGCGGAAGAAGCCGTTCGCCTCCTGCTTCGAAAGGGGCCCACCCTGGACCCCGCCTATTTTGGGGGCCGGGAAAGACCGAAAAGAGCCGCGGCCCGGAACGCCGACCCACGCCCGGAGCCCTCCCTCTCTCCCGGCGTCAAACAGGGGACCCCGGGCCGGTAAGCCCGACGGACGACCCCCTTCCGCCCCGAACCACATGGGAACGCCCGCCATCCTCCTCTGTTATTCCAGGAACACCCCCTATTCCTACGAGGCCCACACCCCGCTCTCCATCCTGGCCCTGGGGACTTACCTGGAAAGCCAGGGGGTCGCCATCGAATACTTCGACGAACGGCTCCATCCCCCGTCCCGTTTCCGAGACCTGCTCCGCGGCGAACCGCCGGCCGTGGGGTTTTCCGTCATCGGCGGCCATCAGATCGCCTCCGCGGCCCGGCTCTCGCGGGCCGTCCGCCGTCTTTCTCCGCGGTCCAAAATCGTCTGGGGCGGCATCGAACCGACCACCCTCGCCCACGAGACCCTGCGGGAAGAATTCGTCGATTACGTCGTCATGGGAGAGGGCGAACGCCCGCTTCAGCTGCTTCTGTCCCATCTGTGCCGGGGCACGCCTCCGCTCGCCTCCATCCCGGGCCTGGGACACAAGGGAGACGGAGACATCACCCTCAACCCGCCGGGCATCCCTCTGGACATCAACGAGCTTCCCTTCGTGTACCAAGGAAAAGCCCTGGACATGCTGCGCCTGTATAACGCCAGGAGCACGGTGCGCGAAATGTCGGGGTACGAAGCCTCCCGGGGATGCCCCTTCCTGTGCGAGTTCTGCTACAGCCCCAACTTCAACAAAGAAAACACCCGCACGAAATCGCTTGAAAAGATCGCGGGCGAACTGGCCTCCCTGCGGCGGCTGGGCGTGGAGGAGATCGACATTTACGACGACACCCTCCTGGGAGCCCAGCAACGGAATTTCCCCCGCTTCTTCGAATTGCTCCGAGAAAACGGGATCCGCTGGATCGGGAACCTGCGGATCAACATGCTGACGGAAGAACTGGTCAAAAAAATGGAGGCCTCCGGCTGCAAATGGATCTATTTCGGGATCGAGTCGAACGACGACGCGACGCTCAGAAAGATGAAAAAAGGGATCACCGCGGAGCAGATCTACGCCGGCATCCACATCATGCGCAAAAGCCGGGTTTCCACCGTCTACTCCGTCATCCTGGGTCTTCCCATCGAAGGGGAAGAATCGAAGATCGGCCGCTACCTGGACTTCGTCCGCGAAATACATGCCCTGCACCCATCGGCCGAGATCCAGGTGCAGTCCTACGTCCCGCTGCCGGGCACCCCCCTTTACCCCCAGGCCGTCCGCCTGGGATTTCGCCCCCCCAGCCGCCTCCTGGACTGGGCCAACCACGACCACTTCACGACCGTCAACCCATGGCTGGCAAAACCCACGCTGACGCGCAAAATCTATCTCACTTCCTTCCTGGCGTACCGCTACAAGAGGCATCTGTCCCACTTCCCGATCAAACTGGCCGCCTACCCCCTTCACAAACTCTCGCTCCTGCGGATTCGCATGCGTTGGTTCGGGCTCTATTTTGAAAGCTGTTTATACAGGGCGTACCTCCGGCTCTCCAAGGTCTGGAACGCCGCCTATCACGGCTGGCGGTCCTTCTCAACGCCGTAGACCGCCGTCCGCGCGGAAATCGTCTTGTAATTCCCACAGAGGCGCGCTACAATGAAGCGATAAGAAAGGTCGGCAGGAATCCCGGACAAAACCCCTTTTTCCGCCCATAAAAACTTGACCGCCGAATCCAAATCACGCCACGATTCCAAAACGATCTCCCTCGCCGGGGAGAACCTCGTCCGGGCGAAAATGCGCCACAAAGACCTGGCGGGCGTTTCCCTGGCCGGAGCGGACCTCACCGGAGCGGACCTCGCCCACGCCAAACTGGCAAACGCCGATCTTTCACACGCCCGCCTGGTCGCCGCCGACCTCTCCAACACGGACCTGACCGGGGCCGACCTGACGAACGCCGATCTGCGGGGCGCCAACCTCACGGACGCCCGACTGGAAAAAACGCGCTTCAACGGCGCCCAATTGAGGGGCGCGACCATGACCGGAAGGGACGTCAAACACTGCGCTTTTCGGAACGCCAAATTCAGGGGAAACACCCTTGAATTCGCGTGTTTCCTGGGATCGGATTTCACGGGAGCCGATTTCACGGGGGCGCACATGGGCTTTATCCGCCTCGTCAACTGCGTCCTGAACCAAGCGGACCTGCGGGGAGCGGACCTGCGAGGCGCCAGCCTGAAAGGTTCCGTGGTCAGATTGGCGGATTTTTCCGGGGCGCGTCTTGAAAAGGCCTCTTTGGACGGGGTGGACTTCTCCGAAACCCGCCTTCAGAACGCCGCCTTCACCCCGGGAAGATGGCTCACGGAAGACCGGCAAAGGATCCTTCGTTCAAAAGGGGCGCGCCTGATCCCCCGCAGATGGTTCTCCGGCCTGAAAAACCCCTTCGCCGGTGGACGGCGGACCGATGCGGCCCCCGATGCGACCGACTTCGTCCAGGCCGACGCGCGGAAAAGAAACTTTTCGGGGATGGATCTGAAGGCCCGGGATTTCACAAGGGCGAACCTTTCAGGGGCCATCCTCTCCGGGGCGAACCTTTCAGGGGCCATCCTGACGGGCGCAGACCTCACCGAAGCCGACCTTTCCGGAGCCGACCTGACAAAAGCGACCTTGGTCGGGGCGCAACTGAATGGGGCCGTTTTGAAAAGGACCACGCTGACGCACGCCTGCCTGGAAACAAAAGAAGCCCAGAAGGTCCGAATAGAACACTGCGACCTCAGACGCGCCTCTTTTGCCGGCATGGACCTTCAATTCCTGGAGTTTGAAGATTCAGACATCAGCGGAGCCGACTTCTCCGGCGCCGACCTCACGGGGGCCGCTTTCGTGCATTGCGACCTCTCCACGGCCGATTTTACGGGGGCGAACCTGCGGGGCGCTTTTCTGGAAAATTCCCTCGTCAAGAACGCCAATTTCAGCGCCGCAAACCTGAACGACGTCTCCGTCAAAAGGGTCGATTTTTCCGGCGCAAAAGTGCGGGGCGCCCGGTTTTGGTCGACCCACGGCCTCAGCGCCGAAGAAAGGACCCAGCTCCTGGAACACGGCGCCGATGTCTATTCCCCCCTCACCCTCAAAATGCGCCGGATCGGCGAGTGGATAGACCGAAGCCTCCCCCTCAAGCTGGCGCTGGTCCTTTTGGCCGTCGGCATTGCCCTGCGGCTTCATTGGGCCGCTTCGGACCCCTCCCATTGGACTTCCGCTCGTGTTCAAGAGAAAGCGCAAAGGGCGGCCGGCGCCGGGCGGTATGACGAGGCGCTGGAACTCTATAGAATTCTCATCGCGCGTCACGATAAAGAAGGCCGGCAAGAATTGTATCCTCGGCTTTCCGTGGCCGATATATATCGCCGGAAGAAGGAATTTGACAGGGCTTTTGCCATTTACAACGGCTTGAAAAATCAGGTCCTGACGGACGAGCAATGGGCCGACCTGCTGAATCAAATCGGCCAAACGCATCTGGAGTTCAACAACCCCGTGGAGGCGGCCAAACACTTCCGGACCGTCCTGGACAAGTTTTCGTCCGGCGCCAGCCCAAGGACGCTCTTGAGCGCCCGCATGGGCCTCATCCACATCCAAAAGCAGCGGGGCAAGCAGCGGGAGGCCCTCAAGGCCTATGAAGACCTCCTCCCCCTGTACAAAGATTTCCCGGACCAGCTCGCCGACATCCACCAGAGCATCGCACAGACGCACATGGAGCTCAACGACCCGGACGAGGCCGCCAAGCACTTCCGGACCATCCTCGACCGATTCCCCTCCACCCGCAACTTTTGGACCCTCTTCAACGCCCGCATGAGCCTCATCAACATCCTCAGGCAACAAGGCAAACGTGTCGAAGCCCTGAAAGCCTATCAGGACCTTTTGCCTCTCTACAGAGGCCTCCCCGACCAGCTCGCCGACATCCACCAGAGCATCGCACAGACGCACATGGAGCTCAACGACCCGGACGAGGCCGCCAAGCACTTCCGGACCATCCTCGACCGATTCTCCTCCAGGGCCAACCCGGGGACCCTCT
>CAZAEL010000027.1:0-32821 GCA_964484135.1 uncultured Elusimicrobia bacterium
TCAGCCCCATGTCCAACTTCCGCCCCACGCGCCGCCGCATCGCGTCTTCCCGCGCGGCGCTCTTCCGCAGGCGATAACGTTTCCCCGCGTTCCTTCGGAAATAAAAACTCCCCGGCCCGAGACTTTCAGGCCGGGGGGTTCGCTTTTCAAGAAAGGTTCTTAGGCCGGCAAGACCTGGATGCGGGGGTCCACCGCGCGCTGGAGCAGGTTCTGGATGGCGAAGAGGGTCCCCGAGGTTGAACTGGGGCAGGAGCCGCAGGCGCCCTGGTAATGCACGGTCAGGACGTGGTCGCTGTACCCGATGACCTCCAGCCCGCCGCCGTCGCCCGCCAGGGCGGGCCGGACGTTCTGGTCCAGGACCTCGTTGATCTTGGCCAGCATCTCGTCGTCGGACGCGGGCGCCCCGGACCCCGCGGCGGCGGGCGGAGCGGTTTCCTCCACGGGGCTGGCCTTGGCTTCGATGGTTTCCACGACCCGGGGCTGCAGGCTCTTCCAGTCCGTGGAAGGGGGCTTGCTCACGGTGACGAAGCGGTCCATGTAGAAGACCGAGGACACCGGCCCCAGGGCGAAGAGGGCCTGGGCCAGGGGATCCTTCTCGGCGCTGGCCGGGGTGTCGTAGGACTTGGCCCCGGACTTGAGCAGGGGGCGGTCCGTGATGAACTTCAAAGCGTCGGGGTTGGGGGTTTCAGCCACTGCCACGATCTTGACCATAAAGTTTCTCTCCTTTGTAAGACGCGCTTAAGACGCCGCGGTTTCCGCGGGTTCCGGGGTCCAGGCCATGCCGCTGTTGGCCACGCTGATCTGCCCGGCCATGACCCGGGTGGCCCAGCGCAAAGCCTTGGCCGCCTGGGATTGGGGATGGCCGATGACCATGGGCGTTCCGCTGTCGCCGGACTTGACCACGGCCGGGTCCAGGGGGATGGCGCCGAGATAGGGGATCTTCAGCCGCCGGGCCTCCTCCTCGCCGCCGCCCTTGGAAAAGACGTCGGTCTCCCGGTGGCAGTGGGGGCACACGAACCCGGACATGTTCTCCATCAGGCCCAAAATCGGGATGTTCATCTTGCGGAACATCTGGATGCCCTTGATGCCGTCCAGCAGGGACACGTCCTGGGGTGTGGTCACGATCAGCACCCCGGCCAGGAACGCGGACTGCACCAGGGTCAGCTGGGCGTCGCCCGTGCCGGGCGGCAGGTCCACCACGAGATAATCCAATTCGCCCCACTTGGTGTCCCGCAGGAGCTGGCGCACGGCCCCGTGCACCATGGGGCCACGCCAGATGCGGGGGGCGTCCTCCCCGGCCAAAAACCCGAAGGACATGACCTTGAGGCCGTGGGCCTCCACGGGCAGGAGCTTGCCGTCCTCGCCCGTCACCTCCGCGTTCCGCACCCCCATCATGAGGGGCACGTTGGGGCCGTGGATGTCCGCGTCGAGCAAACCGACGGCGCAGCCGTCCAGGGCCAGGGAGGCGGCCACGTTGCAGGCCACCGTGCTCTTGCCCACCCCGCCTTTGCAGGCGTACACGGCCACCACGTTCTTCACGCCGGGGATGGCGTCCGGGTCCGCCACGTTCTTGGAAGGCAGGACCCGGTGGGTGAAGCGAAGCTCCGTCTCCCGCACCCCGGGCAAGGACTTGAGCGCGGCCTCGCACTCTTTCTGGATCTTGTCCTGGAGGGGGCAGGCCGGCGTGGTGAGCTCGACTTTCAGGGACACCCGGTCCCCGTCCACGACCACGTCCTTGACCATGTCCAAAGACACCAGGTCCCGGCCCAGTTCGGGCTCGCGGACCGTGGACATGACCCTTAAGACATCTTCAACCGTGGGCATGGGGAGAGGGTAGAAAAAACCGAAGGGGAAAGCGAGAGGGCCGGGGGCCGGTCAGCCGACCGAGCCCTCCATCTCCATCTCCAGCAAACGGTTGAGCTCCACCGCGTACTCCATGGGCAGCTCCTTGGTGAAGGGCTCGAAGAACCCGTTGACGATCATCATGGTGGCCTCCTGCTCGGAGAGGCCGCGGGACTGGAGGTAGAAAAGCTGTTCCTCCCCGATCTTGGACACGGAGGCTTCGTGTCCCATGGACACGTCCTCCTCGTCCACCTCCATGGTGGGGTACGTGTCGGACCGGGACTTTTCGTCCAGGAGCAGGGCGTCGCAGCGCACGTTGGACTTGGCGTTGACCGCGCCCTTGTGCACCTTGACCAGGCCGCGGTAGCTGGTGCGGCCGCCGTCCTTGGAGATGGACTTGGAGGTGACGGTGGAGGAGGTGTTGGGCGCGGCGTGCACGATCTTGGCGCCCGCGTCCTGGTGCTGGCCCGCGCCGGAGAAGGCCACGGACAAAATTTCGCCGCGCGCGCCCTCGCCCACCAGGTACACGCAGGGGAACTTCATGGTGAGCTTGGAGCCGAGGTTCCCGTCGATCCACTCCACGGTGGCGCCCTTGTGGGCCACGGCCCGCTTGGTCACCAGGTTGTACACGTTCTTGGACCAGTTCTGGATGGTGGTGTACCGGATCTTGGCGCCGGGCAGCGCGATCAACTCCACCACGGCCGAGTGCAGGGAGTCCGACGAATAAGTCGGGGCGGTGCAGCCCTCGATGTAGTGCACGAAGGACCCCTCCTCCGCGATGATGAGGGTGCGCTCGAACTGGCCCATGTTCTCGGAGTTGATCCGGAAGTAGGCCTGGAGCGGGATGGGGACTGAGACGCCCTTGGGCACGTACACGAAGGACCCGCCGGACCACACCGCGGAGTTGAGCGCCGCGAACTTGTTGTCCGCGGGCGGGATCACGGTGCCGAAATATGTCTTCACGATCTCCGGATATTGTTTCAAGCCGTCGTCCATGCCCAAAAAGATCACGCCCAGTTTTTCCAGGTCCTTGCGGATGGAGTGGTACACCACCTCGGACTCATACTGGGCCGTGACCCCGGCCAAAAATTTGCGCTCCGCCTCGGGGATGCCCAGCCGGTCGAAGGTCTTCTTGATGTCCGAGGGGACCTCCTCCCAGGTGCGGCCCTGCTTGTCCGTGGGCTTCATGTAGTAGTGGATGTTGTCGAAGTCGATGCTGTTGAGCATCTCGGTGTCGGCCCAGGTGGGCATGGGCTTTTTGAGGAAGACATCCAGGGACTGGAGCCGGAACTCCCGCATCCAGTCGGGCTCGTTCTTGAGGCGGGAGATGGACTCCACGATCTCCTTGTTCAGCCCTTTGCCGGACTGAAAAACGTAGTTGTCCGTGGAATCGTGGAAACCGTACTGGTATTCCTGGCCCAGCTTTGACAGGTCTGTTTTTGTGGGCGACGCCATAGGGTCTCCTAAAAAGAGGTTTGAGCCTTCCCCTCAAGTCTACAATACATGACTGAATTAGTCAAGTTTAATCCGGCCCGCGGCAAGGGAAAAAGAAACCCCTCCTTTAAGGAACGAGGAGAGGCGGAAAAAAAGCCGGCGCCAAAAACCTACACCCTTTCGGCGGATTCTTCCAGGACCTCCTTGACCTTGGCCAGGAGCTCCCGCCAGGCCACGGGTTTGGTGAGGTACGCGGTGCCGCCCGCGGCCAGGTTCTTGGCGAAGTCCACGTCGTCCTGGCAGGCGGTCAGGAAAAGGACGGGCAGGTGGGAAAAACGGGGGTCGGCGCGGATCTGCCGGCAGAGGGCGAAGCCGCTGGTCCCCGGCATGCGCACGTCCAGGATGACCAGGTCCGGCTGGAAATCCTCCAGCATCTCCGGCAGGCTTTCCGCCCGGGAGAGGCAGATCACGTCGTACCGCGGGGCCAGGAACGTTCGAAGGACGGACAGGAAGGCGGACTCATCGTCCACGGCCAGGACGCGGGGCTTGTCCTTGGCGATTCTCGGCATGTCTCTTTTTTATAGGCCCTCCCGACGCCTTTGTCAAGGGCTTTTTGGGCGGCCGGGCCGCCGGGCCGACCATGATCTAGATCATGGTCGGGCTTTCCGTTTCTTATTAGAGTGGAGGCAAGAACCCCCGCCGGCCGGGCAGGGTCCCGGCGCATTCAAGGGTCTCCCGAAGGGGCAAGAGGAGAGAAACCATGACGAGCAGAGCAGAAGGCAAAAAGGGCAAGATCACCGACCGCATCGACGCCATCACGCACATCCCGCCCCCGTACCGCAAGGCCGTGGTGCCGGCCCCCCGGTCCGTCAAGATCGAGCTGACGGCCCGCTGCGATTTGTCCTGTTTTTTCTGCGCCACGCGGCTCAGGCTCCGGCAGAAGAGCGACATGGACTGGGGCCTGTTCACGCGGCTCCTCAAGGAGATGCGCCAGGCCGGCGTAGAGGAGATCGGCCTCTTCTACCTGGGGGAGTCCTTCCTCTATCCCCGGCTGGTGGACGCGGTCCGTTACGCCAAGGAGGAATGCCGGTACCCCTACATCTTCCTCACCACCAACGGCCGGCTGTCCACGCCGGAAAAAATCTACGAGTGCGCCAAGGCCGGCCTGGACAGCCTGAAGTTCAGCTTCAACTCGGCGGACCGCCAGCAGTTCAAGGACGTCACCGGCGTGGACGCCTTCGACCGGGTGGTGGCCCACGTCAAGGAGGCGCGGGGGGCCCTGGACCGGGCCAAGGCCGAGACGGGCCGCTCCTGCGGCCTCTACGCCAGCAGCATCCTTTATGACGGCGAACAGAAACAGCGCATGCAGAAGGCCATCGCCGAGATCCTGCCGTACGTGGACGAGCATTACTTCCTGCCGCTGTACGGCCAGGCGGGCCTGGTGGTGGGGGAGAAGGGCACCCGGCCCGTGGCGGGCAACGTGGGCCGCATCGGCGCCCTGCGGGAGCCGGTGCCCTGCTGGTCCATCTTCACGGAGGGGCACATCACGTACGACGGCCACCTGAGCGCCTGCTGTTTCGACCACGACGGCCGCTTCCACATGGGGGACCTGACCCAGACGCCCTTCCTGGAGGCCTGGAACAGCCCGCCCTTCCAGAAACTCCGGGAGGCCCATCTGAAGAAGGACGTGCAGAGCACGGTGTGCGAGAAGTGCATCGCGTACCAGGCGTGAGGGGGGATTTCCTCCCGGCCTGAGCCCGGCGGCCCGTCAAGCCTTTCCATCCGGCGCGCCCCTCTTCGGAGGGGCGCGCTTTTTTTTACGCCGCCGGGGCGGGTCTCCTCTCCGAGGGCTCCCGCCGGGTCAGCCACCGCAGGAAAGCCCGGGCCGCGCGGGACGGGGACCGGCGGTCGTCGTGCAGGATGGCGGTGGGCCGTTCAAAGGGGCCTTCCGCCAGGGCGACCTTGGCCAGGGTGCCGCCGCGGACCTCCTGGAGCACCGTGTCCTCGGGCAGGAGGGCCACGCCGGTCTCGATCTCCACGGCCCGCTTGATGGTCTCGATGTTGTCGAACTCCTGCGCGACGCGGACCGAGACCCGGTGCCGCCGGAGGATGCGGTCCACGAGCCAGCGGCTCGGGGCGTCCCGGTGGAAGGCCACGAAGCTTTCGTCGTTCAGCTCCGCCAGGCGGACCCTCCCGCGCCGGGCGAAACGGTGGGCCGGCGGGCAGACCAGGGCCAGGCGCTCCTTCTTGAAGGGCAGGATCCGGATGTGGGGGTGGGGCCAGGGGCCGGCCACCAGCCCGAGATCGCAGGTCCCCGTCTCCAGGTGGGCGTAGATCCGGTCGGCCTGGTGGAACTGGATCTGCAGGTTGACCTTGGGGTAACGCCGGAGGAAGCTCCTCACGTATTGGGACAGCTTGTATAAGCCGATGCTGTAGATGGCCTGCACCCGCACGGTCCCCGCGATCTCCCGGGGTTCCCCCCGGATCCGCCGCGCCGCCTCCTCGAACCCTTCCAGGATGTCCCGGCAGCTCCGCAGGAAGATCTCCCCGGCCTCCGTCAGGGAAAACCGCCCCTTGCCCCGGTCCACCAGTTTCCGGCCGAAACGGCGCTCCAGCGCGGCCAGCTGCTGGCTCACCGCGGACTGGGTCAGGAAGTTCCGCGTCGCGGCCTGGGAGAAGCTCCTCGTCTCGGCCAGGTCGCGGAACACGCGAAGGAAATCCAGGTGAAGCCGCGCGCCTTTCACGTCATTCCTCCGCCCGCCTCATAAATTAGTTTTACTAATTAATATATTAAACATAATTAATTTTACCTAATTATTAATCCGTGGTAAAGTGATTCCCGTGGGGACGGAAGGCCGTGGCGGCCTTCTCCCCGTCCCCGCGGAATCTCTTTCAGAGGCTTCGCCGATTTAAACACCGGCTTCGTCCCCTTGCGAAGCTGGTGTTTTATTTAGAGCTGAGGCGGGTTGAGGGGTTTGCGGAAGGGCGGTCTGGCAGGGGCGCTGCATGATGTCGGGGCATGGGGGCCGGTGGGCGATCCAACGGCCCTCATTTTCAAGAAAGGAATTGGATCAGCCCTTGATGTACGGAAAAAAGGGCTTGATTTGTCTCTTCCTTTCTTATAAAGAAAACCAACCCGCGCTTTCCGTATCTCCGGACGCCGGGGTTCCGCCCCCCGTTTTACAAGGGGACCTCCGGGTCCGGGCGGAGCCGAAACCTCAAAAACTCAACTCACAAGGAGACCGTACCATGAGACTTTTCAAGGATCGCAAATCATTGTGGATGGGCCTGGGGCTCCTCCTGGCCGCCGGCGTCCTGGCCGCGGCCGAGGCCGTCCTGCCGCCGGGGGCGGAGGGGGAGCACTTTCAGTTTTTCTCTTTCCTCAGCTCGCCCCATTACGCGGGGTATGAGAAGGCCGCGCTCTGGATCGTCCTGGGCGTGGCCGTGGCCGGCCTGCTGTACGCCGTGTCCCTCGTCCGGGAGGTCGTGGGCGCGGAACGCGGCACCCCCCGCATGCAGGAGGTGGCCCGGGCCATCCGGGAGGGGTCCAACGCCTACTTGAAGAAGCAGTTCACCACCGTGGCCTTCCTGATCGCGGGCCTGGTGGTCCTGCTGTATTTGAGCCGCGCCGTGCCCGCCGGCAATTACGGCGACCCCATCGCCTTCGGCCGCGCCGGCGCCTTCCTCATGGGCGCGGTGTTCTCGGGCCTGGTGGGTTTCGTGGGCATGCGCCTGGCCACCACCGGCAACCTGCGCGTGGCCGCCGCGGCCCGGCAGAGCTTCGGGCGTGCCCTGCAGCTGGGGTACCGCACCGGCACCATCACCGGCATGCTGACCGACGGCTTGGGGCTTCTGGGCGGGACCCTGATCTTCATGGCGTACGGCGAGCAGGCCTATGAGGTGCTTTTGGGCTTCGGCTTCGGCGGCACGCTGCTGGCGCTCTTCATGCGCGTGGGCGGCGGCATCTACACCAAGGCCGCGGACGTGGGCGCGGACCTGGTGGGCAAGGTGGAAAAGGACATCCCCGAGGACGACCCGCGCAACGCCGCCACCATCGCGGACAACGTGGGCGACAACGTGGGCGACTGCGCCGGCATGGCCGCGGACATCTTCGAGTCCTACGAGGTCACCATCGTGGCCGCCATGATCCTGGGCTGGGCCTCCTTCGGGCACAAGGGCGTGATCTTCCCCATTTTGGTGCGCGCCATCGGCGTGTTCGCCAGCATCATCGGGACCTACCTGGTGCGGGCCGGCGACAAGGGGTCCTCCCAGGAGGCCATGAAGTCCATCAACGTGGGCTTCTGGACCTCCTCCGTCATCTCCATCTTCGGCTTCGTGGCGCTGGGCTACTATTACCTCCGGTTCGACGCGGCCTACTTCGCGCGCTTCCCGCAGGTGGCGGAGGTGTCCCAGAACCTGGCCTGGATCTTCACGCTGGGCGTCCCCGGCCTGGACATGCGGGCCGCCTGGACCTGCCTGGTGGGCATCGTGCTGGCCGTGGCCATCAACCGCGTGACGGAGTATTTCACCAGCACCCACTTCTCCCCGGTCAAGGGCCTGGTGAAGAGCTGCGGCACGGGCCACGCCACCAACATCATCGAGGGGCTGGCCGTGGGGCTGGAGTCCAGCGTGTGGGCCGCCCTGGTCATCGCGGCCTCTATCTTCCTCTCCATCCTCATCTACGCCGGGACCAACCCCGTGTTCGTGGCCTTCGGCGTGGCCATGTGCGGCATCGGCATGCTGACCCTGACCGGCAACACCATCTCCATGGACGTGTTCGGCCCGGTGGCGGACAACGCCAACGGCATCGGCGAGATGGGCTACGACGCCAAGGAGATGGGCCCGGACAATTACAAGAGCGCCCGGCAGATCCTGGCGGACCTGGACGCCGTCGGGAACACCACCAAGGCCATCACCAAGGGCGTGGCCATCGGCTCGGCCGTGATCGCGGCGGTGTCGCTCTTCGCCTCCTTCATCACGGTGATCGCCTCGGGCGGCCAGGGCGAGAGCGCCCAGGTCCCGGTGGCGCTGTACAAGGCCGTGGCCGGCATCCTCAGCGTGTCGGACCCTTCCTTGATCATCGGCCTCCTCATCGGCGGCGCCGTGCCGCTCTTGTTCTCCTCCATGACCATCCGCGCGGTGGGCCGCGCCGCGGGCCTCATCGTGAACGAATGCCGCCTGCAGTTCCGCAAGCCCGGCGTCATGGAGGGCACCGTGAAGCCCGACTACGCCCGTGTGGTGGACATCTGCACCGGTTCCGCCCAGAAAGAGCTCGTGGGGCCCGGCGTCCTGGCGGTGCTGACGCCGGTCCTGGTCGGCTTCGCCCTCGGGCCCATGGCCCTGGCGGGGTTTTTGGCCGGCTCCATCCTGTCCGGCCAGCTCTTCGCCGTGTTCATGGCCAACGCGGGCGGCGCCTGGGACAACGCCAAGAAATTGGTGGAGGACGAGCCCCGGGACCCGGCCAGGAACCTGGGCAAAGGCTCGGAGCGGCACAAGGCCGCGGTCACGGGCGACACCGTGGGCGATCCCCTCAAGGACACCTCCGGCCCGGCCGTGAACCCCCTCATCAAGGTGATGAACATGGTGTCCCTGCTGGTGGTGCCGATGGTGATTCCCTTCAGCCGCCACACCATCGAAACGCTGCGGCGGACCGCGGGCGAGTTGTCGGCGGGGGGCGCCATCGATCCGGCCCTGGCCGAGCGGCTCGGGGCCCTGCAGGTGCGGCCCATGGACGTCCTGTCCGTCGGGGTGATCCTTGTTTCCTTGGGGTTGATCGCCTGGGCCGTGTGGACGTCCAAAAAAGACCCGGCGCGGATCGTGGGGGAATAGAAGAACGGAACGAATGCCGAAGGGGCGGCGATGCGGGAACGCGGTTTGATCGGGGATCTCATCCGGCCCTTCCGGGGGAGCTGCGCAAAGGGGGCGCGCGGTCCTCGCGGGATGGGGAGGCCATGGCGCTTCGCGCGGCACGGCCGGAGTTGGGTTCCAAAGAATCCTTTCGAGCGCGGTGTCCGGGGAGTGGTTTGGGAAGGCGATCCCCGAAGCCGGGGTTTCGGTCCGAGGCCCCTTGTCCGGTCGGCGGCCGCCGGGGACGATGGTTCCTGGAAGGAGGGGCGGGGGCCTTGCTCCCGATCGGCGGGGGCCCGCCCCTTCTCCGGCGCCATGATCCCCGGTTCCGGGGGGTGGCCAGGGGGCCCAGTCCAAGAGGCTTTTTTTGCGTCAACAGGGGGCCGTGGACAGCGGGTGGTTTGGACTGTCCTCACAGGGGAGCGTTTTTTTTTGCGAAGCTCGTGAAAATTTTCACAAAGCAGGTCGCGCACGGAAATGACCGAGACAAACACCATCATGACAGGGGCCGTTTCGCTGGGGTTCATCCACGTCCTGGCGGGGCCGGACCATTACGTGCCCTTTGCCGCCCTGGCCTGGGAGAGGAAATGGTCCGCGGCCAAGACCCTGGCCGTCACGTTCCTGTGCGGTCTGGGGCACATCCTCGGTTCCGTGCTCCTGGGCGCGGCGGGGATTTTGTTCGGCGCCACCGCGGGACGGCTGGAGGCGCTGGAGTCTTTTCGGGGCGGGCTGGCCGGCTGGGCGCTCCTGGCCTTCGGCCTGGTCTATTTCGTGTGGGGCCTGAAAAAAGCCTATGCCCGCCGGCACGGCCACGACCATCCCCGCGGCCATGGGTGGCATCATCACGGATCTCCGGGGCGGGCGGGGTTTTGGGTCCTGTTTCTCATCTTCGTCTTCGGCCCCTGCGAGCCGCTCATCCCCCTGCTGATGTACCCGGCCCTTCGCGGCGGCTGGATGGACGTGGCCCTGGTGTCCGCCGTTTTCGGGGCCGCGACCATCGGGACCATGGTGGCCGTGGTGTCGCTGTCTTTGGCCGGGATCCGCTGGGTCCCGTCCCGCGGTTGGGAACGGTTTTCGCCGGCCCTGGCCGGGGCCAGCCTCCTGGCCTGCGGCGCGGCGGTCGTGTTCGTGGGGTTGTGACGGCGGCCTGTTTTTCGGCCGAAAGAAAAAGGAGGATTCCGTGCCGGAAGTCCTGAGCAAGACGAGCCAGTCCATCGAAGCGTCCCGGGAAGATCCGCGGGTCAAGCGGATCCTGAAGACCATGGAATCGTACCAGAAACGGCCGGACGCCCTCATCCAGGTCCTGCATTACGTGCAGGACGTGTACGGGCACCTGCCCCTGGCGCTTCTGGCGCTGGTCTCCGAGGAGATGGGCGTCCCCCCGAGCCGCGTGTACGGCGTGGCCACCTTCTACCATTACTTTTCCCTCAAGCCCAAGGGGGACCACACCTGCCTGGTCTGCACCGGCACGGCCTGCTACGTGAAGGGCGCCCAGCGGCTCATCGACCAGATCGAGAAGGAGTTCCACGTCAAGCCCGGCGAAACCACGCCGGACAACCGGCTGGGCCTCCAGACGGCCCGCTGCCTGGGGGCCTGCGGCCTGGCGCCCGCCGTGGTGGTGGACAGCGACATCCACGCCAAAGTGGAACCGTCGTCCGTGGGCGGCATCCTCCGGTCCCGCTTGGAGGCGCAAAAATGAACCTCGACAAACTCAACCAGATCGCGGAGGCGGCCCTGGCCAAGCGCCGGGGAAAAAAGAAGGTCTGCGTCTGCGCGGGCGCGGGGTGCGCGTCTTCCGGCTCCCTGGCCGTGTTGGAGGGCTTCAGGAAATCCCTCAAGGAAAAGGGGCTGGAGGCCGAGGTGGACGCCATCCCGGTGGGGTGCATGGGCGCCTGCAACCAGGGGCCCTTGGTGGGGGTGGACCCGGACGGGACCGTTTACCAGAAGGTGTCCGCGGCGGACGCGGCGGTCCTGGTGGACCAGCACCTGCTGAAGCAGTCCGTGTGCCGGAGCATGCTGCTCTTTTCGGAACCCGGCCATCCGGGGGCGGCGGAAAAGGCGGAGGAAAATCCGTTTTTCAAGAAGCAGATGAAGGTGGTTTTGGAAAACTGCGGGCGCGTCAACCCGGAAAGCGCGGAGGATTACATCGCGGCCGGCGGGTACCGGGCGCTCCACAGGGCGCTGGCGGAGCTGTCGCGGGAAGAGGTGGTCGCGGAGATCAAGCACTCGGGCCTGCGGGGGCGGGGCGGCGCGGGCTACCCCACGGGGCTCAAGTGGGAGATGGTGTACAAATACGTGGGCGATTCCAAATTCGTGGTCTGCAACGGCGACGAAGGAGACCCCGGCGCCTTCATGGACCGGAGCGTGCTGGAGGGGGATCCGCACCGCATCCTGGAAGGCATGGCCATCGCGGGGTACGCGGTGGGCGCCAAGAAAGGCTTCATCTACGTGCGGGCCGAGTATCCCCTGGCCATCAAGCGGCTGGAGATCGCCATCCGCCAAGCCCGGGCCATGGGCCTCCTGGGCAACGACATCTTCGAAAAAGGGTTCGCGTTCGACGTGGAGATCCGGATCGGGGCCGGCGCCTTCGTCTGCGGCGAGGAGACGGCCCTCATCGCCTCCATCGAGGGCAGGCGCGGCGCGCCGCGGCCCCGGCCGCCCTATCCCGCGGAGTTCGGCCTGTGGGGCCGCCCCACGCTCATCAACAACGTGGAGACGCTGGCCAGCATCGCGCCCATCATCCTGAAAGGGGGCGAATGGTATTCCGCCATCGGGACCCCCAAGAGCGCCGGCACCAAGGTGTTCGCCCTGGCGGGCAAGATCAACAACACGGGCCTGATCGAGGTGCCCATCGGCATCACCCTGCGGGAGATCCTTTTCGACATCGGGGGAGGCATCCCCGGCGGCAAACGGTTCAAGGCCGCCCAGACCGGAGGGCCCTCCGGCGGCTGCATCCCGGAGCAGCACCTGGACGTCAGGATGGACTACGAGTCCCTGGTGAGCCTGGGCTCCATCATGGGCTCCGGCGGTCTCATCGTCATGGACGAGAGTTCCTGCATGGTGGACGTGGCCCGGTTCTTCATGGAGTTCTGCATGGACGAATCCTGCGGCAAGTGCATCCCCTGCCGCGTCGGCACGCGGCAGATGCTGGACGTCCTCACCAAGATCTGCGCGGGGCGGGCGACGATGGAGGACCTGGCGCTCCTGGAGGAACTGGGCGGGTACGTCAAAGCGTCCAGCCTCTGCGGCCTGGGCCAGACCGCGCCCAACCCCTTCTTGAGCACTCTGCGGTATTTCCGGGAGGAATACGTGGCCCACATCGTGGACAAGAAGTGCCCGGCGGGCGTCTGCGCCATGCAGGCCCCGGCGGCGGTGGCGTGACATGACCCTGATATCGTTTTTCATCGACGGCAAGGCGGTGGAATGCGCGCCCGGACAGACCCTTTTGCAGGTTTGCCGGAAGAACGGCATCCCGCTCCCCACCCTGTGCTTCTTGGAGGGCCTGGGCAACGTGGGCGCCTGCCGGCTCTGCCTGGTGGAGATCGAAGGCTCGCCCAGGTTGTTCCCGGCCTGCACCACGCCCGCGGCCCCCAACATGAAGGTCCGCACGGACTCGGAGCGGCTGAAGGAATACCGGAAGATGACGGTGGAACTGCTCTTCGCGGAAAGGAACCACGTGTGCGCGGTGTGCGTGTCGAACGGCGCCTGCGAGCTTCAAGACCTGGCCGCGGAGGTGGGCATGACCCGGGTGCGGTTCCCGTACCTCTTCCCGACGCACCGGCTGGACGGCACGCACCGGCTCTACAACATGGACCACAACCGGTGCGTGCTCTGCACCCGCTGCGTGCGCGTGTGCGACGAGGTGGAGGGGGCCCACCACTGGGACGTGGCCGGCCGCGGCCACAACTCCCGGATCATCTCGGACTTCGACCGGCCTTGGGGGGATTCCGACACCTGCACGGACTGCGGCAAGTGCGTGGAGGTCTGCCCGACGGGCGCCCTTTGGCCCAAGGCCCTGGTCCAGGGCAAGATCAAAAAGGAACCGATGTTCATCGCCGAGCTCGTGGAAAGAAGGAAGTCAAAATGAAGAAAAAAATCGCCACGGTCTGGCTGGCCGGCTGCTCCGGCTGCCACATGTCCTTGCTGGACATGGACGAGCGCATCCTGGAGGTGGCCAAGCTGGCGGATATCGTGAAGTGTCCCCTGGTGGACGGCAAGGACCTGCCGGAAGTGGACGTGGCGCTGGTGGAGGGGGCGGTGTCCCTGGACGAGCATGAGGCGGAGCTCCGGCACATCCGGTCCCGCGCCCGCGTCCTGGTTTCCCTGGGGGACTGCGCGGCCACGGGAAACGTGGCGGCCCTGCGCAACCCCCTGTCCAAGGACGCGGTCCTGCGGCAGGCGTACCGGGAGGCGGAGAGCAACGACGACCCGCACAACGCCCTGCCTTGCCGGGACGTGGGGCTCCTCCTGCCGCGCGCCCGCCCGTTGCACGAAGTGGTGAAGGTGGACCACGTCATCCCCGGCTGCCCGCCGTCCGCGGACCTGATCTTTCAGACGGTCCTTGCCCTGCTGGAGGGTCGGGAGCCGTCCCTGGAGGGGTTGAAAAATGGCTGAGACAGGAAAAAGGATCGTCCTCAACCCGGTCACGCGCATCGAGGGCCACGCCAGGATCACCCTTCAGGTGGGGGGGGACGGCAAGGTGGAAGAGGCCCGTTTCCACGTCAACGAATTCCGCGGGTTCGAAAAGTTCTGCGAAGGCCGCTATTTCACCGAAATGCCCGTGATCACGCCGCGCATCTGCGGCATCTGCCCGGTGAGCCACACCCTGGCCAGCGTGAAGGCCTGCGAGAAGATCATGCGACTGTCCGTGCCGCCGGCCGCGGACCTGCTGCGGCGGGTGCTCCATTACGGGCAGTTCGTGGCCTCCCACGCCCTGAGCTTTTTCCACCTGTCCTCTCCGGACATGCTCCTGGGCTGGGATTCGGACCCCGCCCAACGGAACATCCTGGGCGTGGCCGCCAGGCACCCGGACATCGCCCTGAAAGGCATCCGGCTGCGGAAGTTCGGCCAGGAGGTCAGCCAGCGGCTGACGGGGAAGAAGATCCACACCGCGGGGGTGGTGCCCGGCGGGATGGCTTCTCCGTTGCGCGCGGAGGACCGGGACGCGCTCCTGGCCGGCATCCCCGAATGCCTGGAGACGGCCCGGGCGGGCCTGGACATTTTCAAGCAGTACCGGGACCGGCACCGGGACGAGGTGGAAAGCTTCGCCTCTTTTCCGTCCCTGTACTCGGGGTTGGTGGGGAACCACGGGGCCCATGAGTTGTACGAGGGCTCCCTGCGGGTGGTGGACGAGGGCGGAAACATCCTGGGCGACGGCCTGAACCCGGACGACTATCTTTCGTTCATCGCGGAGCGGCCGGTGGAGTGGTCCTATCTGAAGTTCCCCTATTACGAACCCCTGGGCTTCCCCAACGGGTCCTATCGCGTGGGCCCCCTGGCCCGCCTGAACGTGGCGCAAACCATGGGGACGCCGCTGGCCGACGCGGAATTCCGGGAGTTCAAGCAGCTGGGCGGAGGGAAACCCGTGCACGGCTCCTTCTATTACCACTACGCCAGGCTGATCGAGATCCTGTCCTGCCTGGAAAAATCCCGGGACATCCTGAGCGGCGTGGAGGTCATGGACACGGACGTCCAGTCCCGCGGGACCTGGAACCGGCCGGACGGGGTCGGCTGCGCCGAGGCCCCCCGGGGGACGCTCTTCCACCATTACACCACCGACCGCCACGGCGTGCTGGTCAAGGTGAACCTGTTGGTGGCCACGGGACAGAACAACGCGGCCATGAACCGCGCCGTCCTGGAGGTGGCGCGGCAATACGTGGACGGGCAGGAGGTGCGGGAAGGATTGTTGAACCGCGTGGAAGGCGCGATCCGCTGCTACGACCCCTGCCTCTCCTGCTCCACCCATGCCGTGGGGACGATGCCGTTGGTCGTGGAAGTGCGCGGGCCCGACGGCGGGCTCTGGAAGACCCTGCGGAGCCGTTCATGAGCCGGCGGCTTCCGTCCGTCGGGAGCGGAAGGGACGGCGGGGCCAAGGTCCTCGTGATCGGGTACGGGAACCCTCTGCGGCGGGACGACGGCGTGGGGCCCTACGTGGCGGAACGGGTGGCCCGGTACGGCCTCCCGGGCGTGACCACGTGCGTGGCCCATCAACTGCAGGTGGAGATGGCCGCGGACCTCGCCGGGTGCGACGCCGCTTTTTTGGTGGACGCGTCCGCGGAGGGGCCGGCCATGAGCCTCCGCCGGGCGGAGCCGTCCCCGGAGGAACCGTCTTTCAGCCATCAGCTCACCCCCGAGCGGCTGTTGGGGCTGACGGAAACGCTGTACGGCCGGCGGCCGTCCTTGTGCGTCTGCACCGTGCGGGGGCAGGATTTCGGTTTCGGGTCCGCGCTGTCGGGCCGGGTGTTCCGCCGGGCGGAACGGCTGGCGCGCCGGATCCTTCGGGACATCAAGGGCCGGGCGGCGTGCCGTGCATGAGCAGGGGTTCACCGAACAGATCGTGGACGCGGTGCTGGCCGAGTTGTCGGTCCGCGCGGAGGGCCGGCCCCGGCGGGTCCGGGTCAGGGTGGGAGAGGCCCTGCACTTGAACGCCGAGAGCGTGCGGTCCCACTTCCGGTCCCTGGCCGCGGGCACGTCTCTGGAAGGGGCCCTCTTGGATTTGGAGGAGGTCCCCATGACGGTGCGCTGCCGCCGCTGTTTGGCCGAGGGGACGGTGGAGGACCACCATTGCCCCCTTTGCCCGGCCTGCGGTTCGGCCGACGTGGACGTCGTCAGCGGCAACGACGTGGTCATTGAGACCATCGAATTGGAGGAACGGCCGTGACTCCTCCCACGGCCAAGACCGCCTCGAACGCCCGCGACCGGTACGCCCGGCAGATCATGATGGACGGCTGGGGGGAGGAGGGGCAGCGCAGGCTGGCCCGGAGCACCGTCCTGGTGGCGGGCGCGGGCGGATTGGGCTCTCCGGCGTCCCTCTATCTGGCGGCCGCGGGCGTGGGACATCTTCGCGTCTGCGATTTCGACGCCGTGGATTGGAGCAACCTGAACCGGCAGGTCCTGCATGATCCGAGCCGGATCGGCATGGGCAAGGCCGCTTCGGCCCGGATGACGCTGTCCGAGCTCAATCCCGACGTCCGGGTCGCGCCCCTGTCCCTCAAGATCGACGAAACCAACGTGGCGGAGGTGGTGGGCGACGCCGACGTCATCATCGACGCCATGGACAATTTTCCCACGCGGTACGTGCTCAATGATTGCGCCATGCGCCAAGGGATCCCCCTGGTGCACGGGAGCGTCTGGGGCATGGACGGGCGGCTGACGTTCCTGCATCCCCCGCGGACCCCCTGCCTGCGGTGCCTGTTCCCCGAGGCGCCTCCGCGGGAGGTTTTCCCGGTCGCGGGCCCGACGCCGGGCGTGATCGGATGTCTCCAGGCCCTGGAGGCGCTGAAGTACCTCACCGGCGTGGGCAAGCTCATGGAAGGGCGGATGCTGGCGTGGGACGGCGCTTTGATGGAATTTCAAACGGTGTCGGTGAGCAGGGACCCCCTCTGCGCGGCCTGCGGCGACACGTCCAGGAGGAAAACATGATGTCCGTTGTGTTGGAAAGCCCGGTCAATCCCCCGCAACATCGGCCCTTGGGGCTTGGGGCGGCGTCCGTTGAGGCGGCCCGGAGAATGACGGCGCCGAGCTTCTTCTGCGTGGCGTGCCTTGCCGCGCTGTGCGCGGCGTCTTTCGGCGTCGGGTATCTGCTGTCCGTGGTTTTCGCCAAGAAGGGGGAGTGACCGTGACCGACGGGCGATGGGCGGTGATGGACGGCAACGAGGCCGCCGCACAGGTGGCGTACAGGCTGAGCGAGGTCGTCGTCCTCTATCCCATCACGCCTTCGTCGCCCATGGGAGAATGGGCGGACGCCTGGGCGGCCGCGGGGAGCCCCCACCTGTGGGGCGGCGTCCCGGTGGTGCAGGAGATGCAAAGCGAGGCGGGGGCGGCCGGCGCGCTGCACGGCGCCCTCCAGGCCGGCGCCCTGGCCACCACGTTCACCTCTTCCCAGGGCCTGTTGCTCATGCTGCCCGAGATGTACAAGATGGCGGGAGAGCTCCTGCCCGCGGTCATCCACGTGGCGGCGCGCGCCGTGGCGGCCCACGCCCTGTCCATCTTCGGGGACCATTCGGACGTGATGGCCGCCCGTGTCACGGGTTTCGCCCTCCTGTGCTCCTCTTCCGTGCAGGAGGCCATGGACATGGCCGTGGTGGCCCACGCCGCGGCGTCGCGCGGACGCGTCCCCTTCCTGCACTTTTTCGACGGCTTCCGCACCTCCCATGAGATCGCCAAGATCGAGCCGGTGTCCAACCTGGTCCTGAGGTCCATGATGGACGACGACCATGTGCGGGCCCACCGGGAACGCGCCCTGTCGCCGGACCATCCGGTGCTGCGGGGCACCTCCCAGAACCCCGACGTGTTTTTCCAGTCGCGGGAGGCGGTCAACCCCTATTACATGGCCTGCGCTTCCCGCCTTCAGCGGGCCCTGGATCAGTTCGGCCGGCTCACCGGCCGCGCCTACGACCTGTTCGAATACCACGGGGCCCCCGACGCGGACCGGGTGCTGGTGCTGATGGGCTCCGGCGCGGAAACGGCCCGGGAGACGGTGGACGCCCTCATGAGCCGGGGAGAAAAGGTGGGCCTGGTGAAGGTCCGCCTGTACCGCCCCTTTTCCGCGGCGCACTTCCTGAAATCCCTCCCGCGGACGGTGAGGACCCTGGCGGTCCTGGACCGCTGCAAGGAACCGGGCGCGGGAGGCGAGCCTTTGTACATGGACGTGGTCGGCGCCCTGGCGGAGGCCCGGAACGACGGGGTCTTCGATTCCGCGCCCCGCGTCATCGGGGGCCGCTACGGTCTCTCCTCCAAGGAGTTCACGCCGGCCATGGTCAAGGCCGTGTTCGACGAGGCGGCCCGGGAGCGCCCGAAGAACCATTTCACCGTGGGCATCGTGGACGACGTGACGGAGACGAGCCTGCCCTGGGACCCGGCCTTTTCCACGGAATCTTCCGAGGGGTCCCGGGCGGTTTTCTACGGCCTGGGCGCGGACGGCACGGTCAGCGCCAACAAAAGCACCATCAAGATCCTGGGGGAGCTGACGCCGAATCACGTCCAGGGGTATTTCGTGTACGATTCCAAAAAATCCGGCGCGGTCACCGTGTCCCACCTGCGCATGGGGCCCGCGCCCATCCGTTCCGCCTATTTGATCGGACAGGCCCCCTTCGTGGCCTGCCATCAGTTCGGCCTCCTGGACAAGATGCCGGTCCTGGAGAAATTGGCGCCCGGCGGCACCTTCCTTTTGAACAGCCCCCACGGCCCGAAGGAGGTGTGGGGCCGCCTCCCGCCGGCCGTCCAGGAGCAGCTCGCGGCCAAGAAGGCCCGGTTTTTCGCGGTGGACGCCCATCGCGTGGCCCGCGAGGCCGGACTGAAGGGCCGCATCAACACGGTCATGCAGGCCTGTTTCTTCGCGGTCTCCGATTTTGTTCCCGTGGAGCGGGCCGTGGCCGCCATGCGGGAACAAATCCACAAGAGCTACGGCAAAAAAGGCGAAGAGGTCCTGAGGATGAATTTCGCGGCGGTGGACAGGGCCCTGGAGGGCCTGCGGGAGGTGGAGGTGCCGTCGCAGGCGTCGGCGGCGCCCCCCGCGTCCGCCTCGGCCGCGGAGCCCGCCTATGTCCAGCGGTTCCTGGGGCCCCTCCTGGCCGGACGGGGCGACGAGCTGCCCGTGAGCGCCTTTCCGTCGGACGGGACCTTTCCCACGGGCACGGCCAAATGGGAGAAGCGCAACATCGCCCAGGACCTTCCCGTGTGGGAGCCGGACCTGTGCCTCCAATGCGGCAAATGCGTGATGGCCTGCCCCCATTCCGCCCTCCGGGCCAAAGTCTATGATCCGGCCGGGGCGCAGGGCGCGCCCGTCGGTTTCCGGGCCGCGCCGGCCAAGAACCGGGCCTGGAAGGATTTGTCCTACACCCTGCAGACGGCGCCCGAGGACTGCACCGGCTGCGGCGTTTGCGCGGACGTCTGTCCCGCGCACGACAAGGCGGAGCCCGGCCGCAAGGCCCTGCGCATGGAGCCGCAGGCGCCCCTGCGGGACGCGGCGAAACGGCATTGGGAGTTCTTTCTCGATGTCCGGGGGCTGGACCGGGCGGACGTGCCGCGGAACGAGGTCCGGGGCGTTCAGCTCCTGGAACCGCTCTTCGAGTTTCCCGGCGCCTGCGCGGGCTGCGGGGAGACCCCTTACTTGAAGCTCCTCTCCCAGCTTTTCGGGGACCGGGCCCTGATCGCCAACGCCACGGGATGCTCCTCCATCTATGGGGGAAATTTGCCCACCACGCCCTGGACCCGGGACGCGGCGGGCCGGGGGCCGGCCTGGTGCAACTCCCTCTTCGAGGACAACGCGGAGTTCGGCCTGGGCCTGCGCCTGGCCGTGGACCAGCACCGCCGGGCGGCGGAGGATTTGTTGAAGAAGCTGGCCCCGCGGCTGGGGGAGGCGGAGGTCGGCGCCCTTTTGGGAGGGCCTCAACGGGAGGACCGGGACCTGGCGGAACAGCGCCGGCGCGTTCAGGCCCTGAAAGAGAAGCTCAAAGGGCTGGACGTGCCCGAGGCCAGGCTGCTCTCGGAGCGGGCCGACTACCTGGTGAAAAAAAGCGTGTGGGTGGTGGGCGGGGACGGCTGGGCCTACGACATCGGTTTCGGAGGCCTGGACCATTTGCTGGCGTCGGGGCTGGACGTCAACGTGCTGGTCATGGACACGGAGGTGTACTCCAACACCGGCGGGCAGATGTCCAAGGCCACCCCCCGCGGCGCCGCGGCCAAGTTCGCCACGGGCGGCAAGACCCTTCCGAAAAAGGACCTGGCCCGCATGGCCATGACGTACGGCCACGCGTACGTGGCCCAGGTGGCGCTGGGCGCGCGGGACGATCACGCGCTGCGCGTGTTCCTGGAGGCCGAGGCGTACCCCGGGCCGTCCCTGATCATCGCGTACAGCCCCTGCATCGCCCACGGGACCGACATGACGACCGCCATCCGGGGGGCCAAGGACGCGGTGGCCTCCGGGCATTGGCTGCTGTTCCGGTACAACCCCGCCCTGGCGGCGGACGGCAAAAATCCCTTTCAATTGGACTGCCCCCGCCCCAAGATGCCCCTCAAGGATTTCTTGAGCCGCGAGAACCGCTTCCGGGGGATGGCCAAGGACGGCGCGGAAGAGGCCCGGCAATTGCTGGACCTGGCCCAGAAGGATGTCTGGGAACGCTGGGCGTTCTATGAACGCCTGGCGGCCGCGCCGCGGGATGTCCCCGCGGAGCCCGTTTCGGTCAAGAACTGAGGACGATTTCCAGCCGTAGGCCCGTTTCTCGACAAGGGAGGTCCTTGACGGTCATGGCCCTGTCTCTTCCCACCCCCATCCCCGCGAGCCGTTCCGGCCGGATCCGCCGCCTGCGCGTCGTGGTCCGAGGCGCGGTGCAGGGCGTGGGGTTCCGGCCCTTCGTGTACCATCTGGCGGCCCGCCTGGGCCTGTCCGGCTGGGTGGAGAATGCCCCGGAGGGGGCCCTCATCGAGGCGGAAGGGACGTTGCCCCGCCTCCGGACGTTCCTGAAGCTCCTGCCCCGAGAACTGCCCGCCCCCGCCGCGGTCGCGTCCTTGGAGGCCGCCTGGGTCGGCCCTTCCGGCGGAGAAGGCTTTCTCATCCGCCCCAGCCGGGAAGCGGGGGCCAAGACGGCCCGCGTGCTTCCCGACCTGGCGGTCTGCGCGGACTGTCTCAAGGAACTCTTCGATCCGGCGGACCGCCGTTACCTTTACCCCTTCATCAACTGCACCCGCTGCGGCCCGCGTTATTCCATCATCGAGGGGATCCCCTACGACCGGTCCCGCACCACCATGCGGTCCTTCGCCCTGTGCCCGGATTGCCGCCGGGAGTACGAAGACCCGGCGGACCGCCGTTTCCACGCCCAGCCCATCGCCTGCCCGTCCTGCGGGCCGCGCCTGGAACTCCGGGACGGCGGCGGGCGGGCCTTGTCCCGTTGCGACGCGGCGCTGTCCGGGGCCGCGGCCGCGCTGGCGGACGGCCGCGTCGTGGCGGTGAAGGGCCTGGGCGGGTTCCAGCTCCTGTGCGACGCCCGCCGCGACGCCGCCGTGGAGGAACTCCGTCGGCGCAAGCGCCGCCCGGAAAAGCCTTTCGCCGTGATGTTCCCCGGCCTGGAAGGGGTCAAGGCCTGCGCCCGGGTCGGCCCGGAGGAAGAAAGGCTCCTGACGTCGCCGGAGAACCCCATCGTTCTGCTCCGGCGACGGGAGGAAGACCGGTCTCTGGCCGCGTCCCTGGCGCCGGGGCTCCCCACGCTGGGCGCTTTTCTGCCCACCACGCCGCTGCACGCCCTGCTGCTGAAGCGGCTCGGGTTCCCCCTGGTGGCCACCAGCGGAAACCTGTCCGAGGAGCCCCTCTGCACGGACGAGACAGAGGCGAGCGAGCGACTCCAAGGGATCGCGGACCTTTTCCTCGTGCACGACCGGCCCATCGCCCGGCCCCTGGACGATTCCGTGGTCCAGGTGGTGCTGGGCGGTCCCCAGGTGCTGCGGTGCGCGCGGGGATACGCGCCCCTGCCCGTGGACCTGGGCCGGGAGACGCCGCCGGCCCTGGCCCTGGGCGGACATCTGAAGAGCGCCGTGGCCGTGACCACGGGCCGGTCCCTGGTGCTGGGCGCCCACGTGGGGGACCTGGAGGCGCCGGAATCCCGGACCGCTTTTGAAGGTTCCGTGGAAAGCCTGAAGAACCTTTATGAAACGGAACCGGCCCTGCTGGCCGCGGACTCTCACCCGGGCTACGTTTCCACCCGTTACGCGGTCCGCGTCAGCCGGGGGCGGCCCGTGATCCCGGTCCAACACCATCACGCGCACGTGGCCGCCTGCCTGGCGGAGCACGGGTTGGAGGGCCGCGTCCTGGGGGTGGCCTGGGACGGCACCGGCCACGGGCCGGACGACACCGTGTGGGGCGGAGAATTCCTCTCCGCCACGCGCCAGGATTTCATCCGCGTGGGGGCGTTGCGGGCCTTTCGTCTGCCGGGCGGCGAGGCCGCGGTGCGGGAACCCCGGCGCGCGGCCCTGGGCGTCCTTTACGAAATATTCGGCCCGGGGCTCTGGTCCCTCCGGAACGCGCCTCCGGCGGGGTCTTTCGCCGAGGGGGAAAAACGCCTGCTGGCGGACATGCTGGCCAGGGGGTTTCAATCCCCCGTCACCACCAGCGTGGGCCGCCTCTTCGACGCGGCGGCGTCCCTCCTGGGCCTGCGGCAGACCGCGAGCTTTGAAGGGCAGGCGGCCATGGAGCTGGAGGCCGCGGCCGAGGCGGATTGCGCCGAATTTTATCCGTCGGCCCTCGGCGGCCACCGGGCGGTCCCGCGGCTGGATTGGGAGCCCCTGGTGCGCGCCCTCCTGGAGGACCGCCGCCGCGGCGTTCCCCTGGGCCGCATCTCGGCCAGGTTCCACAACGCCCTGGTGGAGGGGCTGGTGGAGGTGGCCCGCGGGGCCGGACTGGAACGGGTGGTCCTGTCCGGGGGATGTTTCCAGAACCGGATGTTGCTGGCGGGCGCGGTCCGCCGCTTGAGGGAAGAGGGGTTCCGGCCCTTTTGGAACCGGCGGGTCCCGCCCAACGACGGGGGCCTGGCCCTGGGCCAGGCCCTGGTGGCGGTGTCCCGCCCGGGGAAAGTTTTTGGAGGCTGACCATGTGCTTGGCCGTGCCCGGCAGGATCATCAGCGTCGAGGAAGAGGCCCCGCCCTATCGCGCGGGACGGGTGGATTTCGGCGGCGTGGTCAAACAGGCCAACCTGTCCTGCGTGCCGGAGGCCCGCGTGGGCGACTATGTGATCGTGCACGTGGGTTTCGCCATCAGCCGGGTGGACCCGGAGGAGGCGGCCAAGATTTTCCGGTACCTGGAGGAGATGGACGAACTCCAGGAGGTGAAGGGATGAAGTACATTGACGAATACCGGGACGCGGGCGCGGTCCGAAAGCTGGCGGCGGACATCCGGCGGCGGACCTCCCGGCCCTGGACCCTCATGGAGATCTGCGGCGGACAGACCCACGCCATCGTGCGGTTCGGCCTGGACGAACTCCTGCCCGAGGAAATCTCCCTGGTCCACGGCCCCGGCTGCCCCGTGTGCGTGACGCCGGTGGAGTACATCGACAAGGCCCTGGAAATCGCGGCCCGGCCGGAGGTGATCTTCTGCTCCTTCGGCGACATGCTGCGGGTGCCGGGCACCGCGCGCGACCTGTTCGCGGTCAAGGCCGGCGGAGGCGACGTGCGCGTGGTCTATTCGCCCCTGGACGCGCTGTCCCTGGCGCGGGAACACCCCGACAAACAGGTGGTGTTCTTCGGGGTGGGGTTCGAGACCACGGCGCCGGCCAACGCCATGGCCGTGTACCAGGCCCGGCAACAGGGCGTGGACAACTTCTCCATGCTGGTCTGCCACGTGCTGGTGCCGCCCGCCATGGAGGCCATCCTTTCGTCCCCCAACAACCGCGTGCAGGGGTTTTTGGCCGCCGGGCACGTGTGCACGGTCATGGGGTTCCGGGAGTACGAACCCCTGGCGCAAAAACACCGCGTCCCCATCGTGGTCACGGGCTTCGAACCCGTGGACATCCTGGAGGGGGTGCTCCTGTGCGTCCGCCAGCTGGAGGAAGGGCGTTTCGAGGTGGAAAACCAATACGCCCGTTCGGTGCGGCGGGACGGCAACCTCCCGGCGCGGGATTTGGTCCGGCGCGTGTTCCAAGTCGCGTCCCGCCGCTGGCGGGGCATCGGGGACATCCCGCGGAGCGGCCTGGCGCTGGCGCCGGAGTACGCGGCCTTTGACGCGGAGGCCCGCTTCGGCGCGGCGGGCGTCCGGGCGGAGGAGCCTTCGGAATGCCTCAGCGGCCTCATCCTGCGGGGCGTCAAAAAGCCGGCGGAATGCCCGGCCTTCGGCGGCCGGTGCACGCCGGAGCGGCCCCTGGGCGCGCCCATGGTGTCTTCCGAGGGGGCCTGCGCCGCCTATCACCGGTACCGCCGTCACGCGCTCGCCGCCGCGGAGAACCCATGAAACCCGATTTTCAAAACCTCTCCTGTCCCCGGCCGATGGCCGACGGCCAAGTCGTTCTGGGGCACGGCGGCGGGGGAAAACTCACCCAGGACCTCATCGAGAACATTTTCCTTCCCGCGTTCCGCAATCCGTTTTTGGAGGCCCGCCACGACGGCGCGGTCCTGCCTTTGCCGGAGGAAGGCCGCCTGGCTTTCACCACGGATTCCTTCGTGGTCCGGCCCCTCTTCTTCCCGGGAGGGGACATCGGACGGCTCGCCGTGTACGGCACGGTGAACGATTTGGCCATGTGCGGGGCCCGGCCCCTGGCCCTGAGCGCCGGTTTCATCCTGGAGGAAGGCCTGCCCCTGGAAACCCTGCGGCGCGTGGCCGAATCCATGGCCCGGGCCGCGGGAGAGGCCGGGGCGCGCGTGGCCACGGGCGACACCAAGGTGGTGGAAAAGGGCAAGGGCGACGGCCTGTTCATCAACACCTCGGGGGTGGGGGTGGTGCCGGCGGGCCGCGACGTGGGGCCCGCCCGGGTGGCGCCGGGCGACGCGGCGCTCGTCAGCGGGGACGTGGGCCGGCACGGCATGGCGGTGATGTCCGTGCGGGAGGGGCTGTCCTTTGAAAGCGCCATCGAGAGCGACTGCGCGCCGCTCCCGGGCCTGGTGGAGGACCTTTTCGCCGCGGGGATCGAGGTCCACTGCCTCAGGGACCTGACGCGCGGCGGTCTGGCCGGCGCCCTGGTGGAGATCGCGCAGGCCTCGGGCCGGCGCATCCATCTGGAGGAGGCCGCGGTTCCGGTCCGCCCGGACGTGGCCGCGGCCTGCGAAATTTTGGGGCTGGACCCTTTGTACGCGGCCAACGAGGGGCGTTTCGCGGCCTTTGTGCCGCAGGACCAGGCGGACAGGGCCCTGGCCGTCCTGCGGGCCCATCCCCTGGGCCGGGCCGCGGCCCGCATCGGGGCCGTGACCGGGGAAAGCCCCGGCGTCACGCTGACCACGGCCGTGGGGTCCCGGCGCTGGGTGGACATGCTCTCCGGCGAGCAGCTGCCGCGCATCTGTTGAAGGTTTTTTCAAATCCATCCGCTGAAGGAGGATCGTTTCCCATGCTGAAAAAAGGCGCTTACGCCGTTGCGGCGGTGTTCGTTCTGGTCGGGGCGTTGGATTTCGTCATCCATGGGATCATCCTCCAGTCCGCGTACGAGGCCACGGCCGCGCTGTGGCGTCCCATGGGCGAAATGAAAATGGGGTTGATGTACGCGGCCAACCTGGTTTCCGTCGTTTGTCTGGTGGCCCTGTACGGCTTCCTGATCGGCCGAAAAAATGTCAAAACAGGGGTTATCTACGGCCTCTTGCTGGGCACGGCCCAGGGGATCGGTTTTGGCTTCGGCAGCTATTCCGTGATGCCCATCCCCCTGTCCATGGCGTTGGCGTGGTTCCTGGGGACGGTCGTGGAGCTGGGCCTGGGCGGGGCCCTCATGGGGGCCATCCTTCGCAGCGACCCGCAGGCCTGACCGGACCCCCGCCCGCCGGTTTTCCGGAGAGGAGGCAAAATGGCCTTTAGGCCCGCCCGTCCCCAAAATCCCGCGACTTTGGTCGTCCAGTCCATGCGCATGGCCGCGGGCTTGACGGTCCTGAAGGTCGTGGCCGGCGCGGCCTCCGGTTCCTTGAGCGTTTTGTCCAGCGCGCTGGACTCCCTCCTCGACATCACCGCCTCCGCCGTCAACTACGTGTCCCTGCATGTGTCCGGCCGGCCGCCGGACCCCGGCCACCCGTACGGCCACGGCAAGGCCGAGGCCCTGGCCGGCCTTTTTCAGGGCGCGTTCATCGCGGCCGGCGGCCTGGCGCTTTTGGGCGAATCCGTCCGCCGGGTGTTCGGCGGGGCCGCGGTGCGGGCCGGGCCCGTGGCCTTGACGGCCATGGGGGTCAGCCTCCTGGCCAGCGCGGTCCACGCCGCCCGGCTGAAACGGGCGGCCGGCGCCCACGGCTCCACGGTCATGAAGACGGAAAGCGCCCATTTCGGCATGGACGTGCTGACCAACGGCGCCGTCATCGGGGCGCTCGCGGCCGTGCGGTGGACAGGCTCGCCCGCATGGGATATGATCATTTCCGCGGGGGTCACCGCGTACATCCTCAAGCAGGCCGTTTCCATTTTGCTGGACTGCGCGCAGGAATTGATGGACAGCCGGCTCCCGCCCGACATCTCCGCCAGGGTCGAGGACATCATCCGCGCCCATCATCCCGCGGTGGTGGGGTTCCACAACTTCCGGGCGCGGAAGTCCGGCGGCCGGGCGTTCATCGATTTCCACATCGACATCCGCGGGGTGGCGGGGTTCAAGGAGGCCCACGACATCACGGAGTCCCTCATCGACCACGTCAAGGACGCGGTGCCCGGCGCGGACGTGGTGGTGCATTACGACCCGGAAGGAGAACGCTAGATGCCGGACGTTCTGACCCTGTCCCGCCTGCAGTTCGCCCTGACCATCATGTTCCATTACATCTTCCCGCCCCTCACCATCGGGCTCGGGGCCCTCTTGGTCATGATGGAGGGGGCCTTTCTTCGGACGCGGAACCCGGTGTACGAGGACATGGCCCGGTTCTGGACCCGCATCTTCGCCGTCAACTTCGCCCTGGGCGTGGCCACGGGGGTGGTCATGGAGTTCCAGTTCGGCACCAACTGGGCCACGTACTCCCGTTTCGTGGGGGACGTGTTCGGGTCCGCCCTGGCCGCGGAGGGCATCTTCGCCTTTTTCCTGGAATCCGGCTTCCTGGCGGTCCTGGTGTTCGGCTGGGACAAGGTGTCCCCCCGCGTGCACTTCTTCTCCACCGTGATGGTTTTTCTGGGGTCCGTCTTTTCCGCCGTCTGGATCGTGGTGGCCAACTCCTGGCAGCAGACGCCGGCCGGTTTCCGGATCGTGGGCGAAGGGGCCGCGGCCCGGGCCGAGATCACGGATTTTTGGGCCATGGTGTTCAACCCCTCCAGCGTGATCCGTTTGACCCACGTGCTCATCGGCGCCTTCATCCTGGGGGCCTTCTTCGTCATGAGCGTGTCGGCCTTCTATATCTTGAAGCGGCGCCACCTGGACTTCGCCCGCAAGTCCTTCACCCTGGCGCTGGGCCTGGGCCTGGCCGCCTCCCTGGCGGCCGCGCTCACGGGCCACCGCCACGCCCAGGTGGTGGCCGCCACCCAGCCGGCCAAGCTGGCCGCTTTCGAGGGCCATTTCGAGACCGGAACGGGCGGCGCGCCCCTGTACCTCTTCGGCGTGCCGGACGAAGAGGCCCGCCGCGTGCGTTACGGGGTGGCCGTTCCCGGCCTGCTGAGCTTTCTGGCGCACGGGGATTTCAACGCGCCCGTGGCCGGCCTGGACCGGGTTCCGCCCGACGATTGGCCGCCCGTGGCCCCGTCCTTTTACAGCTTCCACCTCATGGTCTGGCTGGGCGCCGCCTTCATCCTGCTGACGGGCTGGGCCGCGGTCCTGCGCTGGCGGGGCAGCCTTTTCGACCATGACGGGCTCATGCGGGTGTTCGTGGTGGCGGTGATCGGGCCCTTCGTCGCGAACCAAGCCGGCTGGGTGGCGGCCGAGGTGGGCCGCCAGCCCTGGATCGTGTACGGCCTGCTCCGCACCTCCGACGGTTTGTCCAAGGTGGTCCAGGCCCCCCAGGTCCTGGGGTCCATCATCATGTTCTGCCTCATCTACCTGCTGCTCTTTTTCGTGTGGATCTACGTGCTGGACGAGAAGATCCGGCACGGCCCGGAGGAGACCTCCATGCCGGAGCGCACCACCGCCGGCGGCCTGGCGGAGGCGGCGGCCAGGCTGGCCGGACACAAAGGGTCATTGACCGAAGCGCGCCCGGAACCGCCGGCGCGGCGGGAATAGGGGGAGACCGTGGACCTGAACGTCTTTTGGTTCGTGACGCTGGGCGTGCTCCTGACGGGGTACGCCATCCTGGACGGCTTCGACCTGGGGGTGGGGATCGTGTACCTCCTGGGCCGGGAGGACCGGGAGCGCCGCCTTTTCCTCAACGCCATCGGCCCGCTCTGGGACGGCAACGAGGTCTGGCTGGTGACCTTCGGCGGGGCGCTCTTCGCCGCCTTCCCCGCGGCCTACGCCACCGCCTTCTCCGGCTTCTACACCGCGTTCATGGCCCTGCTCTTCGCCCTCATCTTCAGGGCCGTGTCCATCGAGTTCCGCAGCAAGCGGGAATCCCGGGCCTGGCGCGGGTTCTGGGACGTGTCCTTCAGCGCGGCCAGCGCCTTGGCCACCCTGCTCTTCGGCGTGGCCGTGGGCAACTGCATCCTGGGCATCCCCATCGGCCCGGACGGGGAGTTCGCGGGCAGCTTCCCGGGCCTCCTCCGGCCCTATCCGCTGTTGGTCGGCCTGCTGGCCCTGGCCGCCTTCGCCATGCACGGCTGCGCGTACCTGGGGCTCAAGACCGAGGGAGAACTCCAGGCCCGGGTCCGGCAGTGGACCTGGCACGCCTTCGGGATATTTTTGGTCCTGTACCTCATGGCCACCATCTACACCCTGATCCGGGTCCCGTCCGCGGCGCGGCACCTGGAAACCTCGCCCTGGGGCTGGGGGGTGGTGCTCCTGAACATCCTGGCCGTGGGCAACATCCCCCGCGCCCTGTTCCGGGGCCGGCCTTTGCAAGTTTTCCTTTCCTCCTCCGCGGCCATCGCGGCCCTCACCGTGCTCTTCGGCTTCGCCCTCTTCCCCAACCTGCTGGTCTCCAGCCTCAACCCGGACTGGAGCCTCACCATCTACAACGCCGCCTCCTCGGACAAGACCCTGCGGATCATGCGGACCATCGCCTTCCTCGGCATGCCCTTCGTGCTGGCGTACACCGCCATCATCTACTGGATCTTCCGCGGCAAGGTCGAGCTCGGCAAGTTCAGTTATTGAGGGGTCCCCCCTGATGCCGTCTCCTTCGGGGCCCCCGGCTGAATGGCCCGTCGTGAGGGGCTCTTTCCGTTGATGGTTTCCGCGACCGGTTGGAAATTCATCAGACCCCCTGCCGGTCGTCTCCCACTCAAGGTCTTTCACGGGCTCCTCCTGGTTTTCTCGCTTTTGTCCGCCGCGGCCTTTGCCGCCGAAGACAGCCACTCCGTCGCCATCACGACCCGTTCCGGGGTCTCCTACCCGCCCCTTGAACTGCGGGAGGTGTGGGGCGCTTCCGACCTCTCCCTTTACGACTGGCAAAGCCGGGCGCTCAAGGAAAACATCGAAATCGCGGCGAAGGTCCGGAGCGTCAAGCTGGCCGACATCCGGGTCCGCCACGCCGGGGAGAGCCCCGCTTCCGACGACTGGTTCCTGGGCGTGGCGCGTTCCTCGGCCGCCGCGCTGGGGGCCAATTTCCTCTGCTCCGCAGGCGCAAAAACGGGGGACCGCAGCGTCAGGGCGTTCGAGGCGTACAGGCTCCAATACGGCGAAATGCCCCTGCCGCCGGAGTTCATCGGGCTGCTGCCCACAAAGCATTTCAGCGACGCCTCCCACCTGGAATCCCTGCTGGCCAGATGGCGCGAAACGCGGATGTCCGCTTCCCGCGGCCCCGGCGCCCCGGCGCGGCCGTCTTCGCCGCAGGGGCCGCCGGCGGCGCCCGCCCCTCCCTCGTCGCCCCCGGCTCCTCCCGCGCGGGCCGGGGCCGTGGCGCCGCCCTTGCCGGCCCCTGCGCCCTCCCCCGTCGTTCAAGGACCGCCTCCCCCGACGGGACCGAAAGAGGCCGCGCCGGAAACCGGCAAGCCGCAAGAGCCTGTTCCCGGACCGGAGCCTGAAAAGCGCGCCCAAGAACGCGCAACCCCGTCTCCGCCGGAACAGCCGCCCGTTCCATTCCCTGAAGCCGCCGCCCCAAAACCCGCCCCAACGACCCCGCCCCCGCCTTCCCCCCATTCCCTCCCGGCCCTGAAAGGGGAAGGCCTGTCCGCCGGCCAGGTTTCAACCGGCACTTTGGCCGTTCCGCGGCCCTCCGGGGCCTTCCCGGCCGTTGAGAGGCAGACCGTGGAAAGATCGAAACCCAAGGCGGAGCCTCCGCCTCCTTCGCCCGCCGCGGCCGTGAAAGCCGGCGGCCTCTCCCTCCTGGTCCCGGGGCTGGGCCAATGGACGCGGGGGGACAAAACCCGGGCCCAGACCGCGTTCCTGTCGCAGATCGTGGCCATCGTGGTGCAGACAGGGGTGGGAAACGAGGTCAACAGCAAGGTGGACAAGGGCCTGGACGATATATATCTGTATCGCTCCGCGAAATTCGGCGCGGGCGCGTTGTGGTTGTCCCAATCCGCGGGCACCACCCTCCGCGCCTGGCGGGGGGAACGGCCGCCTTGCACCGTCAACGGCGCCTTGTGGCGGTCCTTGCTGGTCCCGGGCTGGGGGCTGATCCATTCCGGCCATTATGAGCTGGGGTTCAACGTCCTGGCCTGGGAAGGCTATGCCTGGTATTGGGGGACCAAAACGGAGCTGCGGCGTCGGGACCGGATCGGCCTCCTGGCCCTCTCCTATTGGGGGCAGGTGGTCCTGACCGGGCTCCTGGCCAAAGACCGCCCCTCGGACGTCACGCTGTCAACGTTTTTCGACAAGGAAAGGATGATGCTGACGGCGGGCAAAAGGTTCGGACCGCCTCGGGGAAACATATCTAATAAAAAATATGAGATTACCTATTGACAAAATTCATATTCCATGATAAACTTTGACAGGAACCAAAAAGCCCTTGAGGAAGATCGCCATGCTGTCCCTGTCCCTGGTCAAGCGCGAGCCCCGCACCCCGGTGTACAACATCGGGGTGGCGTCGCGGCTCACCGGCCTGCCCATCCACACCCTGCGGTGGATCGAGCAGCGCGGCCTCATCTCGCCCTCCCGCACGGGCGGCAACCAACGGCTTTTTTCCGAGCTTGACCTGGCCTTGATCCAGCAAATCCGCGAACTCATGGCGCAGGACGTGAACCTCCCGGGCATCCGCATCATCCTGCGGATGCGGACGGGCCGGCCCGCGGACAAACGGGCCGCGAAAAGGGCCAAGCGCGCGGCCGGGGCGTAGGCCCCTGTTTTTTTGTCCTTTAAATGGCACTCGCCAAGCACGAGCGCCAAATAAGAAAAAGGAGGTAACCGTCATGTGGCTGACAGAAGCGAACCAAGGGATCTGGGATCCCTTTGAGGCCATCAGCCGGATCCGGGAGGAAATGAACCGTCTGTTCCGGGAGCGGGCCGGGACCCCGGCCGCGTACCCGGCCATGAACGTGTGGACCGGGGAAAACCAGGCCGTGGTCACGGCGGAGCTGCCCGGCGTGGAGCCCCAGGACTTGGACATTGCCGTGAATGAAAACATCCTGTCCCTGTCCGGCTCCCGCAAATGGGACGAACCCAAGGAAGAGGACGTGGTCCACCGCGTCGAATGCCCCAACGGGGAATTCCGCCGCACCCTGGAGCTCCCCTTCCGGGTGGACGCCGACCGCATCCAGGCGAACTGCGCCAAGGGCGTCCTGACCATCACCCTGCCCCGCGCGGAACAGGACAAGCCCAAAAAGATCCAGGTCAAAGCGGCCTGACTTCGCAAAGGAGGAACGGAACCATGACCCGTGAAATGACCGTGCAAAAGGACCCGCAGGCGGACGCCGCGGCCCGCAAGGTGTTCCTGCCCGCGGTGAACATCTACGAAACCCAGGACCACGTCGTGCTCATGGCCGACATGCCCGGCGTGGACGAAAAAAGCGTGGACATCACCCTGGAAAACGACGTCTTGACCATCCAGGGGCGCTCCGTCGTGGAGGCGCCCCATGGGCTGGAGCCGGCGTACGCGGAATATTCCGCGGGCGACTACCGCCGGTCCTTTTCGCTGGCGGCGGAAGAGGTCAACCGGGACGGCATCGAGGCTTCCGTGAAGAACGGGGTGCTGAAGGTGACGTTGCCCAAGGCCGAGGCCGCCAAGCCCAAGAAGATCGCGGTGAAAGCCGCGTAACAAGGAGGTTGTGTCATGACCCTCAAAGACCTGGTGCCCAAGAACCTGGCCAAAAAACTGCTTCCCGCCCGTCGGCGGGAGGAGAGCGACCCCTTCGCGCTCCTGCACCGGGAAATGAACCGCGTGTTCGACGACTTCTCCCGGGGGCTCGGGTGGCCGTCCCGCCTCTGGCGGGCGCCCTTCGACATGCTGGAGGGCGGCTCCGCGGCCGCGTGGATGCCCAGCGTGGACGTGGCCGAGACCGACAAAGAGGTCAAGGTCACCGCCGAGCTTCCCGGCCTGGACGAGAAGGACGTCAACGTGGAAATCTCCGAGGATGTTCTGACCCTCTCGGGCGAGAAAAAGTCCGAGAAAGAAGACCGGGGAAAGAACTACCACCGGAGCGAACGGTCCTACGGCTCTTTCTACAGGGCCGTCTCCCTGCCCGCGGAGGTGGATCGAGACAGGGCCGAGGCGGTGTTCAAAAAGGGCGTGCTGACCGTGACGCTGCCCAAGACGGCCGCCGCCCAGAGCAAAGCCCGGAAGATCAGCGTCAAATCCGGATAATCGGGGTCGCCTCCGCGCGGAAAAAGGAAGGCCTGCGGCCGTTTCGGCCGCAGGCCTTTTTCGTCGCTTGGCCGCC
>CAZAEL010000028.1:0-32065 GCA_964484135.1 uncultured Elusimicrobia bacterium
GGAACGTGACGGATTCCTGGAGCACGCAGAAGTTCGATGTCATCGGGAACCAGGCGAAGATGGTGTCCGTGACGAGCTGGTCCAAGACGGCGAGCAACGACGGGTCGATGACGACCACGGACAAATACACGGTGACCTACGACTACGCGGACGACACGGAGGCGAACCGCAGGGCGGGGAGGGTGGGACACCTTTTGAGCGCCACGCTGCAGGGTCGGATCCACTCCTTCACGGAGGACGCTTTCGGGAACAAGACGGACTCCTGGAGCACGCAGAAGTTCGTGGTGATCGGGGGCCAGGCGAAGATGTCCGAGGTGACCAATTCGTCCAGAAGCGTGTCCACGGACGGATCGGTGACGGTGACGGACCCCTATACGGTCAAATACAACTATGCGGGGCAGGGCGTGCTGGGGCCCAATGCGACCCGGGAGCAGGTCCTGGCGTGGATCGCGCAGAACGGCACGGTGGTGGGACATCTGCTGACCGCGGAGCTCATCGGGCAGATTCACTCGAACACGGTGGACGCTTTCGGGAACGTCATGGATTCCTGGAGCACGCAGAAGTTCGAGGTGATCGCGAACATGGCGAAGATGGTGTCCGTGACCAGCTGGTCCAAATCGGTGAGCGCGGACGGGTCCGTGACCACCACGGATCCGTACACCACCTCCTATAAATACCGCGAGGACAGCGATGAAAGCCGGCGGACCGGGACCGTGGGTCACCTCCTCTGGGCCGGCATCACCAGCGTCGCTCCGGTGGAGACGGGACGGGACGGCAAGCCGCAGGTGACGGGGGGCGGATACCACATCAAGTCCGTCACCATCGACGCCTTCGGCAACGTCACGACCAGCTACTCCAAACAGGAGTTCATCATCCTGGCGGGCCAAGCCAAATTGTCCCGGGTGACCAACGCCTCCTACAGTCTTTCCAACGACGGATCCATCAGCCGCACCGACCCCTATGTGGTGGAGTATCGCTATGCGGGCCAGGAGCTGGGGCCCCGCGCCACGCTGGCGCAAATCCAGGACTGGATATCAAAGAACGGCGCGAAGCTCGGACACCTGAGGGACGCCAAACTCCTGGGCACCCTGGTCTACGACAAAATCGTCACCCGCGTTCCCGTCCCGCGGACATATCCTTATCCCAGGCCCTATCCGTACCCCTACCCCCGGAGGACCTATCCCTATCCGGGGAGAATGTACCCCATGTACCGCGGGGACATGCTGGCGCGGCCGTCCATCGGCCTGGCCCCCGACATGATGTACAGGCCCGGGGTCATCTATGTGGAGCGCATCGCTTGGCGCCCCCGTTACGACGGCCTCATCCACACCACCACCACCGACGCCTTCGGGAACGTCACGCAGTCCTGGTCCAAACAAACCTTCGTGATCATCGCCAACCAGGCGAAACTGGAGACCGTGACCACCTGGTCCCGCACGGAATCCGTGGACGGCTCCACCACCGTCACGGACGCGTACACCATGACCTACACTTATAACGAAGACACGCTGGAGAACCGGGAAAAGGGACGGGTGGGTCACCTGATCAAAGCGGAGATCACCTCGCCCAACGTCGCCAACCCGCAGGGCATCACCGGCCAATACAAGATCAAGTCCACCACCACGGACCCCTGGGGGAACGTGACCGTCACCGTCTCCAACCAAATCTTCGAGATCATCGGCAACCAGGCCAAGATGGTGAGCATGACCACCGCCTCCCGGACGGACGGCAGCGACGGCTCCGTCACCATCACCGAGTCTTACACCACGACCTACACGTACAAACTGGACAACGAGGCGAACCGGGCCGCCGGCGTGGTGGGACACCTCCTGAGCGCCGAGATCACATCGGGGTACGTGACCAACCCGGCGGGCATCGGCGGCCAGTACAAGATCAAGTCGACGACCACGGACGCCTGGGGGAACGTGACGGTGTCCGTCTCCAGCCAGGTCTTCCAGGTCGTCGCCAACCAGGCCAAGATGGTGAGCATGACCACCGCCTCCCGGACCGACTCCACGGACGGCTCCACCACCATCACGGATCCTTACACGATCGAGTACAGCTATTGGGGCCAGAACCTGGGTCCGGACGCGACGAAGGAGCAGATTCAGTCTTGGCTCAGCGTGAACGGTCTGAAGCTGGGATGGCTGAAGGCGGCGGAAGTCACCTCCCCCGATGTGCAGAATCCGGCGGGCATCAGCGGCTCCTTCCAGATCCGGACCACGACGCTTGACGCCTTCGGCAACCTCACGGTGTCCGTGTCCCGGCAGACTTTCATCGTGGTGGCCAACCAGGCCAAACTGTTCCATGTCACCACCGCCTCCCGCACCGAGTCCGTGGACGGTTCCATCACCGTCACCTTCCCCTACACCGTCGAATACAGCTATTACGGGGACACGGCGGAGAACCGGCGGCTGCGGCGGTTCGGCCAGGTGTCCGGCGCCCGGCTGGTGCCCACCGACAACTGGATGGGCCTGCCCATGCAGCCCATGATGAAGGTCATGGGCGGACGGTACGACGCCTTCCTCCCCTGGCGGCGGGATGGCGTCATTTACTCCCAGACCACGGACACCTTCGGCAACGTCACCTATTCTTGGAGCCACCAGACCTTCAAGGTGGTGGCCGGCCAGGCCCGGTTGCACATTGTGACCAACTGGTCCCGGTCCGAGACCATCGACGGCACCGTGACCATCACCGACCCCTACGCCGTCCAGTACAATTACTATGAAGCCACGGCCGAGAACATCGCGGCCAAACGGGTCGGCAACCTGGAATCGGCCGTGCTCCTGGGCACCCTGCAGTACACCTATGGACAGACCGTCACCCAAAGAGTGTATCAGTCCGCGCCGTCGGTCATGCCGGAGCGCCCCTGGCTGCGGGATTTCTTCGGCACTTTGCACGATGTTTTCCTGGAAGAGCCCTATTACACGGGCGGAGACTGGGGCCGAGACACCTGGGAAAAAGCCCGGGCCAAGATCCTGCCGTGGAACCAATACGTCTGGACCGAGGTGACCATCTGGCGGCCCTACCCGATGCCCAAGGCGTACTACGACGGCACCATCCATTCCACCACCACGGACGCCTTCGGCAACGTCACCCACACCTGGAGCAAGCAGACCTTCGAGATCATCGCCAACCAAGCCAAGCTCAAGACCGTCACCACCTGGTCCCGCACCGAGGCCGTGGACGGCGCCATCACCGTAACCGACCCCTACACCATGGTGTACGTGTACGCCAAGGACACGGCGGAGAACCGGAGGCTTCGTCGGGTGGGCGAGCTGGAGGCGGCTTTCTTGAGGGGCGTGATCCATTCCCGCACCACGGACGACTGGTTCGGCACCACCACGGACACCTGGACCAAACAGGAGTTCATCATCGTGGCGGGCCAGGCGCGCCTGAAGTCCGCCACCACCTGGTCCGTCACCACCAGCCTGGACGGCACCGTCACGGTCACGGACCCCTACACCGTGGTCTATACCTACACCGGCGAGGGGCTTTCCCGCGACCAGGTCAAACAAATGGCCCTGCTGGCCCGGTCCATCGGGTCCCGCGTCGCCTTCGGCGTCATGATCGACGCGCAGCTCATCGGACAGATCCACACCACCTCCACGGACACCTTCGGCAACGTCACCGAATCCTGGAGCACCCAGGAGTTCATCATCATCGCGGGCCAGGCCAAGGTCCAGCGGGTCACCACCCATTCCATCAGCACCCAAAAGGACGGCACCGTCTCCGTGACCGATTCTGTGGTGGAGTACGACTACTATGAATACACCGCGGAAAACGTGGCCCTGGGACGCGTGGGCCACCTGCGGGACGCCATCGGCTGGGGCCACACCTTCACGACCACCCTGGTGTGGGACGATGCGAAGAAGGCCTACATCCCCAAGACCTCGGAGACCTGGTTCATTCAGGACTATCAGATTGTCGCGGGCAAGGCCGTCCTGAAAGAGCAGCAGTCCGTCACGTACGAGGGCGAATACGTGGGCGGCGCCTCGCCCCTGCCGCCCGAGATGCTGGCCCTGCTGCCGGGGTACGGCGGGGGCTCCGTTACGCCCGTTTCTGGCGTTCCCGGAGAGGTGACCACCCTGCCCGTGGTGGTGGGCGGCGACGGCGTCAACTTCATCCAAGGCATCCCCACCTGGCTGGCGAACGCGTACAAGGACATCCTGGCGGGATTGAAACTCAAGAAGCCGCCGGTGTTCCAGGCCAACCAGCGCCGCCTTAGCGCCAAGCAAAAACAGTTCGATCAGGCCACCACCACCCTGTTCGCGCAAGTCCGCGAGGGGTACGAAAGCTGGCTGGCCGGCCATTCCCAGGAAGGCGGCCAGGGAGACCATTCCAGCGTGTTCCAGAACGGCGGCTGGAACCCCGACGTCCTGCCCGTGGTGGAGACCATCTCCAAAGACGACGAACGCTCCACCCGGTTCGGCGATCTGGTGCAGGGGGTGTGGAATTGGTTCCAGAGCAACTTCGGGTTCTCCTCCCCGGACCAGGGCACGGGCTTCATGGAAGGGGAGCCCACGCCGGGGCAGGGCGGCACGCGCGAAGGGGACCTGCTCACCCAGATCGCCAAACAGCCCCGGTTCATGGACCGGCTCCTCAAGTTGATCAACAAAATGAATCCCAAGGTGGCCCAACTGCTGGCCAGCTGGCTTCGGGACCAATGGGGGGTTTCTGTCGGGGGAGACGGACAGTCTTTCAGGGAGGGAGAACCCACGCCCGGCCAGGCCAGGCTCTGGCCCATTTTGGACAAAATGAAGGCCACCGGGTTCTTTGACAAACTCCTCAAGCTCCTGTCGGGCAAGGGGGGCAACGCCCGCTTCGACAAGATCGCGAAGCTCGTGACCGACTGGTTCAAAAAGAATTACGGCTTCCTCAGCTCGGGCGGTCCCGTGGCCACCACGACCACGCCTCCCAGCCAGTTGCCGGACTTCGAAACCACCTACCAGGCCCTGACCGCCGGCAAATTCCAGGACCAGGACGGGGACGGCTTCATCAAGGGCTCCGTCACGTACACCCGCGTGGTCTATGAGATCGACGCGGTGGGCCACCAGGTGGGCGCGACCGGTTACGGCTGGACCCAAAGCTACGACAAGATGTTCCACGACCCGGACGGGGACGGCAACGGCATCTACAAGGAGAAGAAGACCTTCTCCGAGTTCACCCAGACCTACACCGTGGTCATGGGCAAGGTCCTCCTGGCCAGCCAGACCACCATCACGGACTCCCGCGATCCCCGCAGCACCCCCAACGCGGACGGCTCCTGGGAGCGGCAGGTCATGACCGTGTACTACCAGTACAACGCCGTGGGCATCCTGACCAAGGCCTGGGGCGTGGGCACCATCGAGAGCGACGACACCGCGGCGTATCAAGCCACGGACCCGAACGCGCCCAAGGGCGGCCACACCATCGGCACCATCACCCAGACCTACACCATCATCAACGGCCAGGCCAAGCTGGCCAGCTCCACCACCCACAGCACCACCCACGGCGCGGACGGAAAGACCACGACCTCCACCATGACCACCACGTACCGTTACGACCAGGTGGGCCGGCTGATCGGCGCGTCGGGGCACGGCACAAGCCACGGTCCGGACGGCTCCAGTTCCATTTCCCAGACCTACATCATCCATGAGGGCCAGGCCCTGTTGAAAACCTCCACCACCCGCTCCAGCGGCTCCACGGTCACGGTCACTTACACGTACCGGGACGGGTACCTGGTGGGCGCTTCGGGCCGCGGCACCGTGGACCACGGCTGGATCATCCAGAAGTACGCCATCTTCAACGGCGTGGCCAAGATCACCTTCGTGAAGATCCACGCGGAGGACTCGGGCACGGAGAGCGGTTCTGAGACGAGCACCTCCACCTCCACCACCACCGACCCCAAGACCGGAAAGGTGACCACGGTGACCGTCACGGTGACCGTCAGCTGGGAGGTCCACTGGTGGTGGTCCTATGACAAGGAGGAGAAATACAGCTACAACGACAACGGCGTGCTCACCGGTTACAGCGAGTGGGAAAACTCCGACTCGGGTTCTGAGACCCACACGTCCGTTTCTGTTTCCGTGAGCGTCCATGTGGAAACCCCGAACATCTCCGTCGGCGCTCCCGGGTACACGAACTACACCATCAACAACGGCGCTCTCCAGGGCGGCGACAACGTCTGGGTGGACGGCGTACAGATGACCTCCGTGGACGTGGCCAACATCAACGCCATGGCCGCGGCCACCGGCACCTGGGTGGGAGGCATCACCGCCGGCCCTTCAGGCGACGTCAGCGTCAGTTTCGCCGTGTTCGACGGCGCGGTCACGCCCGGGCAGCCCCGCGACGGCAATCTCAACCAGATCGGCGGCTTCACCGTGGGCTTGGACACCATCAACAACATCTCCGCCGGAGACATGGCGGACCTCTCGGCCTTCTCCAACGCGCTTCAGGAGGGGGTAAGCGCGGAAGAATTCTTCAGCCAGGCCGGCGCCCTCTACGACGCGGGGATTATCGAGAGCGTGTCCGTGACCTACCTCTCCATGAACGGCAACGATCAGGTGACGTCGTCTTTGAGCCTCACCTACGGCCCCAACGGCGGGCAGGCCGTCACCACGACCTACCAATATGATGCCAACGGCAACGTCACGGACGTGACGGAAAGCGTCCTCAATTCGGACGGCACGACCTCCTTCAGCTCAACCCACTTCGAGTATGACGACGCGGGGAACATCACCTCCAGCACGATGACGGACGGGGAAGGCAACGTCTACACCACCACCTACGAATACACCTACGACGCCAACGGCAATATGACCCAAAGCGTTGCCACGACCACGGACGCCGACGGCAATGTGACCAACGTGACGACGACCGTCAACACCTACGCGCAGAACGCCGATGGAACCTACTACAAGGACTCCAGCACCGTCCATATCCATTCGGTGGATGACGAAGGGAATGTCACGGACCTGACGCGGTTCTTCACCTACGATGCGGCAGGCAACGTGTTGTCCGCGGACGGTTACGGCACCATCCACGGCGCGGACGGCAGCGTTGGATACATCAATGAGGACTATCAGATCGTGACGACCACCGATGACAAGGGGAAAGTGACGACCCAGGCCAGGCTTCAGGAGGTCCGGACCACGATCTACCAGACCGTGACCGTCGTGACCCCGGGCACCACGGAAGGCTATTGGGACGATTCTTACGCCCAGTATGGGGAAGACCCGGTCTGGGTGGAGGGCACGGACATCGAGACCACCACCACGACCACCTCCGTCTTTAGCCGGACGGAAAGCTACTACTATGATGACTACGGCACCCAGATCGGCGCTCCCACGGTCACGGAAAAGTCCTGGTCCTACACCACGAGCACCGTGAAGGACACCGCGACCAACGGCAAGCAGATCTATCAAAGGTACGTCAACGGCCAGCTCCAGCAGGGCGCCATCTGGAACGGACAGGTGATGACCCAGGCCGCGGTGAACAGCATCAACCAGGCGGCCGCCGACGCCCAGGGATGGGTGGGAGGGTTCACCGTGGACGCCGCCGGGAATGTCTCCGTTCAGGTCATCACCTTCTCCCAGCCCATGGCGCCGGGGCAGTCCTTGCCCGCCGGGGTGGAGGTGACCGGGGGTTTCAAGGTGACGATCGGCCAGATGACCCCCGCCGCCGGAGGACAGGTGGGGATCGCCATCAATGCCGGCGCGTACGCGGAGATCGGGCAGCTGAACGACCTGAGGAGCGGTGTCAGCAGCGGCAACGCCGTTGATTTCGACGCCCAGGCCAGGTCCGATTTCAGCGAGACGGTTCGGGACTTCCAATTCATAGACAGGGACAGCATTGCCATGACGATCGTAACCGCCGACGGCGTCACGGTGAACATGGACATGAACGCTTCCGGAGGATTCCAGACGCTCTACGGGTCCAAGGACGGTCAATTGGTGATCCTGGGGCCGGCGATCGGGGGAGACAGCATCCTGGGAGACAGGAGCTTTTACGGCATCGTGAACGGCGACACCATAGAACGAAGCCAGTATGTCTCCATCAACCGGACTTTGCGGGATCAAAACGCCACGGGAGCCGTGACCCTTTTCCCCAGCCAAGCGGACGGCCGCCTGACGGCCATAGCCCAAGACCAATCGGACGCCTATATCACGGCGATCGTCGCCTCCGACGGCTCGGTGTTACAGCTCACCCGTTCCATGAACGGCCAGCTCCTGAGGCTGGCCGACGGCTCCTACGGTGTTTTCAACGGGACGGCTTTGACCGAGACGCAGTTCAACGGCATCAATCAGCAGTTGTCCTTGAACGGGGCCAGCAAGGGGATGGTGAGCCTCATGATGACGGACGACGGCATCCGCGCCTCGGCCTATGACAGCCGGGGAGAGGTGACCATTGTGGACGTTTCCATGGACGGCTCGACCCTTCTGGCGCGGTCCGTCCGCGGGGCGGACATCCCGGAGGCGGCCGCCTCCCTGCCGGGAGAGCTGGGTTCCGACATGGCCGGTAAACAGGTGGATTACGTGATGCTGTCGGCCGACGGCCAGGTCATGAGCGAAATCCACTATACGGACGGGAGCGCCTTGATGTTCGACCTGGACAACGACCAGGTCCAGTATTTCAACTCTTCCGGCGAGCTGGAGGCCATTTATGGGGTCACGCAGACAGCGACCCAGGTCCGGGGCGGGGTGGATGCCGGGCAGTCCGTCATGACCTTCCGGGGAGGGGAGAGGACGGCGACTCTTCTGAGAGGGGATGACATCCCCGCTTCCGTGAGGAGCTTCTCAGGCGATTTGGGGACCGCGGTCAACAACCGCGCGATCGACTATGTGGTGGTCTCCAACACGGGCGAGCCCGTCCAAGTCGTTTATCAGGACGGCAGCCAATTGATTCTGGATACGGCCAATGGCACGGCCATGCTGCAGGGGGTGGACCGGGCGACGATGGCTTCCTTCGGCCTCGATGGCACATTCGCCGGCGGCACCCTGGTTTTCAGCCAGAATACGGGCGGCGAGATGAGGGCGACCAGCGCCTCCACCGCCAGCGGCAATATCACGGTCAACATCCAGGACGGGCGTGCGGATCTTAATACGGTGTTCGTCCGGGAGGGGGTGACCCTGTCCGCCTCTGAGTCCAACTGGTTGAGTGCCAATGGCTATGAACTCCCCGCCTTGACGGGCGTTGACGGGACTCCCTTTGAAGGCGGGGTCATTATCTTGTCGCGGACCGGGACCGGCGCGACCGCGGTCGTGTCGGTGATGCTGCAGAGCGCGGACGGGAACCTGACGATCGGGGTGAACGCGAACGGGACTTTGAACACGAACCAGGTGTTCCGGCGCGAAGGGACGACGTTGAGCGCGACGGAATCCTCGTGGATGACGGCGCAGGGATACACGCTGACGCCGACGGGGACGGCGGACACGCCGTTTGCGGGCGGGATGATCATCTACTCCCGGGACGCGACGACGGGCGTGGTGTCGGTGATGCTGCAGAGCGCGGACGGGAACCTGACGATCGGGGTGAACGCGAACGGGACGATCAACCCGGCGACCCTGTCCATCCGCCCAGGCACCACGCAGCTCTCTCAGGCCGAAAGCCGTTGGCTGGGGAGCGTCGGTTACCGGGTGGGTGATGCGTCGGATGTGGATCCCGGCTTGTTGCGATCCGGTTTGACCGTGGGCCTGGTCTTGATCGGCACGGGTGAAAGGAGCGGTCAGGTACAAATCATCTACACGGATGGACAGATGGATGTTCTTGCGGGACGCGGCGCGAACCGGACGCTGACCCAATACGATGCCGCCGGGAGCATTATGGCGGTATACGGGGTCCGGCGCGTCCAGGGGGACAGCGCTCTTGGAGAGCTGGTGCTTGGGCCGGAGATCTCCCATCGGGCGACCACGGAAGAGATCGAACAGTTCAGGACCAGCGGTTGGCTCCGTTCCGACGCGGAGGTCCGGATGGCTTTGGTGGGGGCGGACGGCCAGATCCAAGTCGTCTATACCGACGGGTCCCAGGACATGATCACCAGGCCGCGGGGCGGCGACCCCGTGGTCATCAGGCGTTTCAACGCCGAAGGGAACATGACGACGTTCCACTACGGGAGCACCACGCTTCATGCCCGATATAACGCCACGACCGGGGAGTTTATGGGTTTCAGCACAACGGCGGACGGGACCATCATGACCAACCCGCTGGAAATGGTGAAGGCGGGCGTGGATGGGGATGCCATCAGCGAGGTGTTCGGGCTCGAGAATATGACGTTTGCGGCCATCTACAATGACAGCGGTGAGATGACCTCGTACACCATCGGATTCAGGATCACATTGGATAACGGCGCCGATGTGGAACACGTGGTGCGTTATGACATGAATGACCAGGTCATGGGCACCATCATTGAGGTCCATACCGAGGACGGCCAGTGGATGTACTTTGGGGACGGCTGGGCGACCAGCGGCAACATGTACACCAACGACGACAGGCCGGATCCCTTTGCCGACAACCAGGGCGCCATCGCCTATGTGGGCTCCGGTCTGGCCGTTGGCCAGACCACCATCGACGGCCGGCCCGCGTCCGTCTCCGTGGTGTTTGACCAGCAGACGAACCGTTTCGTCATAGAGGTCACCGTGGATTTCACGAATCGGCCCCTCACGATCTCGGGTTCCGGCCAAACGGTGCAGTTGGCCGGGCCGGCCGTTCTGGCTTTCAACGCGGACGGCAGCTACACGCTCCGGCAGCACGCCCGCCTGAGCGACGGCCGCGCCCTGTACGCCGGCGCGACCCTGGCCGTCACCTCCGAGGGCTTCCAAGTGACGACGGGTTTTGTGGGAGCCATTTCCAATGACGGGCAGAGCCTTTGGGACCAGGACAGCGGCACGCGAGGCATGTTCGACTATCACTATGGCGCGCAAAGCAACCTGCGCTGGGTCTGGGAGGACAACGGCAGCCAGGGGAGCTGGGAGGAATTTTCCGCCTCCTACGCGGGAGACATGGTCATCGTCAACAACACCATGGTATCCATGAACGCGAGCGTCAGGGCGGTCCTTGTCCAAGTGGGCGTGGACAACGCGGTCATCAGCGTTACGGGAGACATGACCAGCCTGTCCCCGGGCATGCAGAACGCCATTCTTCAGGGGCAAAGCACCGGCGGGCAGGCTTACGCCGACTTCGTGGTTGAGGGACGGTATATTTTCAGCGTGGTCGGGGTTGACGAAGAGGCGGGCGAGGTGGTCGCCCAGGCCGGGCTTGACTTCCTGTCCTTCTCCGGCGGTGTCGTGGTGTCTTTCAACGGCCGCAACGACCGTATCTTTACCGTGGACGGGATCGAGGTGGCCAACTACACCTACGCCGCGGACGGCCGGAGCGGTGTGCTTCATTTCGTGACCGGCGAGTGGCGGGTGGGCGACAACGTCATCCAAGTGGGACAGCAGGACATGGCCTTCACCGTTGGCGAGGACGGTTCTTATACTTTCCTCCCCAGCGGCGACATTGAGAGCCAGATTTCCGATGTCATGAGCAGCTATCCGTCTGCGTTTAGTGGAATGGAACAAGACGTGGAAGCCTACATGCGGGGGACGGGCGGCGAGAACATCGGCCAGGCCCTGGTGCTGTACGGACAGATGTACCAGGCCATCCTGGACGGCCGGGACGCCATCAAGTCCGGACGCATGACCGCTCAGGAGGCTTTCGATGTGGTCTATGACATCGCGGGCCAATTGGTGGAACTGGGTTTTGACGGCACCTCCGGGGGCTCTTCAATGGATCTCGGCAACGACCCTTACGGCGGCGTTGGAGGGTCCCTTATCATGGAATACTTCATGTCTGTGGAAGGGGGATATGAGGATGAATACAAACTAGAACAGATCACTGCCGCCTTTACCAGCATCGCCGAGTTCGGACGGGAGATGCAGTCCGTGGGTACGATGGACTTGGCGGGCGCGGAGGTCCTCTCCACATTCGTCGGGACGGATGGGGTCACGCGCACCGGCCGGGCGACCGTCCTGGAAGGGGGACTGACGCTGAATAACGCCGGCATCCCCGTATTTGCCGGAGTGATTCGGGGAGACCAGACGGCCCGTGCGCCGGAGGTCGGCCAGGGGGCCCAGACGACCGTGCCGGAGGGGAACGCCGGTGGCGCGCCCCGCGTCACCACGGACAGGACCGAATGGTCCCTGCTGGCTCAGAACGGAAACACCTACTTTGTCAGAGGGGACGTTGAATACAGGGAAAGCGAATCCCTGGCCTTCGCCGAAGGCGCCGTCATCAAGTTCGACTTGGCCGGGGGCACTGTGTTCGGCGTCACCTTCGCCCGTCCCGACGCTGCCTACCGCATTCAAATAGGCCAGAACAATTCGATCATCCCGCTCTTCGATCAAGTCCTCGAGCCCGGGGACGTGCGTCTGGTGCCGGCGCCGGGGACGGACCGGGTGTTTTTCCAGGGGGTGGAAATGCTGGCCGGTCCTCAGGGTTACGTGGCCCTGCGGGTCATGGAGAACGAACAGCTGGGGCGGTATTTCCTGCCCGTGGAAGGAACCCTGGCCCCGGTCAATGAGATCATCCAGATTGACGACAATTCGTCCATCCGCGTGGAAGGCTTCATGGTCATGGGGGCGGAGAACTGGCAGCTCACGGTGGGGGATGGGACCCGGCAGACCGGGACCGTGACCGTCGCCTACAGCCAAAGCGGCAGCTATCGTCTGGACGACGGCACCGTGGTGGATCTGGGGACCGGCCCCTATGCGGCGACCTTGACGGTCGACAACATTCAATGGGTGGACGGTCAGATCGCGATCAGCGGCCGGCTGGAGGGGTATGTGGGCTGGCAGTATGAGCCTCCCGCCGACGCCGGACAGCAGAACGAGGGGGGCGAGCCGGTCCCGACCTACACGGACGTGGATTTGATCGGCTTGGGCGCCAACGGCACGGATGGGTTCCTCCTGCGCGGCACGGTGGAACTCAGGAGCAACGAGCTCATGGTGGCCGCGGAAGGGGCCAAGCTGACGTACGCCATGAGCAGCGGGGCGTGCTTCGCCATGGGGACTTTCGACCCCGGCCAGACCTACGAGTTCCGTGAAGGGCAGTGGATGCTGTGGGTGGACACCTCCGAACACAACGACAGCAATGTTTTTACCGGAATCGCCGTTTGGGGGTTCGTCATCCAGGGGGCCATTTTCGGGACCGATTCCTACGCCGAATGGCAGTGGGACTTTTTGAGGGACCACAAGGACGCGGTTTTCACCCAGCAGCGCAACTGGGCCAGCGTCAACAGCTTCGCCAGGGGCGCGGTGGCGGGGATCAACCGGGTGACCCTCTTCATCATCAGTCTGGGCGGCCTGATCAATGCGCCCTATGTCGAGGATTTCAGGTTCGCCATAGAAGCCTTCGACGCCGAGACGGTGAGCATGTGGAAAGGCATTATCGGCGAATACAACACCCGGCAGGCGATGAAGATCGGGGATTTCGTGGGACAGACCCTGATCATCACGCTGCTGACGCTGGGCGCCTCGCTGGTGGCGGAGGCTCTGATCGCACCCGTCATGGCCGCCAGGCTGGCTTCCTGGGGGTGGTTGGGGCGGGCGATCCTGTCGTCGGCCCGTGTTATGGCGGGCTTCGGAAACTTCGTGGTCAGTTCCGTGGTGCGGATCGCGACCAGCACCTTCGTCCGCATGGCGGTCATCTTCACGGTCACCGACATCCTGCTCAACAGCGGCGCGGAGCTCCTCTGGGGGAAGGACTGGTACGAACAGCTTGAGAGCTTGAGCGGCAGCAACTTCTTCTACGGCATCGCCTTCCAGGGGGTCAGCATGCTCCGGACCCTTTCCCTGGCCGGGAACCGGGTGAGCGAGCAAAGCTGGATGGGCCAGAGCTTCTTTGGCGTCAATATCACCATCAACGACCACACCTATGAGGTGAAGTGGGGCCACATCTTCAACATCGCGGTGTACGCTTTCGGCGGACAGATCGTGTCCGCGGGCCGCGCGGCCATCACCTCCATCGCTTCGGGCGGGTTCGCCACGTGGGCGCGCGGCCTCACCGTCAGCGGGGTGAAAGCCTGGGCCTCCGCAGGGCTTCAGGCGTGGGGAACCAGCCTCAGGGTGGGTTTCAGCCGGTCCGGCTCGCAGTTCTTCTCCATGCTCGGCATCCGGACCATCGTTAACAACACCGGAAGGCTGGTGTTCACAAACGGCGCAAAGTTCAGCGGCGGTCTGTTCTTGAGGACATGGATGGGGATCGGGGCCTCCTACGTGAGAATCGCGGCCATCAACGTGACACTGCAGTTCATGAGCATGGGGATCCACACCATCAACCCCTACATCGGAAACGCCTTCCATTCGGACATCCTGAACTTCGTCTTTGGGGAGTTCGCCCCGCGGAACGCGGTCCTGCCGACCACCTTGGGCGGTTTCTGGGACACCGCCGTGCAGGGCTTCAGCCAGGCCATCACGCCGAATTGGTTCAACGTGGGGTTCGCGGCCGGGCTTCCTCTCCTGATGCCGATCTTCCAGGGAGTGCTTTCTCCATTCCTTCCCAAGGCGGCGGAGACCATGGCCACCGGTTCGGCGGCCGGAACCCCCGCGGCGGCGGGGTCCGAGGGATTCTTGCAAGGCGTCGCATCCGTGCCTTCTTATATCGTGAACGCCGCGGTGGAGGAAGGGTTCAAGGAGAACATCATCCAGGCGGCGGTCACGCCGATCGTCGGCGCACAGGCGGCGGAGTTCGTCTCCGAATTGGTCTCGCCCGACGGCGGCACTGCCACCTTCCAGTCCCAGACGGCCTCCTTCTCCTCGTCACGGGGCGGCCAGCAGATCATTGACGCGGCCCAGGAAGTCACCTCCGCCTCTCCCAGCGAGTCTTCCGGCTCCCGTACGCGCCTGATAGAGGCCATCGCCTCGGCGTTCGGCATTTCCGAGTTGCGCGTTGATTACGCCATCCAAGAGATGCTGGGAGAGGGGGCCTCGACGCCGGCGGAGTTCGTGGCCGCCGCCCTGGCCTTCTCGGCGGGCACCTATCAGGGGTTGCAGCATGGCACGCCCGCCATGGCGTCCCTCTATCAGCTGGCTCTGGACAATTCCGTGGATCTGGCCGTCGCCCAGAAGGCCAACCTGCTCTTTTCGGCCGCCCCGCTTCTGGCGTTGGCCGAGGTGTCCCCCGCGCCTGCGGCCCGGGAAATAGAGGCGGCGTCGGAAGCGGCTGAAGCCGCCGACGCGGCCGCCGCGGTGCCTTCCCAGCTGGGAGGCCCGCAGGTGCCGCAGACCGCAGGGGCGCAACAGGCGCTGCGGGGGACGGGTTCCCTTCCGTCCGTCGTCACCGCTCAATCGGCGGAGGGCAACAACGCCGAATCCGTGCCTTCGCAGGATCTCTCCTCGTTGGAAACGCCGGCGAACCTCTCTGAACTGTCTTCTCTGTTGGAAGCCGGTTCTTGGCAGGAGTTCTTGGGGGCGATCGCCGCCGCGGCTCCGGCTTTGGCGGCGCTGGAAGGCGGTACGGTGGGGTTGGCGCAGTTCGCGGAGACGGCCTTGGGGGTCATGAAATACGGGAACGCCACGCGGAACGCGTTCAAGGCCATCATGACCAGCCTGGCGCAGACATCTGTGAGGCAGACGTCTCAGGCCGTGGCGCTGGCGCGGCTGGCGTCCTTCGTGATGGCTGATTCGGCCTTCCACGGAATGGACCTGCGGACGAAGAGCCGGCTGGCGGGGCAGTTGATCGGGGCGGTGGGCGACTTCTTGGTTTCCCGGGACACGCTGCCTGAAGACGTGGGGAGCCAGGAATTCTGGGACGCGGCGGAGGGGGAGGGCCTGCTGGCGGCGGTGCAACAGCTGGGCTATATGGCCTTTACCGAGGGAGACCTGCGGCTGCAGACGTTGCTGGCGGGCTATCTGGTGGGGCAGACCACGCTGGTGATGGCGAGTCAGGAGGGGACGAACCTTCCGGCGGGGCAGATCAACTTGAGGGCTTTCGTGGCGCATACGATCAATCAGATCACCCCCAAGTCCTTCCAGGAGTCCCTGTACCAGGTGCAAATCCTGTCGCAGGGTGAAAGGGCCCAGTTCTTCGTGGCGGCGTCCTTGCTGTTGATGCAGATGGGGGGCCTGGGACGGGGGAACGTTCCGAACCTGATGAACATGCTGATGACGTTGAGCATGAACGTCCGGAAGCTGGATTCCAATCTCCAAAAGAAAGTGGATTTCATGGAGACGGTCCTGGGCGCCTTCTTGAGTCAGCATGTGCAGGAGGCGAGATTGCAAACGGGCGCCGGGGCCTTTTCCAACACCCTGGTGACCATGGCGGCCTACGCCATCAACAACGCCATGGGAGGCGGGCTGGACGCGCTCTTCGCGTCCATGCTGTTCCAGACCGTGGCGACGGGTGCCAGGGCACAGTCGTCCGCCGGGCAAGGGCAAGGCGTCGATGCGGCCGGTCAGACGCGGGCGGAGGAGGCCCAGGTCGATCTCTCGCCCGTCGCGCCGCACCAGGTCACAGACAGGGTCAGGCAGCTTGTGAGCGACGCCAGCGCGAAGGTTCACGAGGAGGTGGAGGTGAACGGCGTTATGGTCAACGCCGGGGCGCTGGCCATCATGCAATTCGTGCAGGAGGGCGCCGCGGCGGCCGTGAAAGCTGTCCAGGAACGGGGGGGAGACCCCACCTTGGAGCTTCGGTTTAACCCCAAATTCGCTGAATCGGGATACCGGGCGGCCCAGATGGATGCCTTCTCCCGTATCTTCGTGGCCATGATGGAGGGAAGGTCCCTGGAATCGGCGGAGATGCGGCGGTACGCGGAAATCCTCCAGGTGGCCGGCGGCAAGACCCTCCTGGCCATGGCGTCTTTGGTGCTGTTGGAGGCGCGGACCGAAGGCAACAAGTTCAACGTGATCTTCACCAACACGGACCCCAACATTGGGCCCATGGCGGACCACGTCAAGGCGCTTTTCGGGGACTCCTTCGGCGAGGTGCTGACCCTGACCGGGGACGACATCCGCCAATACCAGGGGAAACCCCAAGCCCTGCGGGAAAGGATGGCGCGGGCGCGGGTGGTGGTCATGACGTACGAGGGGTGGGGCGGGATGATCGGTCTTGACTTCGCCACGTTGCTGGCGGACAGCACGGATCCGGAGCTGGGCCGGATCGCGGCGGCGAACCGGGCCCTTTTGGAAAAACACGACATCAAATTCACCCAGGAGAAAAATCACGATGGGACCGTCAAGGTCAGCTTCAACGATCCCAGACAGTCCCGGGAGGCCATCCGCATCCTGGTGGAGGAAGGGGGCCAGGGCTTGGAGCGGACGTCGATCGATTTCACCCGCATCGGGAACGCCATCGCGGACGAAATCGACTATTTCGCGACCATCCCCATGCAGGCGCTGGCCGGTGGGATGGGGAAATTCTGGACGCAAAGCCCCTTGGTGGGCTATTACACGGAACTCGCCAGCCTGCGCAAAGAGGGCGGGCCCGCGCGGGTGATGGAACAGGCGGAGGACCTGCTGGAAAAATACCAGGAAGCGGGGGTCACCCTCCAACGCATCCTGAGCGACCTGGCCCTGGCGGACGCTTCTCCCGGGGCTCTGGCCAAGATGGCCGGGTTTTATGAAAGGATGTCCGCCGTGGCCGGGCAATTGTCCTCCAATGGAAAGCGGTCGGTCTCCGAGAGCGAAATCGAACGGGCGGTCCAGGAACTGATGACCCAACTGCCCCAGGGCGCCGCTTTGACGCAGGAAGCCGTGAGCGAAGCCTTAAAAGCCCAAATCCAGAGCCAACGCGCCCGGGTCTATTTCACGCAGATCCACGACATGAGCAAGGCGCTGCACGCGGCTTCCCAAGGGTACAAGGCGGAAGGGGTGCTCATGGGGGCAAAGCGGTGGCTGAAGGACGCGACGCGGGCCGTGGGGGCCTTCTGGGGGCGGGACGCCCTGAACCAGGACGCCGCGGACGTGGACATCGCCTTGACGACGGAGGACGGCCGTCCGGCGGCCCTCTCTCAGGAGCAGATCGACAAAAAAATCGAAGAGCAGGTCAAAGGCCTGCGGGAGAGTTTCGGCGACCTGTCCTTCAATCCGACCGAGATGCGGGAGCACCTGTACAACGGCATGACGGCCCATGACATGTCGGACGGAAACGGGTACATCTTCGACCGTATGAACGGCCGCATCGTGGTGACGAACCTGGGCGTGGGCGTGGAGGGCTTGAGCCTGCCCGCCGGCACCATGCAGGTCCTGGAGGTGCGGCATGGGGTGGACATCAGCCGCCCCATTTCGGAAACGTACATCTCCAACTCCCTTCAGGCCATGAACACCTTCGGAGACATCATCGGTCTCACGGGCACTTATACGCCGGTGGTGGAAAACTCGGTCATGAAACAGCTGGGGATCGTGAAGGGGGGCAAGGTCGGGTCCAAGGCGGTCACTTCCACGAACTTCGGCCTGTTCGAGTCCCAGGCCGGCGCCTTGAATTTCATCACCACGAAGACGCAGCAGATGGACGACGAGAGCATCCCCAACTTCAACCTGGTGCTGACCTCGGACTCCCAGGTCACGGGGCAGGTGGTGCGGGCGTTGCTTCTGGGCATGGGCATCGAAACCGTGGAGGTCGTCCGAGCCGACGGACAGAAGGAGACCCGGAAAGTGGCCGACATCACGGCCAGCGAGATGAGTCTTCTGCGGGACATCGCCAGTCAGAACGGGATCGCGTTCGTGGACCCGGCTTCCGGGAACGTGTCCCAACAGGCGTCGGACCTGAGCGACGCGGTCAAGCGAGGGGAATATCGGTTCGTGGTGGCGGACGCCTTCCTCCTGGGACGGGGCTGGGATGTCGGCAACATGGTCGAGGCGAAGGAGGCCATTGTGCGGAATTTCGAGGCCCGGACCGGCCGTCCCGCGGCCCAGGGAAAGGTCCAGGCCACGCTCTTCCTGGTCAACCCCGAGTCCATGACCACCTCCCAGATGGAGCAGGCCATGGGGCGGTTGGACCCCTATCTGGACAACCGGTTCAGCAAGGAAGCTTACGACAAGGACATCGTGGGCCTGATCACGGTGGAAACGGCCCGCCAGCATGAAAGCCTCCGGAAAGCGGTCCAGGAAAAAGGCGGGGAGTGGTCCGTGGACGCGATCGTCGAGAACCTGCAGGAAATCCAGGGGCTCAACGAAGAGGAGGTCCTCAAGAAAGCGGGCCAGACCATCAAGGTGAGCCAAATTGACCAGTTCGTTCAGGCGGACCGCGCGCCTCCGACGATTGAGGAGGTTCGGAACGACCCCACCGTCACGCCGGATATCCTTTCCGCCCTCCAGGATGCAAAGGCGGGATACGTCGCCGACGGAAAACTCACGAAACAAGGCCAAGCCTTCCTCACCCTCTACAAACAGTATCGAAAACTCAAGGTCATCTATATCGGCGACGATGATCAACGCAAAGGCGTCTCCATCCAGGCCGAGGACATTCAGCGCATCATGAGCGACAACGACGCGGACTGGAACGTGGCCCTGATGGAGCTGTTCATCCAGAAAGTCAACGACACCCATAACCCCGCCCTGACGGGCCGGAAAGGTTTCGCCAAACTGAACCGCATGCACCAGGCTCTTTTGGCCAGCAAGGCGAGGCAGGAACGGACCAAGTCCCTCACAGAAGCGGCGATGTCTTCGATGACGCGCCATCAGCAGACCCAGTTGCGGGACAGCAAGGTGCGGAACGTCCTGTTCATGCTGAAGCGGCCCTTCCTGGCCTGGAGCGTGATTCGCTCCGGTTGGGACCATTCTTTGGCCAACGCGGCCCGCGACATGGAGCTGTGGGCCATGGAACAGTTCGGCATGGCTGAGGACGAACTGAGCGCGGAGGGCTTGGACGGCATGCTGGAGGTCTCCCGCCTGGCCTCGGTCAACTATGACCAGGACAGCAAACAGTTCCGTCTTTCCCTGACATCCGAGGGGAAGGCTCAACGGGGTCGGCTCATCCGGTACCTTCACGACGTCCTCTCTCCGGAGGAGCGTCGCCTGCTGACGAGGAAGGTCGCCGTGCGGGACGTTCCCATCCGCCAGGACGGGAAGGTGGACCTGCCGCTCCTGGCCAAGAAATTGGCCGCAAAGCCGATCTCCCCGATTCTTGTCAATCTTTCCCTGGCCGCCCTGCCGCTGGTGCTGGCTGTGGCGGTCGTGACCTGGACCTGGGCGCCCTTGATGCCGGCCATCGCTTTGGCCGGCATGCTGTTCATGCAGGCCATCCAGGTCAAGATGCCCCAATTGGGGGAAAAGATGGAGCAAAAGCTTCAGGCCAAATCCCGCGGGGGCGCGGTGATACAAGGCGTCACCTTGGGCATCGCCTTTGTCACCGGGGGCCCGCTCATGGGCTTGGTGACGTTTGCGACCCTCATCTTGCCGAAGGCGAAGGAAGCGATTCAGAAGGCTCCTCGCGTGGCGGAAGCGATCGGCGTTCGGGAGAAGGGGATTTCCTCAAGTCCTTTCATCGCCGTCATCGAGGGAATCTCGGCCGCGCAAAGAGCGGTGGAGTCGGCCGATCTGAGCGATGAGGAAAATCAGTGGATCGCCCAGCAATTGGCGCGCCACGAGCGGGCGTTCTTGGAGCAAGCCAAGGACATGCCTGAGGCGGAGCGCGAGGAGCGCAAGCTCAAGACCCTGGGGGAGGCCAAGAAAAAGCTGGAGGAGGCCGCGCGGAAACGGCGGCCCAATGTGGCGGATTCTCTGGGGGTGTTGAAGAGCGTCAGGACCCATCTGCCCAAGTCCGTGGAAGTCGACGATGAGACGATCCTCGCCATTGTGGCGGGAGCGGATCTGTCGCTTGAGGAAGGCGCCTTGGAGAACGTCTTGAGGGCCTATCGGTATTTGAGCGAGAAAGTCAAGGAGGCGGAGATCACGGAGAGCTATTTTGAAGCGCTCTCCATAGGAGAACTGGCGGCGCTCGACGAAGCGGGTCTCAGGCGTTATTACCTCAACTTCCAGCGGCTTTCCCGGATCGGACGGGAGAACGACGAGCCGCAGTTTGCGGAGTCTTTCCCTGTTTCCTACTTGGCAGCCGAGAACTTCGATCCCGATACGGTCTGGCGGACCCATGTGTTGTCTCTCAAAGGGAAAGTCGCTTCGGCCCTGTTGGCGGACATCCAGGAAATGGTCGCGGCGGAGGAAGAACGGATGCGTGCCGACGGACGTCTTCCCAAGGATGCCTCCCCGCAGGTGGTGAACTCCATCCTGTCCGGCATTCTGAAGGCTCGAATGACCCCGGATGTCATCCGGCAGAAGGCCTGGGAACACGGTTTGGGACTGGACGACGCTTTCCTGCTTTTCAGGATGGCGGAGAACTTTGGGCTGCAGAAGGCCCGGTCCGCCATATCCCGGGTCTTCTCAAGCGCCCATGAGACGGACAGGTGGCGGCGGATTCTGGGGGCGGACATGGACGGCTTCTTGTCCTATGAGGCCAGTCTGGCCAGGAGGGCTCGCGAGGTTTATGCGCCCGAGGCCCGGGCCAACGTGGAATCTTTTGCCAGGGCGGTCAAGATGGTGTTCGGCGTTGAGATTGAAGCCTTGGACAAAGAGGGCGTCAGTTTCAATCCCACCGCCTCCGGGACTTTGGGGCAACGGGCCTCTGTGCGCCTGGGGGACAAGGTTGCAGACCTTTATTGGATGGGAGATTTTGTGGTCGCCGTCTCCGGTTCGATGACGCGTGTCTACGCAAAGGGCACGGGAATGTTGTTGGCCAAGATGGATTTCGCCGCGGCGGATGTCTCGGTCGTCACAGACCGGAACAAGGGCACGGACACGATCCTGTTCTTCGATGCCGAGGACAAGCAATCGGGGAGACTCGATATCGGCAGGACGCCGGACGGACGCGTCGTTTCCATCCATCGGGCGGAAGGCCGGGACGACGATACTCTCCTGCAGGCCATGGTGGAGCTTGAGTCCGAGGCCGGGCGGCGGGGCGGCGTCACCTATCGGACGCTGGCCGACTTCTTGTCCGTCGGCATCCCGAAGGTCATTCGAAACGCCGGGACGATCGAGGGGCGGTTGATGAAACCCCGCCAATTGATGGACCTTCTGCTGGCGGAGATGGGATATGACGGCGACATGGACGTCATTTCGGCGAACCATCGCCGGATTCAATCTTCTCTGGGGCAGGACGCGGCTGATCGGTATGACGCCCGAATTCTTTCCAATTCGACCATGGTGGACGCCATCATTTCAAGTGTCCATGGCCTGTCGGCGGTCTTTGGTCGAGAGGTGGTCCAGAGGCTGTCTGTGGCCGTCCTGTCGAATGCCAGGTTCACGGGGATGCTCGCGGAGGCGATTTCCGAGGCGGGCGGGGTCCGGCCGGGTCTCTCGGCCGTTCAGGTCGCGGCCGCGATCAATGAAGCCTATGAGAATCTCGCGAAGGGGAGCTTGGAAAGAAAAGAATTGGCCGCTGTTGACCGGATTGTGAACGATCTGCGCGCCAGATCGGTCAGCCGAGACACGCGCCAGGGGCCGTTGGTGATGGCGAAGTCCATGGACCAAATCATGACGGAAATGGAAAGCGAAGGCCGGCCCTCCGTCAAGAGCACGGACCGGCGGGTGGGGCCGCGCGTCCTCGCCGAGGCGCAAGAAAGGGCGGAGGCGGAAGCCGCGGCACGGCCGAAAGAGACCGATCGTCGGCGGGACAAGTCCCGCGTGGGAATCTCCGCTGCGTCCAGAACGGAAAGGCTTGCCAGGGAACTCGGCATCGCGGGCCGGGAGGAAGAAGCCACCCTGCGGTATTTCGTGGAGGCCGCTCAGCGAGAGGACGCGGTTGCGGTGCGCCGTCTTGCCGACTCCGTGGCCAGACTCGCGGCCCACAAAGACGACCGTTATCTTGGCTTGTTGTCCGAATGGCTGAAGGAATACGGATTGGATCTGGACATGAAGGCCTTGCGCGCCGAAAGGCATCCGGGCCGGGCGCTGTATGCCCTCATCCTGTCCGGCTGGCTGGATCGCGTTCTCTCCGACATGCCAGTCGACCAGAAAGAGGCCTTCTTCCGGTCCGTCACGGGACTTCAGAAGGGCCGGTTCGTCCACGGCAACACCAAGATGAAGAATCTTTATAGGCAGGTCACCGGGCATCCGCTGGACGCTTCTTTCTCGGGATTGGGGGAGGTGCGGGTCGCCGATGTTCGGCTTATCCCGACCTACGCGGAAGCCTACGCTCGGAATAGGAGGAACGTCAGATCGGTGTTGGATCAGGCCGAAGAGGTGGTGAGGCGCGCGTTGGCGTCGGCGCCTCTCGATGTCTCGACAGAGGAGGAGTCGGGCGAAGGATGGCTTTCGGATGAGGAGCTTGTTCCATCGGAACTTTCTCCGGTGGGTGTCATCCGGTGGAGGGCCGCCGCGCCGGTGCTGATCCTGACCGTGGCGAGCCTCTTCCTGGTGGGCTGCAACGTGGCCACCGCGCAGGACGCCCAGACCATGGCGGAAGGGGGGTTGCGCCTCCTGCAGGTGTTGGCGGTGGGGGTGGTCAGCGTGACGGCGGCCGTGATGGTCCTGACCAGGATGTCTTCGACGAGGGAGGCGGCGGGCCGGACCGTGGCGGAAAAGCCCGAGGCCGAAGCCGAAGAGGGGATCGAGGGAAAAGCGGGGACTGAGGCGCCCGCGGAACCGGGGACATCCATCCAGGAAACGGCCCGGAACGCCATGGGGGCCTTGTCCCGGCTCTGGAGGAACGTGGCTTCCGCGGTGGATCTGGCGGTGGCGGAGGCGCAGGTGCGGACCGGCACGGTGGACATTGAAGACATCCAGAAGGCCCTGAACCGGCTCACCTCCCAAAGCAAGGCCGTGGAAACGGAGGCCGAGGGGCCGGCTTTGATCACCTTCCACGCGGACAAACACGACCGCATCAAGGCCAAGAAGGTGGAGGTGGTGGGCCTGCCCACGCAAACCGACGAGATGCCTGGGACCTTCGCCGAGCGGATGCTGGCGGAGGGCAAGGTGGCGTACGTGTCCGGGCCCCACATCCTCTATGTGTCCAGAGAGGTGGTGGAGCGGCTCAATCGGCAGGAATTCGTCCCCGGCCACTTCCACGCCAAGCCGGCCGAGTGGAAAGAGATGTCGGTGGCGGCGCGGCGTCAAGTCATGGCGCCCAGCCTGCAGGACCTGCTGATGGCGCTGGACCACGACATGACGTTCGTGGCCACGGAGGACATGCGGGGCCGGGTGGACGTGCGGATCGACAAGGGGACCAACCTGGTGACGTTCACGTATTGGGGCGACCTGGCGGAACGGGGCCGGAACGGAGAGAGCGTGCAGATGGACCTGGGCGCGTTGATGGCCGAGGCCATGGCGCGCGGCGAACGGGTGCACGTCACGCTGGAGAAGCCGGGCGTGCCGAAGGACGCGCCGGAGGCGGAGCGGTACATGCAGGTGCCTGTGCCGGCGGACGCCATGATCGCCTTCGCTTACTTGGAGGTGCGCGGCGTCGACGATGTCCGCCAGCTCATGCGGCCCGGCATGACGCCTGAACAGTTCGCCGAGGCGCTCCTGGCCGTGAGCCGGGAGGCCCGGAAGATCTATGAGCAGGAGGTCAAAGCGACGGAAGGGCAGCGCGGCGGCGGGTTGGCGACGGTCGACCCGCGGCGATTGGTGTCGTCCTACCTGCAGGCCCTGGTGCCGGGCGGGCGGGGCGCGAGCGCGCCCGCGTCGACCGCCGCGGGGGCGGCAACCGTGTCCCTCGCCGTGCCCGGCGGAGCCCTGCAGCCTTCGGTCGTGGAACAGGTCATGGACAGGCTGGGCCAGCGGCAGCAGCCTTCCGGCGGCACGGCGCTGGCCGGCCAGCCGGAGCTTGAGGCCGCCCGGCTCGCCTACCCCGGCGTCCTGATGCTGGACGCCTCGGTCATGAGCGCGCAAGAGATCCTGCAGGCGACGCAGAACACGCTGGAGGACCAGGACCTGAACGGCGAGAACAAGGTCCAGGTCGTCATCCTCGCCCATAAGCTGACGCGGGCCCAGCGGCGCGACCTCGGCCGGCTCCTGCAGGGCGACAACGCCGCCAGGGGCGAGATCGGGACGCGCGTCCGGATCGTGGACGACAAGAGCGAATACGTGCAAGACGGCAAGGTGGACCTGGCGCGGCTCATCACCCAGGGCCTTCCCAAGATGTTCGGCCTCCAGGGCCAGGTGACCATCAAGCTCCTCACCACGGAGGAAGGCTTCAACGAACGGTTCGCCAACGCGACCGCCGAACTGCTCCAGAAGATCGTGCGGTGGTTGGGCGAGGTGGATCTGAAGGACGTGGGCAAGCTCTTCACCGACCAGTTCGAGCAGGACCAGGCGGTGGACATCAGCGCCTAAAACGGGGGGCGCGGTTCCTTAGAGACGTTCTTTCGGGAAGGTTTTTTCGCCGAGGGGGCGGTCGTTGTCCGGCAGGACGACGGCCGCCCCTGTTTTGTTCGCCCGTGCTTTTCTTAGGCGGGGCTGAACGGGCCGGACGGTTGGGAAATCAGTTCTTGTACGCCGTGACTTTGAGCGTCAACCGCACCGTCACGGGATGCTGGTAGGACAACCTTTGGGGGGCCTTGAGGGGCAGGAAAACGTCGCCCGACCCGCCTCGGATGACCACGGCGTCGTCCAGGGGGCCGGACCAAACCCTGGCGATCAGTCGGGCGCCGGGTTTCCGGGGTTGCATTTCATAATGCAGTTTGATCCAGCGGGCCGTGGGCGGCACCGCCGGCGACAGGTCAACCTCGGGCATGGGCCTCGGCCAGCTCGAGCAGTTTTCGGGCGTAACTTTCCAGCAGGGCGTCCTGCCGGGCCTTGAGACGTTCCAGCCCTTCGGCGAAGGCCTTTTCCGTCGCAGCGTCGTACCGGCGCCGATCCAGACCGTGCGCCTGCCGGAACCTTTTCAGAAAATGGTTCCGGTCCCGGTCCAGGGCGTCGCTGTCCTTCAGCCAGTTTTGCAGGAGGGGGGAGAGGGCCCGGCCTCCGTCGTCCGGGCCGTCGGGAGGGAAAAGGCCCGCCAGGAAGCGGCCCCGTTCCGGTCCCAGCGCCTCCGGGGACGGAGGGTTCTCTCCCAGCCCGCAGGATCCGCCGCCGGAAACGGTGAAAGGGCCCCTTTGATGGAGGGCCTCCCGGCTCTTGTACAGAATCTGCGTAAGAAATTCCCTGGCCAGGGACTGTTTTGAATTTCCCGCGGACATGATTTTAGAATATCATACATGACCATTTTGGTCAAGTATTGACTTTCGCCATGGGGTGTGTTAGACTTTGAAGGAACGTTCTGAGAGAAGGAGGAAACACCGTCATGGCAGCGATCGATCCGGATTTCCAAACCAACCGTCAGAAGGCGGGCGACCACGCGGGCCACGCGGTCTGGGGTCCCGAGGAAAAGCCCGCGAAACTGGGCATCCACGGCACCTGGGTGGCGGTGGACTTCGACCTGTGCGTGGCGGACGGGGCCTGCCTGGACGCGTGTCCCGAGAACGTGTTCGAGTGGCTGGAGACGCCGGGGCACCCGGCCTCGGCCAAGAAGGCGGACCCGGCCAAGGAGGAGGCCTGCATCTTCTGCATGGCCTGCGAGAGCGTGTGCCCTCCGGTGGCCATCAAGATCACGCCGAAGTAACCGAAGCGCCGCCGGACGAAAGCATTTCCATTCAAGGGGGGAAGAAAACCATGACCACATCCACACCCGTTCTGACCAAGGACATGCAGATGAAGGACATCCTGCAGGCTTTTCCCAGCGCCCGGCGCGCCCTCTTTCAAAGGTATCACGTGGGCGGATGCTCCAGCTGCGGCTTCCAGGACACGGACACGCTGGCGGAGGTCTGCCAGAGCCACAACCTCGCCAACGTGCAGGAGGTCATCGACCATATCCTCCGCAGCCACGAGGTGGACCAGAAAATGCAGATTTCCGCCAAGGCCGCGGCCGAGGTCTTGCGCACGGACAAGCGCGTCAAGCTCGTGGACGTGCGCGGCCCGGAGGAGCACCAGATGGCCCACATCGAGGGAGATTTCCTGGTGGATTCCGAGGACAAGGTGCAGGAGGTCATGTCCTGGCCCAAGGACACGCCCGTCATCATGTACTGCCACCACGGCATGCGCAGCATGGACGCGGCCTCCTACCTGATCGGGCACGGGTTCACCAACGTGAAAAGCCTGACGGGCGGGATCGACGCCTGGTCCCTGGAGGTGGATCCCAACGTTCCGCGGTACTGATCTCGGCTTTACAGGAATCCGGAACAAGGGGCCGGAAAACCGATGGTTTTCCGGCCCCTTTCTTTTTCGGACGGGCTCTCATTCGTTCTTGAAACGGACGACCTCATGACGTCTTCTTTGCGCCGGAATCGCTTCAACGCCCTTTCGCGCCGGCTGCGGGCTCTGTCCGCGGCGGAGGGATGGGACGGTTTTTGGGAAGGATCGAAAACCGGGGAAGGGGCTTTGCGGGGTTTGAAAGAGACGGCGCGGGACATCCTGGCGCTGGCCGGGCTGGATCGGAGCGCCGCGGACGCCGCGTCCGGCGCGCGGACGGAAAAAGAGGCGTCGGCCCTTTCCGACCGCCTCAACGACTGGGCGCGGGAATCGGCGATGGCGGAGGCCCGCCTCAAGAACCGTTTTCGCCTTTTCCGCGCCGGTTTGTACCGCCGACTGGGCCGGTTCGCCCGTTCCGCGTCCGGCGTCCTGGAACGCAAGCTGGCGGGCGCGGCGGAAGGTTCGGCCCATCTTTCCCCCGCCGAACTGCGGGACCGCCTGGCCCGGTTTTATCGGGTCCAGGTGCGGCAAACGCTGTCCGCCTTCTTCGGCGCGGAGGAGGTCCGGATGGCCCACGGTTTCGAACGGATCCGCTCGGCGTACGACGAAGAAACGGCGCCGGCCCAGGACCGCCTGTGGGCCGCGGCCGCGCGCCTTTTCGGGAATTCCCTCGTGGCGGAGGCCCGGCCCTCCCGGCGGCCCCAATGGCCGGAGGTGAGCCTGGAAAAGCTGTCCTGCGCCTGGCTGGACAAAGCGGTCTTCGGGCGGAGAACGCGCTCCCGCGTTCAAGGAAGGATCGAGCTCGACCTGCGGGAAGCGGGCGGCGCCGTGCTGGACGCGCTTTTCCGGGGTTTGGCGATGGAGCTCGGAGAGGCGGCGCGGGAAAAGGACGCCCTTTCGCGCCGTCTGCAGCGGCTCGCCGACGGCGCCTTGAAGTCCGCGGCGGAGGCCCAGACGGCCTCCCCCGCCCGGCTCTCGCGCCGGCGGACCGCGGCCGGGCGGCGGATGCGGGAAAGCCGGTCCCTGCTGGAGGAACTGGAGCGGCTTTCGTTTCCTCCCTGAAGGAGGGACGGGCCACCCGGTTGACCTCGGGGGCCGGTTTCTATACAATCACTCCTTTGGACACTTCTCGGAGAGAAAGGACATCATGATCCGTTCACGCGTGTTGGCGTTCATCATGGCCGGGGGCAAGGGCGAGCGCCTCATGCCCCTCACCAACGAGCGCGGCAAGCCCGCCGTTCCCTTCGGCGGAAAGCACCGCATCGTGGACTTCGTGCTTTCCAACTTCGTCAACTCCGGCATCTTTTCCGTGTACGTCCTGGTGCAGTACCTGTCCCAGTCCCTCATCGACTACCTGCGCGTGGCCTGGAGCCACCGCGGCATCGCACCGGACCACTTCATCACGGTGGTCCCGCCCCAGATGCGCATGGGCGAGATGTGGTACCGCGGCACCGCCGACGCGGTGTCCCAGAACCTCAACCTGATCCGGGACTTCGACCCCGACCTGGTGGCGGTGTTCGGCGCGGACCACATCTACCGGATGGACATCGGCCAGATGCTGGCCTACCACGCGGAGAAGAACGCGGACGTGACCGTGGCGGCCCTGCCGGAGGCTGTGGAGAAGGCGCGGGCCTTCGGCGTGATCGAAACCAACAAGGCCGGCCGCGTGGTGGGGTTCGAGGAGAAACCCAAGAACCCCAAGCCCCTGCCGGGCGACCCCTCCCGGGCCTACTGCTCCATGGGCAACTACATCTTCAACCGGGACGTGCTGGAGGCGGTCTTGACGGAGGACTTCAAGCGGGAGTCGGCCCACGATTTCGGCAAAAACATTTTCCCGGCGCTGTACGAAGGCTACCGGGTTTTCGCGTATGATTTCCGCTCCGCGGTCCTGCCCGGCCAGCGTCCCTACGAGGAGAAGGGCTACTGGCGGGACGTGGGCAACCTGGAGTCCTACTGGTCCGCGCACATGGATCTTCTGGGCAAGGAGCCGCTCCTGGACCTGAGCAACCCGGAATGGCCGATCTACGCGGGGCGGTACGACGGGCCCTCGGCCCGCATTTTCGGGGGGGAGGTGTCCGACGTCATCCTGAGCGAGGGCGCGGAGATCCACGACGCCGTGGTGCGGCATTCCGTGCTGGGGCGCGGCGTCATCGTCCATCCCGGCGCCGTGGTGGAGGATTCGGTGCTCATGGACTTCTGCGAGGTCGGCGCGGGCAGCCGCTTCAAGCGCGTGGTGGCCGACCGCTTCAACGTCTTCCCCGAGAACACCGAACTGGGCTATGACCCGAAAAAGGACGAAGCCCGCCACCACCTGGACAAATCGGGCCTGGTGGTGGTCCGGCGCGGCCGCAGCAAATGGGCCCATTTGAAAAGATAAAGCGCGACAAGTTAGAAGTGGGAAGTTGAAAAGTTCTTCCTCTTCCCGCCTCTTACCTCCCACTTCTCGCTTCCCACATTTATGACTTCCCCTTCCAAATACATCTGCATCCACGGCCATTTCTACCAGCCACCCCGGGAAAACCCCTGGCTGGAGGAAATCGAGGTCCAGGATTCCGCCCGGCCGTTCCACGACTGGAACGAACGCATCCAGAAGGAATGCTACGCCCCCAACGCGCTGTCCCGCCTGCTCGACGGGCAGGGCCGCATCGCGGAGATGGTCAACAACTACGCCCACATCAGCTTCAATTTCGGGCCCACCCTGCTCACCTGGATGGAAAAACGCGACAACGCCGCGTACCGGCGGATTTTGGACACGGACCGGGCGAGCGTCCGGGCGCGCGGCGGCCACGGCAACGCCCTGGCCCAGGCGTACAGCCACATGATCCTGCCCCTGGCCCACCGCCGGGACAAGGAGACGCAGGTCATCTGGGGCCGGCGGGACTTTGAAAAGCGCTTCGGCCGCGCGCCGGAGGGGATGTGGCTGCCGGAGACCGCCGTGGACACGGAGACGCTGGACATCCTGGCGGACCAGGGGATCCGCTTCACCATCCTTTCTCCCGACCAAGCCCTCCGTGTCCGTCCCGTGGACGGCAAGGAGGCCGACTGGCGGGACGTGTCCGGCGGGCGGGTGGACCCCAGCCGCGCGTACCGCTGGACGTCGCCCGCGGGCCGGACCATGACCCTTTTCTTCTACGACGCCCCCATCTCCCGCGCCATCGCCTTCGAGGGGCTCCTGTCCAACGGCGAGTCCCTCAAAAACCGGCTGCTGGGCGGCTTCTCGGCGGAACGCGACGGGGCCCAGCTGGTGAACGTGGCCACCGACGGGGAGTCCTACGGCCATCACCACCGTTTCGGCGACATGGCCCTGGCCTACGCGCTGCGGAAGATCCAGGGGGAGAAATCCGCGGTCCTGACCAACTACGGCGAATTCCTGGCGAACCACCCGCCCCTCTGGGAGGCGCAAATCGTGGAGAATTCCTCCTGGAGCTGCGCGCACGGCGTGGAACGGTGGCGGGCCGACTGCGGGTGCCGCGTGGGCGGGGGGGCGAACTGGACCCAGGCCTGGCGCGCGCCGCTCCGGGAATCCCTGGACGCGCTGCGGGACGCCCTGGACCGGCTCTTTGAATCCAAGGCCGGAGGATTGCTGAAGGACCCCTGGGCCGCGCGCAACGATTACATCGACGTCCTTTTCGACCGGTCCCCCGATTCCCTGGGGCGTTTCTTCGACAGGCACCGGAGCCGCGCCCTTCAGCCCGCGGAGGAGGGGGAGGCCCTGCGGCTCCTGGAGATGCAGCGCCACCGGATGTTCATGTTCACCAGCTGCGGCTGGTTCTTCGACGATATCTCCGGCCTGGAGAGCGTGACGGTGCTGCTCTCCGCGGCCCGCGCGGTCCAGCTGGCCCGCGGCTTCACCGGGGACGACCTGGAGGCGGACCTCATGAAAGGCCTGGCCAAGGCCAAGAGCAACGTGCCGGACCTGGGCCACGGCGCGGCCGTGTACGAGCGCTACGTCAGACCCCAGGTCACGGACCTGCCGAGGGTGGCGGCGCACGAGGCCATCCGGAGTCTCTTTCAGGAGACGCCGGCGGAAGGCCGGGTGTACGTGTACTCCTTCCGCTTCCTGGACGCGGTCAAGGAGGAGTCCGCCGGGTCCACGCTGGCCGTGGGCCGGATCCGGGTGTCCGCGGAGATGACGCGCGAAAGTTATGAGGCCGCCTTCGCCGCCCTGCATGTGGGGGGACAGGATTTCCACGGCGTGCTCAAGGCCTCGCCGGACGCGTCGTCCTACGAGGCGCTCAAGGACGATCTCCTGAAGGCTTTCCGGCGGGGGTCCCTCACGGACGTCCTGCGCCTTTTCGGCCAGCGGTTCGACCCCCGCACCTTCGCCCTGCCGGACCTCTTTTTGGAGGACCGGCGTCGCATCCTGAACGCGGTGATCCAGGACATCCTGGGCCGTTTCGACGGGGCGTACCGCATGATGGTGGAGGAAAACCGCAAGCTCATGAACCACCTGAAGGACATGGACTTCCCCGTGCCCCAGGCTTTCCGGCTGGCCCTCCACTACGTTTTAAGCCGGGACCTGGAGGAGGCGTTGGCCGCGTTCCCGGACGACGGCGCGAGCGTCCAGCGCCTGGTGGAGTTGCGGACCGAAAGCCGCAAGTTCGCGGTGCCCCTGGACCTGGCCCCGGCCGCCGACCTCCTGCGGCGGCGCGTGGAGGCGGATTTGACGTCCCTGACGGCGGAGCCGCGCGTGGAGACCGCCCGGCAAATTTTGAAATGGCTCGATCTGGCCGACCGACTGGACATCAAGCCCGATCTGTGGGCGGCCGAGAACCTGTTCTACGACCTTTGGAAGGGCCGCCTGGCCCTGTTCCTGGACCTTTCCAAGGGGAACGAGCCCGCGGTCCAGACTTTTCTCGCGCTCGCCGACCGTTTCCGCTTCAAGCTGCCGG
>CAZAEL010000029.1:0-27552 GCA_964484135.1 uncultured Elusimicrobia bacterium
GATCGTCCCAACGTTCACGTGCGGTTTCTTTCGCTCAAATTTCGGCTTTGACATGAGTTTGCTACCTCCTGAAGTGACGCGGCCGGGCTTCAGCTTGCCGACCCTGAATCAGGCCGCGTCTTGGCTGGCGGTTGAGTGTTGATCGTCGAGAGCCAGAAATTAGCTGGGGACCGGGATTGAACCGGCGACCTCCTCCTTACCAAGGAGGTGCTCTACCAACTGAGCTACCCCAGCGGATTTTCCGGGGGAACCCCCGGAAAAGTCCCTATTATAACAATTCCGGGCATTCCGTTCGCTGAAAGTTTGAAAAGTTTCTGCCCGGATCAGCCCCGGGGCCGGTTCAAGAACTGCTCGAAAAGGTGAAAAAGGTCGTGCAGGGCGTCGTCTTTGCGGACCCGCAGGTTGAGGAGCTTGGACTCCCCCCGCAGGACGGATTGCAGATCGCGCTCCAGGCGGGACACGGAGCCGAAGATCCGGCAGGACACCCACCAGGCCCACAGGCCGCCGAGAGAAAGAAGCAGGAGCGCCCCGCCCCAAAAGACCCAGAGACAGAGGCGGGTGATCGAGATGAACTTGGCCAGCGTCTCGGCCTCCACGCCCTGCTTTTGGAGCCCCACGAACGCGGCGTACCGGCAGACCTCCATCATGATGTAGCCAAAGAACACGCAAAGCAAAGCCGTCACGAGGGTCGGAAGGAGAAGACCCAGCTGTTGTTTGGGTTTGACGAAGCGCGGCCCCGTGCCTCTCATGGACATCCTTTCTGGATAGGCAGGCAACGTCCGGAAAAGGCCCTCTGAATCCACACCCATCCCATCGCAAGGACGGGTCCGTCAAATCGGAGCGGGCGACGGCCGCTCCCCCGCGACTTTTCCGCTGGCGCGGACAGGAATCCCCTCTCCCCCGCCGCCTTCGGCGGCTCCTCCGAGGGCCTGGCGCCCTCGCTCCCTCTGCCGCCGGCAGCGCTCGGGTCGCCTTCGATTCCCATCGCCCACGATGGGAATGGAAGAAAGCTCAAATTGGAGCGGGCGATGGGAATCGAACCCACGTCCGGAGCTTGGAAGGCTCCTATTCTACCATTGAACTACGCCCGCCAAATGGACTTCCCCTTTCCCAAGGGGAGGGCCGGCGAAGCGCCCGGGGAGGGGCTCCCCCTCCTCTGGGGAACGCCGAGGGCGGACGCTCCGGCCCAGGGCCGCCTTCCGGCACAGATGTCCCTTAAGGAAAAGTGCCTTCAGGCCGGAATCGCGATCCCCGCGCCTGTGGCGGGGCCGATTCCGGTGCGACAGATCGACCCCAGTAGGACTTGAACCTACAACCTTCTGCTCCGTAGGCAGACGCTCTATCCAATTGAGCTATGGGGTCAAAATCAAAGACGACCGCGCGACGAAAACGCTTTTAAAACGGTTCGGGGGGTGGACCGGGCCTTCCGTGCACAATGTTGCGGACTTAGAGCCTATCCGGCTCTTGACGGACCGCGCTCATTGTATCAAATTTGCGGCAAAGCACAAACGCGCAAAACCCGCCCGGCGCGGGGACGGCCCTCCCCAACCAAGGACCGCCCGGGCGAAGCCGCTCCTTTTTTCCGAAAACCCGGAGAAGAGGCTATTCCTCTTTGGCCAGCCCGTCGAGCCCCTGCAAAGCCCCCTCCACCGCGAAGGTGTCCAGGAAGCTCAAAGGGACCTCCGCGGGCCCCGGCGTTTCCGGGGCCCGACCGAAGGGGACGCGGACCTTTTGGCCCTTCTCCAGGACCAGGGTTTTGCCCCCCGCCCGGATCTCAATGGAGTCCGCCAGGCAGGCGTACGTGGTGTCCCGCTCGGCGTCGCTCAAGCCCCAGAACAGGGTGCCCCGCACCGCCGCGGCCGCGGCCGGCGTCTTGACCCGGAAGGACCGTCCGGGCTCCAGCTTCTTCTTCAGGCCGATCAGGAATTCTCCGATGTCGAAGGCGATCCAGGTGTCCCGGCGGTTTCCCTTGAGCGTGAAGCGGGAATTCTCCTTGACCAGGACCGCGGCGCCGTCCGGGAAGACCACGTGGGCCAGGGCGCCGGCCTCCGTCCGGATTTCGTCCCCGAAATACAGGGGCTCCCCCCGGCGGGCCTCATAAAAACCGTCGGCCCCTCCGGTCCTCACCTGAACCTGCCCCTTGACCTGCTTCAGCGCCGCGTCCGCCCCCCACGCCGGCCCGCCCGCCAGGGCCGCCAAACATCCCGCCAGCCAAACGTTTTTCAGGTTCATCGCGCGCCTCCCTTGATTCCGCCGCCTTCGCCGTCAAAAGCCCACCGCACCAGCGCCGCGCCGTCCCGGAAGGATTCGAGGAACAGGTCCGGCCCCGCGGCCTCCAGCTCCGGCCGGCGCACGTGGCCCGTGGCCACGGCCACGGTCCGGGCGCCGATGGCCCGGCCCGCGCGCACGTCCAGCACCGTGTCCCCGATCACCAGGACGTCCTCCTAGGCCAGGGCGCGGGCCGCCCGTTGCTCGGCCCGCCGCACCGCCATCCGGAGAACTTCGGGCCTGTCTTCCGAATCGGAGCCGAACCCGCCGAAGGCGAAATACTTGTTCAGGCCGCCGGGGGCCAGCTTGAGCCGCGCCCCCTTTTCCAGGTTGCCCGTGCCCAGGCCCACCAAAACGTCCCCCCTCAGGGAAAGTTCGTCCAACAGGGCGGGGACGCCGTCCATGACCCTGTACCCCGGCGCGGCCCGGAGTTCTTCCTCCAGGAATTCCAGGTATGTTTCGCAGACGGCCGCCAGTTCCGCCGGCGCGGGAGAGCGTCCGACCTTCTTTTCAAACACCTCGCGGACGATGAGCGGGTCGGTTTTTCCAGCCGCGGAGATCCCCTGCATGGCCCGGGGCACGCCGCGGAGGCGCTCGAAGGCCCGGTCCAGGGCGCGGAGGCCGGCCCCGCCCGTGGTCAGGAGGGTGCCGTCCAGGTCGAAAAGGAAAAGTTTCATGGGCGCGTCGGATCGGTCAAGGGAGGTCCCTCAGAAAATAGCAAAAACCCCGGCGCGGGCGCCAGGGTTTGGACGGAAAACGCCCGGGGAAGAATCTAGAACCGGAAGGTCAGGGACAGGCGCTGGGCCGCGCCCAGGTCGCCGTACGGGGTGAAGGCGTAATCCATCCGCTGGCCGAAAAGGCGCAGGCCCACGCCCATGCCCAGGCCCGAGAGTCGGTCCGAAGAGGGGTCGCCCGCGCCGAAGCCGTCCCGGGCCAGACCCGCGCCCCCGGCGAGGAGGGAGTGGTACCCGGCCCGCAACGCCAGGCCGCCCAGGGCCACGTATTCCACGCCGGCGCCGGCCAGCGTCTTTTTCTCGTACACCTCGCGCCGGGCCTCGGCGGAAAGCGTCAGCACGCCCCAGGACAGGGACAGGCCCGCGGAAACGGACAGGGGCAGGCGGTAGTCCTCCCGCAGGAAGCGCATGTCCGACCCCAGGTTGCGGACGGCCGCGCCCAGGGCCAGGGACCGGAACGGGGCCCAGCGCACGCCCCCGTCCAGCGCGATCCCGGAGGCCTTTTCCGTGTCGATCTTTTGCTCGACGTATTTGAGGCTCAGCCCCACGCCGGCGCGCGGGGACACGGCCCGCGACAAGGACAGCGCCGCCACGCCGTCGTACGCCTCGAAAGCGCCCGCCCGCGCCCCGGAGGCGTCCCGCCGTTCCAGGTCGGACTGGGAGAGATACCCGGCGCTCAAGGCCACCGCGCCGGAGGCCGTGGGGAAAGCCGCCCCCACGAAATCGTGGCGCAGGTCCGAAATCCATTCCGCGTGCGTGGCGGACAGCTGGGCTTCCCGGAGCCGGGCCAGGCCCGCCGGGTTCCAGTGCAGCACCGACACGTCCCCCTCGGCGGCCACGTACGCGGACCCCATGCCCGCGGCCCGGGCGCCGACGTCGATTTTCAGGAAAGACGCCCCGGTCGAAGCGGCCAAAAGAGCAAAGGCGTTGATAAGATGATAAGTGGATAGGACACAGGCCAAAAAAACCGCCTTTATCAACTTATCATCGCTTCCGCCTTTCCTTATCATCGCCCTTTTCATTTGAGCACCGCCGCCTTGAACGTGGCCCGGATGTCCGGCTGACCGGCCTTGCGGGCCTGCATCACCACCAGGTACACGCCGGGCGCGGCGGAGGAGACGTCCCAGCGGTATTCATACAGATAGGCCCCCGCGCGGAGCTCCGGCGGCGCGCTGAGGGCCGCCTCGTGCACCAGCACGCCGGAAACGTCGAACACCTGGAACCGCACCGCGTCCGCCACCCCGACCTCGGCCCGCAGGACAGGGTCCGCGCCCCGCGCCGGGTTGGGGTAGGCGTAGGCCTGCCGGAGGCGGAACTCCGTCTCCGGCGGAGGCGGGGAGGCGTCGTTCATCCGGGGGCTGAGCTGGAACTTGTCCTTGACCTTGGTGACCTGTCCGCCGGAGGCGTTGGCCAGGAAAATCTCCTCGGAGGACGGGTCCAGGATCAGGGACTGCCCGTCCCCCTCCACGGGCAGGGTCTCCACCACCTTGTGCTCCAGCTCGTTCAGGATGGACAGGGTGCCGTCGCCCGCGTTCAGCACGTAGACCCGGGCTTTGGACGGGGAGAAGGCCACGGCCGAAGGGGACCGCCCCACGTCCACGTACCCCAGGGTCTCCAGGGGATCGTCCGCCACCACGGCCAGGGAGTGGGAGCCGGGCTGGCACACGTACACGTACCCGGTCACCGGGTGCACGGCCAGGGCCTTGGGCTGCCGCTCCACGGACACGCTGCCCAGGACTTTCTTCTCCTTCAGGTCCACGGCGATCACCCGCGCGCCCGAAAAATCCGCCACGTACGCCCGCTCCTTGTCCGGGTTCACGGCCACGCCGCCCGTCTGCAGGCCGGGGCCCAGGTCGATCTCCGCCTCCACCGTCTCGGTGAGGGCGTTGACCAGGCCCAGGACCAGCCGGTCCCCTTTCACGAAGGGCACGCAGAGGCGGTTCCCCGGCGCCTGGGCGATGCCCGACGGATGGGCGCCGGACAGGGGGATCAGCTTCCGCTCCGCGTGGCTCGCCTGGTAGGACATGCCGCGGGTGTCCAGCGGATAGACCGCCACGCCGCCGCGCCAGTCGTCCGCCACGAAGAGCCGCCGCAGGGATTTCAGCACGGCCAGGGGGCCGCCGTGGGCGCCGTCCGGCATGACCAGGGTGTCCAGCACCCGGCCGGAGGCGGGGTCCATGACGAAGATGCCGTTGGAGGAGCCGTTGGTCACGTAAAGCCGGCGGTCCTCCGGCTCATAGAAGAGGCTGTGGGGCGAGGCCGCGGTGAGGGCGATCCGGTCCAGCACCTCCTCGGTCTCCAGGTCCACGACCGCCACGTCGTGGGACCAATAGTTGGCGGTGTAGCAGCGGCCGCGGGAATCGAACACCAGGCCCGACGGGTCGTCCCCCGGATAAATGGTCTTGACCAGGACCCGGTGGACCCGGTCCACCACGTGGAAACGGTCCAGGTAGTTGTCGATCACGTACACCCACTTGCGGCCGGGGTGCAGGACGAGCCGCTGGGGGCAGGAGACGCCCGCGACCTTGTCCAGGACCTCCCAACGGGCCACGTCCACCACGGAGAGGCTGTTGTCGTCCAGGTTCGCGACCCAGAGCTCGTCCCGGTCCAGGGCCGCGTCGAAGGAAAACAGGTCGTCCCCCAGGACCAGGGTCCGGCCCAGGGCGCCGAGGGCCAGGTCGAATTCCAGCACGGCGCTGCGCAGGACCCAGGCGCCCGAGGCGTAGAACCAGCCCGTGCCCACCACCAGCACCCGGTTCCGGTCCCCGTCGAACGCCACGCTGAAGGGATAGTAGTAAGAGGTCAGGTTGGCCAGGGGGGTCACGGTCCCGTCTTCGGTGTCGACCGCCACCAGGGCCCCGAACTTGCCCACGTACGCGGTGGCGCCGTCGGCGGACAGGGCCAGGGAATAGGCGTCGGACCCGATGGAGACGCGGCGGATCTCCCGCAGGGACCGGTCGTAGATGACCAGGAGGGCGCGGTGGCTGTCGTCGTACGCCAGGGCGTAGAGGCGGCCCGTGCCGGGATGGAATTTCAGGCCGTGGGGGTACCGGATCCCGGCGGCTTCGTTGACCACGGCGCGGCCCTCCAGGTCCAGGGCCAGGATGTTGTGGCTGCCGTACCCGCCGATAAAGAGCCGCCGGTCCGCCTCGTCCAGGGCCAGGGGGTAGGCGTACTTGAGCCGCGCGCCGCTGTCGAAGCGGATGCGGTCCGCCACCTCCGCCTCGCCGGCCCGGGACGGAACGGGCCAGGAAAGGGCCAGGGCCGCGGACAGGAAAAGCCGGCCCGCCAGGGACGGACCCGGGAGGGGCGGCCGGCGGCCGGTCACGGCTTCACCACCCGGAACCGCTTGTTTTCCACGGAGCCGTCCGGGAAACGGAAGGACAGCGCGGCCCAATATTCGCCGGCGGGCGCCTCCTGCCCTTCCAGGTCCTTGCCGTCCCACAGGGTCAGGACGTTTTCCCCGGCTTGGGCGCCGGGTTCTCCCGCCGCCACCTGGAAGGTGCGCAAGGGGATGCGCCTCAGGTCCAGGAGGGTCACGGACAGATCGGCGTCCTGCGGAAGGGTGTACCGGACTTGGAAGGCGTCCTGCGCCGCGGCGCGGGGGCCGCCCAGCCGGGGGGCCCGGCGCAGTTGGGACCGCACCGCTTCACGCCCCGGGCGCGGGACCTCCCCCTCGGAAGCGAAGGAGATGACGGAGAAGACCACCAGGAGGATCAGGGCGATCAGGACCCAGAAAACCCCGGCCCCGCGGCGGGGGTTGACATGGTCTTCGGCGATCTTGATCAGGTCCATGGTCCTTTTCCCCTTTTACGATCCCCGCAACAAAAAAGGCCGCCCCCCCTGTCTTGGGGGACAGCCTCGGGAAGAACGGCTCTTCGCCTTCTTTTTACTTACGGCAGCCCGGCCGACATGGATAGGGAAGCCCTCTTGAAGCCATCCCCAGCGGCGCTATCGTTAGTCCCGAGGCTTTGCGACCCCGTCTTTCGACGGGTGTGCCTTTGTCGTGTTCATTGGTACTTACCCCCGAAACCGGGGATTGTCAAGGGAAAGGCGTGTAAATAACATGCAACAAAAAACCCCTCGGGAACGGGTCCCGAAGGGCGGAAGAACGTCTCAAAAAAAAGGGCGGGGAGGACTTCCCGGGGAACCTCAGCCGTACTTGTACTGGACCCCGAACCCGCCCCGGGGCCAGTGGCACTTGATGTTGTCGAAGGGGCAGAGCATGCGGCAGGCCCCGCACTCGATGCAGTTCTCGTAGGACACGATCACCTTTTTCTGCGCCTCCTCCCAGGTGTACACCTGGGCCGGGCAGACCGTGAGGCAGGGTTTGTCCCGGCACTTGTCCAGGCAGATGTTGGGGTCCGGGATGGCGATGTGGGGCTGCTGGTGGTCCGCCTTGTACGTCAGGAACCCCAGTTTTTCCTCCACGTTCGCCTTGGGCAGATCGGCCATCACACGCTCCTTGGGGTTTAACCGAAGACCTGTTTGCGCAGCTTGCGGAACTTCCAGCCCGCCTTCAGGCCCGTCTTCAAAAGGGTGTACGCATTCTTCCAGTTCATCTCGGACTTGATCAGCTCGCTCACGGCCTTGTGCCGGAAGATCCGGCGCAGGATGGCCTTCTGCACGTCCCGCTTGGTCCGGTTGTCCACGGTGAAATACTCGAAGGCGGCCTGGCACAGGAGGTCCGGCCCCACGTCCAGGAGGGGCAGGTGCTCCTCCACCTTCTGCTCCAGGTCCTTGTGGTCGTACAGGTCCGGGATGATGAAGCTTTCCCGCAGGCGCCTTTGGTACTGCGCCAGCGTTTTCGTGGAAAAATCCCCGGCCTTCTTGGCCTCGACCACGGTTTCGCCGGCCAGGCGGCCCGCGGTCATGGCCAGGTTGGAGCCTTCCCGGTGGGAGGCGTTGACCATCTGGGCCGCGTCCCCGGCCACCAGGAACCCGTCGGCGTAGAGCGGCGGCATGGAGTTGTATCCCCCCTCCGGGATGAGGTGGGCGGAATATTCCAGGGGCTTGGAGCCGCTGATCAGGCGGCGGACGATGGGGTGCTGCTTGACGTACTCCAGGAGGTCGTAGGGCCGCACGCCGGACTTCTGGAAATGGGACAGCTTGCAGCCCACGCCCAGGGACAGGGACTCCTTGTTGGTATAGAGGAAGGCGTACCCGAGCATGCCGCGGGTGAGCTTGCCGAACATCTCGTTGGTGGAGCCTTCGCCCCGCTCCAGGCAGAAGCGGTCCTCCAGCTTCTCCCGGGGCATGGCCAGGATCTCCTTGACGCCCAGGGCCACCTCGTCCGGCCGCCATTCGTCGATCAGGCCCACCTGCTGGGCCAGGAGGGAATTGACCCCGTCGCAGGCCACCACCACGTCGGCCAGGAGCTCGTCCCCCTCGCTGGTCTTCACGCCCACGACCTTGCCGTCCTTTTTGAGGCACTCGGACACGGTCACGCCGCAGTAGAGCTGGGCGCCGGCCGCCTCGGCCTGTTTGGCGTACCACCGGTCGAAGGCCACGCGGATGACGGTGTAGCAGTTGTGGGGTTCCGTGAGCCATTTGTCCGACTTAAACCCCACCTGGACCGCGGCGTCCTCGGACAACACCCAAATCTTCTGCTCGGTGATGGGCCGCTCCAGGGCGGCCTGCGGGTCCTTCCAGAAGGCGGGGACGATCTCGTCCAGCATCTTGGTGTACATCACCGCGCCCTGCACGTTCTTGGCGCCGGGGTATTCCCCCCGCTCCAGGAGGACCACGTTCAGGCCGCCGCGGGCCATGGCGATGGCCGCGGACACGCCGGCCGGGCCGGCCCCCACCACGATGGCGTCGAACTTGTCGTCGGCCATGGGTCAGGCCTTGGCCCTGACGCCGGAGAGGACCCGCGCCACGGTCTGGGACAGGTCCACGGGGTCGAAGGGCTTGGAGAGGAAGGCCTTCACCTGGGGAAACTTGGCGAAGAGGCTTTTGGCGGTCTGGAGGGCGGTCAACACGACGACGGGCACGCGGCTGGTTTTCTCGTCCTGGGCCATCTGCAGCTGGAGGGTGTGGCCGTCCATGCCGGGGAGCATCACGTCCAGGACCAGGAGGTCCACGGCCTGGCTCTTGAGTTTGTTCAGGGTGTCGGGGCCGGTGGAGGCCTCCTGGACGCGGTGGCCGTCCCGCTCCAGCGCGCTGCGGATCAGCTCCCGCACGACCTCCTCGTCTTCCGCCACCAGGATATTCGCCATGAGGACCTCGATGTCACCCCGCGCCCCTGAACGCGGGAAAAAATGCCCGTTGGGAAGGGGGCTATTTCCCCTCTTCGTACAGCTCCTTGTACCGCGCCGGGTACTTGGCCTTGAACTCGCTCAAAAGTTTTTCGCGGTGGGCCTTCCAGGCGGCCTTGTTCTTGCCGGCCTTCCGCTGGTTGGAGTCATGCACCAAAAACGCCCACACCGCCTTGCCCTCCGCCGGCGTGATCTCGCAGCCGGGCTTGGCCATCATGCGCTTCACGTACCGCTGCCAGATGTCGGTCTCCGGCTGCCAGACGTTCTTGTCCTTGAACATGTCCGGGTCGGATTTCTTGAGCGCGTCCAGCTTGGCCTGCTTTTCCTCTTTTTTGCCCGCGGGCTCGAAGAACTGGGAGTTCAGCGGGCGGGCGGCGGTGTGGCACTTGGCGCACTTCACCAGCAGCACCTCTTTGTACGCCTTCTGGTGCTCCGGCGGGTAGGAGGACACGTCGACGGCGTCCGGCCCCAGGTCGTTGGCGTAGGGGTTGGCCAGGGCCTTCTGCTTCTCCGCGTCGAAAGCGCTGCCCGCGTCCGCGGCCAGCGCGCGCGCCGCGCCGTTCAATGAAAGGACCGCGCCCGTCAAAATGACCGCCAAAAACCGTTTCGTCATGACTTCCTCCCCATCCACCTTGACATTGAGTTTACCACTCCTCGACTTTTTCGGCAATGCTGTGCAAATAGGTGACCAGGTCTTCCAGCTCCTGCCCCTTGATCTTGTCCTTCCAGCCGGGCATGTACAGGGGCGGGGTGGGGCCCTGGGGATCCTTCTTGCCCACCACAGGCACCCCTTCGGCGATTTTCTTCTTGAGCTCTTCCCGCGTGAAGGTCCCCATGGTCTTGGTCAGGTCCGGCTCCACCTCGTTCTCATAATTGTAGTTGCGGATGCCGCCCTTGGCGTCCGGCCCGTGGCAGGCGGCGCAGCCGTACTTCTCGTACACGTGCCGGCCCCGCTGCACGGACGAGGCGAAGGCCGGTTCCGGCCGGGCCGGGGACGGCACCAGGTACTCCACGGGGATCCGGTCGGAGCGCGACAGGCCCAGGACATAGGCGGTCAAGGCGTCGGCGTCCGCCTCGGACAGGTCGAAGAAGGGCATGCCCGACGGAGCCACGGGCTCGTCGTTGTGCAGGGCCCGGGGGTCGCCGGGCACCAGTTCCTGCGGATCCTTGAGGAAGTGGAGCCGGATCCAGTTGGCCAAGGTCCATTGGTCCTTGGGCAGGCCCGTGTACGTGAAATCGATGCGGGAAAGGGGCTTGTCCGCCGTCTCCTCCGCCAGGTCCACGGAAATGGGCCCGCCTTCGCCCCGGACCTGGTGGCAGCCGATGCACCCCTTCTCCCTGAACAGGACCTCGCCCCGCCGCCAGGCCGCGGTGTAGGGCATGGCCTGGGCGTCATGGACGTTGCCGTGGCACTTGGCGCAGGAGGCCTGCAACAGCGCGCCCTTCAGGAGCGGCTTCTCCCAATGCTTCACCTCGCCGTGGGCGGCCTTGACCGAGGTGGCCAGGCCCTGGCCGCCGTGGCACACGGTGCAGCCGAACTTCTCCACGGGATGGGCCTTGTGGAATTCGTTGGGCTTCGCCGCAAAGGGATGGTCTTCGTAGGGCGTGGCCATCGCGGGGTTCAGGACCGGGTCGTGGCCCGCGTGGCAGGTGACGCAGCGGTCGTACCGGTCCATCTTTTCCAAAATGATCTGCTTGATCTCCACGGGCTGGCCCTTCATGGCGCGGAGTTCCGCCTGCAAGCGCTCCTTGTCTTGGGGATCCGACGCCTGCCCCAACTCCTGCTGCAGTCGCCCGACTTCCCGCCGGTGGTAATCCTTCTGATACCCCTTCCATTCCCGCACATGGTCCTTGGCCACCGCCGCCAGGAAAAGCGCCAGCAACAAGACGTTGCACGCCACGAAGAGGTTGCGGATGGTGAGATATTTGGTGAAAAGGGTCTCTTTAAAGTTCATGACGGCCGTGTTCCGTGAGACGTGTTGCGTGTCACGATGAGGGAGTGCGCCGTGGCGGCGTTTCGCAACGCGCAACGCGTGACGCGTTTAACGATCATATATTGAAGTTCAGCCCCGGCAGGCTGAAGATGTACTTGACGTTGAACCCCAGGCGGGCCCCGATCTTGATCACCACGCCGAGCATCATCAAAAGCAGCGACATGGTGGTCGCGTATTGAACGAGGCTCAAATCCTTGCTGGTCCGCAGATATTTTTGCGGCAGCAGGAAACCCAGGACCACGGCCACGAAGAGAAAAAAGGCCACGCACAGGATTTGGGGCAGGCCGAAATGGGGCATGTTGCGGCCGATGAAGTCGAACCGGAAGAGCACCGTGTGCCCCACCTTGGCCAGGATCCCGGCCACCACGCAGAGCACCGCCGACACGGAGAGGGCCTTCTTGAGGGGAATGTCCCGCGTCACGGCCTTGGGCAGGAGCATGCCGCCGACGAAGTACGCGCCCAGGAGCCCGGCGCCCGAAACCAGGCCGCCCAGCACGCCCAACATCCCCTCCCACCGGAGGCCCGGAATTTTCTGGCTGCCGAAGAACACCGCGGCCTTGTCGGCCAGGTCCACCCGGATCAGGTCCCAGGTGGGCGGCGGGGGCGGCTTGTGCACGGCCCAGTCCTCCCAGGGCCAGTACCAGGCCCAGTTGGGCCCCCGCATCCAGGTGCCGATCACGATCAGGACGAACCAGAAAAAGATGCCGAACAGGAAAACGGTGTTGGCGAAGGGCCTTTCCTTCAGGCTGTAGAAGCCCAGGCCGCTCTTGGGGTCCGGGTCCACGTACGGGATGGCCATGAGCCCCACGATGATGACGCCGGGCAGGAGCACCCCCGCCAGCCAGGGATCAAAGTACACCAGGAGCTCCTGGAGCCCCAGGAAGTACCAGGGCGCCTTGGAGGGGTTCGGCGTCACGCCCGGGTTGGCCAGCTCCTCCAGGGGCGCGTTCTGCAGGAGGGACCAGGCCACCAGGAAAATCATCATGAGCACGGCGCCGATGTATTCCCGCACCACCAGGTGGGGCCAAACCTCCAGCTTCTTCTCCGGCGGGTCGTTCGGCAGGGGCGCGGCGGAGAACCCGTCCTTGCGGATGCGCCAGAAGTGGACGATCATGAAGACCCCGGCCAGGAACGGCACGGCCACGCAGTGCAGGACGTAAAAACGGAGCAGGGTGTTGGCGCCCACCGACGTGCCGCCCAGGAGCGCGAAGCGGGCGTCGTTCCTCAGGCCCACGCCCAGGAGCGAGGAGAAGGGCCCCTCCGCGCCCACGAAGGGCGTGGCGCTGGCCATGTTGGTGCCCACGGTCACGGCCCAGAGCGCCAGCTGGTCCCAGGGCAGCAGGTACCCGGTGAAGGACAAAAAGAGGGTCAGCACCAGGAGCACCACGCCCACGGCCCAGTTGAACTCCCGGGGCGGCTTGTACGCGCCGGTCAGGAACACCCGGATCATGTGCAGGATCACCAGCATGACCATGCTGTGGGCGGCCCAACGGTGCATGTTGCGCATGAACAGGCCGAGGGACACGGCGAACTCCAAATCTTTGATGTCGCGGTACGCCAACTCCACCGCCGGCCGGTAATAGAACATCAGCAGGATGCCCGTGACGGTGAGCACCATGAAGAGGCCGAAGGAAATCCCCCCCAGCCCCCAGGTGTAGGTGAAGCGCACGGCCCGCTGGCGGATGCGCGCCGGGTGCAGGTGGAGCCACACGTTGCCCAGGATGTGCTGGGCCCGGTCGCGGGAGGTGTCCTTCCAGGTGCCGCCCCGGAACATGGAGCGCCAGATCTGGGAGTTGATGACCTCTTCTTTAAGCTGTTTTAAATCCAAGGGAGGCATCGGGGGAAGGAAAAAGGCTCAGACGTTGACGAAGAAATCGCCCTTGTCGCGGAAGCCGGGGCGGTTCTCCATGACGGACTTGTCCACCACCAGCTCCCCGTCCGGGGTGAGGGCCACGGCCACGCGCCAGAGGGGCTTGGGCGCGGGGCCCGCGATCACGTCGCCGTTCAGGTTGAAGTTGGAGCCGTGGCAGGGGCAGCGGAAACGGGACTCGGCGCCGAACCAGTTGGGCGTGCAGCCCAGGTGCGTGCACCGGGACCAGAGGGCGTAGATGCCTTGCTCGTTGCGCACCACCCACACGCGCTGTTCCTTGTTGATGGTGACGCCCATGGGCAGGTCCGCGGCCTTGCCCATCTTGAACCGCTGGGAAGGCTCGTACAGGACGTTGGGCAGCATGAACCGGGCCGTGGCCGCGGCGCTGGAGGCCAGGAAGCCGACGAAGGCCGCCCAGGCGCCGGCCAAAAGGCCGCGCCGGGTCACGCCGGAACCGGGCAGATGGGCCGTGGACGGGTCCGATCCCGCCGGAACGGAAGACGGCTGGGAAGCGGGTTGGGAATTTTCCATATGTCTTTTGTTTGAGGGATCCCTTGAAATCAGGAAAAAAACTTTCTTGGTCTGTGAAAAATTTCACGGGCAGTCTACCATGCAGGCGACATGGCTGTCAAGAACCCAAATGACGCGACGGAGGCAAGACCGGGGTTTCGCGCGGCGGCCCCGGCGCACCGCAGGCGGGGGATGATGACGCCGGGGTCTTCAGGGGCGCTGTTTCTGGCGGGCTCTCCCCATCCGGACGCGGTGCACCGCGCTGGCCATCTTCACTTCCGCGACCAGCTTTTGCCGGCGGGACTCCATCTCGGGGAGAGGCACCGGCGTCAGGCCCGCCGGGACATGGAGTCCCGGACGCATGGAAAAACGGTACACGTCCGCGTCGTCGAACAGCACCTGGCGCGTCATCTCCACGCAGGTTTGGAATTCCTCCTCCGTCTCGCTGGGGTACCCCACGATGAAGGCCGTGTACAGCCGCAGGGCCGGGTTCAGGGCGCGCAGTTCCAGGAGGCGGTCCCGCACCCATTCCGGCGCGTACGGGCGGATCATGAGCTTGAGGAGGCGCGGGTGGGCGTGCTGCACGGGCACGTGCAGGCGGTAAAGCTTGGGAGAGGCCGCCAGGCGCTTGAACCGGTCCATGGTCTTGACGAACCCCCAGGGGTTGAAGTTCCAGACCACCAGACGGAAGTCCTGGGGCAGGGCCAGGATCTCCTCCAGGAGGGACGCCATGTCCGTCCCCAGGTCGAACCCGTAGGTCCCGTTGTCGTCCCCGAGGAGGATGAAATCCCGGTGGCCCTTGGCCAGCCCTTCCCGGAACTCCTCCACGATCCGGGGGATGGGACGGCTGCGGAGTTTCCCCACCGCCTTCGGGATGACGCAAAAACTGCACTTCCCCAAACACCCGACCGAGGTGACGATCCCGTACATGTCGCGGAGGTCGGCCATCTGGGGATGGCGCCTCAGGGAAAAACCGCGGGGAATGTCCTCCAGCCGCGTGGCCGGATTCCGGACGAACCGGTACAGCGCTTCGAAGGAACGGGCCCCGACCGTGGGTCCGCTGAAAACGGTGTTCAGCCGTTCCGGGTTGATCTGGGGCAGACAGCCGGTCACGACCAGTTCGGCCCCCGGTTTTTTGAGGGCCTGCAGCTTCCGGATGCGTCCGACGCTGACATCCTCGCTGCCCTGGACCGAGCCGCAGGTGGCGCAGAGAAGGAGGTCCGCCTGCCGGGGATCCAGGGTTTTCTCATACCCGTTGGCCGTCAGGAAAGCCTCGAAGAGGGCGTTGCTGGCCGTGGTGGCGGTGCAGGCCCACGGGGCGATATAGACCTTTTTCGACGGCAGAGGGCGGACGCATTCCATCCAGGGTCTCCTGAAGGGGCGGGGGTGGGGCCGGCCTCGCTTCCCTTGACCTTTTAGATTATCAGACCGGCGGGGTCTTTTCAACGGTCAAAATCAACTAAAATAACTGTCACGGCCATGACACCCCCCCCCAGGACCAGAACGGTGCTGCTCGTTTTCTACAGCCTGGACGACCCCACCTGCCGGCGGCTGCTGGACATGATCGCCGCCTCTTTCCCCCGGAAAAACCTGCGCTTGACGGCGCTGTCTTTCCGACGACCCTCGCGCGCCACGCTCCGGCATTGGCGACCGCCGGTCCCCCTGCGCCGGCTCCCGGGGACGGGCGGGGGGCTCGTCCGGGCCTTTTCCCGTTTCCTGTCGGAGGAAAACCCGGACCTGGTCCATTGGGTCCTGCTGTCCCGCCTCTCGCCCCGCCTGGGGCGCGCCCTTTTCAGGGCCGCGCAAAGGCGGGCCCCCATGGCGGCCTCTCTGCACCTCTTGACGCCCCGCTCCCTGCCGGTCTTCCTGCGCACGGGAGACCATCGCCGCATGGCCGCGGTGCACGCCGTGTCCCGCTCCCTCGCGCGGGCGGCGGCCGAGAGGTGGCCTTCCCTGCGGGGCCGCATCCATGTCATTCGGAACGGCGCGGACCGCGCTTACTGGTCCGCCTCCTTGAAACCGGGCAAAAGATCCCCTCCCTTCCTTTTGACGCTGTCGCGGCTCTGGCCCTACAAGGGGCTCCACGTCCTGATCATGGCGTTTCAAGGTTTGGCCCGGCGCCATCCCCGCCTCAGGCTTTTCATCGCGGGCGGCCGGCCCCGTTCCTCCTATTCCCGGCAGTTGAAAGGATTGGTCCGGGCCCTGGGCCTGGGCCGCCGGGTCACGTTCACCGGCGAGGTGTCGGGAGAACGGTTGCGGCGGCTCCTCAAGGGATGCCTGGTCTACGTCCAGCCCTCCCTGTATGAAAGCGGCTGCTTCGCGGTCATGGAGGCCTGCAGCGCCGGGGTCCCGGTGGTCGCCACCCGCACCGGCTCCCTGGAGGAGGTTTTCCGGAACGGAAGGGACTGCCTGTTCGTGCCGCCGGGGGATCCCCGCTCCCTGGAAAAGGCGGTCCGGCGGCTCTTGGACGACCCGGGTCTGCGGTCCCGACTGGCGCGGGCCGGCCAAAGGGCGGCCAAGGCCCACGATTTCAAGGCCCTGTCCCGGCGGTACGCGGCTTTTTACGAAAAATGCCTCCCTTGAAGGCCGCGGGCCGGACGGCCCTTGATTTTCCAACGCATCGATGGCATAATAAAAGACCAAGGGAAAGAGAGACCGCCGCCCATGGCAAAGAAATCCAAACCCGCCGGCAAAAAATCCGGGGGGAAATACAAGAAGCCCTCCATGACCAAGCACGGCCGCCTGGAGCACGTGGCCGTGGCCCAGACCCTCTGACGGGCGGTTCCTTCCCGGCGGAGCCGTCCGCCGCCCCGCCGGAGATATTCACCGCGGAAAACCTCCCCGCTTTCCCCCTTTTCGATCCCGTCTCCGCTCCATGCCGCCCCCCCTCGTCACCGCGCTCCTGACCTGCCACAACCGGCGGGGATACCTGCTGGCCGCCCTGCGCAGCGTGGAACGGCAGACCCATCGCCCGCTGGAAGCCGTGGTGGTGGACGACGGTTCCACGGACGGCACGGCCCGGGCCGTGGTCCGCCGCCGGTGGGCGGTGCCGGTGAGGGTCCTCCGCCTGCCCGTCAACCGAGGCCCCGCCGCGGCCCGCCGCAGGGGCGTGGAAGCCGCCCGCGGCGAATGGGTCGCGTTCCTGGATTCCGACGACCTGTGGCTGCCCCGCAAACTGGAGGAACAGCTGCGCCGCGCCGCGCCCGGCGTGCAATTCGTCTATTCCGACTTCCACGAAATCTCCCCGCGCGGACGCCTCCTGCGCCGCAACAGCCTCATGCACCGGAGGGGCTCCCTGTTCTTCGCGCGGCTGGCCCGGTCCCTGTGGCGGCTGCCCTTCTTCCCCGTGACCTCCACCGTCATGATGCGCCGGGACCTCATCACCCGGCTGGGGTCCTTCGATCCCCATTTTCGTTACGTGGCGGACGACCCGGATCTCTGGCTGAGGGCCCTGATCCGCGTGGGCGCGCGGGGGACGCGCTGCCTGACGGAGGCCCTCTCCCTGTACCGCCGCCACCCCGGCCAGACCGCGGCCCTCCTCATCAAACCGTCCCAGATGCACCTCCTGCCGCGGTTGTCCCCCCCGGAACGGGAAAAGGTCCTGGACCACCTGTACTTCATGTTCATCAAACACGGGGCCTTTCTGAAAAAGAACGGGCTGGACCCCAACGACTTCACGGGGCCCGAAGGACGGCGGTAGGCGGCGGGAGACTGCGGCGGGGCGGCGGAAGAGGCTACTCTTCCAGCTCGCTGTTCCAGTAGATGTTGTCCACGAACCGCTGCCAGGAGCGGCGGACGCGGAAGTTGGCGGTGAAGACCAGGGAGGAGCGGCCCCGCCATTTGGGGCGGGACGGCGGGATCAGCAGCTTGACCCCCGCCTCGCCCGGCAGGCGGTCGCTCTTTTTCAGATTGCAGGGGATGCAGGACGTCACGATGTTGGACCAGTCCGTCTGGCCGCCGCGGCTGCGGGGCACCACGTGGTCCAGGTTGAGCTCGCTGGAGGGAAACTTCCGGCCGCAGTAGCAGCAGTGGTACCCGTAATGCTCGTAGATGTTCCGGCGGGTGAACTTGACCTCGCTGACCGGCAGCTTGTCGTAGAGCTTGAGGGCGATGACCTCGGGGATGGCGATGCGGAAGGTGGGGGTGCTCACGAAGCCGGCGGCGTGCTCGGTCATTTCCCGGGACAGGGCCCGCCAGTCCTCGAACGAATAGGTCCGGTAATCCGGGTCCACCACCTGGGCGTGGTCCATGTACACCAGGGTCAGGGCCCGCCGCCAGGAGGTGATCTGGATGGCGTAGAACTGCCGGTTGAGGACGAGGACGTCCGAAGTCATAGGCGTTTAAAGCGTGAAGTGAGAAGTGTGAAGAAAAATCGTAGACCCGCTTTGCCTTTCACTTCCCACTTTTCACTTCTCACGCCGTTCTTTCTGTGTTCAGCCCTCCACCGCGTCGTGCGTCACGGGTTCCACCTTGATGCCCTGGCCCTTGAGCCAGTCCATGGCCCGGGACAGGACCGGCTCCTCCCCCTCCAGCTCCAAAACCATCTCCCCCACCTTGTCCGTCACCTTGGCGCGCCGGATGTTGAAGACCACGCCGAACTCCTTGGCCATCCGGTAGACCACCGGCTCCTTGATGAGGTTCTGCGGGAAAATCAGGTCCAGCCGGCGTTTCACGTCAGGCCGGGGTGACGCCTTGAAAAGCCCCGCCCGCGATGGCCGGGATGATGCTCACCTCCGCTCCCTCGGCCACCGGGGTCTTGGCCCCGTCCTTGAACCGGATGTCCTCCCCGTTCACGAACACGTTGATGAACCGGCGGATCTGGCCGGACTCGTCGCACACGCGCTCTTTCAGGCCGGGGTATTTTTTTTCCAAAGAAGCGATGAGCTCCTCGATGTTCCTGCCGTCGGCCTCCACCACGGCCTGGTCCTTGGTCAGCTTCCTCAACGGGGCGGGGATGCGCACTTTCGCGGGCATGATGGGGGTCGATCCTCCTCTTCAGAATGAAAAACGGTCGAAAACCGGGCTCTTCAGGACGCCGTGACCGGCGTCTTCCCGGCCTTTTTCGCGGGGGCGCGGGGATCCGCCACCGTCTTGTACAGGTCCCGGAAGGCGTCGATCTTCGGCGCGATCACGTTCACCCGGGACACCCGGCCGGACACGGCCTCGCTGGTCTTGAACCCGTTCCCGGTGACGAAGGCCACCGCCGTTTCGTCTGATTTTATTCTACCAGAGCGGGCCAGCTTTTTCAACACGGCCACGGTGACGCCCCCTGCGGTTTCGGTGAAGACGCCCTCGGTCTTGGCCAGGAGCTTGATGCCCTCCACGATTTCCTCGTCCGTGGCCCATTCCCCGAAGCCCCCGGTCTGTTTGACCACCCGCCAGGCGTAGTACCCGTCCGCCGGGTTGCCGATGGCCAGGGACTTGGCGATGGTCTTGGGGCGCACCGGCTTGATGATGTCGGACTGCTCCTGCAGGGCCGTGACCACCGGGCTGCAGCCCTGGGGCTGGGCCGCGGAGATACGCGTGGCGCGCTCCGGGATGAGCCCCAGCTTCTGGAACTCCTGCAGGCCCTTGTAAATCTTGGTGAGGAGGGAGCCCGAGGCCACGGGCACCACGCAGTGGTCCGGCGCCTTCCAGCCCAGCTGTTCCGCCACCTCGAAGCCCAGGGTCTTGGAGCCCTCCGCGTAATAGGGCCGCACGTTGACGTTCACGAAGGCCCACTTGAAGGCGTCCGCCACCTCGGCGCAGAGGCGGTTGACCTCGTCGTAGTTGCCCTCCACGCCCACGATGACCGGGTCGTACACCCCGGCGCCCAAAATTTTGCCCTCCTCCAGGTCCGCGGGGATGAACACGAAGGTGCGCAGTCCCGCCACCGCGCCGTACGCGGACACCGCCCCGGCCAGATTGCCCGTGGAGGCGCAGGCCACGGTGTCGAAGCCCAGCTCCCGCGTGCGGGAGATGGCCACGCTCACCACCCGGTCCTTGAAGGAGAAGGTGGGGTTCACGGAGTCGTTCTTGATGTACAGGTTCTTCAGCCCCAGGAGCTTGCCCAGGTTCTTGGCGTGGAAGAGCGGGGTGAAGCCTTCCTGGATGGTCACCACGTCCCGGCTCTCCACGGGCAGGAGGTCCCAGTACCGCCACAGGCTCCGGGGGCCCGCCTCGATGCGGGCGCGGGTCACGGACTTGCGCAGGAAATCGTAGTTGTAGTCCACCTCCAGCGGGCCGAAACAGAACTCGCAGACGTGGATGGCTTTGGCCGGGAAGGGCCGGCCGCACTCCTTGCACTTCAACCCCTTGATTTTGGTCGCCGTGGACATGTCTTTTCTTTCTCCTCAAACAAGCGTTCAGGCTGTATAAAAAGAAAAACCCCGAGGAGTCGAAAATCCGCGGGGTTTCCAGGGTTTTTCACTCCTCTTATCGGTCCCGCTTTCGCGGTGTCGAGCATTAGCACCTACCGCCCGCTCGCGCGGACGACGGTTGCCGTGGGATCATCGGGCTGCGTCCCTCCCCCACTCTGGATAAGAGTCCAACACATATCGGAAAGAACTTCTTTTATTTTACATGACCCTCGGGGAAAAGTCAACGGTTTCCCGCCGGGGGCGCCGGTAAAGCTTAGACGGCCAATGAGCTTCTCGACTTCGTCCCTCGACAGGATCGAGACTTCGCTCGAAGAGTCTTATTGTTCGAGCGAAGCGGAATCGAGAACCCTAAATTGGCCGGTGTCCCGCCGGGGCCCTTTTACGACTTGAGGCCCAGCTTCTCCCGCAAAAGGCGGTTCGCGGACTGGGGGTTGGCCCGGCCCCCGGACTTTTTCATGACCTGGCCCACCAGGGAGCCCAGGGCCGCCTCCTTCCCCCCTTTGACGTCCGCCACGATCTTGGGGTTGGCGGCCAGGACCTCCTCCACCCATTGCTGGATCTGGCCCGCGTCATCCACCTGCACCAGGCCCTTCTGTTTGACGATGGCCTCAGGGGGCCCCGCGCCCGCGAACATGTCCTCGAACACCATTTTGGCGGCCTTGCCGGAGATGGTGCCCTTGAGCACCAGCCCCACCAGGGCCGCCAGGTGGGCGGGCGGGATGGGCGATTCCGAAATCTCTTTCTTCGCGGCGTTGAGCCGGCCCAAAAGCTCCGTGGTGAGCCAGTTGGCCAGGGGCTTGGCCGCCTGTTTGCGCAGGCCGGCGTCCAGGGCGCGGAGCCCCTCTTCGTAATAGTCCGCCAGGCTCTTTTCCGCGGTCAAGACCCCGGCGTCGTACGCCGAGAGCCCCAGGTCTTTTTCGAACCGGGCGCGCCGCGCCGCGGGCAGCTCCGGCAGGGTCCGGCGCACGTCCGCCAGGAAGGCCTCGTCCAGCTTCAAGGGCACCAGGTCCGGCTCCGGGAAATACCGGTAGTCGTGGGCCTCCTCTTTGGAGCGCATGGACTGGGTGAGGCCCTTGACCGCGTCCCAGAGCCGCGTCTCCTGCACCACCCGTCCGCCGGAGGACAGGACCTCGGCCTGGCGGCCGATCTCGTGGGCGATGGCGTCCCGCACGCCCCGGATGGAGTTCATGTTCTTGACCTCGGCCTTGGTGCCGAGCGCCTCCGCGCCGCGGGGGCGGAGGGACACGTTGGCGTCGCACCGCATGGACCCCTTTTCCATGTCGCAGTCCGACACCCCCACGTACCGCAGCACGGCCCGAAGCGCGGTGAGGTACGCCGCCGCCTCTTCCGGCGTGCGCAAGTCCGGCTCGGACACGATCTCCATGAGGGGCAGGCCCGTGCGGTTGAGGTCCACCAGGGAGTAATCCAGCTGGCGGCTGCCGACGGCGTGCAAAAGTTTTCCCGCGTCCTCCTCCAGGTGGATGCGGTGGATGCGGACGGTCTTGGGCCCGGCCTCGGTCTCGATCGCCAGTTTCCCGGACTCTGCCAGGGGGCGTTCGTACTGGGAGATCTGGTAGTTCTTGGGCAGGTCCGGATAAAAGTACTGCTTGCGGGCGAAGATGGAGTCCGGGTTGATCCGGCAGCCCAGGGCCAGGGCCGCGCGCACCAGACCCTCCACGGCGCGACGGTTCAGCACCGGCAGGACCCCGGGGTACCCGCAGCAGACCGGGCAGATCTGGGAGTTGGGGTCCGCCCCAAAGTCCGTGGGACAGCCGCAGAAAATTTTGGACCGGGTCTTGAGCTGGACGTGCACCTCAAGGCCGATCACCGCTTCAAAATCGCTCAAATTGAGTCTCCCTTCGGTAATTTGCTATAGTCGTTCATCTTGATCCCACCCGACTCTGCCCAAGGAGGAGTCTTCCGACCATGAGCCTTTCGTTGAAACCCCTGCACGGCAAGGTGGCGCTGATCAGCGGCGGGTCCCGCGGCATCGGCCGCGCCATCGCCCTGTCCCTGGCGGAACGGGGGGCGCATGTCGCCTTTTCCTACTTCCGCCGCCGGGCCGACGCCCTGGACGCGGAAAAAGCCATCGCCGCCAAGGGCGTCCACGTCCTGAGCGTGCGCGGCAACATGGGGAACGCCGCGCACATCGCCCAGTTCTTCGAAGCGGTCAAGTCCCGGTTCCACCACCTGGACATCGTTGTGCACAACGCCGCCACGGGCGACCTGAAGCCCGTGCTGACCCTCACCGACGAGGAGTGGGACCGGACCCTGGACATCAACACCAAGGCCCTCCTGATCATGGCGCGTTACGCCGTCCCCCTCATGCACGGGCGAAAGGGCCGCTTCATCAACATCTCCAGCCACGGCTCCGTGCGGTGCCTGTCCAACTACGCGGCCGTGGGCGTGGCCAAGGCCGCGTCCGAGGCCCTGACCCGGTACCTGGCGCTGGAGCTGGCCCCCCACGGCGTCACCGCCAACACGGTCATGGCCGGCACCACCGACACCCTTTCCCTGCGGGGCATCCCGGGGCACGAGCAGCTCCTGCACGACGCCCGCCACCGCACCCCGGCCGGCCGCCTGGGCACGCCGGAGGACATCGCCAAGGTGGTCACCTTCCTCTGCTCCGAGGACGCCCAGTGGATCGTGGGCCAGACCATCGTGGCCGACGGCGGCCACTCCCTCATCGCTTAGACGCCGACCGCCTCTTCCTCAGCCGGGCCATGATTTGCCGGTCCGACTTGTAAACCACCAAATCCGCGGCCTCCCGCAAGGGAAACCACCGGCAGTCCAGGATCTCCCGCGGGTCGCTTTCCCCGTCCAGGGACAGCGGCGACATCAAAAACCAATGCACGGTCTTTCGCACCGACCGGCCCTGCCATGAAAAGCGGTAGCGGACCCGGGTGAAGGGCCGGTCCACGCGGCAGGTCCAACCCGTCTCTTCCTTCACCTCCCGCAGCGCCGCCCGCCGGGCCGTTTCCCCCGCCTCCAGATGGCCCTTGGGAAAGGTCCAGACCACCTCTCCCTGCAGGTTCCGCACCTTGACCAGGAGCACCTCGTCCTCCCGCAGGACCACGCCCCCGGCGGACACCTCTTGCGCGGGCCGCGGCGCGCCCGCCGGCGCCGGCTTTTCAGCCATTCTTGGACAAGGTCTGGTCCGGGAACCCCGCGCCGCTGGACAGCACCAGCTGGATGCCCTCCTGCACGGACAGGGCCGTGACCTGGACCTTGGACTCCGGCACCAGCACGGTCTGGCCCAGGTAAAAGTGGTTGCTGGGCACGTACACGGCCACATGCCTTCCCGGCGCGCCGCCCTCGGGGGTCAGCGTCAGTTGGCTGGTCACGAACCCCAGGGCCAGGCTGCCCGGGTGGGGGTACTCCACCAGGACCACCCGCCGGAAAGAGACCTGTTTGTCCGGGGACAGGGCGTCCGTGAGGGCCTTGAGGGTCTTGTACACCACCCGCACGCCCGGGATGCGGAGGAACACCTCCTCGAACCATTCGAAGATCTGCTGGAAGACCAGGTTGGACATGAGCATGCCCACCAGCAGGATCAGGGCCGCGGTGGCCAGGATCCCCACCCCCGGCACGTGGAAGCCCAGGACCCCCCGCATCAGGGGGCCGAACAGGCTGTCCACGGTCCCCACCAGCCAGACCACCAAAAAGAGCGTCAGTCCCACGGGGATGAGGACGAAAAGGCCCGTGACGAAATACCGTTTCAGGACCGACTTGGAAAGGTTCATCATGTCCTCCCCCTTCTGAGGTGAACGGATGGCTTCATCCCGCGCCGCCTTCTCCGGCCTCTTTAAAAGGCCGGCGGGACCCTGACCCAGTCCGTGGCTTTTTCGTACGCGGCCGCGGCGGCCAGGACCCGCTCTTCCTCGAAGGGCCGCCCCAGGACCTGGAGGCCCATGGGAAGGCCCTGGGACGAGAAGCCGCAGGGCAGGGACAGCCCCGGCAGCCCGGCCAAGTTGCAGGAAATGGTGAAGATGTCCGACAGGTACATCTGAAGCGGATCGTCGGCCTTTTCGCCGGCCTTGAAGGCGGGCGTGGGCGCGGTGGGGGTCACGATCACGTCCACGCGCTCGAAGGCCCGGTCGAAGTCTTGTTTGATGAGGGTGCGGACCTTTTGGGCCTTGAGGTAGTACGCGTCGTAATATCCGGAGGAGAGGGCGTAGGTCCCCAGCATGATGCGGCGCTTGACCTCCGGGCCGAAGCCTTCGTCCCGGGACAGCTCGTACTGTTCCAGGAGGTTCGCGGCGCGGGCGGAACGATGGCCGTACCGCGCCCCGTCGAAGCGGGCCAGGTTGGCGCTGGCCTCGGACGGCGCCAGGATGTAATAGACCGAGATGGCGGCGTCGGTGTGGGGGAGCGAGATGTCCTCCACCCGGGCCCCGGATTTTTCCAGGACCTTCACCGCCTCGCGCACGGCCTTCTCCACCTCCGGGTCCATGCCGTCCACGAAATATTCCCTGGGCAGGCCCACCCGCAACCCCTGGACGCCTTGTCCGCAGGCCGCGCCGTAGTCGGGCACGGGACGGTCCACGGAGGTGGAGTCCTTCGGGTCGTGGCCGGCCAATGTCTGAAGGAGGGCCGCGGCGTCGGCCACGTTCCAGGCGAAGGGACCGATCTGGTCCAAAGAAGAAGCAAAGGCCACCAGGCCGTAGCGCGACACCCGGCCGTACGTGGGCTTCAACCCCACCACGCCGCAGCAGGCCGCGGGCTGGCGGATGGAGCCGCCGGTGTCGGACCCCAGGGACAGGGGCGCCAGGCGCGCGGCCACGGCCGCGGCGCTGCCGCCCGAGGACCCGCCCGGCACGCGGTCCGGGGCCCAGGGGTTGCGCGTGGTGAAGAAGGCGGAGTTTTCCGTGGAAGACCCCATGGCGAACTCGTCCAAATTGGTCTTGCCGATGAACACCGCGCCCGCGGCGCGCAATTTTTCGATGACGGTGGCGTCGTACGGGGCCGTGAAGTTTTCCAGGATCTTGGAGGCGCAGGTGGTGCGGGTGCCGCGCACGCAGAGGTTGTCCTTCACGGCCACGGGCACGCCGGCCAGGGGCCCCGGGTCCCGGCCCTGGGCCACGGCCGCGTCCACGGCCCGGGCCTGTTCAAGAGCCGATTCCTCCAGCACGCTCAAAAAAGCCTTGAGCTTCGGGTCCAGGGCCCGGACCCGGTCCAGGAACGCGCGGGCCACCTCCCGGGCGGAAAACTTTTTGCCCCGCACCCCGGCGGCGATTTGGCCGGCGGACAGTTCGTGAAGCCCCGCGTTACTCAATGACCTTCCTCACCTTGAAGTACACGTCCTCGCGCTCCGGCGCGTTGGCCAGGATGGACTCCGCGTCGGTCCAGGGGCGGGGCTCGTCCTCCCGCCACACGTTGGCCAGGGCCGCCACATGAGAGGTGGGCGGGACGCCTTGGGTGTCGTATTTTTCCAGGGCGCGGACGTACTCCAAGATGCGCTCCAGCTGGCCGCGGTACTTCTCTTTTTCCTCCGGGGTCAGGGCCAGCCGCGCCAGGCGGGCCACGTGCAGGACGTCTTTATCGTTGAGGGGCATCGTCGTTCTCCGTCGCGCAGAAATTTTTCACCCAATCATACATGATTGACAGGGCCTTCTCCAGGCCGGCCAGCGGCACCCGTTCGTCGGCCGCGTGCAACAACAGGTACTCCTCGTCGTTCAAAACGATGGGCGCCAAACCGTAGCACAACGCGCCCCTGGCGCGGAAGAACCGGGAGTCCGTCGCCTCCTGCAGGAGGTAGGGGACCACGGCCGCGTCCGGATCGTTGTCGCGCACGGCCTTTTCCAGCGCCTCCAGCAAGGGAGACCGGTAATCCCGGGGCCCGGCGCCCCGCTGGCTGGTGCGCTTGATCACCTCGACCCTCACCCGGTCGTCGTCGATCCCTTTTTTCAACTTCTCCAAAAAGTCGTCCTCGTCCTCGGTCGGCAGGAGCCGGCAATCCAGGGTGGCCACGGCCTGCTCCGGGATCATGTTGTACTTGGGCTTCTGGATGTCCCCGCTCCAGGCCATGAGGGAGGTCACGGTCATGGTGTTTCGCCGGACCGCGTTGGTCAGGGGCGTCGGGCGCAGGCGGGGCAGCCGCCGCTCCATGTCCCGCACCACCTCCGGCGGTCGGCCGCCGAACCGGATGAACACCTGCTCCATGCGGTTCAGGGCCCGGCGCAGGATGTCGTTGGGGTTGTCGGAGTTGGGCATGGAGCCGTGGCCCGACTTTCCGTCCGCCGTGACGCGCAGGCCCAGGACCTTTTTTTCGTCCACGGCGCAGGCGTACACCACGCCGTCGCCGTAGGAAAAGACCCCTTTCAGCCCGAAGCCGCCCTCGTCGATCACGTAGCCCGGCCGCATCCTCTCCCAGTGCTTTTCCACCATCCATTGGCTGCCCCAGCGGCCGCCGTTCTCCTCGTCGGCCACGGCCAGGAGGAGGACGTCCCGGTTGAGCGGGACGCCTTCCCGCTTCAGGCGCAGGAGCGTCATGAGGTGCAGGACGCCCGTGACCTTGGTGTCCAGCGCGCCCCGCCCCCACAGGGACCCGTCCTTTTCCGCGCCGCCGAAGGGGTCCTGTTTCCATTCCTTGGGATCGGCCGGCACCACGTCCATGTGGTGAAGCAAAAGCAGGGGCGGCTCTTTCTTGGGAGCGTCCGACCTCAAAACCGCCAGCAGGTTGGCCCGGCCCGGAGAGGAGACGTACACGTCGTTGGAAATGTCCGCCCGGTCCAGGAGATTTTTCAAAAATCGCGCGGTCACCAGCTCGTTGCCCGGCGGGTTGGTGGTGTCCAGCCGGAGGTAATCCCGCAAGTATCCCACGGCTTCTTCCACCCCGGACGGCGCGCCGGCCGGACGCCGGTTTTCCGCCGGCGCCCCCAGGACCGGAAGGGCGGCGCCCAGGACCACAATGCCCGGAAAGAACGCCCTATAAAATCTCAAAAGCCGCGTACCTCACCAGAATGGTTTTGCGGGCCCCGCTGTCGAACAGGACCTGCACCTTCACGTTTTCCCCCGAACCGGACTTGTCCAAAATTTTTCCCTCCCCGAACTGGGGGTGCCTCACCCGCATGCCCGCGCGCAGGGGCCGCGGCCGGCCCGGGGCCTGTGGCTCGGCCTCATCCGGGTCAAAAGAACCCACGACCGCACCCGCGGCAGCGGGTTCGCGCATGGGCGGGGCCGACGGAGCCGAAGCCGGCGCCTGGGCCAGCCCCGCCTCCTGGATGAACCGGGACGGCACGTTCCAGTGGGAGCGGCCGTAGATCTTGCGGGAGGCGGCCGCGGTCAGGACCAGGCGCTCCCGGGCCCGGGTCATGGCCACGTAACAGAGCCGACGCTCCTCCTCCAACTCCTGCTCGTCGAAGGCCGACTCGCCGATGGGGAAGAGCCCTTCCTCCAGGCCCGTGACGAACACCGCGGGAAACTCCAGGCCCTTGGCCAGGTGCACGGTCATGAGCGTGACCGCGCCGCCCTCGTCCTTCAAGGCGTCCAGGTCCGAAGCCAGGGAAATCTTTTCCAAAAAGGCGGAAACGGACTTGGCCTCCCCTCCGGCACCCGGGC
>CAZAEL010000029.1:27652-31631 GCA_964484135.1 uncultured Elusimicrobia bacterium
CTTGGCCTCCCCTCCGGCACCCGGGCCAGGCCGCTCCCCCGCGGCACTCGTCGCTGGCGCGGTCGCGCCCTTGGCCTCGGACGATTCCTCGAACTCCCGGGCCGCGTTCACCAGTTCCTGCAGGTTGTCCAGGCGGGCCGCGGCCTCCGGGTCGTCGTCCACCTGGTCCTCCCAATGGCTCCAGTACCCGGTCTGCTCCAGCGCGGCCTGCACCGCCTGGGAGGCGGTCATGGCCCCGACTTTGGCGGCCAGGGCCTGGATCAAGTCCGTGAACTTCTGGAGGTTGCCCCGGGCCGCGGACGTGAGCCCCGGCACCCGGGCCGCGTTCCGGATGGCTTCGTACAGGGTCAGCCCCTGGGCCGCGGCGTGGTTGTCCAGCGCCTCCAGGGTGGTCTTGCCCAGGCCCCGGGGCGGCACGTTGAGCACCCGCTTGACGCTCACCGAATCCGCGGGGTTGACCAGGATCCTCAAGTAGGCCAGGGCGTCCTTGACCTCCTGCCGCTCGTAGAACCGCACGCTGCCCACCACCACGTACGGGATGTTTTCCCGGCGGAAGGCGTCCTCCAGCACCCGGGACTGGGCGTTGGTGCGGTAGAACACGGCCGCGTCCTGCCGGGACAGGCCCGCGGACGAGATGAGCCGGGCCGTTTCCTGGGCCACGAAACGGGCCTCCTCCAATTCGTTGGCGAACTCCTGGAAACGCACCGGCTCGCCCCCGGCCCTGTCCGTCCAGAGCTTTTTCTCCTTGCGGAAACGGTTGCGCCGGATCACGTTGTGGGCGCAACCCAGGATGACCTCCGTGGAGCGGTAGTTCTGCTCCAGCTTGACCACGCGGGCGCCGGGGTAGTCCCGCTCGAACTCCATGATGTTGCGGATGTCCGCGCCGCGCCAGGAATAAATGGATTGGTCGTCGTCCCCCACCACGCAGAGGTTCTTGGGCGGGGCCACCAGGTGCTTGGTGAGGAGATACTGGGCGTGGTTGGTGTCCTGGTATTCGTCGACCAGGATGTAACGGAAGCGCTTCTGGTATTTCTCCCGCAGGGCCGCGTTGTCCCGCAGGGCCACCACGGTACGGAGGATGAGGTCGCCGAAGTCCAGGGCGTTGGCCTTGACCAGCTTTTTCTGGTACACGGCGTACACCGTGGCCACCATTTGGCGGAAGGGGTCGTTCTGGGCCAGGGCGTGGATGGCGTAGGAGTCCGCGTCCAAAAGATCGTCCTTGGCCCGGGAGATGACGGACAGGACCTGGCCGGGCTTGTGCTTGGTCTCGTCCAGGTTCAGCTCCCGCAGGCTCTCCTTGATGAGCTGGCGCTGGTCCGACTCGTCGTACACCACGTAGTGGGGGTCCAAACCGCAAGATCCCGCCTCCACCCTTAAAAATTGGGCGCAGAAGGCGTGGAAGGTGGAGATCCAGGCGCCGCGGCCCCGGCCGCCCGTGAGCTCGTCCACGCGCCGCCGCATTTCCCCCGCGGCCTTGTTGGTGAAGGTCACGGCCAGGACGTTCCAGGGGTTGACGCCCTCGCTCAGGAGGTGCGCGATGCGGAAGGTGATGACGCGGGTCTTGCCCGACCCGGCGCCGGCCAGGATCAGGAGCGGGCCCTCGCCGTGGGTCACCGCCTCCCGCTGGGGCGGGTTAAGCTGCCGGAGCAGACCGTCGTTCAGGGCCATTGATCCCCAGGGCCTCCAGGACCCGTCGCTTTTTGTCCTCGAACACTTCGGGCGAAAACACGGGATAGAACCGGGTCGGCGACAGGGCCTTGTTCAACCGCACCCAGGACACGCAGCCCTCATAGTCCCGTTCCATGACGACACGGTGGGGCTCCGGGGTGCGGTAGCAACGCACGAAAACCAGGTTCAGCGGCTCTTCGGGTTTGTACGCCAGGCGCTTTCGCAGGAAATTCTCCGACCAGATGCAGAAGGGCAGGACCCTCTTCAACTGTTCCGGGTCTTGGAGGCGGAACACGGAATCGGCGCGGGCGTACACGTCCACCTCCAGGTGGTCCTTCCGGGCCGCGAGCCGGACGGAATCCTCAATCCAGGAGCGGTACTTCTCCTGAAGGTCCTCCGCGTTTTGATGCTCGTAGGTCTGAAAAATGAAAAATTCCTCTTCCTCCAGGCGAAAAACGCCGTCCTTTTCCGCCACGCCCCCCTTGCGCAGGAGGAAAGCCTGCCAGCCCTCCCGCAGGGCGCGGTTCACCACGGACCATTCCTTCAATGCGGCGGCGTTTTCCGGCTTCATCTCAGCATCCCCTTGTTTTCTTCCTCAAGAGCAGCACCGTTTCCACGTGGGGCGTGTGGGGGAAAAGGTCCACGGGCTGGACGATCTCCACCGCGTACATGTCCGCCAAAAGGGGAAGGTCGCGGGCCAACGCGTCCGGATTGCAGGACACGTACACCCACCGTTCCACGGGCTTCTCCCGGAGCAGCCGGCGCACCGCGGGCTGGAGGCCGGCGCGGGGCGGGTCCAGAATCGCCGCGGCGCCGGAGGCGGTCCAGACGGACATAAGATCGGCCCGCCCGGCGAAGGCGGCGGCGTCCAGACAAAAGAAGGACGCGTTGTCCCGGTTCTGCTCCCGCGCGTTGGCCCGGGCGTCTTCCACGGACGGGGCGTGGATCTCCACCCCGACCAGGCGCCGGGCCCGCGACGCGCAAAAAAGCCCGATGGCGCCGGAGCCGCAGTAAAGATCCACCAGCGCCTCCGCGCCGTCCCCCAGGGAATCGAGGATCATTTTATAAAGTATTTCGGCGCCGCGGGTGTTCGTCTGAAAGAAGGCGGCGGCGGAAATCCGGAAGGGAAGGCCCTGCAGGGTCTCGCGGATGAAGCCGTCCCCCTTGAGGCAGAGGCTGGTTTCCCCCCGGGCCACGTCCGAGACCCCTTCGTGCACGCTCCACACCACCGCGTCCGCCGGCGCGCCCGAGGACTCCAGGGCCGCCAGAAACGACTCCCGCGGCAGTTCCCCCCGCGCCGTGACCAGATGGACCAGACGCTGGCCCGTGTTCTTCCCTTCGCGCAGGACCAGATAGCGCAGGAAACCCCGGTGGCTCTTCAGGTCATAGGGCGCCAGGCCCGCGTCCCGCGCCCACCGGCGCACCGCCTCCAGCAGAACCGGGGTCTCCGGCGACATCAGGAAACATTCCCTGAGGTCCACCAGCCGGTCGAAACGGTCTTTCTCGCGCAACCCCAGGCGAACGGACCCCTCACGCGCTCCCCCGAAGGCGAACTCCATCTTGTTGCGGTAATGGAAGACGTCCGGAGAAGGGCGGATGGGCCGGAATTCGCCGGGGGAGAAAGGCGCCGTGACCCGGCGCACGACCGCCTCTTTTTCCGCCAACTGGTCCGCGTACGCGCGGTCCTGGGAGGCACACCCGCCGCAGACGCCGAAATGGGGGCAGATTTTGTTCAAATCTCAGGCCAGGCGCGCGCCCGGGGAGGCGCGGCCTCTACTTCGGGGGATGTTTCTGGGGAGACGGGGCCAGCGGCGCCAGCGCCCGATGAAGGGCGGCCGGAACGCGGACCGGCCGCCACTTTTTGTTGACGAAAGGATGCTTGGTGAACCCCCGGGCCAGGAGCCGTCCGGATTCCGCGTTCTCGATCTCGTACCGGAAGCCGATGTGGGCCCGGCCCAGGCGGTCCAGCCGCGTGCGGATGCGGATCAGGTCGTCGTACCGGGCCGGGGCCAGATATTCGCAGCCGGCCTCCATGGCCGGGAGGAAGATCTCCATGTTCTCCTCGAAATCCCGGTACCGAAACCCCAGGGTCCGCAACAGCTCGGTGCGGCCCCGCTCGAAGAGGACGAAGTAATTGGCGTAATAAACCACGCCCATGCGGTCCGTGTCCGCGTACGCCACCCGGAACTCGAATTCGTGGACGAGCATGGACGACGGCCGGGTTTACCTTCGGGTCTGCTCGTGGAGGAGGGTCTTGGTGGGGACGTCCGTCACCGAAGCGGGGCCGAAGTACTGGATCGGGCCGGGGAAG
>CAZAEL010000030.1:0-28933 GCA_964484135.1 uncultured Elusimicrobia bacterium
TGGTCGCCCGCCTTCTGACGGTTGGTTTGGAAATCCGGATCGATCGCTGCCATGATAAGGTGTTCCTCCTTGTTGGTCGTTGCCGAGGGCTTTTCCTCGACGGAAACTGCCCAAATCGTTCCTTGCCCGAGTTCGTGAAAACCATCACGAATCCGGATTCCCAATTTAGCATATGGCTTTTGGGGCGTCAAGCGCCGCCATGAGAAGGGGACTTCGTCCCCTTAATAAAGGAAGCCAAAAACCGTTGCCAACACGCCCCAAAATAGGATAAAATACCCCCGATCGTACGGACCCGGTTTTCGTCCGGGTCCCATTACGCACACCTTCGGATCCCGTCCGGGGTCCCGCGCGAGCGGGCCGGCGTTCCAAGGAGTCACGGGAGTTGAGGAAGGTGGAGGCCGTCCGCCCCCTTGGGCGGACGGAAAAAAACCAAACACAGAGACCGGTTCAAGGGGCTCCGCCCGTCATAAGGCGGGCGGCCCCGAAGCGTCTGTGCTTGGCGGCCCTCCTCGGGGGGACCGCTTTTTTTGCGCCGGTGGACTGTGAAATCAATGGAGGAACAATGGCGTCTATTTCCATGAAAGCGTTGCTGGAGGCCGGGGTCCACTTCGGCCACCAGACCCGGCGGTGGAACCCCAAGATGGCGAAGTACATCTTCGGGAGCCGCAACAACATCCACATCATCGACCTGCAGAAGACCGTGAAGGAGCTCAAAAAAGCGCTCACGTACGTGCGCGACCTGTCGGCCCAGGGCAAGACCCTGCTGTTCGTGGGCACCAAGAAGCAGGCCCGCGAGGCCATCACCGAGGAGGCCCAGCGCTGCGGGTCGCCCTACATCCGGGACCGGTGGCTGGGCGGCACCCTGACCAACTTTGAGACCATCCGCCGTTCGGCCCAGCGCCTGCAGGAGCTGGAGCGCATGAAGCAGAGCGGCATCTTCGCCAGCCTTTCCAAGAAAGAGGCCATGCGGCGCGAGAAGGACATCAAGCGCCTCTCCAAGTCGCTGGACGGCATCAAGGCCATGGAGTCCCTGCCCCACGCGGTGTTCATCGTGGACCCGGTGCAGGAGATCACGGCCGTCACGGAAGCCCGCCGCATGGAGATCCCGGTGGTGTCCATCTGCGACACCAACTGCGACCCGGACCTGATCGACCACCCCATCCCCGGCAACGACGACGCCATCCGCGCGGTGCGGCTCTTCTGCCGCCTGATCGCGGACAGCGTGCTGGAAGGCAAGGACTTGGCCAAGAAGCAGCAGGCCGCGGCCGAGGGGGCGTCTCCCACGGAGCAGGAGATCCCGCTCACGGGGGCGTCCGCCGAGACCGGCGGCGCCGAAGGGACGACCCCGCTTTCCGCGGCCCCTTCGGAGGCCCGCGTTTCTTAAGTTTTTAACCCTTTCAGGAGGATTTTTTCATGCCCGTCATCACCAGCGATCTCGTCAACAAACTCAGGAGCAAGACCGGCGCCGGCATCATGGACTGCAAGCGCGCCCTGGAAACGGCCTCCGGCGACATGGACAAGGCGGTCACCATCCTGCGCGAGCAGGGGGCGGCCTCCGCGGCCAAGCGCGCGGGCAAGGCCGCGGCCGACGGCTTGGTGACGTCCTTCGTGGACCCCTCCGGCAAGACCGCGGTATTGCTTGAACTGAACTGCGAAACGGACTTCGTGGCGCGCACCGACGATTTCCAGAAGCTCCTGGCCGAGCTGGCCCAGGCCGCGGCCCAGGCCGCCCCGGCCTGGAAGAGCCCGGAAGACGCCCCCCAGGCCCGCATCAAGGACCTGGCGGCCAAGCTGGGGGAGAACATCATGCTCCGGCCCAACCGGTTCCGCCGGTTCGACCGGGAAGCGCCCGGCATTTTCTCCGCGTACATCCATCCGTCCGGCGGCGTCGGCAAGGTCGGCGTGCTGGTGGAACTGGGGTCCGACAAGGAGGACGTCCTGTCCCGCGAAGAGGTGAAGGCCCTGGGCAAGGACCTGGCCATGCAGGTGGCGGCCACCAGTCCCCGCTGGGTCAAGAAGGAGGACGTGCCGGCCGAGACCGTGGAGCAGGAAAAATCCATCGCCCGCGAGCAGGCCAAACGGGAGAACAAGCCGGAGAAGATCTGGGACAAAATCGCCCAAGGCAAGATCCAGCAGTTCTACCAGCAGTTCTGCCTGCTGGAGCAGCCCTTCGTGAAGGACGCCGGCGGGAAGACCAAGGTGCACGAGGTGGTGGCCCAGGTTTCCCAGAAGGCCGGCGCGACGCTCTCGCCGCGGCGGTTCGTGCGGTACAAGGTCGGGGAAGAGGAATAGGCGCAGGTTCTTTTTTGGAGGTCAACGCCGCCATGTCCAAAAGCCAGAAGGTCCGACGGGTCGTCCTGAAAATTTCCGGCGAGGCCCTCCTGGGCAAGGCCCGCTCCGGCGGCATCGACCTGGACTCCCTCTTCAAGATCGCCCATGAGTTGAAGTCGGCCCGCCAGGCCCATCACCAGATCGCGGTGGTGGTGGGCGGCGGAAACATCTGGCGCGGCGCCCGCGGCCAGGGCAAGGGGCTGGACCGGCTGATCTCCGACAACATGGGCATGCTGGCCACCATCGTCAACGCCCTGGCCCTGCAGGACGCGCTGGAGCAGATCGGCGTGCCCACCCGCGTGATGTCCGCCATCGAGGTGGCCAAGGTGGCCGAGCCCTACATCCGGCGCCGCGCCGTGCGCCACCTGGAAAAGGGGCGCATCGTCATCTTCGCGGCCGGCACCGGCAACCCCTATTTTTCCACGGACACGGCCGCGGCCCTGCGCGCCTCGGAGATCGAGGCCTCCGTGGTCCTGAAGGCCACCCAGGTGGACGGCGTGTACGACGCCGACCCCCACAAGCACGCCCGCGCCAAGAAGTACACCACCCTCACCCTCATGCAGGCCCTGCGGGACCGTCTGGGCATCATGGACGCCACGGCCCTGTCCCTCTGCCTGGAAAACCGCATCTCCGTCCGCGTGTTCAACCTGCACAAGAGCGGCAACGTCCGCCGGGCCATCGAAGGCAAGGGCATCGGGACCCTCATCACCCCCTGACTCTTTTTTATTCCCATTCCGCGAGGTACAAGCCATGACCGCTGCCAACCATCCCCAGACACAGGCCATCCTGGCCCAGACCGAAGAGAAGATGAAGAAGGTCATCGAGAAGATCCGGCAGGAGTTCTCCACGCTCCGGACCGGCCGGGCCACGGCCACGCTCCTGGACGCCATCCGGGTGGAGTATTACGGCTCCCAGGTGCCGCTCAAGCAGGTGGCGGCCGTGGGCGTTCCGGACGGGCGGACCCTGGAGGTGAAGCCCTGGGACGCGGGCAGCCTGCAGGCCATCGAGAAGGCGATCCAGGCCTCGGACCTGGGCCTCACGCCCAACAACGACGGCAAGATCATCCGGCTGTCCATCCCGGCCATGACCGAGGAGCGGCGCCGAGACCTGGCCAAGGCGGTCAAGAAGATCGCCGAGGATTTCCGCGTCTCCATCCGCAACGACCGCCGGGACGCCATGGACAAGCTCAAGAAGGCGGAAAAGGACAAGGTCCTGTCCGAGGACCAGCGCAAGGGCGGCGAAGAGGCGCTGCAAAAGCTCACGGACTTGTACATCAAGCGGGTGGACGAGTCGGTGGCCCTGAAGGAGAAGGAGATTTTGGAAATCTAGCGGCGGGGGCCGGGGACCAGGGGCTGGGGCCTGGAAGCCGCCCCGGCATTCCGGTCGCTTTGGGTTCCCGGCCCCAGGCCCTCTTATGCTCATGCCCGCCAAGACCGACGACCTCCTGTCCAAGATCGACCGCACCCGCTTGCCCCGCCACATCGCCGTCATCATGGACGGCAACGGCCGCTGGGCCAAGAAGCGCGGCCTGCCGAGGCTCATGGGCCACCGGGCCGGCACCGAGAGCGTCCGCGAGGCCGTGAAGGTCTGCGGCGAGCTGGGCGTGGAGGCGCTGACCTTGTACGCCTTTTCCACGGAGAACTGGCTGAGGCCCGCGTCCGAGGTGAAGGGCCTCATGCGCCTTCTGGTCCAGACCCTGCGGCGGGAGGTGGCGGACCTGGACAAGAACAACGTGCGCCTGCGCGCCATCGGGCGTTTGTCCAAGCTGCCGCCGGAGGTGCGGGAGGAGCTGGTCCGGGGGCAGGAGGCGCTCAAGGGCAACACCGGCCTGATCCTGACCCTGGCGCTCAACTACGGCAGCCGGCAGGAATTGGTGGACGCCGTCCAGTCGCTCCTGGACGACGGGGTCAAGCGCGTGGATGAGGACGAGATTTCCCGCCGGCTCTACACCGCGGGCCTGCCGGACCCGGACCTGCTGATCCGGACGTCGGGCGAATACCGCCTGTCCAATTTCCTTTTGTGGCAGTCCGCGTACACGGAGCTCCACATCAGCCGCGATTTTTGGCCGGACTTCCGTCGCCGGCAGATGTACGAGGCCATCCTGGACTATCAGTCCCGTGAGCGGCGTTTCGGAGGCCTCTAATGCTGTTCCAAGTTCCGCGTTCCGAGTTCCACGTCCAAAGCGATAAACCGATGCAGCCTTTTTTGATTCTAACTCGGCACTCGGCAATCGGCAATTCTTTATGATCCTGCCCCGCGTCCTCACGGCCCTGGCGGCGGCCCCGCTTTTCCTGTGGGTCCTGTACCTCGGCAGCCTGCCTTTCCTCATTTTCCTGTTCGTGCTGATCCTCCTGGCCCTGTGGGAATTCCAGGCGATGGCGGAGGAGGGGGGATACGCCACCCAGTCCTGGTGGGGGATCGGCGCGGGCATGGCCGTGGTGCTGTCCCTCGCTTTCCCCGGCCTCAAACCGGGATCGGTTTTTTCCGCCCAGGCGCCGGCCTTCGCGCTCGTGGTGGCGGTGCTGGCCCTGGTGCTGCGGGAGATGTTCCGCAGGGACAAGAGCCTGTCCATGCTGCGGCTGGGGACCTCTTTTTTGGGGCTCTTTTTGGTGGTGTGGCCCCTGGGCCACCTGATCCTTCTGCGGGACCTGCGGGGCACGGAGGGGCCCGCGTCCTACCATGTGGGGCGGGACGCCGCCTTTTTGCTCGTGGCGCTCATCTGGGTCCAGGACGTCGCGGCCTGGGCCGCGGGCAATCTCTTCGGCCGCCGCCGGCTGGCGGCCCAGATCAGCCCCAAGAAATCCTGGGAAGGGGCCATCGTGGGCCTCGCGGCCGCGGTGCTGACCGCGTTCCTTTTGCGGGAGGTCTGGCTGAGGGAGCTTTTTTCCAGGAAGGAAATTTTTGTTTTGGGCTTGAGCCTGGGCGTCCTGGCCCAGGTGTCGGACCTGGCCGAGTCCTTGATCAAACGGTGCTTCGGGGTGAAGGATTCTTCCCAGCTCCTGCCGGGCCACGGCGGGGTTTTCGACCGGTTCGATTCTTTCCTTTTCTCCACGCCTTTCCTGTACTTTTACCTGATCCTCACGGGCCGGGGATAAGCCCGTGGTGAAACGGCTGGCGCTCCTGGGGTCCACGGGGTCCATCGGCGTCAACGCCCTGGACGTGGTGCGCCGCCTGAACCGGGGCCGCAACGGCGACGGGCGCGAGGTTTATCGGGTTTGGGGACTGTCCGCCCAGAAAAACGTCCGGCTGCTGACGGAACAAATCCGCGAATTCCGGCCCCGCGCGGCGGTGGTGTCCGATCCGGCGGCGGCGCGGGAGTTGAAAGCTTGGGCCAGGGTCCGCCATCCGGGGCTGCGGGTCTGGGAGGGCCCGGCGGGTTTGCAGCGGCTGGCCTCCCATCCGGAGGCGGATTGGGTGTTGTCCGCGGTGGTGGGGTCCGTGGGGCTCCTGCCGCTCCTGGCCGCGGTCAGGGCGGGCAAGACCGTGGCGCTGGCCAACAAGGAGGCCCTGATCGTGGGCGGGGACCTGGTCATGGCCGAAGCCCGGAAACACGGCGCCCGCCTCATCCCCGTGGACAGCGAACATTCGGCCATTTTTCAATGCATCGCGGCGTCGGCCCCACCACCCGCTTCGACCCCGAAGGGGCCGCCTCTTGGCGACCAAGCGGGTGGTGGCGTGAGGCGCATCGTCCTGACCGCCTCCGGCGGGGCGTTCTACCGTTGGAAAGGCTCTTTGAACCGCGTCACCCCGGCCCAGGCCCTGGCGCATCCCACCTGGAAGATGGGGAACAAGATCACCATCGACTGCGCCACCCTCACCAACAAGGGGCTGGAGGCCATCGAGGCCCATCACCTGTTCGGCGTGCCCCTGGAGGACATCCAGATCGTGATCCATCCCCAGTCCATCGTCCATTCCCTGGTGGAGTTCACGGACGGGGCGGTGCTGGCCCAGCTGTCGCACCCGGACATGCGCCTGCCCATCCAGTACGCCCTGACCCATCCGGCGCGCCTCCCCACCCCGCTCAAGTCCCTCCGCCTCGCGGAGGTGGGCCGGCTGGAGTTCCATGCGCCGGACTTCCGGCGGTTCCCCTGCCTGGGCCTGGCGCTGAAGGCGGGCCGCCTGGGCGGCGCCTGGCCCGCGGTCTTCAACGGCGCCAACGAGGTGGCGGTGCGCGCCTTCCTGGACGGCCGGATTTCGTTTTTGGGCATTCCCAAATTGCTGGCCCGGGTGATGGGCGCGTACCAAAAAACCCGGAACACCCGATCCGAGACGCGAAAAGAACGCGCGTCGTTGAAAGACATTTTGGAAGCCGATCATTGGTCCCGCCAAAAGGCGGAAGAACTGGCGGATTTATAGGCAAACGGTTGGCTCGCTTTTGCCGTTCCAGATTTCGTATTTTTGTAATCAAGGAGGTTCCATGTCTTTTCTGATCAGCGCTGTGGGCATCCTGGTGGTCTTCGGTTTGGTTATCTTCATCCACGAGTTCGGCCACTTCATCGTGGCCAAGAAGTCCGGGGTCAAGGTGGAGCGGTTTTCCTTCGGCCTGGGGCCGGAGGCCGTGGGCTTTCAGTGGGGGGAAACCCGGTACTGCCTGGCCTGGATCCCCCTGGGCGGCGAGGTGCGCATGGCCGGCGAACAGGATTGGGAGGAAGGGGACAGGAACTCTCCTCCCCAGGCCAAGGACCCGCGGCACTTTTTCGCCCAGCCCTGGTACCGCCGCGTGGCCGTGGTGCTCGCCGGGCCGGGGATGAACTATGTCCTGGCCTTCGTGCTCTTTTCCGTGGTGGCCTTGGTCTGGGGAGATCCCCGGCCCTCCGCCGAGCCTCTCATCGGGGAACTCGTGCCGGGGTATCCGGCCAAGGCCGCGGGCCTTCAGCCGGGGGACCGGGTCCTGGCCGTGGCCGGCCAACCCGTGGCCACCTGGGAGGACCTGGCCAAACGCATCCACGGTTTTCCCGAACAGGCCATCGAGCTGGAGGTGGCTCGGAAGGAGGAACGCCTGACCTTTTCCGTGACGCCCCGCCGGGACCGTCAGCGGCAGGTGGGGCTCATCGGCATCGCGCCGGCCACGGTGTACGAGCCCGTGGGCGCGCTCGGCGCCCTGCACCGGGGCGTCCATCAGACCGTGGGCTGGAGCCTCTTCACCCTGAAATACCTGGGCCACAAGGCCGCGGAGCGGGAAAAGCCGGACCTGGCCGGCCCCATCGGCATCGCCTCGGTGGTGGCCAAGGCCACCAAGTCGGGGATGCAGGACTTCCTGTACCTCATCGCGCTCATCTCCGTGGGCATCGGGCTCTTCAACCTCTTTCCCATCCCGCTCCTGGACGGCGGCCATCTCATGTTCTATCTGTGGGAGGGCATCACCCGGCGTCCCGCCACGCGCAAGGTCATGCAGATGGCCAACGTGTTCGGCCTGACCGTGCTTTTGGGCATCCTCTTCTTCGCCACGTACAGCGACATTCAACGGATGAGACCGGCGGACGCCACAAAGGTTGAAAGTGAGAAGTGAGAGGTTTAACATTGCATAAACTTTTCACTTCCCACCTCCCACTTCTCACGTCTTTATGAGGTTGAGCCGCTACCTCCTCCCCACGCTCAAGGAGCTCCCCGCCGACGCGGACACGGTGTCGGCGAAGCTCATGCTGCGGGCCGGCCTCATCCGCAAGGTGGCGGCCGGGCTGTACGAGTGGCTGCCCTTCGGGCTCCGGGCCCTGCGCAAGGTGGAGAACATCGTGCGCGAGGAGATGGACAAGATCGGCGGTCAGGAGGTCTGGCTGCCCTTTGTCCAGCCCCGGGAGCTGTGGGAGGAATCGGGCCGCTGGCAGGTGTACGGCAAGGAGATGATGCGGCTCAAGGACCGCAAGGACGCGGACTTCTGCCTCGCGCCCACGGCGGAAGAGGTCATCACGGACCTGGTGCGGCGGGAGGTGCGCTCGTACCGGGAACTGCCGCTCCTTCTCTATCAGTTCGGCACCAAGTTCCGGGACGAGATCCGGCCCCGCTTCGGCGTCATGCGGGCCCGGGAGTTCTACATGAAGGACGCGTACTCCTTTCACGCGGACCCGGCCAGCCTGGACCAGACCTACCAGGACGCGTACGACGCTTATACGAGGATTTTCACCCGCTGCGGCCTCAAGTTCCGGCCCGTGGAGGCGGCCACCGGCGCCATCGGCGGCAGCCATTCCCACGAGTTCATGGTGCTGGCGGACACGGGCGAGGAAACCATCGCCTCCTGCGACGTGTGCGGGTACGCGGCCAACGTGGAGCTGGCCGAGTCCACGGCTTTCGGGACCAAGAAGGGCGAGCCGCTTCAGACACCGGAGGAGGTGGACACGCCCAGCGCCTGGACCGTGGAGGACGTGGCCAAACTCCTCAAGCTGCCCAAGATCAAGTTCATCAAGACCCTCTTTTATGAGACGGACCAGGGCCCGGTGGTGGCCCTGGTCCGTGGCGACCATGAATTGAACGAGGCCAAGCTCCAGCGCAAGCTGGGCGCCAAATGGCTGCAAAAGGCCTCGGATGAGACGTACAGGAAAGTGGCCGGTTGCGAGGTGGGTTTTGCCGGGCCTGTGGGCCTCTCCGCCCGCATGGTGGCGGACTTTAACGTGGCCGTGATCGAGAACGGGGTCTCCGGCGCCAACAAGAAGGACAAGCACATGGTGAACATCAACCTGGGCCGGGACTACAAGCTGGAGGACGGGGCTTTCGCCGATCTGCGGATGGTGCGCGAGGGCGACCCCTGCACACGCTGTTTCCTCAAGGATTCCGCCCGGAAAACATTCAACAAGCTTTCCTTCTTCAAGGGCATCGAGGTGGGCCACGTGTTCAAGCTGGGCACCAAATACTCGGAGGCCCTGCAGGCCGGGTTCCTCACGGAGAAGGGGGCCAAATCGTCCTTCATCATGGGCTGCTACGGCATCGGCGTGAGCCGGGTGGTGGCCGCGGCCATCGAGCAGTCCCACGATGAGAACGGCATCGTCTGGCCCGAAGCCATCGCGCCCTTCCAGGTGATCGTCCTACCCCTCAACGTGTCCGACGCCCAGGTGGTGGAGGCGGCCAACCGCATCTACGCGGACCTGGTGGACGCGGGCGTGGAGGTCCTCTTGGACGACCGCGACCAGCGGGCCGGCGCCAAGTTCAAGGACGCGGACCTCCTGGGCATCCCCTGGCGCGTCACCGTGGGGGAGAAAAAACTGGCCGCGGGCCAGGTGGAGGTCAAACAGCGCGCCGCGGCCCAGGCCGAAGACGTCGCCCAAGACAAGGCCGCGGCCTGGGTCCTGGAAAAATTGCGGAGATAAAGGAATCTTCCGGGCAGCCCGCCGTTGTTTTTCTCCTGTTTTCCCGCCAAAAACACCTTGAAACTTCGATCAAATCCGGCCATAATTACTTTTTGACAGCCCCGCGTGAATAAAGTAGATTTGAGAAAATCGGATCAAGGGAAAACCCATGCCTTTTGACGATACGATGTTCTTGAAGTCCAAGGTGGATATCCTGTCGTTCTTCACGGACGACCAGCTCCGCCGCATCACGGCCGTGGTGGACCGCAAAGAGTTCGGCAAGGGCCAGACCGTGGTTTTTCAGGGGGAGGTCAGCAACAACTTCCACATCGTCCGGCGCGGAAAGGTGGAGGTGGTGGCCAAGGCCGGCAAGGACAAGGCCCGCTTGGCCGAGCTGAACCCCGGCGATTTTTTCGGCGAGATGTCCCTCTTGGAGTCCACCGCGGCCACGGCCACCATCCGGGCGGCGGAGGACGGCACCGAGATCCTCATGATCCCCCATGGTTCTTTTCACGACCTCTTGAAGCAGTTTCCCGTTTTGGAAAAGGCCCTGCGGGACCGCATCGCGGAGCGCAAGAAACAAAAGGCGGACGCGCTGCCTAAAAAAGAACCGTGAAACGTGTTACGTGTCACGTTGAACGGGAAAATTGAGGTCATAAAATCCTTGGTGACGTATTTGCGTAACATGGATCACGTGACACGCCCCACGGCTTTTGAATGAAAAAATCCTGGCTCCTCGACACCCTGCTGGGTTTGGCCCTGACCGTGATCGTGGCGGGCCTGGCCTATTTTGAAGTTCCCTTCACCGAATCCCTCGAAAACAAGCTCTACGACCTCCGTCTGAAATATTCTCCCAAGGCCCCGCTGTCGGACCAGATCGTGCTGGTGGCCATCGACGACGCCAGCATCGCGTCCGTGGGCCGATGGCCCTGGCCCCGGGGATACGTGGGCCAGTTGATCCGCCAGATCGCGGCCGGCGGGCCCAAGGTCATCGGCGTCAACATCCTGTACGTGGACCCGGACCAGAACCAGGGCCTGGAAACCGTCCGCCAGATGAAAGAACAGTACAGCCAATTGGTGGAACAGCAAAAGGAGGCCTGGGGCCCCCTCTTCACCCGCGTCAGCAAGGACCCCAAGTACAAACCCCTCATCAAGAAGGACGCGCCCCTGTCCCTGGACCCCTTCCGGTCGGTGGTGGACCTGTTCACCGAGGCCGAGGCCGCGCTGGACAACGACGCCCAGCTGGCCCAGGCCCTGCTGGAGACCCCGGGCGTGGTCCTGCCCATCTTCTTTTCCGTTGACAAGCCCCTGGCGGAGGAAACCAACGAGGTCCTGGAGCAGATGCAGGGATACGCCCTGCCCCAGGTGGAGCCTTCGGGCAAGCCCTACGCTTTGCTGGAAGGGTTCCAGCCCCTCCTGCCCTTGCCCCAGTTCGCCTCCGGCGCCTCGGGCATGGGGCACAGCAACATCTTCCAGGACGGGGACGGCTCGGTGCGGCGGGAAACCATCCTGGTCCAGTATAAGGACAACTATTTCCCGTCCATGTCCCTGGAGATGGCCCGGGTGGCCCTGGGCCTGAACCCGGAGGACGTGCGGGTCAAGCTGGGCCAGGAGATCACGCTGGGGGACAAGCGCATCCCCCTGGGCCGGGACAACAGGCTTTTGGTCAACTACCCGGAGGGCTTCTCCAGCCTCAAGGTCGTGCCGGCGGTGGAGATTTTGGCGGAAAAGATACAGCCCGACGCCTTCAAGAACAAGCTGGTCCTCCTGGGCATCACGGCCACGGGCGTGGGCAACGTTTTCGTCACGCCGGTGGACCCCAACTTCCCGCCCCACGGCGTCATCGTGACCGTCCTGCAGAACATCCTGGGCGGCAAATTCCTCACCCGTCCCGAGTGGGCCCCGATGGCGGAGCTGGGCGCCCTGGGCGTCATCGCGCTCTTCGTGATCCTGCTCCTGCCGCACCTCAAGGCCAAGTGGGGGGCGCTCATCGCCTTCCTGCTCCTGGCCGCCGCGGCGGGCGGGGGCGTTTATTTGTTCGTCACGTACGGCTGGTGGGTCAAGATTTTCTACGCCATGGCGCTCCTGGTCCTGGCGTACGGCACCGTCACCCTGCGCCGCTTCTTCTTCACGGAGCGCCGCAAGGAACTGGTGGAGGCGGAGAGCATCGAGACCAACAAGATGCTGGGGCTCTCCTTCCAGGGCCAGGGCATGCTGGACCTGGCCTTCGAGAAGTTCCGCAAGTGCCCCATCGACGACGCCATGAAGGAGTTGCTCTACAACCTGGCCCTGGATTTCGAGCGCAAGCGGCAGTGGGCCAAGGCCGCGGTGGTGTACGAGCACATCTCCACCGCGGACGCGGGGTACAAGGACATCAAGGACCGTCAGAAGGCGGCCAAGGCCGCGTCCGAGGGCGGGGTGGTGAGCGCCATCGGCGGCGGGGGGAAGAAAGAGGGCACCATCGTCATGGAGGGGGCCGCGGTCAAGCCCACCCTGGGCCGGTACGAAATCGAAAAAGAACTGGGCCGGGGCGCCATGGGCATCGTGTACCTGGGCAAGGACCCCAAGATCAACCGCCAGGTGGCCATCAAGACTTTGAAGTTCGACGACGACGTGGACGAGGCCACGGCCAAAAGCGTGAAGGAACGCTTCTTCCGCGAGGCCGAGTCCGCCGGCACCCTCAACCACCCCAACATCGTCCGCATCTTCGACGCGGGCGAGGACAACGAGATCTGCTACATCGCCATGGAACTCCTCTCCGGGGAAGACTTGAAGAAATACGGGGAAAAGGCCAACCTCCTGCCGCCCCAGCAGGTCATGGAATACGTGGCCCAGGTGGCGGACGCCCTGGACTACGCCCACTCCAACGGCATCGTGCACCGGGACATCAAGCCCGCCAACATCATGCGCCTGAAGGACGGCACCCTGCGCGTCACGGACTTCGGCATCGCCCGCATCACCGCCTCCTCCAAGACCCAGACCGGCACGGTCATGGGCACGCCCAGCTACATGTCGCCGGAGCAGATCGCGGGCAAAAAAGTGGACGGCCGGGCGGACCTTTTTTCCCTGGGCGTCATGCTCTACGAGATGCTGACCGGCGAGAAGCCTTTTGAGGGAGACAGCATCGCCACCCTGCTCTTCAAGATTTCCAGCGAGGCCCACCCGGACCCGGTGGCCAAGGCCTCGGACCGGGTCACCCCCTGCGTGCGGTCCATCATCGACAAGGCTTTGCAGAAAAACCCTGACAACCGGTACCAGCGCGGCGGGGACATGGCCAAGGACATCAAGGCCTGTTTGCAGAACCCGGCGCTCACCGTGCCTCCCGTGGCGGGGGCCGCCGCGCCTGCCCCTGCGGCGGTTCCGGCCGCGACGCCCGCGCCCGCCGCGGTTTCCGGAGCGGGGGAAACGCAGAAATTGTCTCCGCCTGCGGCCAATCCGTCGGACACGGTCAAAATGCCGCCCGCGGCCCCGGCGGACAAGGCCGGGGAAACCCTGCGCCTTTCGCCGGCCCCGTCCCCTTCCGACACCCTGCAGACGCCTCCGTCCGGAGACGGCGGCGTTCCCAAGGCGTCTCCGCCGCCGGGCGCGTCCTCTTCCGACACCATCCGGCTGCCGCCTTCCTAAATGACGGAACCTCAAGGGGTCCCTTTATGAAACTGAACGCCGCTGGTTTGACCGATCCGGGCCAGGTCCGGAAAAACAACGAAGATAACTACTGGGTGGACGACGAGTCCGGCCTCTTTTTGGTGGCCGACGGCATGGGCGGCCACAACGCGGGCGAGGTGGCCAGCCAGATGGCGGTGGACGTGATCCGCCAGCAGGTGCCCCAGGCCCTGAAAACGGGCCGCATCCCGGCCATGGGCGAAAAACCTTTGCATCTTTCGGAGCGGGCCCACCTGCTTTCCTCCATCGTGCAGATGGCCAACGAGGTGGTCTTCGCCGCCTCCCAGGCCAAGCCGGAGAACCGGGGCATGGGCACCACCGTGGTGGCCGTGCTGGCGGACAAGAAAAGTTTCGCCGTGGCCCACGTGGGGGACAGCCGCTTGTATCTCTTCCGCGACGGGGAGTTGAAGCAGATCACCCGCGACCATTCCCTGGTGGCGGAGCAGGTGGCCAAGGGACTTATGACCCTGGAGCAGGCCGAGCAGTCCGATATCAAGAACGTGCTGACCCGGGCCCTGGGCGTGGGGCCCCAGGTGGAGGTGGACGTGGACGAACAGCCTCTCCGGCCGGGGGACCTGCTGCTCCTGTGCACGGACGGCCTCTGCCGCATGGCCGAGGATTCGGTGATCCGGGACGAGCTGCGCCGCTTGAGCGACCCGATTGAAATTTGCAATAATCTCGTCAGAATCGCCAACGAGCGGGGGGGGAAGGACAACATCACCGTGGTGGCGGCGCGGTGCGAGGCCGCGGGCTTCTGGCGGAAGGTGGCCGGCATGCTGTCGCCCGGCGCTTCGGCGCCCGCGGGCAAACCCAAAGGATGACTTCGGCGCCTTTGATTTCGACGGGGAAAACCCTATGGTAAAACTGCTCCTCAAGTTCAACGCGGCCGTGATCAAGGAGATCCCGTTCGAAAAGAACGAGTACACCGTCGGACGCAAATCCGACAACGACATCGTCATCGACAACCCGGCGGTGTCCGGCCACCACTGCCGCATCGTCAAGCAGGCGGGCGATTACCTCCTGGAGGACCTGGGCAGCACCAACGGCACCTTTTTCCACGACAAGCGGATCATGAAGGCCATCCTCCACCACAAGGACGAGGTGGCCATCGCCAAGCACCTGCTGGTTTTCATCAACGACGAAGAGGCCGCGGCCCCGCCGCCCCCCGGCCCGGCGGTGTCCTCCGACGCCACCGTGGTCATGGCCCCGCCCGCGCCCTCGGCCGCGCCCAAGGGGGAGAAAAAAGAGCCGGAAAAGGTGGGGGGGCTCCGGGTGGTCACGGGCGAGACCACGGCCAGCCAGTTCAGCCTCACGGGCCTCACCACGTACATCGGCAAGTCCGACCAGGCCAACATCCGCGTCAAGGGGCTCTTCGCGCCGGACCTCGCCGCCTGCGTGGCCCGCAAGCCGGACGGGTACTACCTCAAGGTCATCAAGGAAAAGTCCGTCAAGATGAACGGCGAGGTGGTGAAGCCGGAAGATTTGAAGCTTTTGAAGGAGGGCGACCTCATCGAGGTGGCCAACCTGAAGCTGGTTTTCTACCATCAGGACGCCGGCGGGGCGCTGTCCGGCTAATCGCAGCGCAAACCGTTGTTTCCCGGTGGTATCCCGCCCCTTTGTCAGGGGAGGCCGGGTGGGGGAGGCCTCCGGCGCTTCCAATGGCCTCTCCCTCCCCGTACCCCTCCTTACAAAGGAGCGGATTCTCCAAAAACGACGCGCTGTTTCAAGGGGAAGGGCGCTGTTTTTACGTCCCGGCCCGAGCCGCGGGATGTGACGAAACTCACATTGATTTTCCCGGACTTTCCGGCCATACTGGGAGGAATGAAGGCCCCCTCCCCTTCCCCCAAAGACAGCTTGGCATTCCTCCGTCTATTTTGTATATAGAGGTGAAACCATGAACCGGAAAACATTGTCGGCGGTTTTCGTTTCTCTCTCCCTGGGCCTGCTTGCCGCGGGCCTGGACGCGGCGGAACTCCGTTCCACCGTGGGCACGGTCGAAGTCAAAAAGGCCGGGGCCGCCACCTGGACCCAGGGCCGCCCCAAGACCAAGATCCAGGACGGGGACATCGTGCGCACCGGCGTGGGCTCCGAGACCGAGCTCCGCATGGATGAAGGCCACAAGATGACGCTCCGGGAGAAAACCACCCTCAAGGTGGACTCCGCCCAGCAGCCCAACACCCAGTTCAACCTGGTGGTGGGGCGGGTCCGCAGCTTCGTGAACAGGCTGAAACCCCAGAACAAATTCGAGATCAAGACGCCGGTGGCCGTGGCCTCCATCCGGGGCACGGTCTTCGAGATGGACGTGAACGAGCAGGGCGCCTCCCGGCTGTCCGTGCTGGAGGGCGTGGTCGGTTACCGCGACCTGGCCGGCCTGGGCGCGGAGGTGCAGGTGCTCAAAGGGCAAAGCGTGCTGATCGAGCCCGGCGCCGCGCCGCGGCCCGCCGAACCCCTGCCCACCGAACTCCAGGAAGGTCTGGTGCCGGACGCGGGCCAGCGGACCGCCATGGCCTCCCTCAAGGCCGACATCCAGCGGGAGACGGGCCTGGCTTCCTTTAAGGAATATTTCCAGACCGACGCGGCCGCGGAGATGAAGGTGGCCCAGTACCAGGAGGGCAAGACCCTCATCGACGCCTTCGGCAAGCGGGTGCGCCTGGAGGAGTACATCGTCCGGCCCGACCCCAAGCAGTGGTCCTTCGTGTCCCTCAACACCCGGGAGGACCGCTTCGACTTTACGCGCTTCGATTTATACGCCAAGAACGACCTGCCCGAGGACATCGGCACCGTGAACTTGTTCTCCGGCACCGGCCACGACTCCATGACCAACTGGGTGGAGAAGACCCACCGGCTGTCCTCCAACGGCGGCGACTATTACCGGGAATGGCAGGACGGCGGCGCGCCCGTGAACATGACCGATTCCAACGGCAACAAGACCCAGAAAGTGGTCTTCGCGGACTGGTACGCGGAGGTCAAGGCGGACGGCACCGCGCCCACCCTTCTGTCCCACTGGAAACCGGATCCGGCCTTTTCCGGCGGCAACCCCGCGGCCACCAAGTCTCGGGACGATGTGGCGGACGACGACGGGCTTTCCGACATCCCCTCCGGCTATATGGATTTTGAAGGCACGGACGGGGGCGCGACCGTGGGCGACACCCGGGGCATCGATTCCGCGGGCTTCACCGACGCCCAGCGGCTCGATTACTTCGACAACGCCGGGGTGGCGGCCTCTTACAGGCTGAGCGAGGGCTACACCCGCACCAGCGAGGCGCTCTTCAACGACAAAACCCTGGCCGCGGCCTCCCTCACGGAAATCCTCGGCGCCACCAAGATTTCACGCAAGAGCGTGTACGACGTTCCGGGGACCTCTTCGGACATCACCCTGCAGGTGGACCAGTACTACGTCACGGACGACGGGGACAAACTCTCCTTCCTCCAGGCCGCGCAACTGGGCTCCAACGTGCAGGGCGTGAACTTTGAAAGCGTGTTTTCGTCCTCCTTGACGGGCAACCGCAAGATCGACGTGGTCATCAGCCCGTCCCTCCTCAAGAAAGCGGGGCTTCTCGACAACTGATGAATACTTCTCTGAGGCGTTGTTTCGCGTCCTTCCTTCTGGCTTCGTCCCTCGTTTCCCCGGCCCTGGCCCAGGTGCAGTGGGCCCCGTACCTGAACCTGGAGGCGTACGGCGGCCAGTCCATCTTCTCCGGCGACAGCGTGGACGGGTTCAACGGCAACCTGGTGTTCGTGCCGGGCCTGCGGATGGGGGAAAGCTTCTCCCTCCTGCCCTCCCTGGCCGTGGGGTACCGCCAGACACGGGACGTGCAGGAGCTGGCCGGCGGCGGGTTCCTGACCCAGGAACAGCAGACCCGGTCCGGGACCTTGAAGGGGATCTACGTGATGGCGCCGGGCTGGAAGGCCAAGGCGTACGGCGGGTACCGCCAGGAGCTGGTGAAGGAAACCTCGGACGAGAAGTGGGGGGACGGGCTTTTCGACTACAACAAGACCTCTTTCGGCCTGGAGGTGGAGCGCGAAGGGACCCGCTGGCGCAGCCTGCGCATCGGCGCGGACTATTACACCACGGCCTTTCCCAACTTCCAGAGCCTGGCCAGCAAGCAGTTCGGCCTGGAGATCAGCTCCGCCATCAACTCGGGCAAGGACGTCCTGGACTTCAACGCTTTGGACGGCTCCCTGGCCGCGGACCTGTCCCTGGGACAGAAGTCCCTGCTCTCTTCCTACGTGCTGGCCTCCAACCGGGACTTCTCCGACCAGAAGATCGTGAAGCGGGACGGCACCTACTCCAACGACACCCGCAAAGACCTGTTCCTGTTCGCCTCCCTGGGGTACCGCCGCCAGCTCCCCACGGTCTCCCTGTTCAATTTGGGCGTGGAAAGCCTGGCCGGGCTGGATCTGTCCTACGCGGCCCTGGATTCGGACCAGAACAACTATGACGCCAGCCGCACCAAGTTCAACGAAAATTACTACGACTACGGCGAACTCAGCGTGGGGCCGCGGTTGAACCTCCGCTTCAAGGAAAAGCTCAGCCTGGGCCTGGCGTACCAGTTCAGCACCCGGGACTACGCGGACCGGCCGGTGCAGGCCGGGGACGGCACGTACAAGACCGACGCCATTTCCACGGACGTGACCACCTTCCGGGCGTCCTTGGGGTATCCCATCGTCAAGGGGCTGTCCCTCCAGCTCATCGGCGCCTGGCAGAACTCGGACTCCAACATGGAGTACGAGACGGTCTATCGGTATAACTTCTCCTCCTCGAATTATTTCCTGGGGTTGAGCTACCAGTTGTAAAACACGCGGCTTTTTGCTATACTGTCGTCTCGGAAAGTGGCTGAAGTTCGGGGCCACTTTTTTTGTTTCCAAAATGACCCCACCACTTGCTTGGGCACTGAAGGTGACCCCGGTGGGGTCAAAGCAGGTGATGGGGTGAGCCTCGCGGACGACATTGAAAAACTGACGGCCCCGGCCCTGGCCGAGGCCGGCGTGGAGCTGGTCCAGGTGCAGTACCAGCGGGAGCCCCACGGGTGGACGCTCCGGTTCTTCCTGGACAAGGAGGGGGGATTTTCCCTCACGGACTGCGAGCTTTGGAACGACCGGCTGGGCGAAATCGTGGAGGCCAGCGGCCTCATCGCCCATAACTACCATCTGGAAATTTCCTCCCCGGGCCTGGACCGGCCTTTGCGGAAACCCGCGGACTTCGAGCGGTTCCTGGGGGTGGAGGCGGTGATCAAGCTGTACGCGGCCCAGAACGGGCAGAAAAACTTCCACGGCCGCCTGGTCCGCCTGGAGAACGGCGAACTGCTCCTGCAGGACCGCACCTCGGGACTGGTCCGCGTGCCGCTGGCGTCCATCGCCAGCGCCCGGCTGGACCCGGGCCTGGAAAACGAGATAAAAGGACAAGGGTAAAACAATTTATGGCGCAACAAGCGATCAAGAACGAACTCCTTCCCGTGCTCGAGCAGATCGAGCGCGACAAGGGCATCCCCAAACAGGACATCCTGCACATGATCGAGCAGGCCCTGGTGTCGGCCTACCGCAAGCACGCGGGCCAGCAGGTCAACGTGGAGGCGGCCATCGACGCCGAGTCCGGCCAGATCAAGGCCTTCGTGGTGAAGACCGTGGTGGAGGACGTCAAGAACCCCGTGGTGGAGATCTCCCTGGCCGAGGCCAAGAAGCTCAAGAGCGGCGCGGAGGTCGGCGGCGAGGTGAAGATCCCGGTGGACGCGGCGGAGTTCGCCCGCATCGCGGCCCAGACCGCCAAGCAGGTCCTCATCCAGAAGATCCGCGAGACCGAACGGGAAAGCCTGTACGAGGAATACAAGCCCAAGGAAGGCATCCTGGTCAACGGGTCCGTGCACCGGTTCTCCAACCGCAACATCGTGGTGGACCTGGGCCGGTCCGAGGGCATCGTTCCCATCCGGGAGCAGGTCCGCCGCGAGCGCTGGATGGTGGGGGACCGCATCCGCGCCCTGGTGCTGAAGGTGGAAAAGGGGCCCCGCGGTCCCGAGATCATCCTGAGCCGGGCCCATCCGGATTTCGTCAAGAAGCTTTTCGAGCAGGAAGTCCCCGAGATCTACGAGAAGACCGTGGAGGTCAAGGAAGTGGTGCGGGAGGCCGGCCTGCGCAGCAAAGTGGTGGTGCGGAGCAACAACCCCAAGGTGGACCCCATCGGCGCCTGCGTGGGGGTCAAGGGGTCCCGGGTGCGGCCCATCATCAACGAGCTGCAGGGCGAAAGGATCGACCTGGTGGCGTACTCCCCCGAGGCGTCCACCTTCATCGCCGCGGCCCTGTCCCCGGTGAAACCCCTGTCCGTGCACATCGTGAGCGCGGAGGGAAAAAAGGCCGAGGTGCTGGTCTCGGACGACCAGCTGTCCCTGGCCATCGGCAAGGGCGGCCAGAACGTGCGCCTGGCGTCTCGCCTCACGGGCTGGCAGATCGACGTGCGCTCCGAGACGCAGAAGCGGGAGGCCTCGGCCGCCACCGCGGCCCAGATCCTGCACGACCTCTCCCAGCTGGAGGGGGTGGGGCCCAAGACCGCGGAAGTCCTGCAAAAGGGCGGATGGGGGGACGTGGCCCGGCTGGCCGCGGCCAAGCCCGACGATTTGACGACGCTCTCCGGCATCGGGGAGAAGACGGCCGAGAAGATCATCGCCGCGGCCAAGGATTACCTGGAAAAGAAGGCGGCCGAGCCCGCCGTGGAGCCGGCCGGAGAACCCGCGGAAGCGGGCGGGAAGACGGACGCCGCGCCGGAGGCCTCTTCGGAGGCGGCCGGGACGGAAGAGGCTCCGGAGAAACCTTCGGAAGAGAAATAAGAGGCCCCGCGTTCTTCCATGACCGACGACAAGAAAGCCCACGATTCGAAAACGCACGCCGCGAAAACCCCGGCCAAGAAGGCGGCCAAGGCGCCCAAGGCCGTTGAGGGCGAGGCGTCGGCCGAAGCCAAGAAGAAACCCAAGGCCAAGCCGGTTTCCGCCAAGGCGGAAAAGAAGGTCCCCGAAACCCCCAAGGCCGCGGCCCCCGCCCACAAGCCCCACGCGGAGCCCAAGAAAGCCAGGAAAAAGGCGGAAGAGGACATGGCGCCGCAGACCGCTCCCGAGGTCAAGGCGCCGCTCCCCAAGAAGGCGAAAGCCAAAGAACCCGTTCCCGAGCCCGCGGCCCCGCCTTCCCCCAAAATTCAGAAACAGGAACCCGCGCCCAAGGCGCCGGAGGTCCCGGCGGCCCGCGCCGCCCATGCCCCGGCCGCGCCGCCCATCAAGCCGAAGACGGAGGAAAAAACAAAGGCGGTTCCTCCCGCTCCCAAGCCCCCCGCGCCGCCGGCGGCCAAGAGCCCGGCCGGCGCGGCGCCTTCCGCGCCGTCCCATCCGGCCAAGCCTCCGTCCGCGCCCTTGTCCCAGCCTCCCGTTTCCCCGGCGCCGGCCCCGGCCGCTCCCGCGCCCGCGCGCGGCAAGATCCGCATCAACGAGATGGTCACGGTCAAGGAGCTGGCGGAAAAGATGGAGGCCAAGGTCCCGGACGTTCTCAAGAAGCTCATGTCCCTGGGCAAGCTGGCCAACATCAACCAGCGCCTCGACATGGACACCGCGTCCCTGGTGGCGGACGCCTTCGGTTTCGACGTGGAGGCCGTGTCGCTGTACGCCGACGACAACCTGGCCGCCGCGCCGGAGGACGCCTCCCAGCTGAAGCCCCGCCCCCCGGTGGTCACGGTGATGGGCCACGTGGACCACGGCAAGACGTCGCTTTTGGACGCCATCCGCGAGGCCCGGGTGGCCGAGAAGGAGGCGGGCGGCATCACCCAGCACATCGGCGCGTACCAGGTGAAGACGGAAAAAGGCGGGATCACTTTCCTGGACACGCCGGGCCACGAGGCCTTCACCGCCATGCGGGCCCGCGGGGCCCAGGCCACGGACCTGGTGGTGCTGGTGGTGGCCGCGGACGACGGCGTCATGCCCCAGACCGTGGAGGCGCTGGACCACGCGCGGGCCGCGAACGTCCCCATCGTGGTGGCCATCAACAAGTGCGACCTGCCCACGGCCAACCCCCAGAAAATCAAGCAGGAGCTGACGAACCACAATTTGATCCCGGAAGAATGGGGCGGCAAGACCGTCATGGTGGAGGTGTCCGCCCGGCAGAAGACCAACCTGGACAAGCTTTTGGAGATGATCCTCCTGGAGGCCGAGCTCCTGGAGCTGAAGGCCAACCCCAACCGTCCCGCCCAGGGCGTGGTGGTGGAGGCCCGGCTGGACCCGCGCCGGGGCCCCGTGGCCACGGTGCTGGTGCAGAAGGGGACGCTGCGGGTGGGCGACGCCTTCGTGTGCGGCCTGACGGCCGGCAAGGTGCGGGCCCTCACGGACCACACCGGCCAGCGGATGAAGGAGGCCCCGCCCGCCTGCCCCGCGGAGGTGTTGGGCTTTTCCGGCACGCCGCAGGCCGGCGACAAGTTCGTGGTGGTGGCCTCGGAGCGCGAGGCGCGGGAGATCGCGGACCGGCGGCAGACCATTTTGAGCGGGGAGATGAAGGCCAAGCGCCAGCACCTCACCCTGGAGGCGCTGCACGACGAGGTGGAGGCGGGAAAACTGAAGGCCCTCCCCATCATCCTGAAGGCCGACGTGCAGGGCTCCGTGGAGGCGGTGCGCGACGCCCTGGAAAAGCTGTCCACTTCGGAGATTTCCCTCAGGGTCATCCACGCGGGCGTGGGCGGCATCAACGGGTCGGACGTGATCCTGGCCGCGGCCTCCGACGCCGTCATCCTGGGCTTCAACGTGCGGCCCGACCCCTCCTCCGAGGAGGCGGCCCGGCGCGAGGGCGTGGAGATCAAGACCTACCGCATCATCTACGACATGGTCAACGACGTCAAAAAGGCTTTGGAAGGCCTGCTGGACCCGGAGGAGAGAGAGGTCACCATCGGCTGGGCCGAGGTGCGCCAGGTGTTCCGCGTGCCCAAGGCCGGGACCGTGGCCGGATGCTACGTGACGGACGGGAAGATCAGCCGCACGGCCAAGGCCCGACTGGTGCGCAACGGCACCATCGTGTTCGACGGCGCCGTGGCCGGCCTCCGCCGCTTCAAGGACGACGTCCGCGAGGTGGAAAAGGGGTTCGAGTGCGGCCTCTCCCTGGAAAATTTCCAGGACGTCAAGTCCGGGGACCGGTTCGAATTTTACGTGCTGGAGAAAAAAGCCCGGAAACTTTAAAGAAAAGGCGTGGGAAGTGAAAGGTGGGAAGTGAAAAGAAAAAAACCTGACGATTTCGGCTGTTTTTCGTTTTACTCTTTACGTCCTTTGCCCTTCACTTTTCACTTCTCACTCTAAACTTTAAACGCCCCTCTCATTTATGTGGTCCCGTCGAATCGAACGCGTCAACGAACTGCTCCTGCGCGAAATTTCCCGCATCGTCACGGAACGGCAGGACCCGGACGTGGGGTTCATCACCTTCACCGGCGTCCAGGTCACGGAAGACCTGATGCAGGCCAAGGTGTTCTACTCCGTCCTGGGGTCGGAGGAGGAGCGGGCGCGCACCGCCGACGCCCTCGTCCGGTTGAGGCATGAGTTCTATCGGGAGATGCGCCGGCTGGAGAGCCTGAAGCGCATCCCGGCCCTGGAGTTCATATACGACGCCACGCCGGCCCGCGCCGCCCGCGTGTACGAGATTTTGCAGCAGATCCACCGGGAAGACGAAGGGACCCCGCCGCCGCCCCCTCCCCGCCGCGCCGCGTCCAAGGACGCCCATGCCCGCCGGACCCAGCGAAAAAAACCGCGATAAGATCATCGGCCGGATCCTTCGGGCCGTGAAGGGCGGCCGGACCTTCTTCCTGTCCGGCCACCAGAAGCCGGACGGGGACACCATCGGCTCCCAGATCGCCTTCGCCAGCTTCCTCCGCCGCCTGAAAAAACGGGTGGAGATCTACAACACCGAGCCCGTGCCCCGGATGCTGCGGTTCCTCCCCGGCGCCGAAAGGATCAAGGCCGCCAAACGGGTGGAGGGGTCCTTCGACGTGGCCGTGGTGTTCGAATGCTCCGGGCCCGACCGCATGGGGAACATCATCGACCTGGACCGCCAGGCCGGGACCGTCATCAACATCGACCACCACGCCCACCACAACCATTTCGGCGACATCAACCTGATCGACCCCCGGGCCTCGTCCAACTCGGAACAGCTGTTCTACGTCTTCCGGAAGGCCGGCCTGAAGCTCACCCGGGAGGAGGCCATGGCCCTGTACGTGGGCCTGGTGACGGACACGGGCCGCTTCCAGCAGGAGAACACCAACCCCCGGAGCCACGAGGTGGCGGCGGGGCTGCTCGCCGCCGGCGCGCCGGTGGCGGAGATTTCCCGCCGGCTGTACGGCACCCGTCCCCCGTCCTCCCTGAAGCTCCTGGGCCGGGCCCTGGATTCCCTGCGGCTGGAGGAGGGCGGCCTCGTGAGCCTGATGGCGTTGCGCCGCAGGGATTTCGCGGAGGTCGGCGCCGCGGACGAGGAAACCGAGGACATCATCAATTACGGCCTCCAGGTCCCGTCCGTGGAGGTCGCGCTTTTCCTGAAAGAGACGGAGGAGGGCGGCGCGGTCAAGGTCAGCTTCCGCGGCAAGGGCCGCGTGGACCTCTGCCGGATCGCGGTGGGGTTCGGGGGCGGGGGGCACCGCAACGCCTCCGGCTGCACGGTTTCGGGAACCCTGGAGGACGTCTCCCGCGCCGTCCTGTCGGAGGTCCGCAAAGCCCTCTCCGCTTGAAAACGTCCCCGTCTCTTCCGCCCCTTCCCTTGAGCCCTTCCCGCGCCGATCTTCCTTCCCCGGGCGTTCCCTGCCCGGCGGGCCTTCTCCTCCTCGACAAACCGTCCGGTCCGACCTCCCATGACGCGGTGCTCTGGGCCCGGCGCGCGCTGGCGGAAAAACACCTGGGCCATTGCGGCTCCCTGGACCCCATGGCCACGGGGCTCCTGCTCTTGGGGGTGGGGGAGGCGTTGTCCTGGCAGGACCGCCTGATGGCGGAGCGGAAGATTTACGAAGGGCGCCTGCGCCTGGGGCTGTGCACGGACACGGACGACGTGACCGGAAGGGCCGTCCCTTTGCCCGAAGACCGCCGCCGCCCCCCGGAGCGGGGGGCGGTGTCCGAAGCGGAGCTGCGCGAGGCGTTCCGGCGGTTCCTGGGCCCCCAGGAACAGCGGGTGCCGCTCTATTCCGCGGTCAAGGTGAAGGGCCGGCGGCTCTATGAGATGGCGCGGGAGGGCGAGCGTGTGGCCCTTCCCCGCAAGACCGTGGAAATTTATTCCTTCGACCTTTTGGCGTATGACCCGCCGGAGGCGGCTTTCCGGGTGGAATGTTCCAAGGGCACGTACGTGCGGGCCTTGGCCAGGGACGTGGGGGAAATGCTGGGGACCGGCGCCACCCTCGCGGCCCTGTCCCGGGAGGGCATCGGCCCCTTCCGTCGGGCCGGCGCGTACGTCTGGAAAGGGGAGAGGGACGCGGACCGAGACAGACTCGTGAAAGCATTTGTCTCTTTGGAGGAAGTTTTGAAAAAGTTCCACATTCCGAGTTCCAAGTAAAGGATCAATGGCGTGGGGAAAACTCGGCACTCGGCGCTCGGCACGCCGTATTTTTCTCATGGGTGTGTCCTTACCATGGGGACCTTTGACGGGGTGCACCTCGGCCATCAGGCCATTTTAAGGCGCACCGCGGCCCTGGCGCGGCGACGGCGGCTGCCCAGCCTGGCCGTGACCTTCTTGCGCCCGCCCCGCCTCTTTTTCGCCCCGCAAAAGGGCCCCCACCTGTTGACCTTGCCTCCTGAAAAAGAGGCCCTGCTGAAATCCTTCGGCATCCGGCACGTGGAAGCGCTTCGTTTCGGGAAGTCCCTGGCTTCGCTTTCCGCGGAACGATTTTTTCAAAGGCACTTTCTCCGCCGGTACAACGCGCGGGAAATCGTGGTGGGATACAACTTCGCTTTCGGCAAGGGGCGGGAGGGGGACGTGGATTTCCTCCGGGCCCGCGGCCGGGCCCTGGGGATCCCGGTCCACGTGGTGGGGCCGGTGTCCTTGAGGGGTCGGGCCGTGTCGTCGGGCCAGGTCCGCGACCACCTGAGGGCCGGCGAGCTGGAGGCGGCCAACCGCAAGCTGGGGTACCCCTATTTCCTGTCCGGCCGGGTGGTCCGCGGCGCGGGCCTGGGCCGGCGGCTGGGGTTCCCCACGGCCAACCTCAAGGTCCCCGGGGACAAGCTGGCGCCGCCGGGCGTTTTCGCGGTGAAGGCCGCGCTGCCGGACGGGCGGGTCCGGCGCGGCATGTGCAACGTGGGGGTCCGGCCCACCCTCAAGCGGCCCTCTCTCGAACCGGCGGTGGAGGTCCATCTGCTGGATTTCTCCGGCCGGCTGGTGGGCAAACGGCTGCGCCTCGAATTCATCAAGAAGATCCGGAACGAAAGAAAGTTCCCGTCCCTGCGGCATCTGGCCGCCCAGTTGCGGCGGGACGAGCGGTCCGCGCGGCGGGCCCTGGGGTGAGACGCCTCCTGTCCGCGGTGTTGGCGCCGGCGGCCGTCGCCGCGTCGCTGAACACCGCGCCCGCGGAGGATTTTCAAGAGGTTTCCTCCCGGCATTTTCGGGTCCTGCACGAATCGGCTTACGCCCCGGCCGGCGTCCTCAACACGTTGGAAAGCCTTCGCGCCAAGCTGCTGCTGGACCTGGCGCTCTTCGCCCCCTGGGCCCGGGAGGGGACGATCCGCGTCACCCTTTATCGGACGCCGGAGGAATACCGGCGGCGCACCGGCGCCCCGCCCTGGGCCGCGGCGCACGTGGACGTGAAGGAACGCCGCGTTTTCGTCTACGAAAGCGGCGATTTCGCCCGGACCATGGCCCACGAGATGGCCCATCTGCTCTTCGAGGATTTCTTCGTTTCCAAAGGGGCGCGCCCGCCCGCCTGGCTGAACGAGGGCGTGGCCACGCTCATGGAGTGGGATTACGGTCTGGAGGGGGAAGAGGCCGCCGGACGGCGGGCGCTGGCCGAGGAGGAGATGCCGCCCCTGGCGGAATTCCTGGAGGGCCCGGCGCCTTCGGCGGAGCCCGGCGGTCCGGCGGCGAGCCTGTGGTACCGGCAGGCCTCGGGCGTGGTCCGGCTCCTGATGCGGGACCTTCCCCAGACCCAGTTTTTTTCCTTCTGCGGCCGCCTGCGGGACGGCGAGCCCCTGGATGCGGCCTTGAAGGGCGCGTACGGCCTCCAGGTCCCGGACGTGGCCGCCCTGGAGCGTCTCTGGCGCGAGAGCCTGCGGGAAGAGTGACAACTTTTCTTTACAAAAATGCGGCGATTTACTATGATAATGCAACTATGTTGACCAAAGAAAAGAAGCACGATATCGTCGGAAAATTCGGGGCCCGGCCCAACGACACCGGCAACCCCGTGGCCCAGATCGCCCTCCTGACGGAGCGGATCAACGACCTGCAGGCGCACTTCACCCGGAACCCCAAGGACCACATGTCCCGCAGGGGCCTCCTGGAGATGGTGGGCCACCGCCGCCGCCTGTTGGGCTATCTGCGGACCAAAGACCCGAAACGGTACGTGCAGATTCTTCGCGAACTGAACCTCAGGAAATAGACAGAGACGCGCGTTTTTTGGACGAGCGGTCCGGTTTTTCGCTTGCAGGGATACAAGGGTTCCATCCCGCCTTCGGCGGCGGTGGGACGTTCGAATCCCTTCTCCGCGAAGCCCGTCGGCTCTCCTCCGGAAAACGCCTCCTCCGCCATTTCCCCGGCCCGGTTCCATCCTGAAGGAGGCATCCCATCACATGACAGTCTCAACGGCAGAACGTTTCCAGATCGAAGTGGGCGGCAAGGCCCTGATTTTCGACCTCAACGCCGTGGCCAAGCAGGCCAGCGGCGCGGCCCTCGTGCGCCTGGGCGACACCGTGGTCCTGGTGGCCGCGGCCTGCGGCAAGAAGCCGCGGGAGGACCGGGATTTTTTCCCGCTCACCGTGGACTACCGGGAGCGGACCTACGCGGCGGGCCGCATCCCCGGCGGCTTCTTTAAGAGGGAAGGCAAGGCCCGGGACCGGGAAATCCTCACCAGCCGCCTCACGGACCGCTCCATCCGGCCCCTGTTCCCCGAGCACATGCGCCAGGAGGTCCAGATCACCAGCCTGGCCCTCTCCCATGACGGCGTCAACGACACCGACGTCCTGGCCATGCTGGGCGCCAGCGTGGCCCTGGCCATTTCCGACATCCCGTGGAGCGGCCCCCTGGGCGCGGTGCGCATCGGCCGCGTGAACGACGCTTTCGTCGTCAACCCCACCCTGGAGGAGCAGGAAGGCAGCACCCTGGACCTGGTGGTGGCGGGGAAGAAAGGCTCCATCCTGATGGTGGAGTCCGGCAGCCAGGAGGTCTCGGAGGATCTTCTCCTGGAGGCCCTCGACCTGGCCCAGCGGGAGATCGACCGTTTGTGCGATTTCCAAACGGAGATCGTGAAGAAGATCGGCAAACCCAAGTTCGAAGTGCCGCCGCCCCAGGAGAACGCGGACCTGGTGAAGCGCGTGGAGGAGCTGGCGCGGGAACCCTACCGCAAGGCCATCCGCGTGGCGGAGAAGACGGCCCGGGAAAAGGGCATCGACGAATTGCGGAAGTCCGTCGCGACCCAGATGGCGGAGGCTTTCCCCGAGCAGGAGGGGGCCATCGCCGCGGTCCTGGACCGCATCGAATATGAAGAGGCGCGCCGCCTGATCCTGGACGAGAAGAAACGCGCCGACGGCCGCGGGTACGAGGACATCCGGCCCATCGCGTCCGAGGTCTCCTTCCTGCCCCGGACCCACGGCTCCGCCCTGTTCACCCGCGGCCAGACCCAGGCGCTGGCCACCGCGACCCTGGGCTCCCCCGCGGACCAGCAGATCATGGACGAGCTGGTGGGGGAATACAAGGAGCGGTTCCTGCTCCATTACAACTTCCCCGGCTTCAGCACGGGCGAGCCCAAGCCGGAGCGCGGCCCGGGCCGGCGCGAAGTCGGCCACGGCGCCCTGGCGCGCCGGGCGCTCCTGCCGCTCCTGCCCTCGCCGGAGGAGTTCCCCTACACCATCCGCGTGGTCTCCGACATCATGGAATCCAACGGCTCCTCCTCCATGGCCAGCGTGTGCGGCGGCTCTTTGGCCCTGTTCGACGCGGGCGTGCCCCTGAAGAAGGCCTGCGCCGGCATCGCCATGGGCCTGGTGAAGGAAGGGGACCGCACCGCGGTCCTCACCGACATCATGGGCATGGAAGACCACCTGGGCGACATGGACTTCAAGGTGGCGGGCACCGAGGACGGCGTGACCGCCCTGCAGATGGACATCAAGATCGAAGGCATCAGCGTGGGCATCATGAAGCAGGCGCTGGAGCAGGCCCGCAAGGCCCGGCTCTTCGTCCTGGGCCGCATGAAAGAGGCCCTGGCCCAGCCCCGTCCGGAGCTGTCCCCCTACGCCCCGCGCATCGTGGTGGTGCAGATCCCCGTGGACAAGATCGGCGCGCTCATCGGCCCCGGCGGCAAGAACATCCGCCGCATCATCGAGGAGTCCGGCGCGCAGGTGGACGTGGAGGACGACGGCAAGGTCTATATCTCCAGCCTCGACGGCCCCTCCATGGAGATCGCCAAGAACATGGTGGAGTCCATCACCGCCGAGGTGGAGGTGGGCAAGATCTACAAGGGGAAGGTGGTCCGCATCATG
>CAZAEL010000031.1:0-28309 GCA_964484135.1 uncultured Elusimicrobia bacterium
GGTTCATCGACGACCTGCTGGACATGGCCAAGATCGAGCGCGGCAAGATGGAGGTGCAGAAACAGCCCTTCGACCTGGGCCCGGTGCTGGAGGAGGCGCGGGTGTTGTTCGTGCCCCAGGCGGACGAAAAAAAGATCGCTTTCGAAGTGCCCGCGGCCGCGGCCTGGCCGCGCCTTTTGGGGGACGCGGACCGGACCCGGCAGGTGCTCATCAACCTGTTGAGCAACGCCTTCAAGTTCACGCCCGCCGGGGGGAAGATTTCGGTCCAGGGCCAGGCCCGGAACGGCCATTGGGCCGTGTCCGTGCGGGACACGGGCGCGGGCATTCCGGAGGACCAGCGGGACAAGATTTTCGAGAAGTTCGAACAGGTGAAGGGCGTGCGGGAGAAATTGGCCGGCGGGCAGAAGGGCACGGGTTTGGGGCTGGCCATCGTGAAGGGCCTGGTGGAGGCCCAGGGCGGGACGATCCGGGTGGAAAGCGAATTGAACAAGGGGAGCTGTTTTACGTTTACCATCCCCCTCGCGAAGCCCTCTGAAACGGCTACGACATCGGTTTCTGGTCCCCCTTCTTCCACTGCTTGAGGACGGTTTCCAGCTGGGTGGATTGGGAGCGCAGGGATTCGTACAGGCGCGCGTTCTCCAGCGCGTACCCGGCCTGGGCCACGAAGATGGTGATGAGGCGGAGCTCCTCCTCGTGATAAGGCCGGAGGGCGTTTTCCACGCGGCAGAGGTTCAGGATGGCGAGGAGGCGTTCTTTGTAGAAAACGGGCACCGAGAGGCTGGCGGTGATGAAGGAGAACCCCGGCGCGTGTTCGAGCTGAAAATATTTCCGCGCTTCGAGGGAGTCCAGGGTCTTGAGCACGTCCATGTTCAGACGCCCCACCCGTTCCCGGTCGAAGGGGATCTTCTGGCCCAGAAGGGCGCCGTGCCGCGCGCCGTGGGTGGAGGAGACCGTCAGCTCTTTTTCGTCGGAAGAAATGGTCAGCAGGGAGGCGCCGTCGGACCGCGTGATCTCGCAGGCGTGCTTGGCCAGGGCCTGCAGGAGCTCCTTCTCCTCCCGGATGGAGGAGAGGACGCGGGTGGCGTCGTAGAGGTTGAGGATCTCCTTGAGGCCCGACAGCTCCCGCACCAGGGTCTGCCGCTCGAAGGCCCGCTTGACCGAGACGTCGAGCTTGTGGGGGTCGAAGGGCTTGGTCAGGTAGTCGTACGCGCCCAGCTTCATGGCCTCCACCGCGGTGTCCACCTGTCCGTACGCGGTGAGCAGGATGACCTCGCACTCGGGCGCCGCTTTCTTGACGTGCCGGAGCACCCCCAGGCCGTCCACCTGGGCCATCATGAGGTCCGTGATGACCATGTTGTAATGCTTCCTGGGGAACATCTCCAGCGCCTTTTCGCCGCTTTCCGCGATGTCCACCAGGTACCCGTCCAGCATCAGGGATTCGGCGCAGGCCGCCAGGAGCGCGGGGTCGTCGTCCACCACCAGGATGACTTTGTCGGATTGGCCCATGGGTCGTAAGAGCTAGCTTACATCCTGAGTTCTCTTCCCGCAAGGGGGATCGGAATGGGAAAAAAACCGGGGTTTTTCCGCCTTGACATGCGGGTCTTTTGCGGTTACCCTTGGAAGAAGTGAAATCGCGCCGGAAAGACAACCCGAAAAGGACAGCCCCTTCCGCCGGTCGCGGCGACGCCGCGGCGGGCTTCTCCGTTTCTCAGCCCCGCGCCGCCTCCTCGGACGCTCTTCCGCCCTTTTTCAGACCGTCCCATTTGAAAGCGTGGAACTACGGAAAGCAGGCCGGCGATCCGGGCGTTTACCCGTTCACGCGGGGCATTCACCGGGACATGTACCGGCGGCGGCTTTGGACCATGCGCCAATACGCCGGGTTCGGCACGGCGGAGGAGGCCAACCGGCGGTACCGCTATCTGTTGAGCCAGGGGCAGACAGGGCTGTCGGTGGCCTTCGACCTGCCGACCCAGTGCGGGTACGACGGGGACCATGTCATGGCCCTGGGCGAGGTGGGGCGGGCCGGGGTGGCGGTTTCCACCCTGGAGGACATGGAGGACCTGCTGAAGGGGATCGACCTGCGGCGGGTCAGCGTGTCCATGACCATCAACGCCACGGCCCCCGTGCTCCTGGCGCTGTACGTGGCCGTGGCCCGAAAACGGGGGGCGTCCCTCCGCGCGCTTTCCGGCACGCTGCAGAACGACATCCTCAAGGAGTACATCGCCCGCGGGACCTACATCTTTCCGCCGCGCCCTTCCTTGAGGCTGGCCGCGGACTGCGTGGAGTACGCGGCGCGCCGCATGCCCGGCTGGAACCCGGTTTCCGTCTCCGGGTACCACATGCGCGAGGCCGGCGCCACCGCGGCCCAGGAGTTGGCCTTCACCCTGGCGGACGGGGCCGTGTACGTGGAAGAGACCCTCAAGCGGGGGTTGTCCGTGGACGATTTCGCCCCCCGGATTTCGTTTTTCTTCGGCTGCCACAACCGTTTTTTGGAGGAGGTCGCCAAGTTCCGCGCGGCCCGGCGCATGTGGGCCCGCCTGATGCGCGGGCGTTTCCGCGCCCGGGACGAACGGTCCTGGAAGCTCCGCTTCCACGCGCAGACCGACGGCGTGACCCTGGCGCACCGCCAGATCGACAACAACGTGGTGCGGGTGGCGTACCAGGCCCTGGCCGCGGTCCTGGGCGGGACCCAGTCCCTGCACACCAACGGACGGGACGAGGCCCTGTCCCTGCCCACGGAGGAGTCCGCGCTCCTGGCGCTCCGGACCCAGCAGATCCTGGCCTGGGAGACGGGCGTGGCGGAGACGGCGGACCCGCTGGGCGGGTCCTGGGCGGTGGAATCCCTCACGGACGCCCTGGAGAAAAAGGCTGGCGAATACATGAAATCTCTTGTTAAAATAGGAGGAATGGTGAAGGCCGTGGAGCGGGGAATTCCCCAGCGGCTGATCCATGAGGCCGCGTACCGGGAGCAGATGGCCCTGGAAAACGGCGAGAAGGTCATGGTGGGCGTCAACGCTTTTCAAGGGGAAGGGGGGGCTTTGCCGCCCCTCCACCGTCCGCCGCCGGGCATGGAGGCGCGGCAGAGGCGGCGGCTGGAACGGTTCAGGCGCCGCCGTCTTCAAGACCGGGCCGCGTCCGCCCTGGACCGCCTGACGCGGGCCGCGGAAGGAGAGGACAATTTGGTGCCGTTCCTGGTCGCGGCCGCGGAGTCCGGCGCCACCCTGGGGGAAATCTGCGGAAGGCTGCGCCGGGTCTTCGGAGAGCACCGCCCCCCGACGACATTTTAAATGGATGTTACAAGGGTTAAAAGCGAGAAGTGTGCGGTTGGAGGTTCCTTCCCACTTTTAACCTCTCACTTCTCACGAAGGAGTTGACAAGGCATGGCCACGCCCAGCGCCGTCGGACGAAAACAGGTCAAAGACATCCTTCTCGAGTCCAAGCTCGTCTCCCCGGAAAACATGGCCAAGGCCGTGGCCGAGGCCGACAAGGGGGAGAAGCCCCTCCAGCAGATCGTGGTGGACATGAAGTTCGCGGACAAGGTGGACGTGCTGCAGGCCCTGTCCAAGGAGTGGCGCAACAAGGCCGTGGACCTGGCCGAGATGGAGATCGACCCGGACGTGGTCAAGATCATCCCGGAGAACACCGCCCGGCGCCACAACGCTTTGCCCTTCGCCAAGGAGGAATCCGTCCTGCTGGTCGCCATGGCCGACCCGCGGGACTTTTTTGTTTCCGAGGACATCCACCTCAGGACCGGTTTCGAGGTGCAGGGGTACCTGGCCATGCCCGAGGACATCCAGCGGGAGCTGGACAAGGTCTACGGCGTGGCCGGCGCCAACAAGGCCGCGGAGCTCATGAAGGGCGTGGCGGAGCAGCAGGCCAAGGAAGCCGAATCCGGCGAGATGAAGCTGGAGAAGTTCGAGGCCAAGGCGGACGTGACCGAGGTGGACGCCTCCGCCCCCGAGGTCGAAAGGATCGTCAACGCCATCATCCTCGCCGCCCTCCAGCAGAAGGCCTCGGACATCCACGTGGAGCCCTTCGAGGACCCCGCCGGCAAGAACTCCAAGCTTTTGGTGCGCTACCGGGTGGACGGCTTCCTGCGCGAGGCCGGGTTCCAGGTGCCCTGGAGCTTCCGCAACGCGGTCCTGGCCAAGATCAAGATCATGACCTCCTCCATGAACATCACGGAGCGCCGCATCCCGCAGTCGGGGCGCATCCAGGTCATGGCCAAGGGGAGCCCCATCGAGTTCCGCGTGGAGATCGTGCCCACGGTGTACGGCGAGTCCTGCGTCATGCGTATCCTGGACCGGAAGGCCGTGCAGGTGGACATCCACAAGCTGGGTTTTCTGCCGGACACGCTGGACCGGTTCCTCGGCATGCTCAAAGGCGTGGGCGGAAAAAAGAACTTCGGCCTCTGCCTCGTGTGCGGCCCCACGGGATCGGGCAAGTCCACCACGCTGTACGCCGCCCTCAACCACATCAACCGCCCGGACATCAAGATCCTGACCGCCGAGAACCCCGTGGAATACAACCTGGACGGGATCGTGCAGGTGCAGGTGAACCCGGACCTGAAGCTGGGAGAGGACAAGTGCTTCGACTTCGCCACGGCGCTCCGCTCCTTCCTGCGTCTGGACCCGGACGTGATCATGGTGGGCGAAATCCGCGACCAGGAGACCGCCCACATCGCCATGGAAGCCGCCATGACCGGCCACTTGGTGTTCTCCACCATCCACACCAACGATTCGCCCTCGTCCATTTCCCGCATCACGGACATGGGGGTGCCGGCCTTCATGGTGGCCACCACCATGAAACTGATCCTGGCCCAGCGGCTGTGCCGCCGGATCTGCAAGGACTGCAAGACGCCCCATCCGCCCACGCCCGACGAGGTCGAGGCGTTCAAGGCCGCCAACGTGGCGCTGCCCGCCGGCGCCATGCTTTATGCCGGCAAGGGATGCGACACCTGCCAGGGCAGCGGCTTCAAGGGCCGGTGCGGCATCCACGAGCTTTTGATCATGGACGACGCGGTCCGGCTGGCGTCCCTCAAGGACGTGTCCGCGGACAACATCCGCAAGACGGCCATGTTCGAGTCCCCCCAGAAGATGCGGACCATCATCCAGGACGGCCTGGTCAAGGCCCTCCAGGGAGACACCACGGTCCGCGAGGTCCTGGGCGGCGCGGCGGAAGAACCGAAGAAATAATAAAACACACGTGTCACGTGACACGTGTCACGTTTCACGGCTATGACTTCCAAGCGTAACGTTCCAAAATCTTCCTGCCCCCATTGCCAGGCCGCCCTGTCCCCGGGAGGCCGTTTCTGCCCCCAATGCGGCCGGCCCCTGAAAACCTCCCAGCACACCGAGGGGATGTACGCCTGGGCCACGGAAGACCTCTTCGACATCGCCCGCACCCTTTCCTCCACCCTGGACCTGGACGCCCTGCTGAAAAAGATCGGCCAGGCCGCCGAGCGGCTCACCGACGCCGAGGCCTCCTCCATCCTGCTCCTGGACGATGACCGCCAACATCTGTATTTCAAGATCGCCACGGGCGAGAAAAGCCAAATCCTCCGGAAGCTCACCGTGCCCCTGGGCACGGGGCTGGCCGGCTGGGTGGCCCAGCACGGCGAGTCCGTGATCGTGGACGACGTCACCAAAGACGACCGGTTCATGAAGCAGATGGACAACGCCACGGGGTTCGTGACCCGTTCCATCGCGGCCGTGCCGCTGAAGCTGGGCGGGGAGATCATCGGCGTGGCCGAGGCCATCAACAAGAAGGGCCGCAGGCCCTTCACCGCGGCGGACAAGAACATCCTGGAAAACCTGGCCAACTTCGCGGCCGTGTCCATCGTGAACGCGCGGCTGGCCGAGACGCAGAAGAATTTCTTCACCAACACCATCGAGATCCTGATCTCCGCCATCGAGGCCAGCGACCCGCGCTATCTGGGCCATCCCTCGCGCGCGGCCGAAATCGCCTGCGCGGTGGGCCGCCGCCTGGGGATCCAGGGGCAGGCGTACCGCGACCTCTATTACGGCGCGCTCCTGCACGACATCGGCATGATCGTCCTGAACCACAGGGGGCTCACGGACAAGGTCACCCTCCTCGGGCGGGACCGGAGCGCGGAGCGCCTCCACCCGGTCCTCGGCGCGGAATTGCTCAAAGGGGTCAAGGCGCTGCGCGGGGTGGTGCCCCTGGTGTGGCACCACCACGAACATTGGGACGGCACCGGCCACCCGGATCGCTTGAGCGGGGAAAACATTCCCCTCTCCGCCCGCATCATCTGCCTGGCGGAATACCTGGAGGACATCCGGCTTTCGGGCGTGACCGGGCCGGAACTGCCTTCCCTGCAGGCCCGCGTGGCGCGGGACGGCGCCGGGACGAAATTCGACCCCAAGGTGGTGGAAGCCTATCTCGCGTTGATGGAAAGCGAAAAGGGGGAAGTGAGAAGTGGGACGTAAACGGCAAGGGGCCGGCCTTTTTTCCGCCGGCGTTTCATCCGGCATTTCCTTTCTTGATGCCTCATAGGGTCCTCATCGCCAAGCCCGGGCTGGACGGCCACGACCGCGGCGCCAAGGTGGTGGCGCGGGCCCTGCGGGACGCCGGCTTCGAGGTCATCTACACGGGCATCCGCCAGACGCCCGAACGGATCGCGGAAGCCGCCCTGCAGGAGGACGCGGACGCGGTGGGCCTTTCCGTCCTTTCCGGCGCCCACCGGGTCCTCCTGCCTCGCGTGCTGAAGCTCCTCCGGAAAACGGGAAAAAAGCCCCTGGTTTTCGCCGGGGGCATCATCCCGCCGCGGGACGCGGCCGCGCTGAAATCCAAGGGCATCGCGGCGGTGTTCGGCCCGGGGACGACCACGCGCGACGTCATCGCTTTCCTCCGCCGCCGTTTGCCCGCCGCCGGGGCCTCCCGCCGGTGAGACGATCGCGCTTCCCTGTTCCCTTCCCGTTGTCCCCTCCCGTGTCCGCCGAAAACGAATGAAACGGCGCTCCCTGTCTGAAGCGTCCGCGCTGGCGCGCGGCATCCGCCGGGGGGACCGCGCTTGCGCGGCCCGCGCCATCACCTGCCTGGAAAACCAGCGGCCCGGCGCCGAAGAGCTCCTCCGCCGGCTCTATCCCCTTTCCGGCCGTTCCTGGGTCGTGGGCCTCACGGGCCCGGCCGGCGCGGGGAAATCCACGTTGTTGGACGGTTTGCTGTCCCTGGCCCGCCGGGAGCGGATCAAGGCGGGCGCCCTTCTGGTGGACCCCTCCAGCCCTCTGTCCGGCGGGGCCTTTTTGGGGGACCGGCTCCGGCTGGAGCGCCACGGCGGAGATCCCGGTGTGTTCGTCCGCAGCCTGGCCTCCCGGGGCCTCGGGGGCGGCACCGCGGTCGCGGCCTGGGGCGCGCGGCGTGTGCTGGAGGCCCTGGGCGCGGAGGTGATTTTTTTGGAGACGCTGGGCGCGGGCCAGGCGGACGTGGACGTGGCCGCCTTCGCCGACACCGTGGCCGTGGTGTGGACCCCCGGCCTGGGGGACGAGGTCCAGGCCCTGAAGGCCGGGCTTTTGGAAATCGCCGACGTCCTGGTGCTCAACAAGGCGGACCGCCCCGGACGCGGCCAGGCCCTGGCCGGCCTGGCATGGGCCGCGGCCCCCGCCGGGGAAGACGCCGGCCCGCGGCCGTGGTCCCGCCCCCGGGTCCAGACCGTGGCGACCGCGGGGCGGGGCGTCCCGTCTTTGTGGGAAAACCTGAAAAAGCACAGGGACCATCTGAAAAAGTCCGGGGAGGGCGGGGCGCGCCACCGGCGGCAAGCGGAGGCCGAGCTTTCGGCGTACGTGCGGCGGCGATGGGACGACCTTCTGTCCGCCCGCCTTGCCGCGGCGGCGCGGCGCCTGTGCGACCGACGGACCGATCCCTTGTCCGCGGCGCGGAGAGCCCTGAAAGGGATCGTTTTTCCGTGACGGACATCGTTCGGCGGCGCATCGAGGCGTTGGTGGACCCCGGCAGTTTCGTCCCCCACGCGCCGGCGGCCTGGCCCTTCCGCACGATCCCACCCCACGATCCCGCCCCATCCCCCGGCAACGGCGTGACGGCGGGTTTCGGAAAAGTGGAGGGCCGTCCCGTGGGGGTGTACGCCCAGGACCCGGAGGTGTTCGGCGGGTCCGTGGGCCTGGGGGAGGCGGCCAAGATCTGCGGCCTCATGGACGCGGCCGCGGCCCGGGGGTGCCCCATCGTGGGGCTCATCCATTCCGCGGGCGCGCGCATCCAGGAGGGCGTGGACAGCCTGGCCGGGTACGGGGAGATTTTCGAGCGCAACGTGCGCTTTTCCGGCGAGGTCCCGCAGGTCTCCGTGATCCTGGGCCCCTGCGCCGGCGGGGCCGTGTACTCGCCCGCGCTGACGGACTTCATCGTGCTGGCGCGGGGACAGGGGGAGATGTTCGTCACCGGGCCGGACGTGATACGGAAATCCACCGGCGAGGAGACGGACCGGGAATCCCTGGGCGGCAGCGCGGTGCACATGGGGCGGAGCGGCGTGGGCCACCTGGAGGCCCCCTCCGAGGAGGAGGCCTGCGGCCTGGCGCGCCGGCTCCTGTCCTATCTGCCGTCCCACCGCGCCGAGCCTCCGCCCCGCCGGGAAAGCGCGGACGACCCCGGCCGGCTCATCCCGGCCTTCGACGCCTGGGCCCGGGGCGGCGCGCGGGACAGGGCTTTTGACGTGCGTCCCTTGCTGGAGGCCGTGGCGGACGCCGGGTCTTTTTTTGAGCTCCAGCCCGCCTTCGCCCGCAACATCGTGACCGCCCTGGCGCGACTGGGCGGGGAGCCGGTGGGCCTGGTGGCCAACAACTCCGCCCACCTGTCCGGGGCGCTGGACATCGCCGCCTCGGAGAAGGCCGCGCGGTTCGTGCGTTCCTGCGACGCCTTCGGCCTGCCCGTCGTCACTTTCGTGGACGTGCCGGGGTACTGGCCGGGCGTGGCGCAGGAGCACCAGGGACTCATCCGGCACGGGTCCAAGCTGCTCTTCGCGTACGCGGAGGCCTCGGTGCCCAAACTGACGGTGGTGGCGCACAAGGCGTACGGCGGCGCGTACGACGTCATGGGGTCCAAGCACCTGGGCGCCGCCTACAACTGCGCCTGGCCCACGGCCGAGATCGCGGTCATGGGGCCGGCGGGCGCGGTGGAGGTGCTGCACAAAAAGGACATCGCCCAGGCGCCGGACCCGGACGCCTTCCGCGAGCGCCAGATCCAGGCGTACCGCCGGGACTTCGTCCACCCCCGGCTGGCGCGGGAGCGCGGTTACATCGACGAGGTCATCCAGCCTTCGGAGACGCGCCGCAAGCTCTGCGCCAAGCTCAAAGAATGCCTGGCCCGCGGCATGGTCCGCCGTCCGCGGACGGGAAACATCCCGCTTTGACGCCTTGAACAGCCCCCGTTTTCCATCCACCCCCGCGGACCGTCCGTCTCCGGCGCTTTCGGCCCCGGTCCCGCCGCCCCCCGCAACGCCCGCCAGGAAACCGGTGGCGCTCTCCCACAAGGTGGGTTTGGGTCTGTTGCTGGCCCTTTATGGATTTCTGTCCCTCCGGCACATCGCCCGCCCGGGGCTGCAATACGACGAGGCCTACGCCGCTTCCCAGGCCCTGAAGATGATGAACCCTTCCGCCTCCCTGGAGTTGTCCTACGGCGGCCGGGCCCTGGCCGTGGGGGACCGCGTGTTGTTCCTGCGTTCCGACCGTTTTCACGGACCGTTGCGGGCCTGCCTGTCGGCGCTTTGGTTTCAGGCGGTTCCCGTTCGGGCGGAAACCTTCCGTCTGCTGGGGGTGTTGATGGGGGCCGCGGCGCTGCTCATGGTTTTTGCGCTGGCGGCCCGGTGGTTTTCGCCCGCGGCCGGCCTCTTGGCCGTCCTCCTTCTGGCCGTGGACCCGACCTTCCTCTTCCTGATCCGGAACGACTCCCATTTCAACGGCGTGGGGCTGTGCATCCGGCTGGCCTGTGTCCTGGTGTTCGCCCGCCTCTGGGATGGGGCGCCCTGGCGACGCGACGGCTGGAAATTGACGCTTCTTTTGCTCCTGGGGCTCTGGAACCACGTCGAATTCTCCTGGTTCGCCATGGGGGGAATCGGGGCCGCGGTCCTGTCGGGGCGTTCCCGCTGGCGGCCCGCTTTGCAGGAGAGGGCGTGGCTGGGCTGGGTGGTCCTGCCCCTGGTCCTGTGGGGCGCTTTTTTCGGCGTGGTGCAGGCCCTGAACCCCGATCCGCTGTTCCTGAACCTGCTGCGCCGCCTGGCCCAGGTGGTGGCGGATTTCCGCGTGGACGAGGCCGCCAAACGGCTGCGTCTGATCGGCAACACCGTGAACGGGAACTGGGTGGAAACCTTCTATCTGGGACGCTCCCTGGCCAACACCTGGACGCCCCTGTGGGAGCTTTTTTCCGCCGCCGTCCTGTCCTTCTTGGCCGCGCGCCCTCCGCATGGGGAGGCGGGCTGGGAGGGCCGGCAGGCCCGGCGGTCTTTCCTGCTCTCCTTGATTTTTTTCATCCTGGCGTTCCTGGTCCTGACGCCGCCGGTGTATTCCGGCGACCACGTGTGGGAGGTCTATCCGTTCCTGCACCTGTTCGCGGCCGCGGCGTTGTGGGAGTTTTTCGCCGCGGCGCGGTCGCCGGCGCGATGGTCCCTGGCGGGCCTTCTGGTCCTTTATCTGGCGGGATCGGTCCGCGCCGTGGGACTTTTTCACGCCCGGCTGGCGGCGGGCGAGGCGCATCCGGCCTGGGCGCCGGCCATCAACGAGTTGGCGGCGGACTTGGAGAAAGAGGGTCGGCCCGTGGTGTGCCTGGACTGGGGTTTTTCCCACAACCTGGCGGTCTTGAGCGGGGGGCGGCTGGTCATCCAGGAGCCCTATTGCGACCCGAAACAAGGGTTCCTCACGGAAGGGCACGAAAGCCTCTGGAAAGGAATCCTGTCGGACCCCCGCCGGCTCTACGTGGCCCACTCGCCCGAGAGGTCCCTGCACCGGGCGGGCCGCGACAGCTTCATGGAGATCGCCCGCTCCCTGGGCAAGACCCCCCGACTCCGGCGGGTCTATTTCCACGAAGGCAAGCCCTGCTATGAGGTCTATGAGACGCCGTGACCGGCGGTCGTCATGCAAAAAGGCGAAAAATTTTGTATTGTTCTTTTGGACTTAATCGGTTGAGGGTTTTGAGGGATTTAGGACAAGGGGGACGATGATGGCTCGGAAAATCACGGTGGTGGGGGCTGGCAACGTGGGCGCCACGCTGGCCCAGCGGTTGGCGGAAAAGGAGCTGGGCGACGTGGTCCTGGTGGACATCCCCCAGACCGAGGGCATGCCCGCGGGCAAGGCCCTGGACATCCTCCAGGCCGGGCCGATCTACGGCTACGATTCGCGGGTCACGGGCGCGACCGAATACGGCCCCACGAAAGGCTCCGACCTGGTGGTGATCACCGCGGGCATCCCCCGCAAACCGGGCATGAGCCGGGACGACCTTTTGAGCACCAACGCGGGGATCGTGAGGTCCGTGTCCGAGCAGGTGGCCAGGCATTCGCCGGACGCCATCGTGATCGTGGTCTCCAACCCCCTGGACGCCATGGCGCACGTGGCCCTGAAGACCACGGGTTTCCCCAAGCACCGGGTGGTCGGCATGGCCGGGGTTCTGGACTCGGCCCGCTTCGCGACGTTTTTGGCGGAGGAGATGCGGGTGTCCGTGGAGGACATCCAGCCCATGGTCCTGGGCGGTCACGGCGACACCATGGTGCCGATCACGCGCTACACCACCTGCGCCGGGGTGCCCGTCACGGAGATGATCAAGAAGGACCGCCTGGACGCCATCGTCCAGCGCACCCGGGACGGCGGGGCGGAGATCGTGAAGCTGCTCAAGACCGGCTCCGCCTACTACGCCCCTTCCGCCAGCGTGGTCGCCATGGCGGAGTCCATCCTCAAGGACAAGAAACGCGTCCTGCCCTGCGCCGCGTACCTGGAGGGGGAATACGGGGTGACCGGGGTTTTCCTGGGCGTGCCGGTGAAGCTGGGCGCCGGGGGCATCGAGGCGGTGGTCCAGATCAATCTGAACGAGGAAGAGAAGGCCGCCTTGAAGAAGTCCGCCGACGCCGTGAAGGAGCTGGTGGAGGCCCTGAAGCGCCTGGGGGCGGCTTAGAGATTTGCATCGAGGGTCCTGACATCGCGGGGGGCGATCATCGTCCAGGGAACTCCCTGGAAAACAGAGCGCGGTCCGGCGGAGCCGGGGCAAGGGGGGCGGCCGGCCGACCGGCGCTTTTGGGAGACAGGCATGACGACAGAATCACTGCAATGCGGGAAACGGCAGTATCTGTTTGAATCGCGCGTGACCAAGAACGGGCACCGGTACCTCATGATCACGGAGAAAAGTTCGGGGCGGCTGTCGAAGGTGATGGTGTTCCACGACCACTTCGAGCCTTTCCGGACGGCGTTGGAAAAGGCCATGAAGGCCGAGCCCACCCCGACGGAGGCCGTGCCGGCCTAAACGGGAGCCCCGGAAGGGGCAGGCAGGTTTTTCGAACGGCCCGCCGACGGGCGGGGCTCGCAGGCAGGGCGGCCCGGCGCCGCGGAAAGGGAAACCTTTTTGCGGCCGGGCCGCGTTGTTGTGGAGGATACCATGCTCCTGGCGGTCGACATCGGCAACACCCATATCACGATCGGGGCCTTTCGTCCGCCATCGCGGACCGTGGCGGCGTCCTGGCGGCTGGCCACGCGCCGGGATTCCACGGAAGACGAATACGGCGTCCTCCTCCCGGGGCTGTTGCGCGCCGCGGGCCTGGACCCGGCCGGGATCCGGGACGTGATCGTGTCCAGCGTGGTGCCGCCCCTGGACCCGGTTTTCCGGGAGCTGGCCCGCAAATATTTCAAGGCAACGGCCCTGTTCGTGGGGCCCGGCATGAAGACCGGGGTGCGCGTCCTGTACGACAACCCCGCGGAGGTGGGGGCGGACCGCATCGTGAACGCGGCCGCGGCCCACGCCCGCGTGAAGGGGGCCTGCGTGGTGGTGGATTTCGGCACCGCCACGACCTTCGACTGCGTGAGCGCGCGGGGGGATTACCTGGGGGGCGTCATCGCCCCGGGCCCCATGATGGCGGCCCGGGCCCTGGCGGAGAAGACCGCCAAGCTGCCCCTGCTGGGCGTTTTCCGCAGGCCCGCCCGGGTCATCGGCAAGAACACCCTGGACAGCATGTCGTCGGGCCTGTTCCACGGGTACGTGGGCCTCACCGAGGAAATCTTGAGGAGGCTCAAGGCCGAGATGGGGGGGAAGCCGGCGGTCCTGGCCACGGGCGGGCTGGCCGGCCTTTTGGCGCCGTCCGTGAAGGACATCCAGAAGGTGATCCCGGACCTGACGCTGGAGGGGCTCTTCCTCCTCTGGACGCGGAACCGGTGACCCCGGCCGGGGGATATCCTGTGGATAATTTTGTGGACAAGGGAGGTCGGTCCGTCCTCATCCGGTTTTCCCGCTGAGAGCCTGTCCCGATAGGCGCTTTCGCGGCGAAAATTCGGCTCTCAGGTCCGCCCGCGCCAGCCGTCCCGACCCGCCTTCTTCCGCCGCCCAATCCTTCCCAAAAACCGCTAAAATACCGTTCCCATGTCTTCCGCGACGGACCCCATCCAAGACCTCCGGCGTTTGTTGGGGCCGGAAAACGTCCTGACCCGGCCGGCCTCCCTCCTGGCCTATTCCTATGACGCGGCCCTGGACAAGAACCTGCCGGCCGCGGTTTTCATTCCCCGAACGGCCGAAGAGGCGGCGGCCGTGGTGCGCGCGGCCCATCTCCGAAAAATTCCCTTTGTGGCGCGGGGCGCGGGCACCAACCTCTGCGGCGCCTCCATCCCCGCGGCCGGGGGCTGGGTCCTGCACCTGGGCCGCATGAACCGGATCTTGGAGATCGATCCCCGGCGCCGCCAGGCCTGGGTGGAGCCCGGCGTGGTGAACCTCCATCTGCAAAGGGCCCTGGCGCCCCACGGCCTTTTCTACGCGCCCGACCCGGCCAGCCAAAAGGCCTGCACCCTGGGCGGCAACGTGGGCACCAACGCGGGCGGCCCCCATTGCCTGAAGCACGGCGTCACCACCCATCACGTGTCCGCGCTGGAGGTGGTCCTGCCGGACGGCGGCCTCCTCAAGACCGACGTGGAGGACCCGGGGTTCGACCTCACGGGCCTGTTCGTGGGCTCCGAAGGCACCCTGGGCGTGGCGACGAAGATCCGGCTGGAACTCCTGCCGCTCCCCGAGGACGTGCAGACCCTTTTGGTCCCCTTTCCGTCCCTGGAGGCGGCGGTGCAAACGGTCACGGACATCGTGTCCGCGGGCATCGTCCCCACCACCCTGGAAGTGATGGACCGGATCACGGTGGAGGCGGTGGAAGCCTTCGCGCACGCGGGGTACCCCCGGGACGCGGAGGCGGTGCTCCTGATCGAGACGGACGGACCCCGGTCCCGCACGGAAAAGGAGGCGGAAAAAATCCGGGCCCTGTGCCGCCAGAACGGCTGCGGCGAAATCCGCCAGGCCCGGGACGAAAAGGAACGGGAAAAACTCTGGGAGGGGCGGCGGGGCTCGTACCCGGCCATGGCCCGTCTGGCGCCCAACGTGCTGGTGGAGGACGGGGTGGTGCCCCGCACCCGTCTGCCCGAGGCGGTGCGGCGCGTGCGGGCCATCGCGGAAAAGGCCGGCCTGCGCATGGGGCTCATCGCCCACGCCGGCGACGGCAACCTCCACCCCAACATGATCTTCGACGAGCGAGACCCGGAGGAGACCCGCCGGGTCAAGGCCGCGGGGCACGAGATGCTCAAGGTGTTCGTGGACCTGGGCGGCTCCATCTCGGGCGAGCACGGCATCGGCACGGACAAGCGGCAGGCCATGGCCTGGCTCTTCACCCCGGCCACGCTGGGGGTGTTCCGGCGGATCAAGGAGGCCTTCGACCCGGAGAACCTCTGCAACCCGGACAAGCTCATCCCATCACCTGCTTCGACCCCGAAGGGGTCGCCTGTCGGCGACCAAGCAGGTGATGGGATCATTCCCGTGGCGGACCCGCCGTTGGCCCGGCCGCGGGCCTCACGCCCTCTTCCGGACGCGGGCGAGGTTTCGGTGGAAGATCTCTCACAGCTTCAGGACCTTTTGGGCGAGGCGGGTCTCGCGGGGCGTCCGGTCTTTTTCAAGGGCCTGGGGACCAAGGGGCTGTCCACGCCCCCGGGCGCCCTCGTTGTGGTCCTGCGGCCTTTAAGAAAAATCGTGGACCATGACCGGGACAACTTTACCCTGACCGTGGGCGCCGGCGCCACGCTCCGGGAGTTGTCGGATTTCTTGAAGCCCTTCGGACAATCCCTGCACATGGGCGGAGAAGGGACCCTGGGGGGCATCCTCTCCACCCGGGCCTGCCGCGCGCCGCGCCTGCGGGACCAGGTGTTGGGCCTGAAGGCCGTTTTGTCCGACGGACAGGTCGTGGAGTTCGGCGCCAAGGTCATGAAGAACGTGGCCGGGTACGACGCGGTCAAGCTGTTCCTGGGCGCCTGGGGCGCGCTGGGCGCCGTGGCGGAGGTCACCTTGCGGCTCTGGCCCTTTCCCGCGGAGGAGGTGCGGCTGGACGATCCCCGCCCGGACCTGTCCTGGCTGGCGGCGCCGGTCCCGCAAAAGATCAAGCGGGCCTTTGATCCCGCCGGCGTTTTGGGAAGGACGAAATGACCCCGCCACCTGCTTGGTCGCCAACAGGCGACCCCGGTGGGGTCGAAGCAGGTGGTGGGGTGACGACGACCTTGCCGGACATCCAGACCCGCAAGGCCCGCCTTTCCCGCCCCGCGGACCTGGCGCGGTACGACGACGCGCTCCGGTGCAACCGCTGCGGCTTCTGCACCGCCTCCTGCCCCACGTACCTGGCCACGGGCGACGAGGGCCTGTCCCCCCGGGGCCGCAACCAGGCCTTCCGGGCCCTCTTGGAGGGCCGGCTGGCCGCGCCCGACGACGCGGAACGGCTTTTTTCCACCTGTCTCCTGTGCGGGGTCTGCACCTCCGTGTGCTTTTCCCAGGTCCCCACCGCGGACCTCATGGTGGCGGCGCGGGGGAAAATCCTGGAACATCGCGGCGCGCCCTGGCCCCTCCGGTTCATCCTCCGCGCGCTCCTGCCGCGTCCGCGGCTTTTCGAGACCCTGCTGAAAGCCGCCTTCCTCGTCAAACGGGCCGGCGTCAGCCGGTGGCTGAACCGCTTGGGCCTCCTTCGCCTCATGGACCCGCGTCTGGCCGCGGCCGAGGACATGGCCGAGGACGCGCCCCTCTCGTTCCTGCGGGGACGGCTCAAGGGCCGGCCCGCGCCGCCGGAGCCGGAGGTCATCCAGTTCATGGCCTGCGGCCCCAACTACGTCAAGCCCGAGGTGGGGGAGGCCACGGCCCGCCTGCTGGACGCCTGCGGCGCCTCCTCCCGATGCGCGGACCACGTGTGCTGCGGCCTGCCCGGCCTGAGCTATGGGGACCTGGACGCGGCCCGGGCCCTGGCCCAAAAAAACATCGCGGCCTTGGAGGCCCATCCCCGGGCCGTGATCCTGGTGGACGACTCCTCCTGCGCCGCCACCCTCAAGGACTACCCCGACCTCTTCCGCGACCCGTCCCTGCCCGACCAGGCCGCCTGGCTGGAACGGGCCCGGGCCCTGGCCCAACGCGTCAGGGATCTCTCCGAATGGCTGGCTGAAAGGTCCCCGTCTTTTTCTTCCCACTTCTCACCTCCCACCTCGCACGCTGTTGTTACGTATCACGACCCCTGCAAGGCGCGGCACGGCCAGGGCCTGGTGGACCCGCCCCGGAAGCTCCTGCGATCCTGTTCGTCCCTGGAATGCCGGGAACTGCCCGAAGCGGACCAATGCTGCGGCGGCGGGGGGACGTACAGCTTCATGCACCCCTCCATTTCGCAGGCGGTGCTGGGCCGGAAAGTCGCGAACATCCAGGCCACCGGCGCCCAGGTGGTTCTCACCTCGGCCGTGTCCTGCCTGCTCCAGCTGGAGTTCGGCCTCCGGAAATCCGGCTCCCCCGTCAAGGCGCTCCATTTGGCCCAGTTCCTGGCCCCGCTCAAAAAACCCGCCTCTTCATCCTAAGCCGTCGCGGTGTTTGTTTATATCCCCTCCTTTGTAAGGGGGGCGGGGAGGCAGGGGCCTCAACACCGCTCGGTTTATCAAGGGTTGGGAACCGTGGTGGCCACTCAATCCATCAAAAACATCCTTTCATTTCATACGCTTCATATTGACAAACCAAACACCAAGTGGTAAGTTGGCCGCATCAGGGGGAACAAACTCTTAGTCCGCGAGGTTGGGATGCGCCGAGAAAGCCGCGGAACGCCATATCACGATCAGGGATGGAATTCCTTTTCCCCCGGATCAATTTTCAATGACCCCACCGCTTTATTAGCGGCGGGGTTTTTTGTTTGTGGGGCCGGCAAGCGGATGCGCGCCGGATTTGGAAGCTTAGGAGGGATAAAACCTGTGAATGGAAGACATAACGCGGTGGACGGCGGGCAAGGCGTAGCCCCCCTCACCCACGCCTTCGGCTCCACCCTCTCCCCCGGAGGGGCGAGGGGAAAGATTTTTGGGGGCCGTGAATTTCATCCCGTTGCCCGGAGGAAGTCTGAAAATCGGATTTCGCGTATTCTCGACGGAAGAAAAGGAAAAAGGAACTATCAAACCCCCGGAAGTCATGTTACCGGCCTGGTCGTACGCGCGCACAGTGATAAGGCCTTGAGGCAACGTCCCGATGTCGGAATAGGAGTAGGTATGGTCAACGTCGTAGTCCTGGGAAAACGAAGTCAAAAGGCTTCCCCCCGCGTCGGGATTGCCTTGCCAGATTTGAAGGAGGCTCAGACCAGAACCCGAATTGGTATCGGTCGCCAATTTATGAAAACACTACCACGAGTCATAGTATCGCTGATGTTGCCGCTAGTCTTTGCCGGTCAATGTCTGGCCGCGCAGCCGGAAGGTCAAGAGGTTGGACGTTCCCGATCCTTCGACGATTCTTTCAAGGCGTATTCCCAAAGGCGCGATCCACAGACGATCCAAGAGTTAAGGGGGATGGGAAATGAGGCGCGCTTGAAACTCCGAGAGAAGGCGCGAAGCAAGTGGAGTAGCTCGACCGAAAGGGAGGCAGCTATTAATCTCATCGAGACCCTTGAAGATGGCGACGCCACCGAAGATTTGGTCGGCATATTGAACGATAAAAACGAAGATTCAGAGCTTCGTCAAAAGGCCGGGGCATGTCTATACCGAGTTGGTAGAAAGAATGATCGCAAGGCGTTTGGAGACGTTAAAACGCGCTTAGAAAGCGAGAAGGATTTTCAGGTGCGTCGAGATATGGTCATGGCGCTCGGCCGTCTCGGGCAAATGGAGGCGGTTCCGCACTTGAAAGAGATTATTGAAGGCAACGAAGATGAAAAGATAAAGGCTAGCGCGATCTATGGGCTCGGAGCCGTAGACGATAAGTCGGTCAGCGATTTATTGATTCGTAGATTCGAGGAAGAGAACGGCTCATTGGCCATAGAGTACGCGAGGGTTTTGGGCAGGGTGAGAAAGGAAAAAAGTGCCGCGCCCAAAATGATGGAAAAAATCCGCAAGATCGGTAATCGACGCGATGGTTTTAATGGAGCCAAAAAGATCGTCTTGTTTGAAATGTTGGGGGAGCTTGAAGACCCGCGCGTCATCCCCGAACTGAAGGAATTTCTGAAATCCGATGATCTGCTGGATATGGAAAGCTCCGCGAAGGCTTTACTGAAGCTCGGGGACATCGATTCCTTCAAGGTGGCACTCGACAAAGCCGACGGCTTGGGCAAAGAGTATATGGGCAAGCGTCTTAGACGGGCTTATTTCGAAATAACTGGACGTGAATATCCGCAATGATTTTCCGAGACGGTTTTTGAATGAACAAAACACGGAATCATCCCATTAAGGGCCTGGCGATCGCTATCGCACTCATGTCGCTGAGTGTGATAGCCTCGGCCCATGAATTCGAAAAAGGCGACGCGGTGGTTAAAGATATGGAATGGTTCGAGGTGGCCATGTGGCTGTTTGGGTCGCCGACCCTTGGGCATATCGGAATGTATGGGGAATTTGTGGGAGTGCCGCCTGTTGATCCTTTCGACCAAAATTTAGTGGAGATGACCGGTCCGATAAGCAATTTCAGTGCTACGAGTACCTTGTATGATTGGTATCGGTCCGTCGGGCAACAAAACGTCTGGGGAGTAAAGACGTTCGCTGGCTTGGATTGGGATGACCGCCAGTTGCTCGTGGATACGGCGAGGGGTTTTACAAACGCCAGATATGCCTTCAGGTCGGATTACAAACGGCCGTTGCTATCGCCTCCACTATTTCGTTGCGACGGGTTAATCGAATATGTGTACGAGGTCATTCTTGGAGAAGAGTGGCGTCCTGCCGATGAGCCGCCATATACCAACGGCGGGCTTGTATCCAACGACGTTTGGGGCTCTCTTGCTTTTGGGTCGTCAACGACGGTGACGTTATCACCAGAGAGGATGTGGAACTCAACGAGATGGATGACCCGGATCAGTGGTGTTCCCCCGACGATGACGATAACTGACGCGAACAGCAATCCGGTGACGGGCGGCTTCATCAACAGCAACAGCGTTTCGGTGTATGCGACCGATACCAATTCGGGTTCTGGTCTGAGCCTCCTTCAAATCTGGCAAGGCAATCCCGACGCGGGGGGAAGCCTTTTGACTTCGTTTTCCCAGGACTACGACGTTGACCATACCTACTCCTATTCCGACATCGGGACGTTGCCTCAAGGCCTTATCACTGTGCGCGCGTACGACCAGGCCGGTAACATGACTTCGGGGGGGTTCACCGTAGACACCACCCCTCCTTCACTTGAAGCGGGCGGCCAGACGCCCGGCAGTGGCAACACCAGTTCCTTGTCGCAGCCCACGGTGTGCGCGAGTTTTAACGAGCCCGTCAACTTGATCGAATTCAAAGTAGACGGGAACGACGTCACCTCCCAGTCCTCGACCAGCGGCAACAGGGTGTGTTATACGCCGGGGAGCGATCTCTCCAACAGTTCCCACGCCATCTATGTCAAAGTGCGGGACCTGGCGGGGAACGAAACCACGACCACGTGGAGCTTCGACGTCGAGGCCGCTCCCTCTGATCTGGAAATCCGCAATTTACGGGCGACGGACATCCAGACGAACCAGGCCACGATTGAATGGGAAACGTACCGGGGCACGACCTCCGTTTCTACCACGGGGAACGTGGAGTATGGGCTGACCACGAACTTGGGGTGGGGCACCTCCGATTCTCAGCGCTCTGCCCATTCCGTGACATTGACGGCCCTTGAGGAGGACACCCTCTATTATTACCGGGCCATTTCCGCGGACGGCAGCACCACGGCGGTGTCAGGGATGCAAACTTTTCGAACCCTGGGGCCCGACGAGGCGCCTCTACATTTGGAGCTGTCCGCCCGGGCCACGGAACAGTATGACACCCAGGTGCCGTTGCCCGGATCGAGCACATTCGCCTCCGCGCACCTGGAGTGTTATGTGGATCACAACACCAACATCATGTACGGCGAAGCCGTGGACATTGTTGCGGCGTATGCCCATGGCGCGGAAGCGACGGTGGTTCTGGCGCCGACAAAGATCAACGGAGAGTGTTGTATATGGGGGAACCAGGAATACCGAATCAATGGCAGTGGCGGTGAAGTTGGAAACAATAACAACTCCGATCCAAAGACGGTCTCTCATACTATCGGCCTATCGGCTGGAGCGAATCACGTCAATTTTGACGCCTGGACACATCTGGTGTCCTATGTTGATTTTGGTTATTGGGCGCAGGTGTTCGTGCCCACACCGACCTATGATTCCTCCTTCAGTTCCCAGAGCGTTTCCGGCGTGGGGACAATGACCGCCGGGCAGGCCAGCACGGGCACGGTGAGCCTGACCTTCAACCCGCCGCATAACGGAACCGTCACCGGCGCGTACGATATCCAGCTCACCGCTTCCGAGGACGTTTCCCTGGTCGTCGTCAGCACGAGTTTGTCGGGAAATACGCTCATCGTGGCTTATCAGGCCACGTCCAATGAATCCACGGCCCCGCCCGCCCCGCCTCCGCCCACGGCCAACGGGAGTTCAGAGCCGCCGCCCACAACCAGTCCCACCGCGACCGTGGCCTGGACGGCGCCTTCGGACCCCTCGGGCGTGCGCGGGGTGTTTTATAAGGTGGGCAGCGTGCCCACATCCGACACCGACGGCACGTTTACCACGGCCAGTTCTTTCACGGTGACGCTGCCCCAGGCCTCGGGCACGTACCCCATCTATGTTTGGGCCCAGGACAACCTGGCCAACGCCAGCCACTTGAACCGAAGCACGGTCACCATCGCCCTGGACCTCACCCCGCCCGCCGCGGCCAATCTGAGCCCCTCTCTTCTTGTCTTCTCGCCCAATTTTGACGGCAACCTGGACTCGACCGTGCTTTCCTACGATTTGTCGGACAACGTATCTTCCACCAGCACGGTATCCATAGACGTACTGACCAGCACGGGAGCGTCGGTCCGCACGCTTTTGAGCAACGTTGTTCAGGCGAACGGCCCCCAATCCGTGGCCTGGGACGGCTTGAACGCCGGTTCCCAGCCCGTGGCCGAAGGAGTGTATGTTTTCCGCGTTGTGTCCAAAGATGGGCTGAACAATGTTTCCACCGCCACGGTGGAGGCGGCGGTGCAATATCCCAAACCCACGGTGCTCTTCCCCGTGGCTGGCCAGACATACACCGACCCCCGGCTGTCCGTCCTGGGCACGTCGGAACCGGACGCGGGGATCAAAATCTACGAAGGCCTGACCCTTCTGGGACAAGGCGCGGCCAATTCATTGGGCAACTTCGTGGTCCAGCCCACAACGGAATTCAGCGCGGGCACGCACACGGTCACGGCCCGGTCGTACGGACCCACCGGCGTCCTATCCGGCACAGGGGACCCCGTCACTTTCTATATCAACGTCAGCTCCCTCCCTGCAGCCCCTGACCCGGCCAAGCTTTCTGTGACGTTCAACGCCTCGCCGTCTTCGGACACCCTCACGGGCGCAGCCGGGGCTGTCCTGGGCAACGCCACGGTGCAGATGTACACGGACCCGGGGCTTACAAATTTGGCGCGGCAGGTCTTGGCCGCGGGGGACGGCGCCTTCGGCCCCGTGCAGATGGGGGACAATGCTTTTGAAGAAGTCTATGTGGTGCAGATCGCCTCAGGCGAAGCCGGCCCCTCCACCAAGGTGTTGCTGGACCAGGCGGCGCCCAGCGCCGTAGCCGACCTTTCCGCCCTGGCGATCTCCGCGGGCACCGTGAAACTGACATGGACCGCGGCGGGGGACAGCGGCGGCTCAGGCACGGCCTCCACGTACACCATCAAGACCGCCACCTATGCCTTGACCGAACAAAACTTCGGAGGCGTGGCGGCCTTGGACGGTGCGCCCGCGCCGCTGGCCGCCGGCTCCGCCCAGAGCGTGGTGGCGGCGGGCTTGAGCGGCGGGGCCACCTATTACTTCGCCCTCAAAACCACGGACGACGCGGGCAACGCCTCGGGCCTCTCCAATGTGGTTTCGGCCTATGTCGCGGGCGGCCCCTCCGTGGCCGTGGGCCAAGTGGCGCACCTGGTCACGGGCGGCGCGGGACAAATCACGGTGACGTACCTGGAGCCTTCGACCACGACGGTCAACGAAAACAACCTGGGGCTTTACTACTTTGATCCAACCACGGGCCAGTTGATCCAGCTCACCGGCACGGTGGACACCAACAACAACACCATCATTGTCAACACGGGCCAGGGAGGTTTCCCCACGGATGGCAACGGATACTTTGTGGTGAAACAAAGCACCGACACCCTGCCGCCCCAGGCGCTCTCGAGCCCCGGCTTCTTCATCCCGGCCGCGGCCATCCTCATCGGCGGGGAACGGAGCGGCTCCACAAACTTCGGCGCGGAGCTGGCCCTGGGCCAGGCCGCCACCTCCAGCGGCACCCTGACCAGCACGAATTACTTGGTGCAGTTGGGGCTTTATGAGGCCGCCCAAACCCAATGGCAAAGCACGGCCACGGTGAACGGGTCCCCCGAACTCACCCTTGTGACTTCCATGGGCGGCATGAACGCCGGCCCCGCGTTGGAACCCATTTTAAGCCAATCCCTGGCCCGGGCTTGGTCCGTGAACGGACTCACCTCCCTGGGCAACATCTATGACATCGGCCCTTCCGGCATCACCTTCAATCCACCGGCCACGGCCGTGTTCCGGTACGCGCCTGACGAAGGCGAAACCGGATTCCGCATTCACCGGTATGACGGCGCCGCTTGGCAGGCGCTCGCGAACCAGGTTCAAAACACCTCCTCCAACACCCTCACCGCGCCCCTCTGGGCCGGAGGGGCCTTGGGCCTGTTCCGGACGGACCGGGCCGTGGTCATCAACGAGGTGGCGCCTTCTGAGGCGGGCGGCAACGATTTGGTGGAATTCTACGTGCTCAACTCCACGGGGTTGGGTGGCTGGAAATTTTATGAAGACGAAACCCTGGTCAAGACCTTCCCACAAACCGGCGTCTGGGCCGGAAACATCCCCCAAAACACGTACATCACCCTGCGGTTCAACGACGCCACGGCCGACCAGGTGACGCTGTCCACCGCCGGCCGGATCAACATTTACACCACGGACCCCGGCCTGTCGGAGGGGGACAACGTGCTGATGCTCAGCGACGCGGCCGGGCTCGCTTTCGCGGGCGGCCGGATCAGCTCCGGCACGGTCAAGGACTTCCTGGCGTACGCCGACCAGGACACCACGGAACTCACGGATTCCCTCACAGGCAAAATGCTTTCCAGCACAAGCGCGGCCCAGGACCAATGGTTTTTTGCGGGCACAGTCCCCCGGCAATTCGACGCGGTCAACTCCCGGGGCTTGATCCAGCCCGGCCGCGGCCTGGCCCGGGGGACTGACTCTTGGAAAAGCCGTCCGCCCTCCAAATACGACTGGTCCTACAGGACAAGTCTGTCCACGGGATCGGCCAACAGCCCCCACAGCGCCACGGCCGGCGTGGGCGCGGCCCAAATCGCCGGGGTGAACGGCTCCACCTACACCCTGGCCGGCGCCACCGGCACCTGGACCATCAGCTATTATGTGCCCGCCCCCACCAACAGCAACGAAGGCCACATGCTGGCCCTGGACATCCCCCCTGGCTGGACCGCGCCCCAGGCCTCTTCAAACACGGAACCCGGATACGTCAAGGTCCTGGCCCCGGCCCTGTCCACGCCCACGTACAACGTGAGCGTGGCCACGGGAATTCCCAACACCTCCGGCCGCGTGATCCTGCCCCTGGGCGCGCTGATGGGTGGGACCACGGTCCAGGTGGTGTACGGCTCCACGGAAACCTCGGCCAACGGTGCGGCCACGGCGCAAACCAGCACCGGCACCGTGGTCTTTTACGTGTGGGTGGACGAAACCGGCTCCAACGTGGGCCCCATCGCCGGCCCGCCCGGCGTGACCGTGGGTTCCGGCGGCATGGGCGCCCTGCGCGTCGCGGTGCTGGGCCCGGACCCGGCCTTCAAGCTGGGGGAGGTCTATGCCTTCCCCAACCCTGCCAAAAAGGGCAAAAAGCCCATCCTGCACGTGGAGGTGGGCGTAGCGGACACGGTGCAACTGCGGTTTTACGACGTGGCCGGCGACTTGGTGCATGAAACCGAGCTTTCCGGCAACCCGCTCATCATAGACGACGGCCAGGGGCCCCAATACGCGTACGAATATCCCTGGGATGGCCACATCCCCTCAGGGACCTACATCTACGTCATGCGGGCGAAAAAGGTGGGGCACGAGGATTTGGAGAAAATTTCAAAACTCGCGGTGATCCGATGAAAAACAATCGGACATCGGTCATGGAACGCCGGGGAGTTGGAGTTATGGGAAAACTTGCCGCCTTGGCGTATTTTTCTATACTGGCCAGCCATTCCCCATTGTTCGCTGGGCGCGAAACCGGCGCGGCTTTCCTAAAGATCGGCGCGGGGGCACGATCCGTGGGTATGGCTTCGGCTTTCACCGCCGTGGCCGACGACGCCTCGGCGCTCTATTGGAACCCGGCCGGCACGTCCCGCATGAATCGTCCCCAGGCCCTGGCCATGCATTCCGACTGGCTCCTGGACATGACCCACGACTTCGCGGCCTTTGTCCGCCCCACACAAAGGGGCGCTTGGGGCGTCGGCGCCTCCTACCTGGGCCAAGGGACTTTCGAGGGGCGGGATGAAAACCGCAAGGCCACGGGGGATTTCGGCGCATCGGACCTGGCCGGCATCGTGTCTTTCAGCCAGAGGAATCGCCTGGGGAGCCTGGGCATGAACGTCAAAATCATCCAGCAACGCATTGAATCCGAAACCGCCCAGGGGCTGGCCCTCGATTTGGGCTCCGGCATCCGGTATCCGGCCTCGTCTCTGTCCTTTGGTGCGGCCATTCAGAATCTGGGGCCGGGCATGCGGTTTTTCAAGGAATCCTACGCCTTGCCCCTCACCGCCTCAGCCGGAGCCGCCTGGGAACCCTGGCAGGGCCTCACCCTGGCCCTGGACTTGAGGCAGAGGATTCACACCGGCAACACCAGCGTCAGCCTGGGCACCGAGTTTTGGGTTTTCAGCGCGGTGGCTCTGCGGGGAGGATACCTGTCCCGTGTGGGCAGCTTCGCCAAGACCGATTCAGGGTTGAAATCCGGGGCGGACTCCCGGCTTGAGGCCTTCACCGGCCTGGGCGCGGGGGTGGGCCTCAGGCTCTTCAATTACCAGTTGGACTACGCCCTCACGCCCTACGGCGAGCTGGGCAATGCGCAGAGGTTGTCGCTGCAAGTGGAGTTTTGATGGATTCCGGAGACCGGATGCCGGATTCCAGAAAGAGACCAATCGCCATTTTTGTGTTTTTCGCCGGGATCGGGTATCCGGCATCTGGCATCTATTACGAGAAGCGGAGGGAACACTGACATGAAACGAGCACTTCCTTTTTGCATGAGTGTTATGCTGATCGCCGTCGGGACATGGGCTGCCGTCCCCTCCCTGGTCAACATCCAGGGCCGGCTGGCGGATCCCACGGGCGTCAACAAACCGGACGGCACGTACAAGCTCAAGTTCACTCTTTTTGACCAAGCCGCGGGAGGAAACCAGCTCTGGACCGAGACCCAGACCTCGGTGCCGGTGAAAAATGGGGTGTTCCAGGCCTTCTTGGGTCAGGTCACGGCCCTGGGAACCACGTTCAACGGCGCGGGAGACGTGTACCTGGAAATCCAGGTGGAAAACGACCCGGCCATGGTGCCCAGGCAACGGATCGTGAGCGCGCCATTGGCGCTGAGGGCCGCCCGGGCGGACGCCCTGGGGAACGACAACGACGTGGTGACCGTGACCTCGGACGACAAGGTGGGGATCGGGACATCAAATCCTGCGAACAAATTGGCGGCCCATGATTCAGCCACAGGAAATAACCTGAATATCGCGCGGTTCAGCGGTGGTGTGAACACCAATGGGTACAACGAATATCTCTCTGTCGGAACGGCGTCTGGTGATTTCGCCAAATTCGGATTTCTTTATAACAGCGCGGCAGCGAATACAGGGGCCTTTATTTCTGGCGGATCTGACAAAGGCCCAGGCCAGGGGTTGTTTGTGCAGTACGGTGGCAATGCCGGTCTTGGAACAACGAGTCCGAATGCGAGTCTTGCCATCGCCAGCAAGGACACCACGACGCAACCGGCCCTCTCCATTCGAGCAGACGTCAATCCGGCCTATGGGTTCGATTTCGACCACGAGCAGGTAAACGTCGGACGCCTCGACCTCTATGCCGTTGTGAACGGGGCGCGAACCCATAGCATGACGATCTCCAGGCAGTCCGGAAAGGTGGGCCATGTGGGGATCGGCACCACGTCCCCTGATGCGATGTTGGCGGTTTCCAACGGAGACTCCTCGGGGTGGGGGGCTACCATTGAGAAGACGGCAGGGACGGGGACACCGGAAGGGCTGCTGGTCGTCACCAGTCAGAACGGCTCAAACAAGCTGTTGGGGCTTGCCCAAGGGAGCGTGGGCAGTCCGAATTACAAATTCGTCGTGCGAGCGGATGGGAAGGTGGGCGTTGGGACGACCAGCCCGGACGGGATCATGGACGTCCGAGGATCGGACACCATTCTGGACTTGGTGCGGACAGGAGGCTCCGGCCGGATTTTTGGCGTTTATAGCGATACGCCGAAAAGCTCCGATTCTGCCGCTTTAATTGTCACTCGAAGTAGAGAAGTGGGTATTCGGACAGACAACCCAACCTACCCATTGTATGTTGTTGGTAGTGGATACGCGCAAGGGGGGACATTCATTGATCATTCGGATATAAGGATCAAATCGAATATAGCTGAGTTGTCGCGCAACGACGTTTTGCAGAAGGTAATGGCCTTGAGAGGGGTAACCTATGATTTGAAAGCCGGGATCGTGGATGACGACGACCCGCTCGCTATGAAGAAACAAGTGGGTGTAATTGCCCAAGAAGTGGAAGCAGTGTTCCCCGAGGTAGTATTTACTGACAGGAATGGGCAAAAAGGAGTGGCCTATGGCAGAATGGTGCCGATGCTCATTGAGGCACTGAAAGCGCAACAGGCTCAGATTGAGACCTTAATGGCCAGGATCCAAAAGTTGGAGGCGAACCAAAAGTAGAATTTGTTAGGGCGCGTCAGAAACCCTGACGCTTCTCCACCAAAGAGCCCATTGTGACTTGTTGGAAGATGGGACGAGGAAGTAAACCTCAAAGAGAAGATGAGAATCATTTCCGGCTTGAATGTCAAAGGGGGATATTTGGCTGCGGTCGTTGCTTTGATTGAGAATGATTTCTTCTAAGATGCCGTTATCCCAGTTGTATGTGCCTACAGATATGATCATCTGGGGAAAATCATTGAGCGTAAAAGGATAAGGCTCTCCGGACAAGGTATTCAGGACAGTGACACCGGGGGCCAATTTGATTCGGATGGCTTTGTAATTTCCCGCTGGGACCAGGAAGGGTCCCACGTTGATCTTGTTGAAGTTAACGTCTAAATAAGGGATCTTTGCTTCAATGTCAAGGGGTGTGTCCAGAATAGGGATCCAGTTTACTTCATCAGCGGAAAACTCGATGGATTTGATGGTGAACTTAGCCAGTTGTATTTCGTCATCGGGCAGTTGCGAAATATCGCCACTTCTGACGAGGATTTTCTGGCTTAGCGGTGGAGTCGAAGGGGAATCGCTCTTTTGGGCAACAGAGACCTGTCCATAGACTGTTGAATCGGCGGGCAAGGTGCCGGTGAGTAAGCGGTCCTTCTCCTTCTTGTTGCAGCTGATCAACAGG
>CAZAEL010000032.1:0-28020 GCA_964484135.1 uncultured Elusimicrobia bacterium
CGCATCCGCGTGGACCGGGACCCGGTCAAGTCCTGGGTGTGGATGAAGCTGGAAGGGGCCCTGCCCTCCGCCCACGGGGAAGGGCTGGGCCGTCGCATCCAGGAGGCGCTTTCCGGAACGAAGAACCGGCTCATTTTGGATTTGAAAAACCTTCATCTCGGGAACGGGGACGGGTGGCGCTCTTTGCGGGAGACATTGGCTTTGTATCGGTCCCGGATCCGCCTGGTCCTGCCGCGTCCATCGGAGGCCCACCCGGAGATCCGCCTGTGGGAGACGATGTTCGACGTTCAGGAGGGGCAAGAGCGGGTTTCGTAACCCAAAGCCCCGGCCGTACGCAAAAAACCTTCGGCCCGGGGGCCGAAGGTTTTTTATTTGCTTTTCGCCGGCGTTAAGGACCGTTTCCCGTCCCGCCCATGGCCCGGCCCGCCAGCCAGCCGGTGGTCCAGGCGCTCTGGAAGTTGAAGCCCCCGGTCACCCCGTCGATGTCCAGGACCTCCCCCGCGAAATAAAGGCCCGGGCACACCCGGCTCTCCATGGTCCGGAAGTCCACCTCGTCCAGCCGCACCCCGCCGCAGGTCACGAATTCCTCTTTGAACGCGCTTTTGCCCTTCATCTCGAAGGTCCCCGCGCACAGCTCGTCCGCGAGCGCGCGCGCCCGCGCGTTGGACAGGTCGGCCCACCTGGCGTCCTCCGTCAGGCCGCTCAACAGCGCCAGCCGTTCCCAAAGCCGCCGGGGCAGGGGGAAGGGGGGATGCCCGCCCACGGACTTGCGGGGGTGGGCGGCCCGAAAATCCCCCAGCCGGGCCTGGACCGTTTCGGGAGCCGCGTCCAGCCAGTTGATCCGGAGCCGCGCCCGGTATCCCAGCCCGTGCAGGGTCCGCGCGCCCCAGGCGGACAGTTTCAGGACCGCCGGTCCGCTCAGGCCCCAGTGGGTGATGAGGAGGGGCCCGGCCTCTTCCAAGCGGGTTTCCAGGACGCGCAACCGGGCCTTTTCCACGGAAACGCCGGCCAATCCGTCGAAGCGGCCGCCCGCCAGAGTGAAAGTAAAAAGAGAGGGGACCGGCGGCTCCACCGCGTGCCCCAGGTCGCGGGCCCATTGGAACCCCCGGGGGTTGCCTCCGGTGGCCAGGAGGAGCCGGTCGCAGGACATCTTTTCCCCGTTTTCGAGGGTGACCGCAAAACCGGACGCCTCCTCGCGGGCGATGGACGCGATGGAAACGCCGGTCCGGACCTCCACCCCCGCGTTCCGGGCGGCGGCGGTCAGGCCGTCCATGATGGTCTGGGATCTGTCGGTGACCGGGAAGACACGGCCGTCCGGTTCGGTCTTGAGGGGAATTCCGCGGGATTCGAACCATTCCATGGTGTGCCGCGGTTGAAATCTGTGGAACGGACCCAGCAACGCCTGCCCGCCGCGCGGGTAATGGGACGCGAGCCGTTTCGGGTCAAAGCAGGCGTGCGTGACGTTGCACCGTCCCCCGCCCGAAATCCGCACCTTGGCCAGGACGCCGCGCCCCTTTTCCAGGATGGTCACGCGGCAGCGCGGATGCGACTCGGCGCAGGCGATGGCGCCGAAGAACCCGGCCGCCCCGCCGCCCACGACCGTCACCTTCAAGGGCCCGGCTTCCAAAAGGCCTGCTCCCTGGTGCGGAAAAACGCCGGCGCCCGGGTCCCCGGGGTCAGCGTTTCGGCTTCAGCGCCTGGGCGACCTCGTCGGGCGTGGGGAATCCTTCCATGCAGCGCCGCGACACGGCCACCTCGGCTTCGGTCATCACGTGGTCCGTGAGCTCACCGGAGAAAAACTTGCTGTACCCGCTCAAATCCAGCATGCCGTGGCCGCTGAAGTTGAAGAGGATGGTCTTGGCTTTCCCCTCTTCCCTGGCTTTTTTGGCTTCGCGCACCACGGCGGCGATGGCGTGGCTGGTCTCGGGCGCCGGGATGACGCCCTCGGTCCGGGCGAAGAGCACCGCGGCCTCATAGCATTCCAATTGGGGCAGGGCCAGGGGCCGCATGAGCCCGTCCCGCACGGCCTGGCTCACCAGGGGCGCCATGCCGTGGTACCGCAGGCCGCCCGCGTGGATGGGCGGCGGCACGAAGGCGTGGCCCAGGGTGTGCATGGGCAGGAGCGGCGTCATCTTGGCCGTGTCCCCGTGGTCGTAGCTGAAGGGGCTCTTGGTCAGCGTGGGGCAGCTGGCCGGCTCCACCGGGATGATGTCGATCTTCTTGCCGTGGATCTTGTCCTGGGCGAAGGGGAACGACAGCCCCGCGAAGTTCGACCCGCCGCCCGCGCAGCCGATCACCACGTCGGGATAGTCGCCGGCCAGTTTCATCTGCTTCTGCGCTTCCAGCCCGATCACGGTCTGATGGAGCATCACGTGGTTCAGCACCGACCCCAGGGAATAACGGGACTGGCCCGAAGGGTCGGTCACCGCCGCCTCGATGGCTTCGGAGATGGCGATCCCCAGGCTGCCGGGGGTGTCCGGGGTTTCCGCCAGCACCTTGCGGCCGAAAGCGGTCTCGGTGGACGGGCTCGGGACGCACCGGCCGCCCCAGGCCTCCATCATGAGCTTGCGGTAGGGCTTCTGGTCGAAGGAAATCCGGACCATGAAGACCTTGCACTCCAGGCCCACCAGGGAGCAGGCGAAGGACAGGGCGCTCCCCCATTGGCCTGCGCCCGTTTCCGTGCAGAGCCGCTTGATGCCGAACTTTTTGTTGTACCAGGCTTGGGCCACGGCCGTGTTGGGCTTGTGGCTGCCGGCCGGGGAGACGCTTTCGTTCTTGTAATAGATCTTGGCCGGGGTGTTGAGGGCCTTTTCCAGGGCCGTGGCGCGGTGGAGCGGCGTGGGCCGCCACCGCGAGAGCAGTTCCAAAACCTCTTCCGGAATGCCGATCCAGCGCTCCCGGGACACCTCCTGCTCGATGATGTTCATGGGAAAGACCGGGGCCAGGGCGTCGGGAGAGACCGGCTTGCCGTCGGGGCCCAAAGGCGGCAGGAGACCGCCGGGCAGGTCCGCGGCCAGGTTGTACCATTGGCGCGGCATGTCGGATTCGTTCAGCAGGTAGCGGGTGGGCATGGGGGCCGTCCTTTTTTTCTATGGGATGGGGGGGAAACCCGTCTATGAAAACACCCCGGCGTGGCTTTCGTCAACGCGCCCGGCCGTGGTGGGACGGGTTCCGGGGCGCCGGGCCTCCTCCTTTGTGGGGGGCGGGGGGCGGCGCCGCTTTTTCCAGCTCGAAGTCCAGCTGACGTTTCGCGATGTTCGCGGCCGCCAGTTTGACGCGGACCCGCTGGCCCATGTGCAGGACGCGGCCCGTGCGCCGCCCGCGGAGCGTGGACCGGACTTCGTCGAACACGTAGTAGTCGTCCCGCAGGTTGGAGACGTGCACCAGCCCTTCCACGAAAACCTCGTCCAGCTGGACGAAGACGCCGAAGGCCGTGACGCTGGAGACCACGCCGTCGAAGGACTCCCCCACGCGTTTCTCCATGACCTGGACCTTTTTCAGGTCCAGGAACTCCCGCTCCGCGTCCACGGCGGTCCGTTCCCTCTGGGAGGTCCACAGGGCGGCCTCCGGCAATAGCTTCTTCCAGTGTTCCTGCCGGCCCGCGTCCAGCCGGCCGCGCAGGCGCTCCTTGACGATGCGGTGGACGATCAGGTCCGGGTACCGCCGGATGGGAGAGGTGAAATGGGTGTAGCAGGCGGACGCCAGGCCGTAATGCCCCGCGTTCTTGGGCGAATAGACCGCCTGCTTGAGGCTCCGGAGCACCATCATGTGGATCATGGGCTCCGCGGGCCGGCCCTTGACCGTCTCCAGGACGCGCTGGAGCGCGGAAGGCCGCCCTTCATGGAACCCCGGCGGCAGGGCCACGCCCGCGGCCTTGAGGATTTCCGCCAGCTTGGCCAGCTTGGCATCGTCCGGCCGCTCGTGGATGCGGTAGAGGAAAGGGAACGGCCGCATGGCCGCGGCCACGGTTTCGTTGGCCAGGAGCATGAACTCTTCGACCAGCCGGTGGCTTTCCAGCCGTTCCCGCCGGCGCACGTCCATGGGCCAGCCCCGTTCGTCGGTCACGACGTAGGGTTCGGGGAAATCGAAGTCCAGGGACCCGCGCCTGAACCGGATGCCGCGCAGGAGGCGGGCGACCTTCCCCATTTTCCTGACCGTTTCCGCGACCGCGGGGGGGGCGTTGCCGCCGCCGCGCCCTTTGAGGATGGCGTCCACCTCTTCGTAGGTAAAACGCTTGGCGCTGCGGATGGCGCTTTCCGCCAGCCGGTGCGAGACGACGCGTCCGTGGGGGTCGATGTCCATGACGCAGGACAGGGTGAGCCGCGCCACGTTCGGCCGCAGGCTGCACAGGCCGTCGGACAGGGGGAACGGCAGCATGGGGACCACCGCGCCCACCAGGTACACGCTGGTGCCCCGCCGGTACGCCTCCCGGTCCAGGGCCCCGCCCTCGGCCACGTAATGGGCCACGTCCGCGATGTGGACGCCCAGCCGCCACCCGCCGCCGGGCCGGTCCTCCAGCGAAACGGCGTCGTCGAAATCCTTGGCGTCCGCCCCGTCGATGGTGAACACGGGGATGTGGAAAAAGGTCTGCCGCCCCTGCCAAGCCGTTGGGGGGACTTCCCCGCCGAACGACGCCGCCTCCGCCTCGACCGGGGCCGGGAACCGGTCCGGCCATTCATACTTCCGCAGGAGGGCTTTCAGGTCCACGTGGGGGGTCGAGCGCCTGCCCAGGACCTCCACCAACGCGCCCCCGGCCCAGTCGTCGGGCGTCGGCCACTGGGTGATCTTCACCACCACCAGGTCGCCTTCCCGGGGGGACAGGCCCTTCATGTCCAGGACGCGGACGTTCTCCGCGCCGTCCTCCGGCACGAGCAGCGCCGTCCCCCGGATTTTCTGAAAAATTCCCACCACGTTCTCCCGCGCCCGCTGGACCACGCGGAGGATCTCCCCTTCGGGCCGGGCCGGGGAGGAGGAGGGCGAAACCTTGGCCGCGACCCGGTCGCCGTTCATGGCCAGCCGCAGGGATTCGCCCTGCACGTACAGGTCCGGCACGCCGGGCTGTTCCGAGATCACGAACCCGAACTTCCCCTTCAGGACCAGCCGCCCTTCCACGGTCTTGTGGGAGGGATGGCCGTGCGGGGCTTTCGGGACGTGGGGCGCGGGCCCCGGCCGGTGCGCCGGAGGGACGCCGTGCTTTTGGGGGGGCGGCTTGGGGGCGGCGTGAGGGGCGTGCTGGGGCGGTTTGTTCCTGCGCCGCGCCAACATGCGCTCAAAGGCCCTGCGGGACATGCGTCGTCTGCTCATGGGGTTGAGTGTTATCTTGGCTTATAAAAGGCGGGTGTTCAAGGACAGAAACGGCGGGGCGCTGGGCCGGCGGGCGCGGGACGGTCCCGCGTCTAGGCCTTGGCGACCGCGGAAAGAAACTCCTTGTTGGAAGGGTAACTCTTCAACTGGTCCACCAGCTCCCGGGCCGCGTCCAGGGGCCGCATCTCGGACAACGCGCGCCGAAGCTTGCGGACCGCCTCCAGCTCGCCGGGGTCGAACAGGAGCTCCTCCTTGCGGGTGCCGCTCCTGGCGACGTCGATGGCGGGAAAAATCCTTTGGCCCGAAATTTCGCGGGAAAGAAAAATTTCCATGTTGCCCGTGCCCTTGAACTCCTCGAAGATCACGTCGTCCATGCGGCTTCCGGTCTCCACCAGGACCGTGGCCAGGATCGTCAGGGACCCGCCGCCCTCGATCTTGCGCGCCGCCCCGAAGAGGCGGCGGGGCACCTCCAGCGCGCCCGCGTCCATGCCGCCGGACAGGGTCCGGCCGCTGGAGCGCCTTTGGGCGTTGTGCACACGCGCCAGGCGCGTCAGGGAGTCCACCACCACCATGACGTTCTGCCCGGCGCCGGCCTCGCGCACGGCCTGCCGCATCAAGGTGTCCGCCACCCGGACGTGGTTGTCGTAGCTTTGGTCGGAGGAGGAGGCGTGGACCTCGGCCGCCACGCTCCGCTTGAAGTCCGTCACCTCCTCCGGGCGTTCGTTGATCAGCAGGCAGTACAGCTTGATCCCCGGATGGCCCTTGGTCACGGCCTGGCAGATGTGCCTGAGGAAGGTGGTCTTGCCGGAGCCGGGCGGCGCCACGATGTATCCCCGCTGGCCCATGCCGATGGGGGAGACCAGGTCCATGGCCCGCACGGTCAGCTCCGCGCTGCCGTCCTCCAGCCGGATGCGGGGGGAAGGGTCCACGGCCTGGCCCGCGTAAAACCGGCGTTCCAGCTCGTCCTGATGGTTCTTCGATGGGGGGGGCAACGGCATAAAAGCGGCGTCAAGGCTCCCTTGAGAAGGTTTTTCCGTCCCCTATCCTAACAAGAAGCGGGCGGTCTCGGCAAACCGGGCCCTCCAAAACGGCGATTTTTTTTGGCATGATAATGGCCCGGAAAGGGCGGACCCGGCCGCCGGGAGAACGGAAACATGAACGAAACCCAGATCTGGATCGTCGTCGGCGTGGCCTTCTACATGGCCGCCATGCTGCTCATCGGCTGGTGGGCCGGCCGGCGCGTGCACGACACCAGGGACTACATCGTGGCCGGCGGCCGCCTGGGATGGCTCCTCAGCATCGGCACGCTCTTCGCCACCTGGTTCGGCGCCGAAACCTGCATGGGCTCCTCCAGCGCGGCTTTCCACAAGGGGTTTCTGGGCGTCATCGCGGACCCCTTCGGCGCGGGGCTCTGCCTGATCCTGTCGGGCCTGTTCTTCGCCCGGTATTTTCGGGAAAAAGATTTCCAGACCATCATCGATTTCTTCGCGTTCCGGTACGGCCCGCGCGCCGCGGCCTTTTTCAGCCTGTTCTACGTTCCCGCGTACCTGGGCTGGATCGGCGCCCAGCTCCTGGCCTTCGGCATCATCCTCAATTCCCTGACCGGCCTGCCTCTCCTGCCCGCGGTCGTGGTCTCCACCGCCGTGGTCCTGGTTTACACCTATTCCGGCGGCATGTGGGCCGACACCCTGACGGATTTCTTCCAGATGATCGTCCTGGTGGCCGGGCTCCTGATCCTCTTCCCGATGCTCCTGCGGGACTGGGGCGGCTTCGCCGCGCTCAAGGAACAGGTCCCCGCGGAATTCTTCCACCTGTATCCGCGGAGCCGGTCGCCCCTGGACTGGCTCAACTACGCGCAGGCCTGGATCATCGTGGGCCTGGGGTCCCTGCCGGCCCAGGACCTCTTTCAGAGGAGCATGGCGCCCAAAAGCCCGGCGGTCGCCCGCTGGAGCTCCGTCATCGGGGGCGTTCTGTACATCGGCATCGGCCTCCTGCCCGTGCTCCTGGGCATCTTCGGCCGGGTCGCCATGCCCGGAAGCGAGGGAGAGTCCGTCTTGATCGACGTGTCGCTCAAATACCTGCCGCCGCCCCTGGTGGCGCTCATGGTGGGGGCGCTCCTGTCCGCCATCATGAGCTCGGCGGACAGCGCGCTCCTGGCCCCCGCCAGCATCATCGGCCGGAACGTGGTCCCCCATTTCAAGCCGTCCGCCGGGGAACGGGAGCGGCTGGCCTGGTGCAAAGGCAGCGTGATCGTCCTGGGTTTTCTGTCCCTGGTCCTGGCGGTGTATTTCAAGAACATCTACAGGCTCTGCCAGGAGTCCTGGGGCATCCTGCTGGTGGGGCTGGCCGCGCCCATGGCCGCGGGGGTGTACTGGAAGAAAGCCACCCCGCGGGGGGCGGTGGCGTCGGCCCTGGCCGGGACCGCGGCCTGGCTGGCGTTCAAGATCTTCCTGCCCGAGGGATATCCCCACAACCTCCTCGGGTTCTTGGTGTCCGTCGCGGCGCTGGCCGCGGTCAGCCTGGCGGGGCCCGAAGGATCCCGCCGGGCGGCTTCCGCGAATCCCTAGCCGTTCAGGATTTTCTTCGCCCGCCGGTCGAGCGCCTCGGTGATGAAGGGGATCCCCGTCTCTTTCTCGGTCTCCCGGTTGACGGCCATGAGGTCCTCGCGCGAGATGTCCCCCGCGGAGAACTTCCGGGCGCCGGCCAGCAGCTGCTGCAGCCCGGCGGACAGCTTGTCCGCCAGCGTCCAGATGGCCACGGCGCCGTAGGGGATCTTCTTCATCTCGTTGCGCCCCACCCGCTTCTGCACGTCGAAGAACGACGCGAAGATCTCATCCTCCTTCAGGCCGTTCTCCGTCACGCTGGGCGGCAGAGCGTCCCAATTGCCGTGGATCCTCTCCTTGCGGTCGGGGTTCAGCACGCCCTCGATGTTGGCGCCCAGGAACGCGGGGATCATCATGGCCCGGCCCATGCACACCATCTTGGCGAAGGGGGCGCCCAGCGCCAGGGCCTTGAAGATGTGGTCCTCCCGCGCGAAACCCCCGCCGAACGCCAGGTCCACCGGCTTCTTGCCTTTCTTCTGCAGGAGGGACGCGTACTCGTACGCCTTGGAGTGGAGGTAGATGGAGGGCACGCCCCAGTTCTCCATCATGTTCCAGGGGCTCATGCCCGTGCCGCCGCCCGATCCGTCGATGGTCAGCAGGTCGATGCGGGCGTCCGTGGCGTACTTGATCGCCATGGCCAACGCCTCCATCCCGTAGGAGCCGGTCTTCAGCGAAATCCGCTTGAAGCCGATCTTGCGCAGGTGCGCCACCGCTTTCTTGAAGGCCTCCTCCACCTGCTCGGGCGAGTTCATGTCCGTGTATCCCAGGCGGCTGTGGCGCGCGAAGGACTTGATCGCCCCGGCCCGGAAGGCCTCCTGCACCTCGGGCAAGGTCGGGTCCGGGTCCACGACGTAGCCGCGCCGCTTGAGGAACTGGGCGTATTCCAGGCTCGTCACCTGGATCTCGCCGCCGATGCATTTGGCGCCCTGGCCCCACTTCAGCTCGATGATCGCCTTGTCCCCGTACTTCTCGATGATGTACTCGGCCACGCCGTTGCGGCCGTCCTCCACGTTCATCTGCACGAGGATGGCGCCGAACCCGTCGTGATAACGGAGGTAGGACGCGATCCGGCGGTCCAGCTCCGGCGCCTTCTTGATCACGCCGTTCTCGATCACCGCGTCGCGGTCCACGCCGACCACGTTCTCTCCCACCACGATGGGAAAGCCGACCAGGGCCGCGCCGACGGCGAAGGAGTCCCAGTATTTCGCCGCGATGAAGGTCGAACCCAGCGCCCCCGTCATCACGGGCAGGCGGGATTTGGTCTTTCGCGCCTGGCCGAACTCCGCCTCAAGGCTGACGTTCGTGAAAAGGCAGTCGTCGGCGGAACGGGACACCCCCCTCGGCAGCCCGTGCGCGCCGTAATTGTACCCCTGGATGCGGAGCGCGTCGTAGGACACGCCCACGTGTTCGATCTTGCCGCTCCCCGCCGTGACGACGCCGAAGTCCCGCGGGTACAGGAGCTTGCGCCCCTTCATGCTGGCCATCCAGGTCTCGCACTTCCCCTTGCAATCGGCGCGGCAGAGCGAGCAAAGGCCCGACTCGCAGGGAGATCCGCGGTTGATGGTTCCCAAAACATCGTTCGCTTTAGGCTGTTCGGACATGCGTGGTCCTCCATTCGGGGGTCCGTCGCGCCGTGAGAGGGTTCCGGATGGCGGATCACGGTCGGGCGCGGCGGCGGCCCGGGGGATGTCCCCGGGTCTGGGGTCCAGGATAGGAAAAGGCCGCCCGGCCCAACCATGACTTAGGACATAATTGGCGGACGAGGACCCGGGACGGGGGCGGGCCCGGTTTTTCGCCGGCGCCTTGCGGCGCGCCCGCCCCCTTCCCAAAAACAATCGCCCGGCCTCTTGCAATCGCGGACGCTTCCTGGTATAATTCAGATATGAGTATCCGATATATGGGCGGCAGGCCGTGATCTTCTCGAAGACGAGCGAATACGCGATCCGGGCGCTGGGCTTTTTGGCCGAGACGGCCCGCGGCGGCCCCGTGGGCGCCGGCGAGGTCGGGCGGCGCACGGGCGTCCCGGCCGCGTACGTGGCCAAGATCTTCCAGGGCCTGGCGCGGGCCGGCATCCTGTCGTCCGAGCGGGGCGTGAAGGGGGGCTACCGTTTCCGTCGGGCGCCTTCGTCCGTGAGCCTCTTCGACATCGTCAAGGTGACGGACGACCTGTCCGGCTCGGCCCTGTCCGGGTGCGTGATGGGCTTCCGGAACTGTTCCGACCGCCGCCCCTGCGCCCTCCATCCGGCCTGGGCCGCGGGCCGCGAGGGCATCCTCAAGGCGCTCAAGGCCGCCTCCATCCTGGAGGCCTCCAAGTCCATGCGCAAGCGGACCTTCCGCAAGGAAAGGAGGCGGATGCTTTCCCGCCCCTTCCTGTCCCTGCTGAAACCGGTTTAGACGTTAAACCCAAAGGAGAAAATTCCATGGAAAAGAACACCATCACCGCATACTTCCAGGCCGACCACGACCGGCTGGACCATCTCTTTCAACAGTTCCAAGAGACGCGGCGGCGCGACCTCCAGGCGGCCAAACCCTTCTTCCGCGGATTCCGGAGCGGCCTGAGACGCCACATCATCTGGGAGGAGGAGATCCTCTTTCCGCTTTTCGAGAAAAAGTCCGGCATGGGCCGGGGCATGGGGCCGACGGCCGTGATGCGGGGCGAGCATGAGATCATCCAGGACCTGCTGGAAACCCTGCACGAGAAGGTCCGCAACGGCGACGCCCGTTCCGAGGAGCAGGAAAAGGCCCTGCTGGAGGTCCTGGGGGGGCACAACATGAAGGAAGAGCATGTGCTCTACCCGGCCATCGACCGGATGGCGTCCGAGGAGGAGGCGGCGGAGGTTTTCGCGGCCATGGAAGAGGTGCCGGAAGAGCGGTGGAAATGCGGCTGCGGGCATCCGCACGCGGCCCCTTCCGTCGGGGCGGCCCTTTAGCCGCGGGGAGGAACCCATGCCGCAAGCGAACACGGCGCAGGCGCTCGATCCCCTCCTGGGGAAACCCCGGCCCCTGGCCCAACTGGCCGGTTACCAGGCGGGTTCCATCGTCAGCGTCCGCCTCCTCCAAAGGCCCGCGGGCAACGTCACGTTCTTCGCCTTCGACCAGGGCCAGGAGCTCAGCGAACACACCGCGCCCTTCGACGCCCTGGTGACGGTGGTGGACGGGGAGGCGGACATCATGACCGGCGGGACGTGGCACCGGGTGGCCGCGGGAGAGGCCCTGCTCCTGCCGGCCCATGCGCCCCACGCGGTCAAGGCCGCCGCCCGCTTCAAGATGGTGCTGACCATGGTGAGGTCCTGACGTGCCGTCGGGCCGCGCGGCGAAACGCGCCGGGGGCGCGATCCGGACCGAAATGAAGACGGTCTCGGCCATGATCCGCATCGCCTGCGCCGACCTCCACGGCGGGGGCGTGATCTGCCCGGACTGCGCGGACCTGAACGCGTACGCCATGCGGAGGCTCGAACTCTGCCGCTTCGGGGACGACAAACCCACCTGCTTCAACTGCCCGGTCCACTGCTACAAGCCGGAGATGCGCGAAAGGGTCCGGGGGGTCATGCGCCACGCCGGGCCCAAGATGATGCTCCGCCATCCGTGGCTGGCGCTGGTCCATCTCTGGAAGGGGCGGAAAGCCTCGCCGCCCCGCCCGGTGAATTGAAGGGGGGGGCCGCGCCCATGAGAACCCGGGGTCTCGCCGTCCTGGCCGCCCTCCTCCTGTGCCGGGGCCCCGCCGCCGCGGCGCCGGAAACGCAAACCCCGCCGGTCCGGGCCGAGGCCGCCCCGCCGTCCTGTCCGGAAGACCTGGGGCCGTCCGAAATCGACGTCTCCTCCTACCCCGAGGAACACCAAAAAACCTACCGCGAAACCTTCCTTCCCGTTTTCGAATTTTTCGGGACCGCGGCCCGCATGGTGAACTCGCCTTTGGTGGAATTGGACCCGGCCCTGGAGGAGGCGGAGGCGCGGCTGCACCCGGATTTGTTCTCGGACACGCTGATCGCCCGGGCCACCCGCGACGGATGGCGGCGGGAAATCGCCGCCATCCACCGGCGGCCGCCCTGCTGCGGGGCCTGCCCCGTGCTGACGCTCGACCAGGCCAGGGCGCTCTGGCGTTTCATGGTGTACGACTCGCTGGCGCGCAAGACGGGAGACAACGCGGAGAAATGGATCGCGCACCGCCGGTCGCTGATGGAGCGTTTCCGGGCGCTGCATCCGGACCGGATGGAAACCCTTTATTCCGACAGTCACGCATACCAAAACACAAGGGAGGCTCTGCCATGAAACGCGTTCTTTCCATCGTCCTGGCCCTGTTCGCGGCGGTCCCGGCGGTAACGCCGCCGGCCCACGCCGAGGGAGAAGTCATAGACGCCCGGCTCACGTACGCGCCCGAGGTCCCGCCCCCGGTCAACCGCCGGCGGCCGGCCGTGGTCCGGGTGAAGCTGGAGACGCCGGAGGTCCGGGGGGTCCTGATGCAGGGCTTCTCCGAGAACACCGAATACGTCTTCTGGACCTTCAACGGCCGCGTCCCCGGGCCCTTCATCCGCGTCCGGCAGGGGGACACGCTGGAGCTCCACCTCACCAACCCCAAGGATAGCGCCATGGCCCACAACATCGACCTGCACGCGGTCACGGGGCCGGGGGGCGGGGCCGCGGTCACCCTGGCCAAGCCCGGGGAAACGGCGGTGGCGCGCCTCAAGATGCTGAACGCGGGCCTGTACATCTACCACTGCGCGGCGCCGCCGGTCACGGACCACATCGCCAACGGCATGTACGGCCTGATCCTGGTGGAGCCGCCCGAGGGCCTGCCCAAGGCGGACCGCGAGTTCTACGTGATGCAAAGCGAGTTCTACACCAAGGAGGAGTTCGCGACCGAGGGCCTGGTCCATTACGACCGGGAGAAGGCCGCGGCGGAGCATCCCACGTACGTGGTGTTCAACGGCCGGTACGGCGCCCTGCAGGAAGACGGCGCCCTCCAGGCCAAGACGGGGGAGACGGTCCGCCTCTTCGTGGGCAACATCGGCCCCAACCTGGTGTCGTCGTTCCACGTGATCGGCGAGATCTTCGACCGCGTTTACCATGAAGCCGCCATGGGGAGCGAGCCCGCGAAGAACGTCCAAACCACCCTGATCCCGGCGGGGGGCGCGGCCGTGGCCGAGTTCAAGACCGAGGTCCCGGGCGCGTACACCCTGGTGGACCATTCCATCTTCCGGATCGAGAAAGGGGCCGTGGGGACGCTCAAGGTTTCCGGCCCGGAAGCGCCGGACGTTTACAAGGCCCTGAAATAGGCGGGGCCGCGCGGACGGCGGGTCCGCCCATTCCTCGAAAAAAGGAGCGTTGTCCATGAAGAAGATCTGGCTGTTGTTCGGCGTCGTCGTCGGCCTTTCCTACGCCACGCTGCTGTGGATCGGCACGCGCATCTACCAGGAAAAGCCGCCCATCCCCGAAGCGGTCAAGACCGCGGAGGGGGTCCTGGTCACCACCCGGCAGGAGATCCTGCTGGGGCAGACGGTCTGGCAGTCCATCGGCGGCATGGAGGTGGGCTCGGTGTGGGGCCACGGCAGCTACGTGGCGCCGGACTGGACCGCGGACTGGCTCCACCGCGAGGCGGTCTTCGTGCTGGACAAATGGGCCCGGGCCGAACACGGCGTCGCGTACGACGCCCTGTCCGACGAACGGCAGGCCGTGCTCCTGACCCGCCTGCGCAAGGCCTTCCGCGCCAACACCCATGAGCCCGGCACGGGCGAGGTGACGCTCGTCCCGGCCCGCGCCGAGGCCTTCGAGTCCAACGTCCGGTACATCTCGGACGTCTTCCGCGACGGCCGGGAGGAATACGCCATCCCGAAGGGCGCGCTCACGGACGGGGCCAAGCTCCGGGCGCTCTCGGCTTTTTTCTTCTGGACCGCCTGGGCCGCGTCCACGGAACGGCCCGGCCAGGACATCACGTACACCCACAACTGGCCCCATGAGCCCCTGGTGGGCAACCGCCCCACGGGCGAGACCATCGTGTGGACCGGCGTGAGCGTCATCATGCTCCTGGCCGGCATCGGGGCCCTGCTCTGGTGGTACGTCGGCCGCCCCCACGCCAAGCCCGAGGGCGTGCCCGAGGCCGACCCGCTCCTGGGCGCCCAGGCCACGCCGTCGCAGAAGGCCAGCCTGAAGTATTTTTACGTCTCCGCGCTGCTGATCCTGGTGCAGATCCTGGCGGGCGTGGTCGCCGCCCATTACGGGGTGGAGGGCGACGGCTTCTACGGCATCCCCCTGTCCCAATGGCTGCCCTATTCGGTGGTCCGCACCTGGCACGTCCAGCTCGGCATTTTCTGGATCGCCACCTCCTGGCTGGGCGCGGGGCTGTACATCGGCCCCCTGGTGAGCGGCAAGGAGCCTCCCCACCAGAGGCTTTTGGTGAACGTCCTGTTCGGGGCGCTCCTGGTGATCGTGGTGGGGTCCCTGGCCGGGGAATGGATGAGCATCATGGGCAAGATGTCCCTGGAGTCCTCCTTCCTCTGGGGGCACCAGGGCTACGAATACATCGACCTGGGGCGGGTGTGGCAGGGGGCGCTCATGGCCGGGCTCCTGATCTGGCTCTTCCTCGTGGTGCGGTCCGTGCTGCCCGCGCTCAAGCAGGGCGGGGAACAGCGCCAGCTGCTCCTGATCTTCCTCATGGCCTCCGCGGCCATCGGCCTGTTCTACGGCGCCGGGTTCGCCTGGGGCCGGCACACGCACCTGTCCGTGGCCGAATACTGGCGGTGGTGGGTCATCCACCTGTGGGTCGAGGGTTTCTTCGAGGTGTTCGCCACCGTGGTGATCGCCTTCTTCTTCACGCGCCTCAAGCTCATCAGCGCCAAGCTGGCCGCCGAGACCTCCCTCATCACGGCCATCATCTACCTGACGGGCGGCGTCATCGGCACCTGCCACCACCTGTACTTCTCGGGGACGCCGACGGTGGCCCTGGCCTTCGGGTCCGTGTTCAGCGCCCTGGAGGTGGTGCCTTTGGTGCTGGTCGGGTTCGCGGCCATCGAAGACTGGCGGCTGTCCCAGGCCACCTACTGGGTGAAAAACTACCGCTGGCCCATCTACTTCTTCATCGCCGTGGCCTTCTGGAACCTGGTGGGCGCGGGCATCTTCGGGTTCATGATCAACCCGCCCATCGCGCTCTATTTCATGCAGGGCCTGAACACCACGCCCGTGCACGGGCACACCGCCCTCTTCGGCGTGTACGGCGTCCTCGGCATGGGCCTCATGCTCTTCTGCCTGAAGGCCACGCTCCCCGGCCGCCAATGGAAAACGGGCCTTTTGGCCTTCGCCTTCTGGGCCATCAACATCGGGCTCCTGGCCATGGTGCTCCTGAGCGTCCTGCCCGTGGGCCTCATGCAGACCTGGGCCGCGGTGGAGCGCGGGTACTGGTACGCGCGGAGCATCGAGTTCCTGCACCGGCCGGTCATGGACGTCCTGCGCTGGCTCCGGGTGCCGGGCGACACGGTCTTCGCCCTGGGGGCCGTGGCTTTCGTGGTCTTCGTGCTGGGCGCGCGGACGCGGTTCTTCTCCGCCCCGGACGACCCCGGAGGCCGCAAAGGGGCCTGAACCGCCTCCGCGCCCGACGCCGTCCCGTCCGTTCCGGCGGGGCCGGGGAATCCCCGCGGGGGGCCCCGGTCCCGCCGTCGTTTTTTGTAGAATACCCGCCTGTTTCCAACGCGTCACGCCGAACGAGGCCCCATGACAGACACGTCCCCATCCGACGGGCGCGCCGCCTTCCGGCACCCCGCGTTCCGGTCCTTCCAGGCGGCCCGGTTCCTGGCCATCACCGCCCTGGAGATGCAGTCCGTGGCCGTGGGCTGGCAGGTGTACGAGATCACCCGACGGCCCTTGAGCCTGGGCCTGGTGGGCCTGGCGCAGTTCCTGCCGGGCATGCTGCTGTTCCTGGCCGGCGGGCACGCGGCCGACCGGTACCCCCGCCGCCGCATCATCGCCCTCTGCTACGGCGCCTTCGCCCTCTGCGCCGCGCTGTTCTGGGCCTACGCGGTGGCCGGCCTGTCCCGCGCGGCCCCCATGTACGGGGTGCTGGTCCTCATGGGCGTGGTGCGCGCTTTCATCGGCCCGGCCGGGCAGGCCTTCATGCCCTCCCTGGTCCCCCAGGAGCATTTCCCCAACGCCGTGGCCTGGAGCTCCTCCATCTTCCAGACCGCCACCATCCTGGGCCCGGTCCTCGGCGGCGTGCTGTACGGCTGGCGCGGACCCGCGGTGGTGTACGGGGCCGCGTCCCTGTCCCTGGCCTGCGCCCTCTTTTTCATCCTGTCCATCGGGCCGCGGGGCGCGCCCGCGCCCGGCAACGCCGGGGCGTCCATCCCGGTCTTCGAGGGGTTCCGGTACATATGGCGCCAGCGGCTCCTGCTGGGCGCCATCTCCCTGGACCTCTTCGCCGTTCTGCTGGGCGGGGCCGTGGCCCTCCTGCCCGTGTACGCCCGGGAAATCCTGGACGTGGGCCCCTGGGGCCTGGGGCTCCTGCGGAGCGCCCCGGGCGCGGGCGCGGTGCTCATGGCCGTGGCCCTGGCCCACCGGCCCCTCCGCCGCCGCGCCGGGGCCGTCATGCTCTGGTCCGTGGCCGGGTTCGGCGTCTTCACCGTGGTGTTCGGCCTGTCGCGCAGCCCGGCGCTCTCTTTGGCCGCGCTCTTCCTCACCGGCGCCCTGGACATGGTCAGCGTGGTGGTGCGGGGCACCCTCATCCAATTGGCCACGCCCGAGCACATGCGGGGCCGCGTCAGCGCCGTGAACATGATCTTCATCGGCGCCTCCAACGAGCTGGGCCAGTTCGAGTCCGGGATCACGGCCCACTGGTTCGGCACGGTCCGGGCCGTGGTCCTGGGCGGGCTGGGCACGCTGGCGGTGGTGGCGGCCTGGGCCCGGATGTTCCCGGAACTGCGGCGCGCCGACCTCCGGGGCGCGGGCACCGGCGACGTCCCCAAAGAAGCCAACGTCACCGCCGACCCCAGCGGCTAGGCGGGTTTTCCATCTCCGGATCATTTGTTAGAATGTCCGCCGACATGAACGGATCCCCTTCCTCCCTTTCCGTGAATCCCCGCGGCCTTTTCCCGCGTAATAGAAAGTGACGGCCATGCCCTTGCCGGAAGACGCCGCGCTCGTTCAACGCATGGCCCGGGACCGCGACCCCGAGGCCTTTTCCGCCTTTTACGACCGGCACGCGCCGCGGGTCTTCGGCCTGGCCTGCCGCATGCTGGGCCGGCGGGAGGAGGCGGAAGACCTCCTGCAGGAAATTTTCCTGGCCCTCTGGGAGCGGGCGGCCGCGTACGACCCGGCCAAGGGGCCGGTCATCGCCTGGGTCCTGGTCGTGGCCCGGAGCCGCTGCCTGGACCGCCTCCGCCGCCGGAGCCTGCGGGAGGACAAGGAGCGGACGATTTTTTCATCGGAGGAAGAAGGCGACAGGCTCCTGGCCCTGCCGGAGCCCGGCGCGCCTCTGCTGGAGGTCCTGGCCAAGGCCGAAGGCGACGCCGCGGTGCGCCGGGCCCTGGAATCCCTGCCCCCGCCCCAGCGGGCCGCCCTGGAGGCGGCCGCCTTCGAAGGCCTGACCCAGCGGGAAATCGCGGAAAAAACCGGAGAGCCCCTGGGCACGGTCAAGACGCGCATGCGCCTGGGCCTGATGAAGCTGGCCGAGATTTTGTCGACGGGGAAAACGTCATGAACCACGAAGAGGCCCAAGACCTGCTCGCGCCCTACGCCCTGGGGACCCTTCCCCGGGACGAGCGCGCCGCCCTGGAGGCCCACCTGTTCTCCGGGTGCGGCGACTGCCGCCGCGCCCTGGCCGATTTGCAGGCCGCGGCCCTGTTCTTGTCCCTGTCCGCGCCCGCGCAGGAACCGCCGGCCCGCGTCAAGGCCCGGCTCATGGGCCGCATCGGGGCCGGGCGGGGTTTCGCGTGGGCCCGGAACCTGGCCCTGGCCGCGTCCGTCCTGGTGCTGGCGGGACTGGCCGGCGTCTGGATCCAGCGCCGGGCCGCGGACTCCTGGACGGCGGTTTCGGTCACGGGCGAGGTGCGGGCCGACGGCCGACCGGTCAAGGCCGGCGCCGCGGTCCGCCCCGGCCAGCTTCTGGCCGCGGCCGAAGGGGCCTCCGCGGACCTGCGCCTGGGCAAAGGCGCCGTCGTCCGCCTCATGCCGGGCGCCGAGGCCGCGGCGGTCCGGGAAGGGGGCGGCGTCCTGGTGCGCCTGCAAAAGGGCGGCCTCCTCAGCCTGGTCAAGACCGGCGACAAGTTCAAGGTGAAGACGCCCGTGACCGCGGCCTCGGTGCGCGGCACGGTTTTCTACGTGCAGGTGGACTCTCCCCAAAAAACCTACGTCTGCATCTGCCGGGGCCGCCTCGGCCTGGAAACGGGCCGCCTCTCGGGCACCCTCACGGCCACCCACCACCACGCCGTGGACGTGACCCTGGACGGCGGCGGCCGGATGGTCCCCGGGACCATGCGGGGCCACACCGACGAGGACATCGCCTCCCTGCGGTCGCGGGCCCCCTTCTCAATTCCCGCCATCCCATAAATCCAAAAATCGGCGCGGCGCGTAATTGAGGTATGCGCCCGAGACCCTTCCCTTTCCCGAAACCCCTGTTCCTGGCCGCCCTGGCCCTGAACGCGGCCGCCCCGGCACGGGCCATGACCCCGCCGGCCATGGCCGTGCAGGTGTCGCCCGGCTCGCCTTTGCGCGGGCTGGGCGCGGCCAGCGCGGACGGGCTGGGCGCGTACCTCACGGTCCGTCACAGCGCGCGGGACGTCCGCCGCCGGGGCACGGAAGACCTCCCCAACCCGGACCGGGAAAAGAACGAAACCCTCCAGACCGCCCTCTTCTTGGATTACCGCCTGGGCCGGAACCTGAGCGCGGGCCTGTCCATCCCTTATGTGCGCCATGAGGCCTCTTTTCTGGACCCGGTCACCCGGCAAAAAATCACCCAGACCGCGGAAGGCCCGGGCGACGCGGCGGTCTTCGGCCGGTACTCCCTTTGGAAGGACCGCCTGGTCAACCCCCGGCGGGAATGGCTGGCCATCCTGGGCCTGGAGCTGGGCACCGGCTCCATCAAGGAAGAAGACGGCCGGGGCAACCGTCTGGCCGCCACGCTCCAGCCCGGCTCCGGCACCACGGACTTGATCCTCGGCACGGCCTTTGTCTGGGGCCTGCCGCTCCTGTCTTTGCACGGCGACGTGTCGTACAAAAAGAACGGCCGCCGGGCGTACGCCTTCGGCGACGCGTTCGCGGTGAACGCGGGGGCCCAGGCGCCCCTGGGCGATCGGTTCGGTTTCTTGGCGGAGGTCAACGGGGAATTCTACGGGCGGGACCTGTCGGACCTGACCGGCGCGCCGGGCCGAGACCCGGACGGCACGGTGCAAAACACGGGCGGGGAGACCGTCTATTTCTCCCCGGCGCTCCGTTGGAGCCCGGCGGGGGAATGGGCCCTGACCGCGGGCGTCCAATGGCCGTTGCACCAAAATTTCCGGGGGACCCAGCTCAAGGCCGAGGTCAACTACACCCTGGGCCTGTCCGCGCGCTTCAGCGCGGCGGGGGGGAACCCATGAAACGGGGGCTCATGCTCGCGCTGGCGCTGACGTCTCTGGCGCCGGCCCGGGCCCGGGAGGTGGAAATGCCGGAATTCGCCGGCATCGTCCGCTGGCTCAACACGGAGAAGCCCCTCACCAGGGCGGACCTCCGCGGCAAGGTGGTGCTGGTGGACTTCTGGACCTACTCCTGCATCAACTGCATCCGCACCTTCCCGCACGTCACGTCCTGGCACCGAAAATACGCGGACCAGGGCCTGGTCATCGTGGGGGTGCACACGCCGGAGTTCGACTTCGAGAAAAACGAGGACAACGTCCGGGCCGCCCTGGCCAAGCACGGCATCGCCTACCCCGTGGCCATGGACAACGACTACAAGACCTGGCGCGCGTACTCCAACCGGTACTGGCCCGCCCATTACCTCATGGACCGGCGGGGCCGCCTGCGGTACACCCACTTCGGCGAAGGCCAATACCGGGAAACCGAGGACAAGATCCGCCAGCTCCTGGCCGAAGACGGCCCCGCGCCCGTTCCGGCCCAGGGCCCCGCGCTCCCGGAGGCGGACCTCTCCCGCATCAAGACCCCGGAGCTGTACCTGGGCCATGAGCGGCTCTCGGCCCTGGGCAACGGGGAAAAAGTCCTTCCCGACCGCCGCCAGACCTTCCGCGAGCCCAAGTCCTTGGCCGCGCACCGGTTCTGTCTGGTTGGGGAATGGTTCATCGCGGAAAAGTTCGCCCGGGTCGAGGCCGCCGGCGCCAAGGTCCTGGTCCGTTACGAAGCGGACGGGGCCCACATGGTCCTGGACACGGCGGACGGGTCGGAGGTCGCGGCCGAGGTGTACATCGACGGCAGGCCCGCCACCGCGCAAAACAAGGGCGCGGACGTGGTCCTGGAAAACGGCCTGGCCCTCTGCCGCGTGCGCGGCGCTCGCCTGTACAACCTCGCGCGCGCCGCGGGCCCGGGCCTCCACACCCTGGAGCTCCGCTTCCGGGCGCCCGGGGTCCGGGCGTACACCTTCACCTTCGGATGATCTCCCCGGACGCGCCCCTCGGCCTTCCCATCGCCTTCGCGGCGGGCGTGGTGTCCTTCCTCTCGCCCTGCGTCCTGCCGCTCATCCCCGGGTACGTCTCCCTCATCTCCGGCCTGTCTTTGCGGGACCTCACGGAATCGCCGGACCGGGCCGCCGTTGTCAAAAAGGCCCTGCTCAACAGCGCGGGTTTCGTGCTGGGCTTCTCCGCCGTGTTCACCGCTCTGGGGGCCTTCGCCGCGGGCCTGGGCAGCCCCCTGGCCGCGCACATGCCCTGGCTCAAAAAAGCGGCGGGCGTCCTGGTGGCGCTCTTCGGCCTGCACACCCTGGGCGTCCTGCCCCTCAAGTGGCTGTACTACCAAAAGCGGGCCTCTTTCGCGGGGTTCCGGCCCGGCCCCGGGAGCGCCCTGCTCATGGGCGCGGCCTTCGCCTTCGGCTGGACGCCCTGCGTGGGGCCCATCCTGGCCGCCATGCTGGCCCTGGCCGCCACACAGGGCACGGCCGCCGGGGGCATGGGCCTGCTCTTCGTCTATTCCCTGGGCATCGGCGTGCCGTTCCTGCTCACGGCCGCGGGCGTGGGCGCTTTCCTCAAATTTTTTCGGAAGTACAAACGTTTCGTCCGGTGGGGGGAAATCCTGGCGGGGCTTCTGCTGATCCTGGTGGGGGTTCTGCTCTTCTTCGACCGGTTCACGTCCCTGACCGGGTTCTTCTCCGTCTTCAACCGCTTCGCGCTGTAGCCGGCGGGTCCGGCGCGCCGGCCGGGTCTCGCTATGTGGGCCGGATGTCCAGGGAGGGAAAGGTTTTCTTCAGCGTCTCCCAGAGCGCCGCGTACACCTCGGTTTCCGACCTCCTGGAAAGCCGCAGCGCGTCCAGGTCCAGGCCCACGTGGGCCGGGATGTAGCGGATCCTGTCCCGCAACCGGCGGAGTTCCTGCGGGGTGTTCTCCCAGCCCACCTGTTCCTTGTAGTCCGCGATCTGCTGGGCGATGTCCAGCAACCGGCTCTTCCCCATCCGGCCGGCGAGCTTGCTGCCCAGATGGGACACCAACTTGCCGCGGATCGTCAGGACCTGCTTTTCCTTCGTCACGAAACGCCTCCCTTGCCGCCCGTCGTCCGACGGGGCGGGTTCCTGCCTATAGGATAGCACATCCCGTCGTCGGGGGATACGGCGCGGCCCCCTGCCGGTCCCGGTGGAAGTCCCGCCCTTCTTCGACCGGCTTTTTTTCCGTCTTCAAGCGCTTCGCGCGCCGATCCCGTCATTTCCCCCGCATCGCATGCCGCCGGCGGTCACGGCGCCGGGCTGGAAGGGTCCGCGCCGGCGACGGACGGCGTCCGCGCCGGGGCGTTCTCCGGCGGCCTCCCGTATCCGGCGAAGAAGGCCTCGTAGGGCTGGCGCAGGATCCGCCGTTCCACCAAAAAGCAGAGCACGGACGTGGCCACCACGCTGAAGAGCACCACCGCGTACACCACGTTTTGAAGCGGAGCCCCGTTGGGCGCGCCCGCGGCCAGGGGCAGGGCCGCCAGCACCACCGGGGCCAGGCCCTTGGGGGTCATCACCGCGGCCAGGGCCGCGTCCGCGGCGGGAAAGGTCTTGTCCAGGGAAAGCCGCACCACGGGCACGCGCAGGGCGAAGACGGCCCCGGTCATGAGCACCCCGGCCAGGATCAGGGCGGGCTCGTCCAGCCGGATGGAGATGCCCAGGTAAATGAAGAAGAACGTTTTCAGCAGGAAGACCACTTCGGAGAGGAAGGTCCTCTCCAGTTGGTCGAGCTGGATGGGACGGATGGCGGCCCATTGCTTGGGCAGGGGCAGGTGCTCCACGTTGCCCAGGACCACGCCGAAGACCAGGGCCGCGATGGCGCCGCTCCAGCCCAGCAGTTCGGTCAGGCCGTACACCACGAACACGAAGGCTGGCGTGGTGAAGGTGCTGTTCTCCAGCTGGTGCACGTGGCGGAGCACGGCGGACCAAAAAAGCCCGGCGGCCCCGCCCAGGAGCGCGGCCATGAGGAAAGAAGAGGCCAGGTGGGACGGCACGGCCCGCCAGCCGGCCTGCGCGTCCTGGGCCTGGTGCGCCTGGATCAGGGCCAGCGTGACCACGATGCAGAGCACGTCGCTGAAGGTGGACTCCAGCACCAGAACGGCCTTGGACCGCTCCCCCAGGGGGAGCTTGGCGGCCAGAGGGATGACCACGGCCGATGACGTCCCGCCCAGGATGGCCCCCAGCATCAGGCCCTCCAGAACGGAAAAACCCAAAAAAGGCACGGCCAGCGCGGCCAGCGCCGCCGCGGTGACGGCGAAGTTCAGCAGGGTCAGCCAGCTTCCCCGCGCCAGGGATCGGCCCAGGGTGGCGAAGTCCAGGTCCAGGCCGCCCTCGAACAGCATGATGATCAGGGTGATGGTGGCGAACACGCCCCCGACCCGTCCGAAATGCTCCGGCGACACCACGCCCAGAACGGGCCCCAGCAGGAGCCCGGTGAGCACCAGCACGAGCACGTCGGGCACCCGCGTTTTTTCGAAAAGTTTGGCCAGCAGGTGCGCCAGGAACACCAAAAACCCCACCGCGGTGATGATCAGAGCGGAAGACATGGTCGAAATGTTAGCACATTCGTCCGTCGTTCCAGAACCGCTCGCCGGCGCGGCCCCCTACATCCCCAGCAGGAGGGCGATGGCCTTGTACACCGCCTTCTCCATGAAGCCGATGACCGGCCGCAGCACGCCCGTGAACAGCAAAAGGATCACGATCACAAACCCGAACCGGTCCAGGCTCAAATAGGCGCGGCGGGCCTCCTCCGGCAGGAACTCCCGCAGGACCTTGGACCCGTCCAGAGGAGGAAGGGGGATCAGGTTGAAGGCCGCCAGCATGACGTTGACCTTGGCGGCCACGGCCAGAGGCAGGGCCAGGAGGGAACCGCGCTCCACAAAGCCCGTCTGCAGGCCCAGGACGGCGACGGCCGCCAACAGCACGTTGGTCAGGGGCCCGGCCAGGGCCACGGACGCCGACCCCCAGCGGCCCCCCCGCAGACGCCCCTCATCCACGGGCACGGGCTTGGCCCAGCCGAAGCCCGCCACCAGCACCAAAAGCAGGCCCACGGGGTCGATGTGGGGCAGGGGGTTCAGGGTCAGGCGGCCCTGCTCCCGGGCCGTGTCGTCGCCGAACATCCCCGCCGCCCAGCCGTGGGCCACCTCGTGCAGGATCACGGAATAAAGCAGCAGGACGGCCAGCACCGCGAAAAGCGCCGGGTCCCGCTGCAACAAAGTCAAAAACCCCATGGCCGTCCTCCTTCCGCCATGGGGTTATCCCGCCGAACAAGGCCGGGCTTCTGCACCCGGGGAACGCGGGGCCCGCGGCCGAAGCCGCCGAAACTCCCGCCGCGTCAGAACGGAGGGGCCGGGCCCCATGTCCCGGCCCTTGCCGGGCGTCACTTCCGCTTCATCATCTTTTCCATCATCTCCCGCTGGCCGGGCGACAAATCCTTCATCCCCTCGTTCATGGACTTCATGGCGTCCGGCGGCATCTCGCCCGCGGGCATCATGGGCCCGGTCTGCCGGGTGTAACCGGCCGGCACCTGGAACAAAGAGGCGGCGGGCGCCTGCTGGCTCACGGACACCAGCTCCATGGTCACCTTCTCGCCCCGGGGCCCGTGGTACACGCTCTTCACCGGAAACCCGTCCGCCCCCGCGGCCCGCAAATCCTGGGTGAACGCCGGCTCCAGCCCGGACCGGCCCCCCAGGGCGCGGGAAAAAGCGGCGTAATCCCCGATCTCCTTGGTGGTCCACAGCTCGGTCCTCTCCCCCCGGGTGCCCGTGATGATGGTGTGTTCGCAGGTGTAGCCCCGCACCATCTTCGTCCCCATCTTCTGCACGGTGTACTTCTCCCGGCGCATCTTGTCCGCGGCCTTCTGGGCCGGCTTCACGGGCACCACCGAGTAGGTCTTGGCCTCGTCGTTGATCTGGTACGCCTTGTCCGGCTCCCCGGCCTTCACCAGGGTGGTCATGGACACGTTCATGCCCTCGGCCCCCATCCGGGTCTCGGTCCGCACCCCGGCCTTGGCCACGGCCACCCGCACCGTGCCGCTCCCCTGGGGGGAAGAAATCTTCATGTCGATGACGCCTTCAAACTCCGCCCGGGCCGCGCCCGCCGCGCAGGCCGCCATCATCGCCGCCAAAACCATTTTTTTCATAGGGTCTCCTTGGGATTGCCGCCTGAGAGAACAGCGCCGCGAACCAAGACCGCCGCCGTTCGTCCGACCCCCGCCGGCGGATGCCCCGGGGAGGGGGCGCAGGACCATTATGACATTTCCGGGGCCGGAAGCTTCGGCGTTTCGCGTCCGGGCCGGGGGAAGGCGCGACGGGGGGGAGAGAAGAGAGAAAAGAGGCAGGGGCGGAGCGTCAGCGACCGGTCAAATGTTTTTCCAGAACACGCCGGATGGACAACACCACCCCGTCCTTGGCCGCGGGGGCGCTTCCCGCCACCCACACCGCGAACTTATACAGGTCCTCGGGGTGTATGGAAATCCACTTCCCGTTCCGGTGAAGAAAAACCAGCAACGTGGTCACGGCCGCCCGTTTGTTTCCGTTCTGAAACGGATGGTTTTTGATCATCAGGTAAAAGAGGATCGCGGCCTTTTCCACCAGCGTTCTGTAAAAATCCTTCCGCCCGTAGCTTTGGAACGGCACGCTCAGGCAGCTCTCCAGCCGGTCGGGAAAACGGGTGGAAAAATGCGGGATGGGCTCGTCGAACTTTAAAACTTCCTGGGCCAGGCGGTGGGCGATGTATTCCACCTCCGCCAGGCCGAGCGGGAGAATCCGCGTCATTCCCGGCCCAGAAGTTTCAGCGTTTCCCCGTATTCGCGCATCACCCGCTTGATGCCCGCGTCCAGCCGGGCCTTGTCGCTGGGCCGCAGTTCCCGCCGCGCCGCCTGGGGCAGGGCGCTGGCCGGGATGGCGTAATTCCTCCCCACCCGGACCGCTTTGAGCTTACCGGCCTTGACTTGCTTGTACACGGCGATGCGGCTGATATGAAGCACCTTGGCCGCTTCCGGAACGGTGTAGTATTTCATTGGTTATCAACCTCTTTCATATGTTAACCACACCATATGAAGTTAACATAGGTTAACCGTGAAGTCAATGGTTAATATGGGCAAAATCTTAAACCGCATCGTGATGGGGAGATGGGCGGGTGGGAAATCCGCTCTAAAACCAGCGGCGGACGCGCGTCAGGTCTTCAGCCATTCCCGCATGACCCGTTTGATCTGGGTCTGGTAGGGCACCCCCAGCAGGGCGCACCGGGTCCGGAAGGCCTTGAGCAGGTTTTCCTCCACCTTCAGGCTGATGAGCCGGCTGGGAGAAGGCTTCCCGCCGCCGTGCAACAGGCGGAACTGCTCCAAAAAGCCCAAAATCTGCGCGGGCGTCATTTGGGCGCACTGCCTCAGATATTCGTCGGAAAAATACTGGACCGGGCGGGCCGTCTTCACCGCAGTGTCTCCAGCGCCTTCACGTCTTCCAGGTCCTGGGGCCGTCCCGCGGCGCGCTTCATGCGGATCAGGTCGTCCACCGCCAGGACGGGCAGGACCTCCCCGCCGAAGGGGATCTTCTTGACCCCCATGGTTTTCAGGTCATGGGTGATGACGATGTCCACCATTTCGGCGGGGTCCTGCAGGTTCACGAAGGACCAGGCCGCCATGTTCCTGTTTTTCACGTATTCCCGCCTGAACCGGAACACCTCGGCGGCGGTGACCGGCAGGCGGGGGCGCAGGCCCAGGGACGCCAGGGCCTTTTCCGCGGCCTCGAAGTTCTCTTCCGTCACGGCCAGCACCAGATCCACGTCCACGGTGCCGCGCACGGCCCCGTGCAGGGCCACCGCGTACCCCCCGGCCAGGGCGTATTTCACGTGATGGGCGGCCAGCGTTTTGGCCAAACGTTCCAGGAACATATATACAAGTATATACCGCACGGGGGCTCCTGGCAAGGGGCGTTTGCGGGGGGCAGGGCGGAGCGGCGGGGACGGATTCCCGGCCATGCCCCGGCGCCGGGCAGGAGGGGAGGGGTTCGATGTCAAGAAATTCTCCGGTTGTTTGACGATCAAATTACGCGGATCGTGCCTTCCAATTGGATTTCGCTGATGGAACGGGCAAAAGAGCTGCCGTATTGCTTAAAGGATGAGTCCTATTTCAGGATTGTGCGGGAAAAGCACGGGAGGAAGAAGTTGGTGTTCTTTGAGGAAGTGAGTGAGCTGGTGGTACTGTGACGGATATGACGGGTGTTTGCGGATTTGGACGTCGGCGGTCCTTTTTACACCACATATATTGATTATATTGATTTTGTGGTGTAAGATATACCCATGGCTATTCTACAGAATATACTCAAAGAGAGTTGGGGGCACTACCAGGGAATGAAGCAGAGGATCGAATCCCGCCTGAGGAAGTTGCCCCAAGGGAGCGTCCTGAAGCGGAAACTTGCCGGGCACGATTATTATTATCTCAAGGTCAGGGAAGGGAACCGGGTCATCTCGAAATACCTGGGCAGGGAAAAACCCAAGGATTTGGAAAAGGCGATCGAAGAAAGGCGCCTACTGCAGAAGCAGCTTCGCGAGGTCCGGCAAAACATCCGTCTTTTGAAGAAGATCCAACCAAAGAAACATCATGCAGACTGACCTCTTTAAAGCCATCCTCGAAGCTTTCGATAAAGTTGGCCTCTGGCACGATGGGGTCGAACTGATCGGTAGTTGGTCCTTCCTGATGTATCAAAGACACATGGGAGTGCGCCCTCTCCCCCTTCGGACGCTGGACATTGATTTCCTCTTGCCGCGTCCTTACCCCCATCGTCCCGCGGTGGATCTGGAAGCCGTTTTGACCCCGCTGGGATTCCATCGGGGTTTTACCGGCTCGGGCGCGGTCCAATACTTCCATCCGGAACTGAAGCTTGAATTTTTAACCCCTGAACGCGGAAAAGGTGAAGAGGAGCGGCCCCGCCTGATCAAGCCTCTTGGCCTCCGGGCCATTCAACTCCGATTTTTGGATATGCTTTTTGAGAACCCGGTCACCATCAAAGAGGGAAACGTGCGCTTGAAGGTTCCGAACCCGATGAACTATTGCCTTCACAAATTCATCGTGGCCCAGCGGCGGCGGAAAAAAGACAAAAAAGAAAAGGACATGGAGCAGGCGGTCTATGTGCTCGCCATCCTAAAACCGGAAGACTTCAAAGAAGCTCTCTCGAAACTGCCAAAACAGTGGAAATCCTATGTCGGAAAAAGCTTGCAGAAGGCGTGGGATTTGTTTCCTTTGGAGCGGCCTATTCTGGAAAAGGTGTTTACACCACAATCATAAATAATCGGAAGGTGTGGTGTAAAACCATGCCAATGCTTTTTCCCTGTATAATTCCCATATTTCCTGTGGGGGTTATGCACCATATGACAACTAAACCCCTCAATAATATCTAGAAGCGAGACCCCCCTTTCTCCGGTTGTTTGACGATCAACTCCCGCGGATAGTGCCTTCCAATTGGATTTCGCTGATGGAGGAGGCGAAAAAGTCGGTTATTTCGCTTATTGATG
>CAZAEL010000033.1:0-27138 GCA_964484135.1 uncultured Elusimicrobia bacterium
CTCATGGCGCCTGCACGGGGGTTAACAGCCTAAAAACTCCCCCCACGGAATTAAACAACTACACCAAACCCATTGCCTTGCGGGTTTCTTCCAAAGTTTTTTGCGCGGTGGCGCGGGCCTTTTTGTTGCCTTCTTCCAAAACTTCCCACACCGCGCCGGGCTTTTGGGCCAGGGCCGCGCGCTTTTCCTGCAAAGGCTTGAGCGCGGGCTCCATCAGGCTCGCCAGGTGCTTTTTGCAGGGCACGCACCCGATGCGGCCCTCTTGGCACTCCTTTTCGCGCTCCCCTGACTGGGGATTATAAATCTTGTGCAGGGCGTACACAACGCACCCCTCGGGGTGGCCCTTGTCGTCCGCCTTGAGTTTTTTGGGGTCCGTGTACATGCGGGAGATCTTCTTGGCGAGGACGTCCCCCCCGTCCGTCAGCTCCACCGCGTTGCCGTAGGACTTGGACATCTTGCGCCCGTCCAGCCCCGGCACCTTGGGGGTCTGACCCAACAGGGCCTTGGGCTCGGGGAAAACGCTGCCGTACAGCCGGTTGAACCGCCGGGCGATCTCCTGGCACAACTCGATGTGGGACAACTGGTCCTCGCCCACGGGCACCGCGTCCGCCTTGTACACCAAAATGTCCGCGGCCTGCAGGACCGGGTACCCCAAAAACCCGTGGGTGGCGATCTCCCGCCCTTCCAGCTCCCGCAACTGTTCCTTATAGGTGGGGATGCGCTCCAGCCAGCCCAGGGGCGTGATCATGGAAAACAGCAAAGCCAGCTCCGCGTGCTCCATGACCCGGGACTGCTGAAAAATGACGCTCTTGTGGGGGTCCAGGCCCGCGGCCAGCCAGTCCAGCACCATCTCTTCCACGTTGGACTTGAGGCCCTTGGTCTCCTCGTACCCCGTGGTCAGGGCGTGGAGGTCCGCCACCATGAAATAGCAGTGGTACTGGCCGCTGTTCTGCATCTCCAGCCAGCGGGACAGCGCCCCCCAATAATTGCCCAGGTGGAGCTTGCCCGAAGGCCGCATGCCGGAAAGCGTGGTTTTCATTGCGGCCTCAAATCGGTCAGTTTCCCAAGAACGTATTGATTTCCAGGGTCAATAACGGAATACCTTTCGTAGTAACGCAAAGCCTCCGCCTTTTTTCCTTTTGCTTCCCAATACCCCGCCAGGCAAAAATTCGTATAGGCCTCCATGGACATCTGGAGCCCGTCGATCACCTTGATCCCAAGGCCACGAGCGACCTCTATAAGAGTCTTATAGCGGTCGAGGCGGACGGGATAGGTGTTTTTCCCGTCCGCGGACTCCCAATAAAGCGCGTTCTCGTGGGGAATGACCCCCCACTGCTCGGGGTTTTGTTCCAAACGGCCTTGTAAGTGCGTGAACGTATAACTGGGATACAACAGGTGTATATAAGGGCGCATCTCCCGGAGGAAGTCGAGGGTCTTCTCGAAATCCGCCTCCGTTTCGCCCGGATGCCCTACCATGAAATTCGCGCGGACTTCCAGCCCCGCCCGGTCGATGTTTCTAAGGACTGTTTTCATCTCTTCCACGGTCTGCCTTTTGTCCATGAGGTTCAAAATGTTCTGGGAACCCGACTCAAAACCGATGATGAGCGTCCGGCAGCCGGCCTTCCGAAGCTTGCGGCAAAACTCATCGGTCATCTCGCTCCGCACCACGGCATTGCATTCATGCCATTCCAGCCTGGGTCCCGCATCGGAGATGAGCAGATCGCAAAGGCGGTTGAGCTTCCTCATGCTCCCGTTCATGAGGATGTCGTAAAATTTGATGCGGCTGCGGGCCTCGAGGTTCGGCATCGCTTTCCTTTGATGGACGATCTCGCGATAGACCCGGTCGCCGGACATCTGCCGGAAGCCCGTCCATCCGGCGCGGTTCCCGCAAAAAGAACATTGCCGGACGCAGCCGCGGCTCGCCATGAAGGCAAGGTCATAGCTCCGAAGGCGGTCGGTCCCGTACCGGCTCAGATCGAAAACCGAATAATCCGCGAACGGCAGCTTATCGAGATCGACGGCGGGGCGGTCCCCCGTAAAAGCGGGCCTCCCCTCCCCGTCCCGGACGAAGAGACCGGCGCAACCGTCCAGGGAACGCCCCCCTTGCAGGCGGGAAAGGACGTCCACGAACGTATCCTCCCCGTCGCCCACAACGACGGCGTCAACTTCGGGGTGATCGCGGAGGAGCTCTCCCGGCGAATGAGGGATGACGGTAAAGAACTGTCCTCCAAAAACGACGCGCGTATCGGGCCGGCAGGCCTTGATCCAACGGGCCAGGACAAAACTGGCCGAAAGAGAACACCAGCTCACGGAAAAACCCACGACCGGGTTGGGAAACGAAACGATCTTTCCCAGATACTCGGTTTCGATGAAACCGCGCTCTTTTTCAAGGAACTCTTGGGCCAGCCTTTCGTCCTTCCAAACGCCGCTCATTTCTTCCGTCCACAGGCCATGGCTGACGTTCTTTTGCCTGAGGCACAAACCGTTGCTGACGTCCATGATCTCCGCGGCAAAACCATGGTGCCTGACGCTGGCGTAAAGCTGAGCCAAGCCGATGGAAGGCTCCATGGAAGCGAAAGGCATCTGAACCAGAAAGGCCTTGATCCTATCTGTCACAGACGATAATCCCCCTTGACCTTATTCAGATTACTGTCTCGGGCTAGCTATCCTCCTTAACATTATCCGCAGGCGGTTTGCCCGAAGGCCGCATGCCGGAAAGGGTGGTTTTCATGGGGGTGTCGTGGGTGCTTTCGTGATTAAATTACAAGATCGCCCCGCATTAAGCGGAACGGAGCAGATTTTTACGTCTTATGTGTCGTCGCGGCTTTGCGTGATGGGTTTTATACATCACCTTATGGTCGGCAAAAACAGGCTGGCGTTCAATGCCATTATGGCTCCCGCCATATTGAGGGTAAATCTTCGCCTGACTACCATCCACTTCATTACCCCACTGGGCCCATCCTGGCCTTTTATGACGCGCGAACAGCTCAAGATAGGGGCCTGGACTACATCTTTCAATGATGCCATAAAGCTCATCTGGCTTTCGGGAATGTTCCCGTTTTCGCGTTGAAAGGATATTAACCTGTGTCCGCCCCGGCGACAGAGTCCGCATGCGCCCGCGGATGCCGAAGAGAACCATTTCCGTCACATTCCGAAAATAAAAACCCACACCCCGCCCATCAGGCCCCCCGTCTTTCCGTATTTTGTACCAAACCAGATTCGTTTTATAGGTAAACCCCCAACGTTTCATGACTTCCAACCCCTCAAGAATGAGGGCATTGGGCACCCAAAGATAAAGATGGCAGGTTTGATGGGCTATTTGCGAAACGGGGAGCTCCATGATTTCATGAAGACTCATGGTTGAGTATCTCATTAATCGTCGATGTTCCGGCGCCATTTTTCCCGTACGGTTTGAAAACTGCCAAGGAGGATCCGCCAAAATGGTTTGGTATTTACCTAAGCCATAGGACAGCAAGTCTTTGGCTGCGGCCTGGCTCAATCCATTACTGGACGCGCTCATTTCTTTGCCTCATAAAGTTTCTTCGTTATTCCAAAAACCAGGATGGGGCAACCGCCGCCACCGCCACCCTCAATTCTCGGCAACAACTTTTTCATCCAAGTGGTTGACCAACCGTATTTATTCCAAATATCCTTGCCCATGCCTTGAAAAATTTCGCTCAACTCATCGGCCTTGGTAATGATCACTCCCACGCTTATGGCACGCAAATCAAAAAGCAGTCGGAAGTTGTTGAGATCCCTGTCGAAAAAGGGATCCTTGTTGCTCCACTCAACTTCAAGAGCGACCCCGTTTTTGAAGCAATCCACAGCATGAGTGGGTGTCTCAAACTCATTCTCATCCACTTTTATGGCCGTTTCAAAAGATTTTTCCTGCCAACCAAGACCGGAGAAGGCCTTGTTAAACCACTGCGAAATGGGCGAAAGGCCGCCTCCCGGCGAACGCACATTGCTTTCTTGTAACCGAAACTTGCCGAGGACGGTAATAATATCGTTCCACTCTTTACTGAAGTCGCCTTTCAAGACGGCACAGGCGTGCTTCCATTCGTGGACCTCATAATTCCTGCGCAAATTCTCGGGAAGCAAGTTGATCGTCATAAGAACCCTGTTATTCGATTTTTATCGGAGCCCATTGGATTTTAGCATAAGCCTGCTGATCTGCGATATATTGGCTATTCACTTTTAGTTTATTCTTAAGACTTCGAAAACCGCTCCAGGACAAAGGTGATTTCCTCCGCGCGGGTACGGAGACGGCCTTCGAGGCGGGCGGCGCGGATGGCTTCGAAGATTTTGCCGTACACGGGGCCGGGCGGGTACCCCAGGTCCTGCAGGTCCTTGCCCGTGAGCAGAGGTTCGGAGGCCTGCCACTGGCTGAGGCGTTGGGGGTCCTTGAGGGCCAGTTTCAAGAAGGCCTGCACCGCGGGGGACAGCTTGGCCGGAGACACCACGTCGCCCTGCCCGGCCTGAAGCTTTTCCAAAATCAGGAGCGCCTGCCGCACGGTTTCCGTAAGGGCCTTGGGGAATTCCAGAACGCGCAGATCGTCCTGGGCCCTGTCCGGCGGGGTGGACTGGCAGAGGACCAAGAGACGAAAAAGGGCCTGGGAAGAAAGGCCGGGGCCCGCGGACGCGCTTTCCATCGGGACAGGGCCGTTCAAAAGCGCGGTTTTTTCTCTCCCCGCTTTCAAACCTTTTTCCACGAAATCGTTCCACGTCCAGCGGGGGCTCCAAAACACCCAGGCCCCCCACTTCCACAGAAGTTTCAACGCGGGCTTGGGATCGGGTTCCTCCAAAATCCGTTCCAGCTCGTGCCGCCGCCGCGCCGGGCTCAAACGTTCCGGCCCCTTTTGCCGGATGGCCTCCAAAATCAAACGCTGGGTGCGGGGCTCCACCTTGAAGCCGTACCGGCCCGCGTACCGGGCCGCGCGAAAGATGCGCGTGGGGTCGTCCTGAAAGCTTTTGTCGTGCAGGACGCGCACCACTTTCCGGCGCAAATCGGCCCGTCCGTCAAAGGGGTCTTCCAAAAACCCCCACCGCTCCGGCGTGAGGTGGGCGGCCAGGGCGTTGACCGTGAAGTCCCGGCGGGCGAAGTCTTCGGCCAGGGACGCGGGCTCCACCACGGGCAAAGACGCGGGCTCGGGATACGTTTCCCGCCGGGCCGTGGCCACGTCCAAAGAAGTGTTGTCCGGAAAGTCCAGGGTGTACGTGAGGAACGCGGGGTGGTGGGTGACCTTGGCGGAGAAGTATTGGGCCGCCTCCTGCACCAGGGCCGCGGACGGGCCTTCCACCACCACGTCCCAGTCCAGGGGCGCGCGGCGGAGCAGGAGGTCCCGCACGCATCCGCCCACCAGGCAGAGGCTGAGGTGCCGGGCCTTGGTCATGCGGCCCAGGGCCTCGAACCGTCGGCCCCAGGGCTCCGGCAAACGGTTCATGAGGTTTTGAAGGACGCCGTCGGTCCGGCGGGATGGGGCGGTCCTTTTTTTAGCAGCCCGGCGCTTTTTCACGAAAAGGATTTTTGCAAGGCGTCCCGGACAAAGGCCGCCAGCGGCAGGGGCAGGCCCCCGCCCTCGGCCTCCAGGAAGGCCAGCAACCGTTTGGCCACCTCCGGCGTTCGGACGGACAGGTCCACGGTGGGCGACTTTAAATCATGCACCCGGGAGTCCACCTCCTTGGAGTCCACCCGGCCCGCGCGTATGCCGCGCCCATCCCATTCCAGCCACCATTCCTGCCGTTCGCCGGATTCTTCATAGCAGGTGGCCTGAAAAGACACCACCCGGTTGCGGCCGTCCAGCCACACGTACAAGTCCCCGGCCGGGGAGTGGTACCACACCTTGCGCCTGGAGCCCGATTCTTTTTTGAGGGACTCGGAATCGACCTCTCTCAGCACGTCAACGGCCCTGCAAAAGGGAGGACAGGTCGAGCCCCTCCCCTTCCACCCGCCGCAAAAGCCGGGCGTAGGTTTGCAAACGGTCGTTGGCCGCCACCAGGGTTTTGAGCCCTTGGCGCAGGCGTTCCGACGGGGTTCCCTGGCCGCGGGACAGGGGCAGGCGGGAAGGCACGTCCTTTTGACGGGCCAGCGAGGGATGGACGCGCCGCACCTCCAGCTTCAGGGAAGCGGCCAGCCCGTCCAGCACGTCGCCTTCGTCCCAATGGTCCTGTTCCCGCGTCAGCAGGTCCACCAGCTCATCCATGCCGAAGAGCGACAGGGGGTCGTACCGCAGCTTCTGTTCGGGCGGGAGCGCCTGCTGGGTGGCGGCGAAGTCGTGGCCCGTTTTCTGCCGCCATTTGTCCTTTTCCGTCTCGTACTGTTTGGGGTACACGAAGACCATGAGCTCCTGCGCCGGGTCGTGGTACAGCAAAAACCGTTCCGCGTACAGCATCTGGCTGCAGATGGGGCACCGCACCACGTTCAACTGGCCGGCCAGGATTTCGTCCCGCAGGGGCGGGTCGTCCTGCGCGTTGACCGAGCTCCACAGGCGGGCCTCGAACTCCTCCCCGCAGGCGCAGCGGACGTCCTGCTCCGAGGAAAAAGACATTATTTGTCCTTCGGCATGCGGCGCAGGACTTCCCGCAGTTCCGCGTTGTTGGGGTCGAAGCGCAGGGCCAGCTCCAGGGATTTGCGCGCCGCCGGGAAATGGCCCACGTCCAGGGCGATGAGCCCCAGGGTCTCATGCACGCGGGGATGGTACGGGTTCATCTCCAGCGCCTCCTGCAAAGGGACCTGCGCCTCTTCGTACCGGCCCTGGTCGAAGAGCAGCTCCCCCAGGAACACGAAGGGCGTCACGTAATAGGGGTTTTTCTCCACGGCCCGGCGGAGCGCCTCCTCCGCGGCCTTTTCGTCGCCCGCGTTCAATTGGGCCCGCGCCAGTTTCACCAGGGCGACCCCGTTGTCCGGCTCCTTTTCCAGGGCCTTTTTGTACTGCAAGATCGCGGCGGCCATCTGGTCCTGCTGGCGGAGGCGGTCCCCCAGCTGGATGTGGCCCTGGGCGTCCGGGCCCAGGAATTCCGACTCGTTCACGGCCTTCAGGCTGATTTTCTGGCCCATGGCGCCTTCGGACACGCTCCAGTCCCGGTCCTTCAGGGAATCCCGCCAGGCCAGCTCCAGGTCCGCTTCGCTCATGCCCAGGACCTCCTGGAAGGCTTCGGCCCGGGGCAGGCGGCGGAACGCCTTGAGCAGTTCGGTCAGCGTGTCGGGGCCGAAACGTTCCACCAGGTACGCCACCGCGTCCGAGACTTGGGCGAAGGCCAGGGACACCTGTTCCTGGTTTTCCAGGTACACCATGGAAGGTTCCATGCGGGCGAAGGGGATGAGGGCGGGCGCGCCTTCGTCCCCGGACCGGGCGGCCTTGGCCAGCAGGGTCTCGGAGGCGGGCGGGTGCTCGAAGGGCCCGGACCGTCGCCAGGCCGTTTCGAAATACCGGGCCGTCCCCTCGTGGAGCCACAGGGGGCAGAGGCCGCCGGACAGGTCGTTGATGAGATAGTGGTTGTATTCGTGGGCCAGGGCGTCCAGCCACCTGTAACCGAGGGGCGTGGCCCGGGGAGACAGGATCATGAGCCGGCGGAACTTGCAGATGCCGATGGCGCCGGACCGTTCCAGCGCGTCCGCGGGCAGGGTGGACGCCCGGGAAAAGCGGTCTTCCGTGGGGTAGATCTCCACCACCACCGGCGTGTCCGGGTGGAGGTTGAAGACCTCCGTCATCTTGGAGTGGGCGTTCTCCAGGGCGTGGGACACGTAAGGGACCAAGAAAGCGTCCTCCGGCGGGGTGCGCACGCGGAAATGTTCGGATTCCGAGGGATTCTCCACCATGCCCTGGCCGGCGGACCGGAGCCGCTCCAAATAATCCAGCTGGGACAGGGTCCAGGGGTCGGGCTTGGACACCTCGGCCAGGGCCTGCCGGGCCGCTTCGTAGTCCCCCTCGTACAGGCTCAAGAGGCCGCGGGCGCGCCGTTCCACGTCCGCCTGCCGGGGCAGGCGCAGGCCCGCCAGAAATTCCCGCACCGCCTCCCGTTCCCCCGCCTCGAGAAAAGCCGACATCAGCTCCCAGGGTTCGTCCTGCTTGGCCAGGGCCTTTTGGGGGTTGTGGAAATGTTCCGGCGAAAGCGCCGTGGACGCGGGCTTGCCCGCCCACAGGGGGGCGGCGGCCGAAATCAAAAACAGGGCCGCCACGGCCCGGCGTTTATTCCGCCCAGCGGTCATAGTAGTCCTGAATGGTTCCCTCATGGCTTTTAGGATACTTTTCTTTCATGGACTTCAGCAACTCCTCCCGGAACTCCCGGGGCGGGCGGAAATCCTCGGGCTTGGGCAGTCGCACCGGGCCGGACCGGGCGCCGGACGCGCCTTGGGCGCCCAGGGGCTGGATGGAGGCGCCGGCGGGCCGGCCCGCGGCCCCGGGCATGGTTTCCATCTGCCGGTCGGCGGACCGCATGCCCTCCTGGGCGTCGCGCAGGTGCCGCAGGGCCTCCTCCTGGCTTTGCACCGCGGGCCGGGAGCGGCCCTCCGAGATCTCCTTGTGGGCCTGGCCCATGGCCTCGGCCGCCAAAAGCAGGCGGCGCAGGAAGCGCGTGCCCAGGGCCGCGGTGTCCCGCGCCAGCACCTGGACGTCCCGGCGGTACGCCAGGGTTTCCAGTCGGAGGGCCTCCTGCTCGGGGGCCAGGAGCGCGAAGTCCCCCTTTTCCATGGAAGACAGCAGTTCCTCCTCCTGGGGAGACCAGGCCAGCCGGTCCCGCAGCCGGTTGTATCCCTCCCTGAGGTCCTGGATCTGCTGCGCCAGACGGTCCAGGCCCGCGTCGCCGGGACGGGGCGCGTCCGCCGGGGATCGGGCGCGGGTGTGCTTCACCAGCGCGCCCAGCCGGTCCAACTGCATGAGGATGTCCTGAAAGAGCTGCGGGGCCTTTTGCACCTGGGCCGCTTCCAGTTCCTTCTGCAGGCCGTCCGTCGAATCGCGGAGCTGGTTGAGGGCCGCGCTCCCCGCGTTCCAGAGGCCCGGCGCGGGCGAATCCGAGAACTGCCCCAGGAGGCCCCGCGCGTTGGGCCGCAGGCGGCGGTTGTGTTCGTCGGCCATGTCCTTGAGCAGGCGCTTCTGGTCTTCCAAAAGGCGGGCCAAGGCCTTGCCGGAAAAAACCTCGGCTCGGGCCTTCAACTTTTCCTGCCGGTCGATGAGGGATTCCAGCTCCTTGCGCCGCCGGTCCATGGCCTCCCGCAGGGGACCGCTGAACCAGGAGGGCCCGCCCGGCAGGGAGTTGGCCGCCTGCGCCAGGGTCTTTTGCATGCGCTCCAATTCCTCCACCAGCTTCCGCATCTGCTCCAGGGCCGCGGCCGGGTCCTGGGACATGAGGCGCTGGGTCTCCCGCATGAGGGACGCCATCTCTTCCCAGCGGAGGGCCTTGACCCCTTCCTGGTTCACGAAATCCTCGGGCAGGGCCTGGGGCATGTTCTGGATCTGCCGGGCGATGGCCTGCATCAGGCGGCCCATCTGGGACAGCATCTCCTGCATTTTTCGCCGGTCCTCCGGGGAGAGCTCCCCGCCGGGCCGGGCCGACAACTCGTCCATGAGGGAGCGGGCGGTTTGGGTCAAATCTTCCTGGTCCCGCAGGACGTTCCGCATGACCGCGGCCTTCTGCACGTTCTCGGACAGGAGGCTCAGGCGCTCCAGCTCCGAGACGATTTCTTCCATGGCGCGGCCGGCGGGGTCCGCCTCGCGGGCGGACAGCCCGGCCTGGGCCCGGGGCGCGGCGTCCTGGCCCAGGTCCCGCAGGCTTTCCAGGATGGCCTGATGCTCCGCCACCATGACCTGATCGGCCAGAGGATCCCGCGCCAGCCCCTCCACGACGGACGCCAGGCGGTTGGCGGCCCCGGCCAGCGCGTCCTTGACCGCGGCCTGCCGGCGGGACAGCCCGGCCCAGTCCGGGCTCTGCCCCTTGAGCGCGTCCCGCAGCAGGCTCTGCTCCGCCAGCGCGGACAGCATGTCCCGCCGCACCGCCTCCAGCGCCTCCTCCAGCCGCCGGTGGTCCTGTTCGTACGAAGCCACCTGCAGGGTGAAGGACGCGCTGGCGCCTTCCCCCGGCCCGCTCAACACGTTGTCGTCCCGCGCCGTGACGCGGTACCGCACCCTGTCGCCGGGGTTGAGCGCCAGGTTTTCCAGCGCCCACACGTGGTCGTACAGGCCCTGGACCGGGAGGCCGCCCTCCGCGCGGGAGAAGGATTTCAGCGGCAGGCTCTGTTCCTCCCCGTTGTTGAGGCTGTACTTCAGAAACACCTGGGACACGCCGAAATCGTCGGACGCCTCGTACACCAGGGGCAGCCGCTCCCGGGGCGAAAGGAGCAGGTCCTGGGCCGGGGCCAGGAGGCGGACCCGGGGCGGGCCGTCGTCCAGGACCTCCACCTGGAAGCGCATTTCGCCCGGCCCCGCGGCGGGGTCCGGGCTTTCCCAGGACAGGCGCAGTTCGCCGGATTCGTACGCCTCCCAGGAAAAGGACACGGCCCGGCCGCCGCCCACTTTCACGGGCACGGCGCGCCCGTCCTCGAAAACGCCGGCCGCGGCGGGCACGGGCTGGTCCAGGCGGCCTTCAAAAAGCACGCGCGCCCCCCGCAGGACCCGCCAGGCGGGCTGGTTTTCCAACACCTCCGCGGCGCGGCCCGCGTACGCCGGGCTTTCCAGCCGGACGCGGAAGGATTCCAAGCGCGGCGGGCGGAACGGCGTCAGCTCGTAGGCCGGGGTCCAGCGCCCGCGCAAACGGAAGCGGTACGTCACGGGCTCGCGCAGGGCCTGAAACAGGTAACGGTATTCCCCCTCCTCCCCGGGATGAAGGCCGCGTTTCTCCCACCGCAGGCCGCCGGACTGCACCCAGAACTCGGGCTCCAGCGGGCCGGACACCTTCACGCGCACGGCCACGTCCTCCCCCCAGGGGAAACGGCCGTCGCCCGGCAACACGGACAGCAGGCCGGGGATGACGTCCGCGCCGAAAGGGTAGTACACGCGAAGGAGCGCGGCCCGCCCCGAAGCCGGCAGCCAGAAAAAAGCCGCCGCGGACAGGGCCAGGGCCGCGCCGAAGGCCGCGGCCCAGCCGCGCCATTCCGGGGGCCGCATGTCCCGCGCCGGGGAAAGTTCGGGGAGGCGCTCCGCGGTGCGGCGGAGGTTTTCCCGGATGAGCTCCTCGGAGACGGCGGGCGGCGGGCGGCGGGCCAGTTCCCAGGCGTTCAAGAGGCCGTCGCCCGGACGAAGCCGCCGGCCCACGTCCAGGGCGATCCTTCGCGTGCGCCAGCCCCGCCAAGCCCGCAAAGTGGCGAGGGCCGCGGCCACGGTCCCCGCGAGCAGGAACCCCCACAGGGCGCGGCGGCCCCCGGTGGAAAGCGGGGCCACCCAATCCGCCAGCGCCGCCAGGAAACCGCCCGCCAGGAAGAAGACGAAGGATTTCTCCGCGAACAGAACGGACAGATAAAGGGCCCGCCACGCCCGGGCGCGCCAGAAGAGCCGTTCGATCCGCTTCAGCTCAGGGGCCACCGCCGTCGTCCTTCTTGAGCGATTCTTCCGCCCAGGCCCGTTCCCGGCGCGCCATCTCGGTTTTGCCCATGGCGTCGAACAGCCCGGCCAGCCGTTGGTGGGACTCCGCGTCATGGGTCACGTCGAAGACCAGCAAACTCCCGGCCACCACGGCCTCGGGCCTGCGGTCCTTCAGCCAGCCGAAAATGTCCTTGTCCACGAAGTAGGCGGCCTGCAGGTTGGTGGCGGCCACCACCAGGAGGGCCCGGGGCTCTCGGCGCAGGTCCACGTCCCGGTCCGGGAAATGGGGCAGGGTGATGGGCGCCACGGCCGCGTAGGAAATGCCGTGCGCGTTGGGCTCCGCCGTGCCGAAATAGGACAGGTAGATGTTTTTCACGCCGGCGCGGTCCAGGTAATCCCGGAGGGCCCGCAGGCCCTGGCCCCAATCCGCGTTGGAGTCCACCAAATACCGGTACCCCTTGTCCCGGCCGCCGACGCCTTCATGGAAGTACGCCAGGAAAAAAGGCCGGGCCCGCAGGCTGGAGGCGGCCAGGGCCAGGCCCAGGGCCGCGACCAGGACCCGCGGCCAACGGCGGTCCCACAGCGTCTGCGCGGCCGCGCCCAGGGTCAGGAACAAAAAGGGATACACGGGCAGGATGTGGCGATGGCCGATGTTCACGGAAGAGGCGCAGGCCAGGAGGAAGTACACCAGGGGCGGCAGGACCAAAAACCAGGGGAGCCGCAGCCGCCGCCGGAACGCCAGCCAAAGCGCGCCGGCCAGCCCCGCCAGCACGGGCAAGGGCGTTTTGAGGAGGAACGTCGCGGGGAAATAGTACCACCGTCCCTCCGTGAAATGTTCTCCCATCAGGAAACCGCCCCGTCCCCCCTGCACCCGCTGCAGGGTGTACCGCAGGCCGGAAAAGAACAGGGGCAGGCCGGTCCCCTGGTAGATCGCGGCCAGCGCCAGGAAAAAGCCCCCGACGAAGAACAGCCAGGACCGCCCGTCGAAGGGAAGCCGGAAACGACGGCGCAGGAGCCACAGGCCCAGCACCGGGACCACGGCCACGGCGGAAAACTTGCCGGAGAAACAGGCGGCCAGGGACGCGCCGCTCAGGGCGGCCCAGGCCCAGGCGGCCCGCCGCGACGCCCCCTCTCCCGTTTGGGAAGAGGTTTCCCATTTGCCCCAACAGCAAAAAAACAGAAAATAAAAAACCGCGAACAGAAAATCCGTGGTGACCAGGGTGGCGTGGGCCAGGAGCGTGGGGCTGAACACGGCCATGAAAAAGGCGGCGTACGCGGCGCGCGCGCCCAAAAACGTCCGGCCCGCCCGGAACAACGCCAGGAGGAACAGGCACGACGCGGCCAGGACGGCGGCGCGGCCCGCGTTCATCAACTGGTCCGCGGACCAGCCGGCCCGGTTGTGGTACAGGAAAAGATGGGCGAAGCCGTACTGGTTCTGGGGGTTGTCCCACTGGGGCTTGAGCCAATAGGGATGGTCCACGGGCAGGTCCGGCTTCAGGAAAAGCAGCGGCGCCGCCGCGACCAGGGAGGACAAGGGTGGGTGGTGCATGCCGTTGAGCCGGTAATCGCCGGTCTTCCAGTACGCGTACCCGGCCGCCAGGTGGAGCGGCTCGTCGAAGGTCGGGGACTGGGCCCGGATGGCGCCCCAGCCCAACCAGGCGTGGACCAGCACCCCGGCCGCGAGCAGCGCCGCCTGCGTCCAGGCCGCGGAACGGGAAACGGGCGACGACGGCGCGCGTTTGTCGGCCTTCATCCGGACCGCCCTCTCAAGCGGCGGGCCTTCTCCAGAAATTGCCGGGCCTGCGGGTTGTCCGGGGCCAGGGCCAAAGCCTTTTCCAAATGCAGGATCGCCCGGTCCCAGTCCCGGTTCCAATAGGTGACGGCCCAGTTGTAATGGGCCTGGGAAGAGCCCGGGTCCAGGGCCACGGCCCGTTCGTAGCAGCGCCGCGCGTCCTCCAGGTCTCCCCGTTTTTCCGCCAGAACGCCCCGATGGACCCAGACCTCCGCGGCCTCTTTCTCAAGCCCTTGCACCACGTCGGGCAGGGTTTTGTAAAAACGCGCCCGCCGGGCCATCTCCTCGTGGAGCCGGGCGGACCGGCTGTACGCGGCCTCGGCCCCGGAGAAATCCCCTTTCTGGAAAAACACGTATCCGGCGTGGAACGGGATGGAGGGAGACTCCGGGTCCAGGGCCCCGGCCAGGGCCAGGCAACGCTCCGCCGATCCCCAGTCCCCCCGGCGCGTGAAGGAAGAAACTTTCCGGAGCGCGGCCCGGGAATATTCGGAGATCAGGTCCGACGCGAAAAAGTCCGGGGCCCGGTCCTGCCGGTAAAACCCCCGGTACACGTAAAAATCCATGAGCGGATGGGTCCTTTCCAAGGCCTCCCCTTCCCGCGGCGGCGTGAGATAAACGGCCAGCCCCCAGCTCCGGCCCTCGCCTTTCCAGGAAAGGTCCGCGTCCCCGCTGGCCCACAGAGGCCGGTCCCCGCAGGCCTTCTGGAAGTCCCGCCAGTCCTCCGCGCTCCGGAGGGGCATGGGCTTCAGGAAAACGCCCTGGTGTTTCAGCATCTCATGGTACCAGGGGCTGGCGGCCAGACCCTGGGCCACCACGGCCACATCGGGGCGGGCCTTGTCCAGCATCTGCGCCTTCCAAAAGGAAAAGAGCTGGACGTCCTCCTTGGCCACGCCCACGGACCCCGGCGCGCTGGAGCGGAAAAAGTTCCCGACATAATCGCGGGCGTACAGGTTCCACCGCTTGTTGCCCCGCTCCCCATGGCCCGCCGCGTTCGCCACAACGAGGAGTCCCAGGGCCAGGCCCCAGGCCAGCCGGCCGCCCGCGCCTTTGGATTTTTCCGTCAGAGCCGTCAGGCCCCAGGCCGCGAACAAAAGCGCCGCCAACTGCGGGACCAGGTAATGGGCCTCCACGATGGCGACGGCGTGGGGGTTGGGCGGCAGGTTCGCCAGGAAAAGGAAGACGGGCCCGAAAACCAGGAACACCAGCGCCAGGAAACCCAGGTATGCCGGAGACTCCTTCCACATTTTGCGGAGGCCGATCAGGGCCAGGGGCAGTCCGGCCCAGGTAAAGGCGCGGGCGGTGTTTTGAAAGAACAGACCGGCCTGGGACAGGAAGTTTTCGCCCGCGCCGTAGGACTTGGACAAAAGGTCCAGGGTGCCGCCGTGGCTGCGGCGCAAAAGGGACCCCATCAGGTTGGACAGGACCTCCGGGTTGTTCCAATCCACCCAGGGTTGTTGGGCGGAACGGAGCGGAAGGAACAAGAAGACGGAAACCCCGGCCAGGCCCAGGAGGCCGGCCGCGAGGAGCGCGCGAACCCCGGGCCACCGCCGCCACAACAAAAAGGCCAGAGCCGGCGCCAGGAGCACGAAATCCGTGCGCAGGCCCGTGCCCAGGCCCGCGGCGAAGAAGAGGAGCGCCCACCAGCGCGGAGGGGCGCCGGCGGCGCAGCGGCGCGCCCAGAGCAGGACCAGCGCCAGGCCCAGGAGCGCCGGCGCGTACATCTCGGACACCGCGGCCAGCTCCCGAAAAACCGGCGACCCGGCCCAGAGCGCGGGTCCGGCCAAGGAAACCGGCATGTTCCCCGCCCCGCCCAGCAGGAAGAACAGGACCGCGCCGGCCAGGGCCGCGCACAGGGCGGACAACAGGTTGAGCCGGTACGCGGCGTTCCCCAAAGGAAGGTGATCCGCCATTTTTCCCAGGAGCGCGTACAGAGGATAGCCGGGCGGATGGGCCACGCCCAGGGTGCGGGCCACCACCGCCATCTCCCCGCTGTCCCGGTACGGCACCAGGGTTCCGCCCGCGGAAAAGAGGTGGAAGGCCCACAACGCCAGGAACAGGAGGCAGGCCGTCAGAATGTTTTTATTCATCTTCCTTTTTCGCTCAAACGGCGGCGCGCCTCGGGCAAATGGCGCAGGGCGCCCGCATGCCCAGGGTTCAACTGCAGGGTTTTTTCAAAAGCCGCCACCACCCGGGCCCAATCCCCCCTTTGCCAATGGGCCGCGCCGCTGTTGTACCAGGCCTCCGCGTACGAAGGATCGTCCCTGATCGCCCGCTCGTAGCAGGACAGCGCCTCGTCCCACCGCCCCTGGTCCCCGCACAGCACGCCCAGGTTGTTCCAAGCCAAGGGCTGGGGGCCGGGCCGTTCCAGGAGCCGGCGGTACAACGCTTCCGCCTCCGCAGGCCGTCCCTCCCGCTGGTGCCACACCGCCAGGTTCAGCCTCCAGGGCGGGCCTCCCGCGACCTCGCAAAGGGCCAAAAACCTTTGGGCCGCGCCGGCCTGCCCCAGGGCCAGCGCGTATTCGCCCAGGAGCCGGCCCGTGGAGGAGATCAAATGGCGGTCCCGCGCGCCCCACGGCCGGGGAGGGAGCCGCCAGGCCAAAACGTCCCAATAGGGGAAGCGCGTGCGCGGCGAAAAATCGCCGCGGGCCCGGGCCTCGTACAGCAGGCCCGCGGCGCGGCGGGGCAAATCCAGTTGGGACAGGTCCACGGTGGCGTAGAAAAAGGGCCGGTCCGTGGCGGAGAGCAGCGCGCCCTCCACCTGTCGCCGCCGCGCCAGCCGGGGTTTCCCCCAGACGCCGTAATAGTCCGGGCCGTACCGGCTCACGGTCACGCCCGCGTTGGCGTCCGTGAAGTCCGCGTCCGGGCGGCGCTTTTCCACCGACAACAGGTAGCAGAGGGAGAACTCCGTTTCATCCGCCCGGTCCGCGAAAAGATGGGCCGAGGGCGGCAGGTTCCGCAGGACGTTCCGTCCGTGGTCGCCGGTCAAAAAATCGTCGCGAAACCCCGGATGCGACCAGTCGCCTCCCCGCACCGCGACCGCCAGAAGCCCCAACAAACAGACGGCCGCGGTTTTTTTCCACAGGGCCGTCTCCGACCAAAGGGACAAAAAACCTTTCAAAGGAAAATACAAAAACAGCAGGAGAGGCAAAAGCAGGAAACGTTCCAAGACCTCGGCGGTCCGGGGCGAGGGCGTCACATTGGCCCAGAACAGGAACAACGGGCCGGAAAAAACCGCCGCCGCCAGGTAAAAAAGCGTCCGCCGCCGGTCTTGGACCAGGCCGCCCCACAGTCCCAACGCGGCCAGGGCCGTTCCCGCCCATCCGACGTTTTCCAAAACCTTCTCCGCGAAAAAACCCAGGTGGCGGCCCAACCCCGCCCAGGTATGGGGCGAGGGCGCGCCCTGGGCCAGTTGCAGGGTGCCGTACCGGGCCCGGGACACCACCTCCCGGAAACGGCCCAGGGTCTCGGGGTTTTCCCAGTCCAGCAAAGGGTCGGCCCGGGAGCGGATGTACAGGAAAATATAGACGGACAGCCCGGCCAACAACAGCGCGGCTCCGGCCGCCGACAAACGGACCAGGGCCCGGCTCCCCTTTTCGTCCGCGGAGGTCCTTTTCAAAAGCGGCCACGCCGCCAAGACCGCCGCCGGCCCCAGGAGCAGAAGGGTCTGCTGGTTCCCCAGGCCCAGGCCGAACAGGAACGCGGCCAACAACAAACGCCGCGCGCCGGCGACCCCTGCCGCCTCCTGCCTCAGAAGGGGCTCCAAAACCGAAGCCAGCCCGGCCGCGAACAAAAGGTTCAAGCCGAACACCTCCGTGGAGGCGGACAATTTTTGAAAGAGGGGCCCCAGCCCGGCCAGGACCAGGAGGAACGCGCTCCCCAAAACAGGGCGGGCCGCCCAGACGCGGGCCAGAAGGGCCAGGGCCGCGGCCGCGCAGAACCCGGAAAACAGGTTCATGCGGAAGGCCGGGTTTCCCCAGGGCACCAGGATCGAAAAAACTTTTCCCGCCAGGACGAACACGGGATAACCCGGGGAATGGGCCACGCCCAGCACCTGGGCGGCCGCGGCCAGCTCCGCGGAGTCGCCGGGCATGAGGTGGGGCGCGGCCGCGCGCAGGTACCGCGCCCACAACAACAGGAAGACGGCGGCGGGGACGAGCGCGGGAACGGCGGCGCGAAAAACATTTCCGCGGGCGGCGTTTCCCGTCTCCCCCCCCTCCCGCTTCCGCGTCATCGAGCCGCCTCCATCCATCTTTGCTTCGCCACGGGCAGATAGCGCCGGGCGCCCTCATGGGCCGGGTCCGCGCGCAGCACCCGCTCCAGCAAAGGGACCACCTGCGCCCATTCCCCCCGCCGCCAACGCACCACCGCCAGGTTGTACAGGGAATTGACGTGCCCGGGGTCCACGCGCAGGGCCCGTTCATACCAGGAAACGGCCTGGTCCATGTCCCCCCGCCGCTCCCACAACACGCCCAAATTGCTCATCACGTCCGGCCGCTCCGGCGCGAGGGAAAGACATTCCTTGTACAGCGCGTCGGCCAGGTCCCAATCCCCCGCCTGCAAACGTTCGAAGCCCCATTCCAAACATTGCTGGACCAGGTTGGACCGCAGCCACGGCACGTCCGCGCCGAAGGCGCGGGCCCGTTTCAGGAAAACCAGGGCCGCGCCGCGCCGACCGTCCTGCCACAGGGCGCGGGCGCGCATCAGCGGAAAGTAGGGCGCCAGGGCCCGGGTGCGGTAATCCCGGCTGGCGACGGGGTACAGGGCGCGGAACGCGTACATGTCCCACAAAAAAGAACCCGCGCGCGCCCCGGCCTGGTACAGAAACCCTCTCTGGGACAGGACCTCCCCCAAAAGGATTTTGTCGTTCATGGTGGAGTAAAAAAGCGGGCCTTGCCCCAGCCAGGCCCTTTCCACCCGCTGGCGGCGTTCCTCCTTGGCCTGCTTGTTCAAGGAGCGAAAATCCGCGCCGTACGGGCCGCGGAAGATGAGCCCGCCGCGGTCAAACAGCGCCAGGTCCTCCCTTTGCCGCCGCACGTACCGCTGGAACGCCAGGGTGTAAAAGGTGTCGTCGCCTCCGTCCATGAACAGCGCGGCCCGGGGCGGCAAGGTCCGCAAGACGCCGCGGCTATAGTCCGCGGCCAGGAAATCCTGCCGCAAAGGGAAGGCCCGCCCCGCCCGCGCCAGAAGGAAAAGCGGCAGGGCGAACAAAACGAAGGCCCAGGCCCCGGCCCGGTCCCGCGCCCCGTCCCAAGCCCGGGCGCAGAGCGCCGCGGTCAGGACCACGGGCAGGATCAGGAACCTCTCCAGCACCCCGTCCGACTGGGCGTCAAAGGGCATGTTGCCCAGCCACAGAAAAAAGGGCCCGGAGAAGAACCACAACAGGACGAAACCCGCGGCCAGCCGCCGGTCTTGCCGCCAAAAGAGCGCCAGCCCTCCCAGGAGGAGAAGCGCGCCGGGCCAGGTCACCTGATGGAGATGCCCGGCCACATACCGGCGGACCTGGCGCGCGGTGTTGGAGAAGGTCCGGGGCGGCTGTTCGCCCAGGGACAGGGAAAAGCTCCCGTAGTCCTTGCGCAAAAAGGTCCGGGTCAGGCCGGAAACCGTCTCCGGGTTGCCCCAATCCAGGGGCGGCTCCTGTCTGGACCGAAGCGGCAAAAAGCCGTACACGGACAGGCCCGCGACGAAAAACAAAAGGGCGAAGAACAGGACGCGCGCCGGGGGCAAACCCCGGCCCGTTGACCGCCGCCAGAGGAGCAGGCCGCCGGGAAACATCAGGACCAGGGTGTGGTGGTTGCCCAGGCCCAGGCCCGCCAAAAAGCCCGCCAAACAAAGGGCGCGCGGGCCGCCGGACAGCCCGGCCAAAAGCAGGGCCAGGGCCAGCGCCGCGTTCAGGGTGAAGACCTCCGTGACCAGGCTGTTGTGGAAAAGGGCCGGGGCCCCGGCCAGCAGGGCCGCGCCGAAAAAAGCCGCGGGCCGGGACATCCCCAACCCGCGGGCCAGGGCGTAAACCAGAGAAAGGCAGGCCAGGCCCAGGAAGGCGGAAAAGAAGTTGAGGCGGAGCCCCGCGTCGGCCCAGGGCGTCGCCTCCTGGAACAGGCGGCCCAGCAGGGCGAACAGGGGATAGCTGGGCGCGTGGGGCAGGGACAGGGTGGCGGCCGCGGCGATGAGCTCCCCCGAATCCCCCACGGTCACGGAGGGGGCCGCGTTGCGAACATAAAAAGCCCACAGCCCCAAGAACCCCAGAGACAGGGCAAGCGCGGAAAAAAAGCCGTTGCGGTCCCGCATCATACCCCTCCCCACCGCCGCCGGGCGAACCATTCCCCCATCAACAGGGAGACCAGGAGCGCCAGCATCCAAGGCGAGTTCCAAAACCCTTCCCTCCGCTCATAGGTCCAGCCCACGGACTTGAGGCGCTCCTCCAGCCAATCGGCGGAAAAATCCTCCAGGGCCACGAACTCCCCGCCCGTGGCCTCGGCCAAGCGCCGCAAAAAAGGGAAGTCCGTGCGCGTGTCCCGGTTTTCGTCCCACTCCTGCCCCACCTGCAGGGTCCCCTCGTCCTGGCCCAATTTTTTCTGCCTGTGAAAGGCCTGGACCAGGACCCGGTACCGTCCCGGCTCCTCCAGGGGAACGGACTCCGCGTATTCCCCCTCGCCCAGGGACCGCAGGACCTTGTGCCGCCGCTCGCCGTCCGGCCCCCACACCACGGCCTCCACCTGGGCGGAGGACAGGGGCCGGTGGTTCTCGTCCCGCACCGAGGCCTCCAGGAGCGCCTCGGTGCCTGCGGGCGACGCCTCCTGGGGCAGGGACAGACGCACCAGGCCCATGTCCTCCGAGGCGCTCAGCCACGCCAAAAAATTGTTCCAGAATTTCTGGTAGGTCCAGGGGCCGTGTCCGCGACCGGCCTCGCCCAGGGCCCACCGCCAGGAAGACAGAGACGCGAAGGACGCCACCCGGCCCCGCCCCCGTTTCCAAACGGCCAAAACGGGAAAGGCCCCTTCCGGCGCGCGGCAGCCGGCCAGCACCAGGGCCCCGGGCCGGGCCGCGCCCGCGAAAACCCCGCCGCCCTCCAGCTCCGGCAGACGGCCCCACACCTCCCGGGACGCCTCCTCCCCCTCGGCCAGGGCCATGACCGGGTGGCCGGGCTCCCGCGCCTCCAGCGCGAACCGGCGGGGACCGTTCGCAAGCGGCGCGTCCAGGCGCAGAGGCAGAATGTCCTCCACCGCGCTGCCCCGGTACGGGCTCTGGGGGCCCAGCAGGGCCTCGTCCCCCATCATCAAGAGCCCCCCGCCCCTTTCCACGTATTCCCGCAGGGGGGCGAGGCCGGAGGCCGGAACCCCGAAGGTGGAAAAGCCGAACTGCTCCAAAACGATGACGTCGAAGGACCGAAGCTGGCCGAACAGCACGTCCGGTCCGGGAAAGGGGATCAGGGCCAGTTCCTGGTCCGGCACCGCCACCACGTCCTCCGGGTCTCTCAGAATGACGAAGGACACCAGCTCCACCGACGGGTTGTTTTTCAGCTGGTGCCGCAAAAAAGCGTAATGGGGGCCGGGCCGGCCGCTGATGTACAGGACCCGGATGCGGCTGCGGGACACCTCCAGGGCGAAGGCCCGTCGGTTGTTCCGGGTGTTGGACTCCCCCGCGTACCCGGGCACCACCGCCTCATAGGCCTGCCGCCCCACCGTGGACGGAAAAAAGGAGAGCGTGGCCTCGGCCGCGTTCGCCGTGGAAAATTCCACGGTCTTGGCGGCCACGGCCCGCCCTTCCTGCAGGACCTTCACCAGGGTCTTGGTCAGGGCGAGCCGCTGTTTTTCCACCCGCACCGTCACCTCCACCTCCGTGTCCTTGAAGGCGAAATGGGGGGCCCGCACCGAATCCAGGACCAGGTCCGGCGCGGTCTCGTCCCGCCCCACGCCCACGGCGTACAGCGGCACGCCCAGGCGCGCCAGGCGGGGCACCGGGTCGCGGCCCCCGCCTTTCCGGCCGTCGGACAGGACCACCACCGCGCGCGTCTGGGGATTTTGCCGGTGCACGTCCTCCAATCGCGACAGATCGGACACCGCGCCCCGGGGCGTCGCCGCGATGAGCTCCTCCCAGGACACGGCCCGGGCGCTCTTGTCCAGGCGGTAATAGACCGGCGAAAAATCCTCCTCCAGCCATTCCCGGTGGCGGGACAGCCGGGCCAGGGCCGCGTCCCAGCGCCTTTCCCGGCCTTCCGCGCCCGCGTCCGCCACGGCCATGCTCTCGGACCCGTCCAGGACCACGGCCAGGGGGACGTTTTCCAGGCGGACGCGGCGCTGCCACACGGGCTGAAAGAAAATCACGGTCAAGAGCGCCAGGGAGCCCAGCCGGAAAAGGATCATCCCCGCGCGCCGCCGCGCCGGCCCGCCCCGCCGCCAGGTCAGGAACGCGGAAACCGCGAAGACCCCCAGGAAACAGAGCAGCAGGATCCTGTCCCAGGGCTCCAGGGCGCGCGGCTGGAGGAAGAAGTCCGTCATGGGGACGTCAGCTTCCGTTCCAAAAAGGGCTGGTGCACGGCGTCGGTCTTGTACGTGCCCGTCAGGCTGAACATGACCAGGTTCACCAGGAGCTTCACGGCCGTGGCCCGCTGGACGTCGCCGCCGGGCTCGCAGGCGAACAGATAATTCCCCAGGTTGTCCCGGGCCCAGGCCCCGTGCAAATCATTGGCGCAGTACACCGCGGCCACCCGGCCCTGCACCCGGAAGCCCCGCAGGACCGGGTCCGTGAGCCGGCGGCCCGACGCCCCGTGCAGGAGAAAAAAAGAACGGAAGACCACGTGGTCCGCGGGCAGGGCCTCCCAGGAGGAACCGGGGAAGAGCGTTTCCACCAGGCCCCGGGCGGCGCGGCCGAAGGGGCCGTTGCGCTCCGCCTCGGTGTCGTCGATCAGGAGGAAGCCCCCGCCGTCCAGGTACGCCTTGAGCTTCTGGGCCTCGGCGTCGGAAAACGCCGCCGCGCCGCGCCCGGCCAGGACCAGGAAGGGCGACTCGAAGAGGCGCGGGTCGTCCAGGGACAGGACGCGCCGTTCCGGCCAGGGCTGGACGCTGGTGGTCTGCCGCAAGTACGCGGACAGCCCGTCCCACACGCCCGGGTACGGGTCCCATTCCCCGCTGTGGCGGAGCTGGGCGTACACGAAGCGGTTCTGCGGCGACTCCTCGGCCCAAAGGGCCGGATACGGGCCGGCCACCAAGGCGAGAACGAGGATGCTCCTGAAGCACCTCATGCCTTCTTGGACGCCCGGAAAAGCGCGAGCAGGGATTCCAGGGAAAACAGCAGGAGCGCGGCCGCGGCCAGGGACGGGGTGACGTCCTTGCCCCGGACCCGCTCCCGGAACCTCTCCACGACCGATTCGGACGGGGACACCCACAGCACGTCCCGCGCCGGCACCAGGGACTCCGCCTCCTCGCGGGAGACCCGCGCCAGGTCTCCCTCTCCCGCGTCAACGTCCAGGTTCACCGCGAAACCGGCCACCGGCGCGCCGTCCGCCGTCTGCACGCGGTACACGCCGGGCCTGTCGGTTTTTTCGTACAGCCAGCGGCCGTCCCGCGCGGCCAGGGCGTCCACGGTCCCGTCCGGTCGGCGCACGGCCAGCTCGCCCCTGGGGTCTTCCAGCGCCCCTTCCGCGGGCTCGTCCACCCGCCGTTCCTGGGACGCGGAAGGGTCCCGCTGTCCGGCCAAAAACAGGAGCACCTCCCGGCAAAGCACGGGAAAAGCCGGTTTGGACGGCAGGTTGGTCCAATCGCTGTCCAGCGTGGTGGCGAGCACGGCCACGGGCCCGCCCAGGGCGCGCCCCACGGCCAGGACCGGGCGGCCCGTGTCCGCGGTCTCAAGGAGCACCCGGCCGCCCGGCGCCGGCTCAAAACCCAGCACGCGCTGGACGCGGGTCTTGTCCCATTCAAACCCCTCCCCCTCGGACAGGGCGCGGCCCAGCAGGTGCTCCCTGGCGCCGGCCGCGGGCCGCAGGGACGCGGCGCGGGCCTCCGGGCCCGTCCAGCGGCCCGGCAGGAAAGCGGCCAGGGGCCCCGACGTTTCCACCTGGTCCCCGGCCGTGACCCACAGGCCCCCGCCCTTTTTCAGGTGCGCCCGCAGGCGGGACAGCGCCTCCTCCGGCAGCTTCCCCGCGTTCATGAGCAGGACCACGTCCCAGGCGGACAGGTCCTCCCGCGCCAGGTCCTCCGCGGTCACGGTGCGGACGCGGCGGCCCCGGCGGGACAGCCCGTCCAGCACGGACGACACATAGTACGCCTCGTCCCGGACCGGCGTGAGGCTCGGCGCCCCGTTCACGGCCAGGACGGCGAAGTCCCGGGAGCGCGGCGCCGCAAAATAGAAATGGTCGTCCACGGCCAAGGCGTCGGCCTCCAGCGCGATCTCCCCCCACCCGCCGCCGCGGCCCGCGGAACGAAACACGGCCTGCGACTCCGCGGCGTCCACGGCGACCCGCCCCTGGGCCGCGGGCCGTCCGTCCAGGAACACCTGCCAGGGCCGGTCCCCCGCGCCCCCGCCCCAGGCCCGCACGCCGAAAACGCCCTCCAGATGGTCCGACAGGCCGGGGGATTTGAGGCGGGTCCAGGCCACCCCCGCGTTGGGCTGGGCCGGGCCCGCCTCGAACAGCAGGAGTTGGGCCTGGGCGTCCCAGGCGGCGAGGCCGTCCTTCCCGAAACGCCAGCCGTTCTCCGCCAGGTCCGAAAACACCAGGACGACTTTCTGGTTCTCCGCGTCCTCGGCCAGCAGGCGGGAGGCCAGGTCCAGGGCGGGCAGGACGCGGGTGGGGCGGGCCGTGGCCGACAGCTCCTCCAGCGCCTGGCGGACTTTCTGCACGTCGTCCGTGGGCGGCAGGGACAGCTCCACCCGGTTGGAAAAAGCCACCAGGCCGAACCTGTCCCGCGGCCCGGCGCCCTCCAGGAAAAGCCGGGCCTGCTCCCGGGCCCGGTCCAGGGCCGAGACCCCGGCGTGGCGCGCCTCCATGGAATAGGACACGTCCATGAGCAGCACCGCGGTGACGCCGTCCGTCTGGGCCGCGGCGCCGGCCCCGTGGAACCGGGGCCGCGAAAAGAGCAGGACCAGCGCGGCCAGCAAACAGCTCCGCATCAGCAGGAGCAGGATGTTTTTCAGGCGGGACCGGGACAGCCGGGACGCCGCGGCCTGGCGCAGGAGCTCCAGGGAACTGAAGGCCAGGGGGCGGGGCCTGGGCCGCGTGAGCCAATGGATCAGCACCGGGCCCGCAACCAGCGGCAACCCCCAGAGAAACGCGGGATAAAGGAAGGAAAACTCCACGGCGGTCAGCGTTCCAGGCGTCTTTGCAGGAAGAGCGACAGGCCCGCGTCCAGGGGGGCGTCCGTGGCGAAAAGCTGCGCGTCCACGCCCAGGGAGGCGAAACCGCGCGCCAGCTTTTCCAGGCGCGCCGCCATCAACCGCCGGTACCGGGGCCCGGCCTCGTCCGCGTTGATGCGCAGGGTCTCCCCGCTCTCCAGGTCCTCCACCACGAAATCCCCCTCAAAGGGGAAGTCCTTTTCCGCGGGATCCAGCACCTGCAGGGCCACGGCCTCGTGCTTGCGGGACAGCAGGGTCTTGACGGCGGCCAGCACGCCCGCCGGGTCCGCCAAAAAATCCGAGGCGATCACCACCAGGCTGCGCCGGGGCAGGCGCGGGCCGGCCTCCTCCAGGGCGGCGCGCAGGTCCGTGGGGCCATCGGCCGAGACGGTTTCCAGGGAGTCCAGCAGGTGGGACAAATGCCCCGCGCCGGCGCGCGGCGGCACGAAACCACGGAGGGACCGGTCCAGGAACCCCAGGCCCACGGATTCCCGGCGGTGCGTCAGCAGGTATCCCAGCGCGGCCAGCAGGATGGAGGCGTACCGGATCTTGGGCAGGCGGCCCGGCGAGGCGAAGGACATGGAGCGGGAAACGTCCAGGAACAGCACGGCCCGCAGGTTGCTTTCTTCCTCGTGCTCCCGCACCACCCAGCGGTCCGTCTTGGCGAACACCTTCCAATCCAGCCGCCGCCACTCGTCGCTGGGCGTGTACGCCCGGTGGCCGACGAACTCCAGGGAATGTCCCCGGTGGGCGCTGCGGTGGCGGCCCGCCAGGGCCCCCTCCACCACGGTGCGGGCCCGCAGTTCCATGGTCGCCAGCTTGGCCACCAGGAGGGGATCCAGAAGCGGCGGGGCCTGGACCATGAACTCCGGTTACGAAGAAAACTCTTGCAGCAGCCTTTGGATGATGTCTCCCACGCGGACGCCCTCGGCCTCCGCGCGGAAGGACAGGATGAGCCGGTGCCTCAAAACGGGTTCCGCCAGGGCCAGCACGTCCTCCCAGGACACGGCGAAACGTCCCAGCAGGACGCTCCGGGCCTTGGCCCCCAGGATCAGGGCCTGGCAGGCCCGCGGGCCCGCGCCCCAGGACACCCAATCCCGGACGTACTCCGGCGCGCCCTCCTCCTTGGGCCGGGTGCGCCGCACCAGGGCCACGGTGCGCTCCACCACGTTCTCCGCCACCGGCACCTTGCGGACCGTCTCCTGCAGACGGAGGATGTCTTCCGTGCCCAAAACCTTTCTCAGGTCCGGCGCGGCCAGGCCCGTGGTCTGCCGCACGATCTCCTGCTCCTCCGACGCCGAGGGGTACCCGATGTTCACCTGGAACAGGAACCGGTCCAGCTGGGCCTCGGGCAAGGGATAGGTCCCCTCCTGCTCGATGGGGTTCTGGGTGGCCAGCACGAAAAAGGGCAAGGGCAGGGGGTAGGTCTTGCCCATGACCGTGACCTGGTATTCCTGCATGGCCTGCAATAGCGCGGATTGGGTCTTGGGCGGGGTGCGGTTGACCTCGTCGGCCAAAACGATGTTGGCGAACAAGGGGCCGGGCGCGAAGCGGAAGGTCCGTTCCCGGGTGATGGGGTCCTCCTGGAGGATGTCCGTGCCCGTGATGTCCGAGGGCATGAGGTCCGGCGTGAACTGGATGCGGCGGAACTGCAAATCGAGGATTTGCGAGAGGCTGGAGATCAAAAGCGTCTTGGCCAGGCCGGGCACGCCCACCACCAGGCAGTGGCCGCGGGCGAAGAGCGCGATGAGCAGCTGCTCCACCACCTCCTGCTGGCCCACGATCACGCGGGACAGCTGTTCCCGCACCTCCTGGTGCGCGCGGCGGAGCTTTTCCGCCAGTTGGGAATCCGTCTCCGTGGCCGTGGTTTTGGGGCTCATGTCACATTCCTCCCAGGGGTTGCCGGAAAGAACCTGTTTTCGACGAAACGCGCCGTGTTATCAAACCGTTTTCAGTATAACGCTTTTGTCCGAGGGAAGCAACCCTCTGCCGGGGGTTGCTCCCTCGCGCAAGGGGACGTGTCCCCTTGACCCCTCCCCCGCTGAAGCAGTTTCGCCCCTCCTTCCTGCCGTCATTCCCGCGTGACCGCGCCAGCGACGAATGCCGCGGGGGAGCGGCCCAGTGGGAATCCAATTCGGTCTGAAGGAGCCTCCAGCCCTTTTGCCTCTGCCCGCCGAAGGGGCTCCGCCCCTTCACCCGGATTTCGCCGGTGGCTGACCGGCGGCAGCCTACTTTCTTTTGTTCACCCAAAAGAAAGTAGGCAAAGAAAACGGTGCCCCGAGGGGGCCATTCGGTCGGCGTTTTTGGGGCGGCGACCCAACTCCCCTCCCTCGACTTCCCACGGGAGGGATCAGACAGGAGTCGCCTCCGTCTTCCCAAAAACGCCTCCTCTCATGACGGCCCCACGGGGAGAGGAAAACCGGGACAAATCTTTATTGCTTTTAACCCCCGTGCAGGCGCCATGAGACGAGGATTTTTTGGGAGCCGAAGGCCCACCTGTTTGATCCC
>CAZAEL010000034.1:0-8014 GCA_964484135.1 uncultured Elusimicrobia bacterium
GCGCACACCTTGACGGGGGCGGTGACGGGCAACGGGCAGAACATCACCGGCCTGGGCAACCTGAGCCAGAACGTGGGCACCATCACCGCGTCCTTCTCCAGCACCACGGTGAACGGGACGTTGGACGTGATCGGACCCATTCAATTGACCGGCGGGACTCTGACCACGGCCAACACCATCGACTTCGGCTCCGGCGCCAACGACGACCTGACGGCCACGGACGTGACGGACCTGACGGACGGCGCCGGGACCACCCTGCACACCCACGCGGCCAGCGGCATCACGGCCGGGACCTTCGGCGCGGGGAACTACACCTTCCCCGGCATCGCGTACTTCGCCAACGGCACCACCTATCAGGTGGACGCGGCCGGCGCCGCCACCTTCGGCCTGACCCAGGGCAGCAACCTCAAGCTGACCAACGGCAGCAACCAGGACGTGTACATCCAGTTCCCGGGCCTGACCCAGGCCAGTTCCTCAAACCGCATCTTCTTCTCCACGGGGACGACCTTCAGCAACACCATGGCCTTCGCCAGCATGAACCCGTCCAACGGCCAGTTCGTGTCCCGCGGCGGGTTCACCACCGGGACCCCCGACATCGCGGAATACATCATGGCGGACGCGGACGTGGAGGACGCGGACGTGGTGAGCGTGGCCGAGGACAACGCCGGGGAGAACGCGCCCGGCGGCGAAACGGTGAAGGTGCGGAAGTCCCAGGGCCGGTACGAGTCCCGCATCATCGGCGTCATCACGGAGGTCAAGGAGGGTTTCCGCATCAACTCCCACATGAAGACCCTGGACGACCAGCACCCGGGCAAGCCCCTGGTGCTCGCCGGACGCGTGCCCGTGAAGGTGACGCTGGAGAACGGCCCCATCAAGCGGGGCGATTACCTGACGTCCTCCTCCAAGCCGGGGCACGCCATGAAGGCCACGGAGCCGGGGCCGACCGTGGGCATCGCCCTGGACGACTTCGACGGCTCCCGGGGCGAGTCCGGCAAGGTGCTTTGCTTCGTGGACATCGGGGAGCGGAACCTGTCCGAGGTGGTCCGGAAGCTGGAGGCCCAGGCCGCGCGCCTGGAGGCGGAGAACCAGGACCTCCGCGCCCGCCTGTCCGGCCTGCGGGAGATGGAAGCCCTGCAGGTGGAGTTGATCCGGCTGCAGCGGCGCATGGACGCGGTGGAGCGCCAGCACCGCGGCGGCGGACAATTGACCGGCGGCCCGCGGGAGCCAGGGGTTCGGTAAGCCTCTTCCGCCGGGAGAGATGGGAGGCATGGAACGGTGAAAATGTTCGAAGCCGTGAAAGAGCGGATCCACACGCCTTTCCTCGGGCTCTTCAGCGCGGGCCTGGGGGTGGGGCTGGCCGCCTTTTTGGCTTACGCCAACACGCTCCAAAACGGCTTCGTGTGGGACGACCACCTGCTGATCGAGGGCAACGCCTTTGTGCGGGATTGGTCCAACGCGAAGAAGGTGGTTTCCCCCGGTTACTTCTTCCATTATCCGCCCCTGGAGGTGGAGAACGGCGCCCGGCCGGTCTGGGTGCTGTCCGCGCTCCTGGATTGCAAATGGTGGGGGCTGAACCCGGCGGGACATCACCTGACCAGCGTGTCGTTGCACGCCGTCAACAGCCTTCTGGTCTTCTGTCTGGCGCTGCTTCTCGGCGCGCGTCTGTCTTCCGGGCGTCTCCCGTTCGCCTTCCTGGCCGGGTTGCTCTTCGCCCTGCACCCCGTCCACACCGAGGCGGTGGCCGTGGTGGGGTTCCGGGCGGACCTCTTGTGCGCGCTGTTTTTCCTGGCGGCCCTGGCCCTTTACGTGCTGAGCCGCCGGGAGGAAGGGGAGGCCTTGTCCCGGCCCCGGCGCGCGGCGCGCGGGTTCCTTCTGGCCGCCTCCGTGGCCGCCGCGGCCCTGGCCTTCCTTTCCAAACAGATGGCCCTGACCCTGCCCCTCGTGATCGTCCTGCACGATTTCTGTTTTGCGGAAGGAGGCCGGTTCGCCGCCCTGCGGCGGCGTTTGCCGGTGTACGGGGCGTACGCGGCCCTGTGGCCCGCGTACGCGGTGTTCCACACCCTGCGGTTCGACTACGACATGGGACATTGGGCGGCGCGGTGGCTGGAGCGCGCCGTGTCATGGATCACGCTGGCTTTGCCGGCCCGGGCCGAGTCCTTGGCCGCGCCCACGGCGTCCATGGCCGCCGTCTTGATGGACGATCCGCTGGGGAGGCTCGGCCTCATGCTGCAGGTCTTCGCCGGGCACCTGCGGCTCCTGGTTTGGCCCCATCCCTTGAAGGCGGAATACGCCGTGCCGCTGGCCCGGCTTTGGGAGCCGGCCGCGTTCCTGGGCCTTTTGGCGGCGGGTGGACTCCTGTGGACGGCTTGGCGGGGCCTCCGCCGGACGCCGGCCCTTTCCTTCGGGGTTTTGGCCTTTCTGGCGACGCTTCTCCCCGTGTCCAACCTGGTGCTCCTGTATAACCCCATGGCGGAGCGCTACCTCTATCTGCCGTCCGCCGCGTTCTGTCTGATTCTGGCCGGAGGGATGGTGTGGGGCGGTTCTTGGGCGATGGAACGCCTGTCCGGAAAAGGCGCCGTCCTGGGCGCCCGCCTGGCCCTGGGCGCGGCGGGGTTGTCCCTGTTCGGCGGGTTGACCGCCTTGACCGTCCAACGGAACGCCCAGTGGCGGGATGAAAAGGCTGTGTGGGAGTTGACCAGCCGGCAGTCCCCGTCCGTGGCGCGGGTCTGGTACAACCGGGGGTTCCTGGCGCAGCAGGAGGGGGAGTCCGCCATGGCCGAACGGTTCTACCGGACGGCCCTGGTCCTCCGGCCCGATTACGTGGAAGCGCGAAACAACCTGGCCGGGCTGCTGGCCCAGAAAGCCCTGACCCGGGAGGCGGAATCGGGCCTGCGGTCCCTCGTGGCGTCGAAACCCAAGGTTTCCCTTCCCTATTTCAATTATGCGGCCCTCCTGATGAAGGAAGAGCGGTGGGATGAGGCGGCCGCCGTGTACAAGGACATCGAGGAGCGTTTCGCGGGGGACGTCGGGGCCAGGCATCGGGCGCGGTTCGGCCAGGCCAAGGCGTACGCCTTGGCGGGAGAGGAAGCCCTGTCCGAGGAGGCTTTCAACCGCGTCCTGGGAGAAACCGAGGAATGGGCCAGGACCCGGTTTGACCTGGGCCGGGTTTTCCAGGGAACGGGCCAGTGGGCGAAGGCCGAGCGGCACTACGCCTTGGCGGTGAAGACGCGCCCGGATTGGGCGGACGCCTGGATCAACCTGGGTTTCCTTTATCACCGTCAAGGGCGCCTGTCCGAGGCCAGGGACGCCTTCGGGCGGGCCGTGGCGGCCAACCCCCGCAAAGCGGTGGCCCATCACCACCTGGGCGTGGCGTTCAGCAACATGAGCGAACTGGCCGAGGCGGAGAAGGCTTTTCTGGAGGCGGTGCGCCTTGATCCGGCGTACGACGACGCCCACTACAACCTGGCCGTGGTGTATCAACGCCAGGGGCGGCTGTGGGACGCGGTGCGGGCCTATGAACGGGTGGTGGAGATCCGGCCGCGGCGCGTGGAAGCCCTGAGCAACCTGGGGGGCTGCTACCTGGCCCTGGGCGACCTGGAACGGGCGGAGGCCTTCTGCCGGCGGGCCATCCAGGCCGATCCGTCCCGGTCCGCGCCGTACGTGAACCTGGGGGCCCTTTATCAACGGAAGGGCGATGTGGACGGGGCCGTGTCTTTCTACCAGGAGGCCATCCGGCGCGACCCGCAGGACGCCATGGCGTACAACAACCTGGGGTTGTGCTTCCTGCAAAAGGGCGAGCTGGCGAAAGCGCGGCAGGAATTCCTGTCCGCCCTGCGGGCCGATCCCCGCCTGGCGGACGCCCACTTCCATCTGGGCCTGGTGTTCGAACGGCAGGGGCTGAAGGACGAGGCCGTGGCCGCCTGGAAGGCGGCGCTCCAGATCAACCCGCGGCACGCCGGGGCGCTGAAGGCCCTGGGGGGGCGTTGATTTTATGAAACGGAACAGGACGGACAAAAGGCGGGCTTCTCCGTCGTTCCGGGGGCTCTTGCGCCTGGGGGCGGCGGCTTTCTTCCTGGGGCTCTTGCTCGCGGACGGCCCCCGGCCGGCCGACGCCTTTTCCTCAAGCGGCGCCACCTACCGCATCACCCGCAGCGCCGTGAACCAGGGCGGCCGGGCCAAGACCTCCACGGGGTTCCGGATGAACGCCTCCGCCGGGGAGGCCAGCCGGGGCCTCGTCACGGGGGCCACGTACCGGGTGGCCGACGGCCTCATGAAGATCTATTTCTATCCCGGCACCATCAGCAACGTGTCCCTGACGCAGGGCGCGGGCGCCGGGGAAATCAACATGACCTGGACTTCGCCGGGCGCGGACGGCAACCAGCAGACCGCCGCCAGCTATGTGGTCAAGTATTCCACGTTCACCTCCCCCGGCTCCATCGACAACCAGGTGGAGTTCGAGAACGCCGCCACCTTCTCCCAGGCGCTCTCGCCCAAGGCGCCGGGACAGGGCGAGACCCTGACCCTCACCGGGCTGCAGCCCGGCACCAGTTACTACATCGCCATCGAGGCGCGGGACGGGGACAAGAACCAGGGGTACCTCTCCAACTCCAAATTCACCTGGGCCCAGGTGGCGGTCCTGGCCGTGGACATCCAGAACCTGGACGGCGATCCGAATTCCTACGGGTACGGCACTTTGCAGATGTCCTCCGCGGTGGTGTCCACCGCCACCATCCGCGTGACCAACACGGGCACCACCGCCGCCACCTGGAGCCTGCGGGCCGCCACCACCACCGCGGGCAGCCCCTGGCAGGTCACCACCGGCGCCCTGGCCCTGGACCAGTTCCGCGTGAGCGCGGGTTTTGACGAGGTTTTCCCCGCGGTCGGCGCCTTCGGCGCGGAGGACCGCATGAGCGGCACGGACGTCCTGTCCTCCGGGACCGCCTTCACCATCGACGGCAGCTCCACCGGCGTGAGCGTGCCCATCGCCCATTCCCGGAACGTCTGGTTCCTGCTGGAAACGCCGCTGGCCAGCTCCACCACGGGGCAGCAGGACATCCAGGTGACGGTGACGGCCAACACGCCGTGAGGATTTTATGAACGGGACGACGAAGACATCGCGGCGCATCTTCCGCTGGGCGGGCCCGGCGGTCCTGGGGCTTTTGGCGGCCGGCCTGGAGGCCCAGATGGGCCTCATGACGCCCTTCGTGGACGTGGCCCTGGACCGTCTCAAGCCGGGCCGGGTGTACGAGGTGGGGGAGGCCGCGGCCCAGCCCCTGTCCCTGGTGAACCGCGGCCAGGTCCCGGTGACCGTGGTGGTGGAGCCGGAAAGACCCGCGCCGGAGTTCCTGAAGCCCGGGTACGAGCCCATCCCGGACCTGTCCTGGGTCCGCGTGGAGCCCAGCCGTTTGACCTTGCCGCCGGGACAATCCGCCCGGGCGCGGGTGTATTTGAAGGTCCCCCGGGGCGGCCGCTGGAAGGGCCGGCATTTCCAGGTGTCCCTCTGGTCCCACACGGAGACGGGGACCCTGGCCGTGGGGGTTCGGAGCCGCCTGCGGTTTTCCATCGGGACGCCGGGGCCGGTCGTGGACGCCTTGCCCGCGGAAGCGAAGCCGGCGTTGCCGTTGGCCTTTGAGCCGGAATCTCTCGTGATGGAGAAGGGCGCGGCGCTGACCCTCGTCAACCACGGGGAAACCCCTTTGAGGGTGCGGCTGAGGAGCGTGCCTGTTGACGGTTCCTGGGATCGGCTGCCCGGCTATTGGCCCGCGCCCAACCCGGACTTCTTGATGATCAAGGCGCCGGTGGTGGACATCCCGGCCGGGGGCCGGCGGACATTGCCTTTGACGTTGAACGTGCCGTCCGGCCCGGCCCACGCCGGACAGTCCTACGTTTTTGCGGTCAAGGCGGAACCCGCGTCCGACGATTATTCCGGAAGCGTCCTGGCGCGGGTTTACGCCAAGGTCAAGGAGCTGAAGAAAAAATGAGCCTCATGGGGAAGTGGAAGTTCCATGAAAAATCAGGAAGTGCGCGGCGGGCTTCGGTATTTTTGCCCGTGTTCGCCGCGTTTATGGTTTTCGGCGTTGCGGCCCTTTGGGCGGGCATCGGCATCATGACCCGTTTCGGCGACATCGTTCTGGAGAACATGAAGCCGGGCGTGTACAACCTGCGCCAGTTGAAAAACCTGCCCTATGTGGTGACCAACCCGGGCCAGGCCAAGGTGGAGGTGCTGGTGGACGTGGTGGTGCCGGACAAAACCCAGGAAGGGTATGAGCCCATCCCGGACCCGTCCTGGGTCCAGGTGGTGCCCAACCAGTTCGTCCTGGAGCCGGGCCAGAACCATTTCAGCGACGTGGTCCTGACCGTGCCGGAGGACCCGAAATACCAGGGCCGGCATTTCCAGGCCACGTTGTGGGCCCACACCGTGGGGACCGGGTTCACGGCCGCCGGGGTCAACAGCCGCCTGCGGTTTTCCGTCGGGACAGTGGGGCCGGAGGCGCTGCAGCGGGAAAAAAAGCGGAAGGCCATGCTCACCCTGGATTTCGACCTGAAACCGGAGACGGTGCGGGTGCGCGTGCCCGCGGGGCGGGCGGCGGATCTCAAGGCCCTGGCCCGCGCCTCCCTGAAACTGACCAACCGGGCGGAGGACCCTCTCAAGGTGCGGGTGATCAGCCTGCCCTGGCAGCCCCAGTTCAGCCTGCCCGCGGATTACGAGCCGGCGCCCGACCCGGCCTGGCTGACCCTCGGCCCGGAGACGGCGCTGGTCAAGGGGCTCACCATCGGGGAGTTCGTCCCCACGGTGCGCATCCCGGCGGGGCCGGAGCATGCCGGCAAGAACTACGCCTTCCTGGTCAAAGCCGAGGTGGTGGCGGAAAAGAGCGTGCCCGTGGAGGTGTACTCGCGGATTCTGGTGAGCGTGGAGGGAGAGGGGCGATGAAGGATTTCAAGAGGACAACCGGGGACGGTTCGGCGAAGAGGGTTCAAGCGCTTGAGGGGACGATTTACGGAGGCATCATGCGTTGTTCCATGAAAGGAGAAAACCAATGAAAAGGAGACACATCGTTGGGGCACTGGCCGGGATGTTGCTGGCCGCGGGCCTGACGGGCGTGGGATGGGCGGACATTCCGTCGGACAGCTTCACGCTGACGGTGACGCCTGCGGGCGACCGGGGGGTGATCATCAACACGACCACCTTCGACTTCGGCTCGGTCGTGCTGGGGCAGTCGACCACCACGGCGGCGATCCCGGTGACGTCCACGGGTTCCGTGGGCAACATCGAATACACCATCGCGGGGAGCAACTCGGCGAACTGGACGCTGTCGACGGACGGGACGGCGGACGCGCAGAACGAGCTGGAGGTCCGGGCGCTGTTCAACTCGGGCGTTCCCGGGGCGTTCGGCGCGGGGACCACGCACCTGGTGACGACATCCGCGAAAGACGCCGGGAACCTGGGCGGGGACGCGGACTTCGAGGGGAACGTGGACGTGGACAACATGGCGCTGCTGACGACGCGGGACCTGTATGTGCGGTTCGTTCTGCCGCCGACGTCCACGTCGAGCAACCAGCAGTCGGTGACCATCACCGTGACCGCCGAGGCCGGGGAATAAGAGGAGGGAACTCCGCTTGTTCTCCGCCTCGCGCGGGCATGTGAAGGAGGGACCGGCATGAAGAACAGACGACGGGAGTGGCCTCCCGGGGGAGGGCGTTCCGGCTGAGGGGAAAAACCCCGCGGCAACGCCCTTCCCGGGAGAGTCGCACGGGAGAAGTCCCGTCGGACGCGTTCCTCCCCGGCACGAAGAGGCGGCCCCTTGAGAGGGGGCTTGGAGAAGTCGGGAGAACAGGCAAGTGACGCTTCAAGAGACAAAGACAAGCGGAGAAAAGGAGAATCCCATGAAACGAAAAACGAGATTAAGCGCATGGCTCGGAGCGCTTCTGGTCGCGGGTTTGGCGGCCGCGGCGCGCGCCGACATTCCGTCGGACAGCTTCACGCTGACGGTGACGCCTGCGGGCGACCGGGGGG
>CAZAEL010000034.1:8114-19281 GCA_964484135.1 uncultured Elusimicrobia bacterium
TCGAGCAACCAGCAGTCGGTGACCATCACCGTGACCGCCGAGGCCGGGGAATAAGGGGAGCAGAGGCCCGATTCCTCCGCCTCCGGCGGCACGCATGAGGTCGAAAACGGGAGCCTGACCGAAAGGGAAACATGAAACCGGTGAGTCGGTCGCAACTCTATCGCTGGCTAAGGGTGGCCATCAGCCTCTGGCTCATGGCCCCTGGGGGCGTTTTTGTCCCCGCGCCGGCCCGCGCCGACGTCCCTTCGGACTCCTTCACGCTCCTGGTCCGTCCCGCCGACAGCTGGCCGCCCGATCCCGTCGCGGACCTGACGGCCATCGCCAACAGCGGCACGGAAGGGGAAGTCTCCCTGAGCTGGACGTCGCCCGACGAGGACGACATCGCCATGCCTTCCGGCGATCCCGTGTCCAGTTACGACGTTCGTTACGCCACCTTCAGCGCGGATTCCCTCGGGCCCGACACCACGGCCTGGTGGGGCCTGGCCCAGACGGTGAGCGGAGAACCCTCGCCCCAATCGCCCGGAAACCTGGAAGGGCTCATCCTCAACGGCCTTGAGCCGGGCGCGACCCTGTGGTTCGCCATCCGCAGCATGGACGACTCCAGCAACGTCTCGCCCATCGACAGCAAGACTTCCACCCCCGGACAGCAGGCCCAGGCGGCCGTCACCGATCTTCCGCCGCCGGCCCCCGCCAACCTGGCCGCCACGCCGGGTTCCGGACAGGTCACCCTGACCTGGAACGCGGTGAGCGCCTCGGACCTGGACTTCTACCGGCTGTACGTGGACTCCACGAGCCCCTACGACTTCGGGAACGCCTTCGTGGCCACCAACACCGCGTCCTTGAGTTATCTCCACGCGGGCCTGACCGACGGCGCCTCCTATTACTATCGGGTGACCGCCGTGGACCGGGGAGCCCCGGTTTATCGCGGCCTGGCCCTGGAGAGCGCTCCCTCCAACACGGTCTCCGCCGTCCCCGGCGCGCTCCTGCCGGCGGCGCCGACACTGGCGCACGATGCTTCGCAGCTCGGCACCACGCAGATCCGCTGGCTCCTGACGGACAACGCCGCCAACGAAACCGCCCTGTACGTGTACAGGGCCCCGAACACGCGGATTTCACCCAACCTGGGGCCCTTGAGCGGCACGGGCGGCACCACCGGTTACCTGGAAACCGGGTTCACGCCCAACGCCGCGGTCACGCGGTACGGCGAAGCCTTCAACCTGCAGGGCAGCTCCTTCAGCGCCTCCCTGACGGTGTACACCCAGGCGGACCCGCCCGCGTCGTCCCAGTTCGTGGCCGTGGCCTCCACCACCCTGTCCCTGTCCTGGAACGGCCAGGGCAACCCGGCGGGCACCGTGTACCAAGTCCAGTACGACAACAACGCCGCCTTCACCAATCCCTTTGCCGTGTCGGGCGCGGCGCTGTCCGCCACCCTGTCCAACCTGACCCCCAACACCCATTATTGGGTCCGGGTGCGGGCCCAAAACGGGGACGGGGTCTTCACCGCTTTCGACGTGACCCTGTCCACCAAGACCGCCAAGCCGGACGACACCATCCCGCCCAAGGCGCCCATCGGCATCTGGGCGGAATGGGGCTCCGGCGGCGCCGGCCAGCTCATGCTGCACTGGCGCGAGGTGCTCCAGAACGTGGACGGCACTTCCTTCAACGACCCGGCGCCGGAGCCCTACCGCATCTACCGCACCGAGAGCCTGACCCTGGACGGCGCCAGCCCCGCGCCCAAGGTCTGGGACATCAATCCCGTGGGCACCTCCAGCCGGGACGCCTTCGGCCCCAACGCCATGGACACCCTGGAGGCCGACAAGGTCTATTACTTCCGGGTGCGGGCCGTGGACGCGGCCGGGAACGAGTCCGGCGACTCCATGCTGGTGGAGGCCAAGGGCGACGGGACCCTGCTCAACGTCGTGGCCCTGGCGGACGACCTGCGCAGCCGCCTGGCCGTGCCCGTGGCCGCGGCCCGGCGCCTCCTGCTCAAGGAAAACAACGGGTACGGCGACGACCTGATCCTGAAGGCCGTCCGGGTGCCGGACGAGGAAAAGGGCAAGGTCATCAAGAGCATCCGGTTCGAGGCCTACTCCGCCGCCACCGGCCAGCTGGTCAAGAACTTCGCCATGAAGTCCCACCTGGGCGACGTGGTGGTGGTGTACGACGTGCAGAACGGGCAGGTGATGCAGGGCGCGCCCGCGGCCCCCGGCCAGGCCGGGAACGGGGCCCCGGTGTTCGACGCCTCCCAGGCCAAGAACCAGTTGTCCCTCTTCTGGCACAACGGCGTGGAATGGGTCAAGGTGGGCGGCTCCGTGGAAAGCGGTTCCCAGGAGGTCCGGATGCGGTCCAGCCGGCTGGGCCGGTACCAGATCCGGCAGGCCATCCGCATCGGGCCCATCTCCCTGACCCGCGTGTATCCCCGCGTCTTTTCGCCCAACGACGACGGTTGGAACGACAAGGTGGTGTTTGAGTTCGACAACCCCGGCCTCCTGCCGGTCAAGGGGGAAATCTTCGATGTGACGGGCGCCAAGGTGGCGGACATGGCCCCCGGCCCCAACCCGGACGCCTCCCTGGTCTGGGACGGCAAATCCGGGGGCCAGGCCGTGCCTGCGGGCATTTATATCTACCAGATTGAAGTGGCGGGGGAAACGGCCAACGGCACGGTGGTGGTGGCAAAGTAAACGAGTTGTAAAATATTTGAATTCAGGCCTGGAAATTTCGGATTTCAGGATGTAAACTTAGAGAGGAAAGAGTCTATTGTGTTGTACATATTGTGAAGTGAACAGCATACTTTAAATTTTATGGCCAAAAAAATGGAGAAAAATCGGACGGTCCAAGTTTTCAGCGCCGTATTTTTTGCGCTGGGCCTCATGCTTTCTGGTCTGGGCCATGCCCAGGCCATCCAGGTTTATCCCCGGATCTTTTCGCCCAATGGGGACGGGTGGAACGACAAGGTGGTCTTTCAAGTGGACAACCCGGCGCTCCTGCCCCTCAAGGGGGAGGTTTTTGACGTGACCGGGGCCAAGGTGGGGGATATGAGCCCGGGCCCTCAACCGGACACCTCCCTGGTGTGGGACGGAAAAGGACGGCAGTCCGGTATCCCGGGCGGTATTTATATTTATCACATTGAGTTGGGGAACGAGCTGATCACAGGCACCATCCTGCTCGTTCAGTAGTTTTTGTCGCCAACGGTCGTTATTTTTTGAAACAAAAAGAAGAAGGATCAAGGGTCTTTTTTTGGACTGAAACAGGAAGTGGGAAGCGGGTTTCGGTTTTTGGAAAATCAAAATGAAAAAAAACCTGGGAGCCATAGAGAAGGGCCGAAAGAGCGGGGCTGAAAAACCCGGCGCGGTTCTGCGCGTCGCGGCCCTGGTCCTGCAGGCCGTTCTTTTCTTCGGGGCCGAGACACTGAAGGCTTCCTTTGAGCCTTTGCCCGTGGGCGGCCGGGCCGCGGGCATGGCGGACGCGTACACCGTGGTGGCGGACGACGCCCTGTCCCTGTTTTACAACCCCGCCGGCCTGATGCATGTGCGCCGGCCCGAGGTGACCACCCACTACAGCCGGCTCTTCGCGGGGCTGGACGACAAGTCCGAGATCAGCCGCTCCTTCCTGGGCTACGCCCAGCCTTTGCCGAAGAACTGGGGGGCCGTGGGCGTGAGCTACGTGAGCCTGGGCCTGTCCAGCCTCTATTCCGAGAGCACCTGGGGCCTGTCCTACGCGAAGGAGGTCAAGGGCGAGTGGAACCTGGGCGGCACCCTGAAGCTCCTGCGCAAGAGCTTCGGTTCGGATCTTTACACGGCCAGCGCCATCAACGTGGATTCCGGCGCCACCCTGGGGGCCAAGGACCCGGTGTTCAGCCAGGGCCAGTCCAAGAGCGCCATGGCCCTCGACCTGGGCGCCCAGTACCGGCTGAAGAAAAATTACGCCCTGGGCCTGGCCCTGCGGAACATCAACCAGCCCGACATGGCCCTGGGCTCCGGCGCCCAGGACAAGGTGCCCGCGGTGTACGCCCTGGGCGGCGGCCGCTGGACCCGGGTGTCGTCCCTGTCCCTGGAGCTTTCCAGCTGGAAGTTCGCGGACGGGCAGGACAACCGGCTGTCCGTGGGCGGGGAGCGGTGGTTCCGCGGCGGCCTGGGCATGCGCGCGGGCCTGGCCCTGGGCAGCCGGGACTACCGGAACCTGGCCCTGGGCGGCTCCTACCGCATGGACGGTTTCCAGTTCGACTACGCTTTGAACTATCCTTTGCAGGGCATCGAGAAGACCGCGGGCACCCACATGGTGTCCCTGACCTTCCGCTTCGGCAAGCCCGCGCCGGACCCCATCGAGGCCCAGCTGAAGGCCGAGCGGGACGCGCGCCTGAAGGCCGAGGCCGAGATGGCCCGCCTGCGCCAGCAGTTGATGGAGCTGACCGCGGAAGGGGCCGCGGCCCCGGTCAACACCGAGGCCGTGGATTCCGCGGCCCAGGACGCGCTCCGGCAGGCGGAGGAGGAGATCCGGCGGCTCAAGTCCCAGGTGCCGCCGCCGGCCCCGGTCCAGACCGCGGCGGCCGCGCCCGCGCCGGCGGTGGTGCCCAAGCCCGCGGCCCCGGCCCCGGTCGCGCCGGCCAAGCCGCGCATCGCGCCGGAGCTCCTGTCCCAGTTCAGCGAGTCCCTGGCCTTCTACTCCCAGCAGACCAAGGCCGGCGTGCCGGTGGAGGAGCGGGCCGCCACCCTGGAGCGGATTTTGGAGAAATACGGGCAGACCGGCATCGACACCTCCGCGGTCCGGGCCGAGCTGAAAAAGATCAAGGCCGAGGGGAGCAAGACCGCCGACGCCAAGGTGACCGAGGATTACCAGCTCGCGGTCAGCTACTACCGCCGGCTGGTGCAGCAGGGCACCAAATCGGAAGAACGCATCCTGCTTCTGGAACGCATCGTCAAGAAATACAAACCCCTGGGGGTCAACACCGCCGACCTGGAAAAGGAACTGGAAAGTTTAAAGGAAAAGAAGTAACCTCTAAGGAATGCGGCTGCGAACGCAACTGGGTCTGTTTTTCACGGTGATGGCGGGCATCGTCCTGGCGCTGGGGGGGCTGACGGTGTGGGGGGGGACGCGCGTTCTGCGCACCTTCTCGGACTCCCTCGACAGCATGGAGCGGGTCTCCCGCATCCGGAGCCTGCAGGTCCTCCTGACCCGCCAAAAAGCCAGCCTCGACGCCTTCTTCCTCCTGGGCGAACCGCGGGAGCTGGAACGTTTCGACGAGCTCAGCGGCATCGTCACCTCCCGCTTCGTGGAGATCGAGAATTTTTCCCCCGCCGACCAGACCTTCCGGGACCTCAATCACCAATACAAGACCGTGCTGGCCTCCGCCCAGTCGGTCATCGACCTTTACCGCCGGGACAAGACCAAGGCCTTCGCCCTGGCCACGGAGGACCTCCTGCCCAAGGTGGGCCGCCTCTTTGAAGACGTCAACCGCGTGGAGGAAAGGCTCGGCGAGGACGTGCGGGAGGGGCGGATCCGCATCAAGGACCTGGTGGTGAAGGGGGGCCGGATCGTGATGGCCTTCGGGCTCCTGGGCGCCTTGGCCGGGTTTTTCTTCGCCCTGGGGACCTTCCGTTCGCTCACGCGCTCCCTGCGGGTCCTGCAGGCCGGGGCCGCGGCCTTCGGCAGCGGGCAGTGGGACCACCGCATCCACCTGCCCACCCGCGACGAGATGGGGGAGCTGGCGCGGTCCTTCAACGAGATGGCCAACAACATCAAGCAGCTGGAGATGCAGACCGTGCACATGCACCGCATGAGCGCGGTGGGCCAATTGGCCGGCGGCGTGGCCCACGAGATCAACAACCCCCTGACGGGCGTTTTGGGGCAGGCCCAGATCCTGCTGGACAAGATGGCGGCGGAGGACCCCCGCCGGTCCCACATCGAGAAGATCGAGCGGGCCGCGGTGCGCTGCAAGCGGATCGTGCGGTCGCTCCTGGATTTTTCGCGGCAGAAGGAGACGCAGTTCACGGACGTGAACCTGAACGAGACCGTGGAGGCCACGCTGGAGCTCTGCGAGCCGGACCTGCAGAACAACCGCGTGGCCGTGCTCAAGGACCTGAGCGTGTCCGTGCCGCCCATCTCCGGGCACGCGGCCCAGCTCCAGCAGGTGTTCCTGAACCTGGTCACCAACGCCATCCAGGCCATGCCCCAGGGCGGCACCCTGACCATCTCCTCCCAGGCGGGCTTTTTCCAGCTCCCGGCCGGGGCGGAGGGAAAAAGGACCGAGGCCGTGGAGATCCGGTTCGCGGACACGGGCGTGGGCATCGCGTCCGAGCACTTGAACCATTTGTTCGAACCCTTTTTCACCACCAAAGAGATCGGCAAAGGCACGGGCCTGGGCCTTTCCGTTTCCCTCGGCATCGTGCGCAACCACGGCGGCGACATCCAGGTGGAGAGCGCGGGCCTGGGCCGGGGCGCGACCTTCCGGGTCCTGCTGCCCGTGTCGTCCGAGGCGGCGGCTTCCCGGCCCCAGACAACCCCGGCGGCGCGTCCCTCGGCCGCCGACGCCGTTCCCAGCACCCGATTTGGCCCCGGCACGAGTTCTCGTTATTGAGGACGACCCGGACGTCCGGGACACCGTCTGCAGCGCGCTGGAGGCGGTGTTCCCCGCGGCCGAGGTCACGGCCCTGGCGGACGGCCGGGAGTTCCTGGAGGTGTTCCAGGAGCCGGCGCCCTGGGACCTGATCGTCCTGGACCTGATGCTGCCGGAGGTGTCCGGCATCGAGATCTGCCGGCGCGTGCGGGCCAGCGCGCTCCTGGGGAGGGTCCCGATCCTGGCCATGACCGGGTACGACACGCCGGAGATGGAAAAAAAGGTCAAGGCCGCGGGCGCGGACGCGTACCTGGCCAAGCCTTTCGAGATGTCGGATTTTATGAGGGTCGTGAAAGGGCTGGTGGGATCATGAGAGGGGCTCCGTTCTGTTTGGCCGCGCTTCTGGTTCTCGGCGGGGCCGCCGCGTCGCGCGCCTGGGTGTGGAACGACCAGGGCTCCACGGTGGCGCCCAGCCTGCAGGAGGAGTTCGACCAGGAGGTGGCGGCGTACCGCGCCCAAATGGAAAAGGGGCTGGGCCTGCAGGAGAGGCTCATCGCCTTGGACCGCTTGATCAACCATTACAAGCCCCAGGGCATCAACACCCTGGTCCTGGAGTCGGAACGGGACCGCCTGACCGTGCAGCTGGACAAGGACCGCCAGACCACCCAGGGCTCCCAGAAGGTTTCCAGCGAGCTTTACCAGATGGCCCTGCAGAAGGCCGGGGAAGGCCGTTTCCTGGACGCGCTCTCCGCCGTCCAGAAGGCCGAGCGGCTCACGCCCGACGACGCGGCCCTGAAGGACATGCGCCGCCGGCTGGAGGGGGTGACGGTCATCCTGCCCCAGGCGGTCCAGCCCTCGCGCGAGGAGATGTTGGTGCGCAAAGGGGTGCTGCGTTACCTGGAGAACGACGGGCTGCGTTCCTTGAACGCCCTTCGTTACGCCAGCCAGGTGGGGCCCGCCCAGCCCGGCGTGCTCCGGCTGATCAAGCTGGTGGAGAAGGAGTATCCGGGCATCGAGTCGCCCAACCTGGCGCGGGGCAAGACTTTGGCGGACTACAAGCTGCAGCTGTCCCTGGAATACGTGTACGACGGGGAATATCTGAAGGCCATCAACGAATGCGGCCAGGTCCTGGATTTGGAACCCAACAACGTCCTGGCCCTGACCCGCATGGGGTCCGCGTACTACGCCATGGGCCAGAAACAGGAGGCCCGGGAGACCTGGACACGGGCCCTGAAGCTGGACCCCAACAACCAGGTGTTGAAAGATTTTTTGAAGGACAAATTTTAAAGGCGGATCAGAGATGCGGGATCAAAGATCAGAGATAAAAACAAAAGGCCGAAACAAGGGATGGAGAGTCGTTGCTCTCATCTCTTGTCTCTTATCCCTTGTCTGTCTCTCCGGTTTCGAGCAGATCAAGCTGGCCATGGAGCGGGCCCTGGAGGACCGGATCCAGACCGCCCTCGGCAAGCTCATGGACCCGGACCAGTTCCTGGTCATCGTGAAGGTGGAGCCCTTCACCGTGGAGGAGATGAAGCAGAAAGAGAAGTCTCCCGGGGGGGGCGGGCCCCAGTACGTGCTGCCGGGGATCCCGGAGCGCAAGTCCCTGGAGAGGCTGGCCTCCTCCGACAAGGCCTCCGCCGACGTTTCGGCGCTGTTTTGGCAGAGCCGGCCCCTGATCAAGCGCCTGGTCATCACCCTGTTTCTGGACAAGCGCATCCCGACCAACACCGCCCAGGAGGTGGAGGTGCTGGTCAAGCAGATGGTGGACTTCAACCCGGCCCGCAACGACGAGTTCCGGCTCCAGCGCATGGCCCCGCGCCGGGCCCCGGGCGCGGCCGAGCCCGGCGCGGTCCAAACCCCCCTGCAGTCCCTCAAGCTCACCATGGAGAACATCAAACAGCGGAACGATTTTTACTGGCTGGCCCTGGCCGCGGGCCTGTGCACGGTGGTGGTGGTGTTCCTCTTCGGCCCGGCCCTGTACTTCCTCAAAAAACTGCCCCGCATCCTGCAGCAGGCCTTCCTGCCGGAGTCCTTCGGCGGGGGGACCGCCGGCGGCCCGCAGGGGGCGGGGAGCGGCGGGGGCGGAGGACCGGGCAAGCTCCAGCTGGAAGGGGGCGCGGGGCTGTCCGTCCAGATGACCACCAAGGACCCCGGCCACGTGGAGGTGTTCCTGGGCGAACCGGAAAAACAGCCCTACAGTTTTTTGAACGAAAAGGACATCGTCAGCATCCTGCTCCTCATGAAGGAGGAGCCGCCCCTGCACCTGGCCATCATCGCGTACCACCTGCGGCCGGACCTGGCCGCGGCCATGATTTCGGGCCTGGACAACCAGACCCGCAAGCAGGTGGTGGAGAACCTGGCCGCCCCCCAGGTCCTCATGCGGGACGAGGTGAAGTCCCTCGGGCAAAGCCTCAAGCAGAAGGTGCGGGGCGTGATCTACGGCGTGGACCAATATTTCGCCATCTATGACTCGGCCGCGCCCCAGGCCCAGGGCGAGCTCATGAAGGCGCTGGAGGCCCAGACGCCCGCCCTGGTGGAGAAGATGCGCAACGAAATGTTCACTTTCGATGACTTGGTGGCCCTGGACTCCAACGCCCTGCGCGTGGTGTTCCGCGAGGTGCCCCTGCGGACCCTGGCCACCGCGCTCATGGGCAGCGCCGTGGCGTTGCGGGACCGGGTCCTGGGCGTGCTTCCGTCCGGCGCCTCGGAGATCATCCGCCAGGAGATCGAGATGAACGCGCACCAGAGCCCCAAGGCCATCGAGGACGAGCGCAAGAAGATCGTGCACGTGGTGCGGCGCCTGGTGTGGGACAAGAAGATCGCGCTCCCGCCGCGGCAACGGGGCGGCGGATCGCGGACCGCGGCCACGCCGGCCGCCACGGTGGCGTAAAAAATCATGGCTTTCGATTTGATGACCCTGGTGGGCCTGTTCCTGGGGGGGAGCTGCGTGTACTACGTCATGTACCGCTCCGGCATCCAGGCCCTGCTCCTGAACCTGGACGCCTTCATCCTGGTGTTCGGCGGCACCCTGGCCTGCGTGCTCATCACGTACCCCTGGAACCTGATCCGCCGCATGCCCCACGCCCTGCGCCTGGTGTTCTTCCCGCCCACCCAGACCACGGCGCCGCAGATCATCTCCAACCTGGTCCGTCTGGCGGAGCTGGCCAAGCGGGGCGGGCTGGACAGTTTGGAGCGGGAGATCCCTCTTGTGAAAGAGCGCTTCCTGGCGGACGGCCTGCGCATGGTGGTGGACGGCCTCTCCCCGGACCTGATCCGGGAGAACCTGGAAAAGGAGATCGCCTTCACCCGCATCCGGCACCAGCAGCTGGCCAACATCTTCAAGACCCTGGGCACGTACGCCCCCATCTTCGGCCTGCTGGGCACCCTCATCGGCGTGGTGCGCATCTTGCAGAACCTGACGGACCCCCAGTCCCTGGGTTCGGCCATGGCCATCGCGGTCACCACCACCTTTTACGGCATCTTCGGCACCAACTTCCTCTTCCTCCCCATCGCCGGCAAGCTGAACGCCCACTCGGACGCGGAAATGCTCATCAAGGAGGTCATCATCGAGGGCGTGCTCTCGGTGCAGGCCGCCGAGGTTCCGGCCCTGGTGAGCCTCAAGCTCCAGGCCTTCCTGTCCTACCGCCTCCGGGACATGGGCGCCGCCAAGGCGCCCGCGCCCGCCGTCTAAATCGCGTTCCCATGATGGAAAAAGACATCCGCCTGCGGGTCGAAAAGCGGGTCGGTTTCGCTTTCGCCGGGGAGGAGGGGACGGACACCACCTCCATCTGGCAGACCGTGTACGGGGACATGATGACCAACCTCATGCTCTTCTTCCTCATGATGTTCGCCCTGAACATGGTGGGGGAAACCCATTTCAAGAAGTCGGCCAAGGCCTTCCGGGAGATGGTGGAGGGCAAGAAGATCGAAGCGCCCCAGGTGCCGGAAGTCGAGGCGCCCAAGACCGAGACCCTCAATGAATTTTTTCAGAGGCTGGCGGAGAAGGAAAAGGACATGCAGGTGATCGAGCAGGGCGAAGGGGTCCGCCTGCGGCTCCCGGAGCCCGTGCTCTTCGACCTGGGCCGGGCCGAGCTCAAGCCCGAGGCCATCGAACTTCTGGACGAGTTCGCCAAGGGCCTGAAAAACCTCCCCAACACCATCGTGGTGGAGGGCCACACCGACGACATCCCCATCCGGCGGGGGCCGTACCGGTCCAACTGGGAGCTGTCCGAGGCCCGGGCCGAGAGCGTGGTGGACCATTTGATCGCCCAGGGCGTGCCGCCGGACCGTCTGGCCGTGGCCGGGTTCGGCGAATACTGGCCCTTCGTGCCCAACGACTCGGCCCTGAACCGGGCCCTCAACCGGCGCATCGAGCTCCTGGTCCTGGTGGACGAGAACAAATGAGAAGGGTCCTGGACCGTTCCGCCCACGGCGGCGACGCCCCCAACCTGTGGATCACCACGTACGGGGACCTCATGACCAGCCTCATGATCCTCTTCATCATCCTGTGGGCGTACACCCAATTCCTCCACAAAAAGATCAGCACGCCGGTCATGCCCTCTCCCATCGCGGAGGAGAGCCCGCTCCGGAACGAGATCAAGAAGGAGCTGGCCG
>CAZAEL010000034.1:19291-23974 GCA_964484135.1 uncultured Elusimicrobia bacterium
TGGAGGCGGTGGGCACGGTGGTCATGACCCATCGCAAGGTCACGGTGACCCTGCCCTCGGCCGTGCTCTTCGATTCGGGCAGCGCGGACCTGAAGCCCGAGGCCCAAGAGTCCCTGGGCCGGATCGCCGCGGCGCTGTCCCGCTCCACCGCGCCCATCGTGGTGGAGGGCCACACCGACGACGTGCCCATCCAGCTCTCCCGCTGGCGCAGCAACTACGAGCTGTCCGCGGCCCGGGCCTTTTCCGTGATCCAGTTCTTCACCCGGGCCCAGGGCCTGCCGCCTTCCCGCCTGGCCGCCCGGGGGTACGGCCCCCACCGTCCCCTCGCCGCCAACGACTCCGATGAGAACCGCGCCAAAAACCGACGCATCGAAATCCATCTCTGGACGTCCTAGTTCCCTGGCCGGCGTTTTGCTGATGCTGTTTTCCGCGGGATGCGCCACCGCGCCCGGCGAGCGGGGGCCTTCCGCCTCGGTTCCCCTGTGGCAGGGGGACGCCGCGGAAAAGGCCGCGTCCCAGGCCGTTGAGCCGGAGCCGGCTTTCGCGGAAACGCCGGATTTTGCGACGGCCCTCAAGCAACGCCTGGCCCTGGCGGACGAGGAGGACGACGCGGTCGGGCTCTTTTTGAGCAGCGCCCGGCTGACGGACCTGGAGCCCGCCGAGCCTCGGTGGCGGGACCTGCAGGATCGGGCCGCGGCCCGTCTGGGACCCGCCTCCAGGCCGTGGGTCCTGGAGGAAAAGGTCAGCCGGCGCCTGTACGACGCGTCCCAGCAACACAGGGCCGCTCAAAAAACCGCGCAAAAGGAGCGGCGCCACAGGGAACGCTCCCTCCGGGAGCGGGAAACCCTGCGGGAAGAGCTGCGTCAACGCCGGGAAACCGCGCAGAAGGCCTGGGTCCGGGAAACCCTCCTGCGGGAGGAGGAACAGCGCCTCACGGAGCGCCTGGAGGAGGACAAAGACGACCCGGACCTCCTGAATCAGCGCGAGCAGGCCGCGCAGAAACGCAAAGATTGGGAGCGGCGCCGCCTGGCCGAGGAGGCGGCGGTGAAAGAAAGGGAAGATCTTTTGGCGGAGGAAGAGGCGGTCCCGTCCGACGGGCCGGCGTCTTTGGAAAAAAGCGGGGCCGCCCTGGCCATGGCCCGGCTGGACGCGGATTTGTTCCGGTGGTGGCAGACCCGTCTCCGGGCCCCGGCGGCCCCACCCCGGGCCCCCGTCCTTCCGACGGAAACCACGGCGGCGCCGGAACCCGAAACCGTCCCAACGGTTTCCTCCCAAGCCTCCGAAGAGACCGTGCTCCCTTTGCAGGCGGTTTCCGTCGCGGAACCGGCCGCGCCGCCGGCCGTCCCGCGGGAGCCGCGGGAGAGCCGGCCGTCCCGCCGGGAAGAAGCGGAAGAAAGCCCTTCGCCGGTCCCCGCCGAACCCCCGGCCGAAGCCCCCCGGCGGCCCGCGCCGCGGCCCCAAACGGTCCGCGTTTCCGTCCCCGTCGCGGCGCCGGTCCTGCACCCCCGGCCCGCGCCCCCGGCGCGGCCGTCCCTGCCGGAAGGCCGGGTCCTCCTGGACACCCCGCGCCGCCCCGTCTCCCTTCCCGCCGTCTCCCCGTCCGCCGGGCCCAAGCCCCTGTCCGCGATGCTGTACCAGGTCCAGCGGGGGGATTCCCTGCCGTCCCTGGCGCTGAGGATGTACGGGGACGCGAGCCGTTGGAAGGACATTTACGAGGCCAACCAGAACCGCATCCTGAGGGGGCTTTTGGAGCCCGGCCAGTGGCTGCTCATCCCGGGATGACCGGGCTCTTGACAAAGGGCGTTTTCCGCTTAAACTGAAGGGAACGCCGAGGGCCGGCGTCCCTGGGACGCTCGGCCTGCGGCGTTTTTCATTTCGTCAAAAGGACATGGACCCCAAAAAACTGGACCAACAGCTGGACGAACTCTGGAAACGGGTGCAGGGGGCGGGCAAAGCCCGCGCCCTGGCGGAGCCGTCCCTGAACCTGTTTTCCGAGGAGCGGGCCCTGGTGGAGGAATCCCTCCTGCAGGGCCGCCGCCGTTTCGCCCAGGAGAAGGCCCGCTGGCAGGCGCTCCTGGAGGAGCGGGACCGGGCCCTGGCCCTCCTGTCCCAGGAAAAGCGGCGGCTGGAAACGGAGATGGCGCGGCTCTCCCAGGAGCTGGCGGAACTGCGCGCCAACGACCAGGCCCGCCTGGAGCTGGAGTCTTTGAAAGAGGCGGAGCGGGAGTCCGAGACCGTGCGCCGCCAGCGCCGGCACGAGACCGAACTGGCGTTGTACGCGGAACAGGTCCAATCCCTGGAGGCGGCGCGCAAGGAGGAGGCGGAGCGCCACGAGGCCGCGCTCCAACGCTGGCAGAAGGAGGAGAAGGCCTGGTCCGCCCTCCTGGAGAAGCGGGACAAAAAGATCGCGGACCTGGAGACCCGGCTCAACGAATTCCAGCTCGCCCGCAAGAAGGACGAGGCCCTTTGGGAAGAGGAAAAGCGCCGCCTGGAACAGACCCTCAAAACCGAGACGCAGTCTTTCCAGCGGGAGCGGGACACCTTCAAGACCACGCGGGACACGCGGGAGGCGGAGGTCCAAAACTTCCAGAAGCTCGCGGAGAAATCCCAGGAGGAGGCCGCGGAGGCCGCGCGGGCCCGGGACGAGGCGGAGATCCGCTTGAAAGCCTCGGAGGAGCGGGCCGGCCGTCTGGAACGGGATTTGCAGGCCCTCCGGGAGGAGTGGGAGTCGGAACGGGCCCAGTGGCGGGAGCTTTGGGACAAGGAACGGTCTTCCCGCGAAACCTGGCAGACGGACATGCGGGACTGGGAAGACCGCCTGCGCCGGGAGCGTGAGCAGTGGCTGTCCCAATTCCAGGCGGAACAGGCGGCCCGGGAGCAGGCCAGCCGCAAGGTGGAACAGACCGTGGACCGCCTGCGGCAGGCGGTGTGGACCTTTCCGGTTTTCTCCGGCCAGCCCCGGCCGGCCCGCGGCGAGGCCCGCGCTTCCGGGTGGCCCGCCGGGGCCCCGGCCCCGTCCGCGCCCGCCCCGGACGGCGGCGCTTTGCCCCGACGCGCGCGCCGGGCCCTGGGCGTTCTCGCGGCCCTGTCTGCGGCCGCCGTCCTCTCGGCCCTCTTCCTGGTTTTTTCCGGCCCCCAGGAATATCCCGCGCCCGCGGCCAACGCCTCGGCCCTCACGGCGCGGGGGGAAAGCCTGTGGTATTCGGAATGGATGGGCGGCCAGCTTTTCCAGGCCGCGGCCCAGCGGCCGGACCGCGTCCTGTTCTTCGGGTCCAACGGCCTGGACTTCCACCCCGTGACCCTGCGCTGGGCCCAGGACCGTTTGTGGGCCCTGGACCCCTGGTCCCGCTCCCTGCGGGAGCACCGGGCCGACCCGCCCTTCTCCGTCCTCAAAACGTCGCTCTTGCCGCCGGACCTGGACCCCGTGGACATGGCCTGGGACGGCCAGGGTTTTTGGATTTTGGACCGGCGGGACCAATCCTTGCGCCGCTATCCTCTCGGCGATTTCCAGACCGCGGACCGGCAGGCGGCCCTGCCCTCGGGCTGGCGCCTGACCGCCCTGGATTTCTTTAACGGCGAATTTTGGGGATACGACGAGGCGGCCCGTTGTTTGCGCCGCTTCACCGCCTCCCCCGAGGTCCTGCCCCGGGCCGAGTACCGTCTTCCCGCCCATGAAAAACCCGCCGCCCCGCTCACGGGCCTGAGCGTCACGGACCGGGAGGTCTGGACCCTGAGCGAGAAGTCGCTCACCGTGTACCGGTGGCCCAGGTGGAGGATGGCGCTCCGCGCGCTCTTTGATTGATCGAAGGGGCTCCCCGCCCCTAGGACCCCGGCCCGCCGAAGGGGTTCCACCCCTTCACCCGGGCCGATTTCTTTTGTTCGCGCAAAAGAAATCGGCGAAAGAAAAGCGCGCCCCGAGGCAGGCATTCGCTCGGATTTTTTGGCCGGCCCACCAACTCCCCCGGCTTAACTTCCCACGCCGGGGATCAAACAGGTGGGCCTTCGGCTTCCAAAAAATCCTCGTCTCATAACGCCTGCACGGGGGTTCAAAAATATAAATTGAAACAAGTATAATATGCTTATGGCCGATATTTTAAACTCTTTAGGTTTTCTCCGTGGACTTCATGCCATCTTGATCGTTGGGGCTTTTTCCTCGCCATTTGTTTTTGGACTTTTTTCTTTTCTTGTTAGTCGCAGGATCAAAGATATAGAGGAACCACGAGCATTCACGGCCGCTCAGCAAACAGAGATTATTTCGAGATTAAAAACCTCCGCGCAATTAATGATTCAGATTCATTATCCCCCTGGAGATGCAGAAGCAAAAGCATATGCAAAGGACATATATGAACTTCTCGAGCATGGAACATGGATGCTTTATCCTCCTTCTATTAAGACGGGAGTAAAATTTGAAAGAGGTCTTTTTATCGACTATGGACCAAGGACGGATAAAGACGGTTTAAAATCGTTTCTCGATATCTTTAAGGATAATGGGATTTCAATCCAGGAAGTTAGTAAGAAGACAGAAACTGCAAATCTCGTGTCTCTCTTTGTGGGTCCAAAGCAGATTTAAAAAATCGTGATGGATTAAATGTTGCATCTCCGTCGGGTTTGTTGACAGTTTCCGCGTTGGGTGTTAAACTAGTCCCCAGCCTCACCTTTCCGACCTCGATTCCATAGAAGCGG
>CAZAEL010000035.1:0-23373 GCA_964484135.1 uncultured Elusimicrobia bacterium
TGCTGTTGATGGCGAACCCGGCCAGGTTCGGGGTGACGTACTGGAACCAGCGGTCCGTCTGGGCCACCATGTCGAGGGCGATGAGCTTTCCCGCGGCCTGGCCGCTGATCTCGGCCCGGACCGTGGCGTCCGTGGTGTTGCCGCCGTTCTGCTGGAAGCCGTGGATCTCGAACCAGGATTGGCGGACCGTGGCGTCGGTCCCTTCGCCCAGGCGGACGTTGTACGTGAGCCCGTGGGTGCCGGCCGCGGCCTGGGCCTCCTTGGTGGCGATGTTCCCCGCGGAATAGAGCGGGAACCTGACGGTGCGGAGGAAGGTGGCGGACGTGTCATCGTACTCGTACGTGATGTACAGCTTGGCGGAATGGGAGTTGGAGGCCGGCCCCGTGAGGCGGAAATCCATGCTGTACACCTGGGGCGAGGCGGTCGTCACCTGGGCGGTGACGTCCGCCAGGATGCGGAGGAGCTGGGCTTCGCCGGTTTGGTTGGTGATCTGGGCGTTGATGTTGTCCACCACCGTGGCCGGGGTGGCGCCGGTGTTGAACCGCACCTGCGCGTCCGTGGCGTTCACGCTGGTGGCGTGGGCGAAGACCTCCAGCCAGGCCGAGCGGATGGTTTTCCCGGTTTCCGGCAGGTACACGGTGAGGGTGGCGGGGGTCCAGAGCCCGTTGGAGGCGATGTCCGCCGGCGCGGCCAAACCGTCGTAGCTGCCGAAGGTGTACTCCACGGTCTTGATGCGGGTGGCGGCCATGAGCCGGCCCGATAGCCCCAGCCCGAGGAGGAGGGACAGGAGAAAGGACGTCTTTTTGTAGCTACAATAGATCATCTATTAAGGGTAGGTCCCCATTCCCCGGCTTGTCAAGGCGACAAAAGTCCCCGCCCGTTGTCGAATATATAATGTTATCTAAAATGTTTTTATATAAACAGTTTTTATTATTTTATTAAAGTCAATTATTAACTATTGGGAGGGGGTCTGAAGGCTCCGTTGCAGGCGGCGGCAGCCATGGGAAAGGATTCCCCAAATCCAGCCCAGGGGGCCTTGCAACAGGGGAGAAGGCCCCTCCACCTTGCCCGCCAGGGCCCGGGCCGGGACAAAATGGAGGGAGCAGGTGGCGGCATCGTCGTTGACCCAGAACCCGGCGGCGGTCTTCCACCACACGCGGTGGACCAGGGTCCGCCCCCCCTCCAGCCTGTACGCCACGCAGTCCCCGGGCCGGACATCCGGGGGCGCGACGCCCCGCGTCTCCAGGATCTGGCCGGCGGACAGCAGGGGCCGCATGCTGCCCCCCTGTCCCAGGAAGAGGCGCTTCTCCCTCAAGAGAATTTTTTCAGGGACCGGCAGGCCAGTTGGGACGTGGGGCCCCCTGTCGTGCACTTGCCGCAGGCCAGGGCCGCGGTCTCAAAGACCTTCTCCGTGGTCACCTTGGGCTTCTCGTAGGGCTTCTTCTTTGGTGTTTGGGTTCGGTCCTGTTTCATGGGGCGATCTCCTTAGGTCTGGGAACGGATCCTGTCGTACCGGGTCAGAAAGACCGGGGCGGAGGAGGCGCCCTCCGATGGGCAACCCCGGCATCCGCCGCCGCAGCCGTCCGCAGGCCCGGTTTGGGGGCGCTCCCGGAATTCCGGACGCAGCCCGGCGGGAACGAAGTCCGTGGGGCCGTGGACCTTTTCGTACTGGGCCTTGGCCAGGGCGCAGGACACGCGGGACGGGCCCAGGATGTCCCCCTCCTCCAGGAGGGTGATGCCCGGGCACCGGCTGCAGTAATCCTTGATGGCGCAGCGGGAGCATTCCGACAGGTCGGAAAAACGGATGGCGCGCAGCCGGGCCAGCTCCGGCGATCGGGACCAGATCTCCCGGAAGGATTTTTCCCGCAAATTGCCGGCCGGCACCGGGAGCTGCAAACAGGGGTACACGTCGCCGAAGGGGTTGACGCCGCCGAGATTTTTCCCCGCGCTGCACAAAAAGGAGTCGTCGTGGTAATCCTCCCGCACGCGCTCGATGCGTTCCGGGGTGGTCATGGCGGGGTCGTCCAGGAGCTCCAGGGTCTGGTCCGGCGACAGCCGCAGGCCCAAAGGCTGGCGGCCCGCGTCGTTGCGGGGCGTGACCGTGGGGTCGAACTGGTATTTGAGGCCTTTTTCCCCGGCCAGTTGGATCAGGAAATGGCGGTCCAGCCAGTTGGCCTTCATCATGGGGCACTTGATCTTGACCGGCACGTCCCGCTCCCGCAGCAGGTCGATGGCGGCCAGGGTCTTGCGGAAGGAACCGGGCCGCTTGGTCATGAAGTCGTGGGTGAACTCCCGGCCGTACAGGGAAAACTCCACCGCGGACAGGCCCAGGCCCGCCAGCTCGTCCGCGACGGGGGCCGTGAGCAGGACGCCGGTGGTGTAGATTTTCGTGTCGAACCCCAGGGCGCGGGCGTGGCGGGCCAGCTCGGCCGCGTCCGGGCGCACGAACACCTCCCCGCCGGTGAGGGTCAAATAGAGGCACCCGGCCTCGGCCAGCTCCTCGAAGGCGCGCTTCCATTCCGCGGTGGACAGCTCCCGGTGCGCCTCGGGGGAGAGGTCGCCCTGGGTCTCCGGCAGGTAGCAATGGCGGCATTCCAAGGGGCAGCGGTACGTGATCTCGCAGGTGAAAGAGAAGGGGATGTGTTTCTTGACCGTGAGGTAGAAAAGGCGCTCCGAGGGTTGGACGTCGGGCGCGGCGGCGGGGGTCATCCCATCACCTGCCTTCCCGCCATAGGCGGGACGTTCAGTCCCGAGGCAGGTGATGGGATCATGCGTGGGCCTTCTTTTCGACCCATTCAATGATGTCCTTGGCGGCCAACTCTTCCAGGAACGCCGATACGTCCCGCGCGGCCCTTTCCCGGTCCACGTCGTACTCCTCGCAGAGCCGGGCGGCCAGGTCCTCGGCGGTGCGGCGGCCGTCCAGCCAGCCCCAGAGCGCCGCGGCCACGGGGTTCAGGTGGTGGAGCACCTGGGTGCGGCTGTCCACCACGAACCCTTCCCCCTCGATGATCCGGTGGGCGATGAAACGGCTTTTGACGGGGATCATCCCATCACCTGCCTTCCCGCCAAAGGCGGGACCTTCGGTCCCGAGGCGGGTGATGGGGTCACGCGGGCACCGCCTCGGCCCGGCGGGCCTCCACCGCGTCCCAAAAGGGGCGGGACTTGGAAAAAACCAGGGTGTGGAACGGGACCCGGTCCAGCAGGGTCTCCGCGCCTCGCAGGAGGGATTGTGCCGAAAGGGGGTCCGCGTCGAAGGACATGAGCGTTTTCAGGAGCAGGCGGACCGCTTGGGTTTTGGGGAGGGGCCGGACCGCGGGGCGCGGGCCTTTTTCAAGGAAATAAATCCCCTTCAAGGGGACTTCCACGGGCCGGCTCCGGCAGGCCAGCTCGCCCCAGAAGGGGCTCCCGGCCAGCGCGTACCCGTCCTTGTCCCGCAGGACCAGGGAAAGCTCGTCCGACAGGGCCTCCGCCGGCCCCGCCGTCCGCGTCAGGGTGGATTTTCCGCCGCCCGAGACCGCGGGGAAGAGGTATCCGGCGCCGTCCCGCGCCAGGGAGGCGGCGTGCGCGAGCATCCCGCCGGACCGCGGCAGGAGCCAGCTCATGAACACGCGCAGGAAGGAATCGAAGCTGTAGGGGTTGTCCGCGGTCTCCAGGCGGCCTTGCCCGCGGGAAGGTTCGTACGCGGCGAGAAAATCGGACCGTTCCAGGCGCAGGGTCGCGCCGTCGAAGCGAAGCCCGACGTCCGAGGGGACCCGGCGGCGGAGGGGTTTGGGAGAGACCTGGAAGACGGCGTCGGGCGTCCCGCCGGAGAAAACATAGGGCGCGTACCGCGCGCGGAGGCGGGCCGCCATGGCCGGTTCTTTCCCCCGCCGGCCGGACCGCGGCCCCGCGTCCCAGCGGAACAGGAGATGGGTCCGCCCCAGACGGAATCCCAGGGAAGTCATCTTCCTTCGAGTATAACTCCCCCCTCCGGGGAAGTCAACGTTCGGGGCGTTTGCGTCCGGCGCCGTCAAGGCGGCGGACGATGGCCTTGAGGGTGGAGAAGAGGTACTGCTGGTCCTGGCTGGGCCGCTCGCGCACCAGGGAGAGGATCTTTTGGGAATACGCGGCCGGGGCCTTGGGGGATTTGGGGGAGGCGTGGCGCAGGAGTTCCGCGAGCGGCAGGTTCAGGGCCCGGGCGATCTTTTCCAGGCTGGCCAGGCTGGCCGTGTTCTGCCCGCGCTCGATCTGTCCGATGAAGGCCGTGGACAGATGGGCTTTCTCCGCCAGAAGCTCCTGCGTGAGGCCCAGCCGTTTCCTTTCGGCGTGGACACGGCGTCCGACGCGGACGTGTATGCTCTCCATAGGGAGGTAGCATATAATGACTTGACATGGAAAGTTAAGATATTATAGGTATTAAATAAGACATTGACTATAAATATTGACGGGGATAAACTTTCGGCATGGGCTTCAAGGGGAGCCGGCTTTTGGTGGTGGACGACGACGACGGTCTGCGGCGCTTTTGCCAGGTGGTGCTGGGCGCGGCGGGATACGAGGTCCTGACCGCGGAGGGCGTGGAGGCCGCGGTGCGGCATTTTCGGGCGGGCGTCCCCATCCGGGCCGTGCTGACGGACGTCGAGATGGGCCCGGAGGACGGCTGGTCCCTGGTGGAGTGGATCAAGGCCCATTACCCGCTGTGCCCGGTGGCCATGATGAGCGCGGTCCGGCAGCCCCGCTGGGAGGAACTGGGGCGGAAGTCCGGCCTCTCGGGATTGATCTTGAAACCCTTTTCCGCCGACGCCCTGGTGTCCTTCGTCAGGTCCTCCCTGCCCTAGCCCGGCCTTCCCCCGCCCCTCAGTAGTGTCCCAGGCTCCCTTCGGCCCGGGCGCGCTTCAGCGCCAGGGCGAACCCCGCCATGCCCACGGGCCAGGACACCAAAATGAACACGCCCAGCGCGGCCAAGGACGGCATGACCTCCCCCCAGCCGGCGCCCAGGATGAGGCTCTTGCGCAGGCCCTCCAGGGCGTGCGTCATGGGCACGAAAGGCGAGGCCGCCTTGAGCCAGGACGGCAGAACGTCCACGGGAAAATAGACCCCGCCCAAAAGCTCGCTGGCCGTGACCACCAGCCAGGTCACCGGGTTCCCCCGTTTGTACCGCATGATGAAGGCCGCGGCCAAAATCCCCAGCCCCATGAAGGCCGCCAGGGTCATGACGAGCACGGCGGCCGCGGGCAGGACCTGGGCCTCGGGGATCTGCAGGCCGAAGACCGACAGCCCCAGGACCAGGTACAGCGCCACCTGGAGGGTCGCGTGGGTGAAGTCCCACAGGCAGGAGCCCAGAAGGAATTGGGGCAGGGTGACCGGCGTCAGCAAGAGGGGCTCCAGGGTGTTCAGGAACTGCTCCTGCCGGAGGGACTGGGCGAAGGAGTTCAACCCCACGTTTTGATAGGTGGAAAAGGCGATGCCGATCAGGACGAAGGCGAAGTAATCGCCGCCGTATTTCTGCAGCATGGGCGCGGCCGCCGGGCCGAAGAGCCGGGCCACGAAGTAGAAGGTGGCGGCGGAAAAGAAAACGCCCACCAGGTCCATGACGAACCCCAGCTTGTAGGACGTATGGATGGTGAGGTCCCGCCGGAAGAACCCCCACAAGATTTGCAGGCTCACCCCATCGCCTCCCGGGCCACGACCGCCGGCATCCCCATGAGCCCCTGGAAAAAAGCGTCCACGGACAGACCGCCCTCCCGCAGCGCCGCGTCCACGGAACCCTGGAACCGGACCCGGCCTTCCCGCAGGACCACCCACCGGTCCGACGTTTTCCGGGCGTCCTCCAGGTGGTGGGTGGAGACCAGGATGGTCTTCCCCCGCCGTTTCCCCCACTCCTGGGTCATGAGCTCCCGGAGACGGATGGAGGAAAGGGGGTCCAGGTTCTGATGGGGCTCGTCCAGGAGCAGGACCGGGGGGTCGTGCAAAAGGGCCCGGGCCAGGAGGAGGCGCTGTTTCTGCCCGCTGGAAAGCTCGCGGAAGGGGCGATCCAGCAGGGGCAGGAGGTCCAGCTGTTCCCCCACCTCGGCCAGGCGGCGCTTCCAGGCGTCCCCCGGCAGGTTGTGGAGCTGGGCGTAGAACCAGAGGTTGAGGCGCACGGAAAGCCGGCCGTAAAAGGAATGGTCCTCGGAGGAGGCGAAGCCCAGGAGGCGTTTGGCGGCGCCCAGGTCCTTGTGGGCGTCCGTCCCGTCCAGGAACACTTGGCCTTCGTCCGGGGTGAGGAGCGTGGCGATGGTTTTGAGCAGGGTGGTCTTGCCCGACCCGTTGGGGCCCAGCAGGCAGAGCACGGTCCCCTGGGGCACTTCCAGGGACACGTCCTGGACCGCGGCTTTGACGCCGGCGGAGGTCGAAAAACGTTTGGTGACGTTCAGGACGCGGAGGAAGGACATAAGTCAAAAGGCGTGGAAAGTGGGAGGTGAGAAGTGGGAAGGAAAGGCGTTAGAAGCAGAAGGTAAAATGCGAAGGCCAGAAAAGCGGAACGTCTTTGTCATGTTTTTCCCTTGAACTTTTCACCTCTCACTTGAAACGCCTTTTCCGTTCAGAGGCCCCTGACCCACCAGCGCTGGGCCCGCAGCTCCAGGAGGAGACGCTGGTCCGGGGTCTTCAAGGCGGTTTCATCCACGGCCTCGGCCACGTAGAGGATGGGCTGGGTGGCCAAATTGACGATCCGCGGCTTGGCCAGCCGGCCGCCCTGGGCGTCCAGGAGGAGTTTGACCTTGGGGCGCGTGGGCAGCCCCGGGTTGGTGAACACCACGCGGCCGATCTCGCCCGAGCTCAGCCGCACGAAGGAACCGGGCGGGTACAGGGAGAGTGCCTCGATGAGGGTCTTGATGATGCCGGGCTCAAAGGCCTTTTCGTGTTCCTGGATCATGTGGCGCAGGGCGTTGTGGGGCAGGATGCGGGACCGCCAGGCCCGCGGGTGCGTGACGGCCTCGTACACGTCGCAGGCGCCGATGATCTTGGCCAGGCGGTGGATGGCGTCCGAGCGGCGGCCCTCCGGGTAACCGGTCCCTTCGGCCCGTTCATGCACCTGTCCCACGATGTCCTGGAGCTGGGCGCGCGTGTCGTGCGGGAGGCCGGGAAAGAGCGCGGCCAGCAGTTTTTGGCTCTCCCGGGGATGGCTCCGCACCAGCGCCCGTTCCTCGTCCGTGAGGGACGCGGCCTTGAGCGCCAAGGGCAGGCAGACGGTCATGCCCAGGTCGTGCAGGAAGGCGCCCACCCCCAGGAGGGAAAGCTCCTCCGGCGGCAGGGAGACCGCCATGCCCAGGCGGAGGCTGAAGATGGTCACGTTGACCGCGTGGGCGGGCAGGTAGTTGTCCGGGGTGGACCGGTCCGCCAGGGCCAGGAGTTCCTGGTTCCCCGACTCCAGGAGCGCGAGGATTTTGAGGACGGGGTCCCGGGGCAGAGGCTGGGGGCCGACGGCCGGGGTTTGGGCGGCCGTATGCAGGGCCCGCGACGCGGACACGGCCTCGGCGTACACCTCCGTGGCCTTGAGGGAGTGGTCCGCGATCTTCTGTTCCACCGCCTCTTCCGGCTCGTCGGCGACGGGCGTCGAGGGGTCGGAGAGGGCGGAACCGGAAGCCGGCGGCGAGGGAGGGACGCCGGAGGGCGGCGGGGCCGCCGTGTCCTTGCGTTTGAGGATGTCTGAAAACTTCATAATGAATGTGCCGTCCCGCCGGTCTCCTCAGCGGGCCGCCCTTGATGGAACCGCCGGGTCAGCGGGGCGCCGGGCCCACGTACACCGTCACGTCGTTGGTCTGTCCGGGCGTGGCCGGGAGCACGTCCCCGGCCCAGGGCCGGCCGTTGAACACCAGGCGGTGCGTTCCGCGCGGCAATTTTCGGTCCCGTTCGAACCGGATGCGGTAAGTCCCGCCCCGGAAGGTCCGGACCGCCTTGGCGCGGTCCCAGTCCGGCGGCAGGCAAGGCCGGATTCGCAGGCCGTCCCAGTCGGGACGGATCCCCAGGAACCATTCCGTGGAGATGCGGAAGAACCAGGCGGCGGAGCCGGTGTACCAGGTCCATCCGCCGCGTCCCGGCGTGGGGGAGCCGGGGCCGTCCACGTTGCCCGGCGTCACGTAAGGCTCGCAACGGTACAGCTCTGGCTCCTTGGTCCCCCGCAGGATGGGGCACATGCGCCGGTACAGGTCCCAGGCCTTGGCCGCCCGCCCGATGTGGCATTCCATCTGCAGAGCCCACACCGCGGCGTGGAAATAGATGCCGCCGTTTTCCCGCGTGGTGGGCGAGTAACGCGTCAGGTATCCGACCTTCTCGTCCGGCACCGTGTACGCGGGGGTCAGGAGGAGGGGCCCATGGGGGCCGTACAAATATTTTTCCAGCGCGTTCAGAAGCGATTTCTTGCGGGCCGGCGAGTCCACCACGCCGTTCAAGAGGGCCCAGGTCTGGCAGTTGAGGAAGATTTTTCCCTCCGCGTTCTTGCGGCTGCCCAGCACCGTGCCGTCGTCGCAGGTGGCCCCGAAGTACCATTGGCCGTCCCAGGCGTGGCGGTTGATGTCCTTTTTGAGTTTCTCCGCCCGCGCCAGGTACCGGCGCGCCCGGTCCTTTTCCCTGGACGGCAGGGCGTTGTTCTGCACCGCCTGCTCGATCAAGAGGGCCCAGTCTCGCAGAACGCCGTACAGGAAGTGGCCCATCCACACGCTCTCGCCCTTCCAGTCCGCGCCCACGGCGGAGAGGCCGTCGTTCCAGTCCGCCTCGCCCATGAGCGGCAGGCCGCGGGGGCTGAAGCGGGTCAGGGACTTTTCGATGGCCCGCACCGCGTGGTCGTACAAGGAGCCGGAAACGGTCTTGGTTTCCCCCTTCCGGCGGGCGTAGGGCACGTTCTCGGCGAGGAGCGTCCAGCGGGCCGTTTCCTTGAGGTAGTTCACCATGACGAAGGGCAGCCAGAGCAGGTCGTCGGAGTATTTGGACGGGAGGCCCTCCTCCGAGAGGGGGTGCCACCAATGGTACACGGTGCCGTCCGCAAACTGATGGGCGGCGTGGAGCCGGATCTGGTCCCGGGTGCGGTCGGGCTCCAGGGGCAGGAAAATCTGGCTGTCCTGCAGCTGGTCCCGGAAGCCGTACGCGCCCCCCATCTGGTAGTACGCGGTGCGGCCCCAGATGCGGGCCGAGAGGGCCTGGTACCTGAGCCAGGTGTTGGTCAGCAGGTTGAAGGCCGGGTCCGGCGTCTCCACCGGAAAGTTGGACAGGTATTTGTCCCAGAAGGCCTCGGTGCGGTGCCAGACGCGGTCCACCTGCTCGAAGTTTTGGAACTGCTTCGCCTTGACCAGCGCCTGCGTCTCGGAGTCCGCCGCGCCCAGGGTGAAGAGCACGCTGCGCTCCTCCCCGGCCTTGAGGTCCACCGGCACGCAGAGGCTGGCGATGCCGTCGTCCCATTTGTGGGTGGTCTTGCCCACGTATCGCCCCTCTTGGAGGGCGGCCGGGCTCTGCAGGGAGCCGTAGTTGCCGAGGAAGGCCTGCTTGTCGCCCGAGGCGGCGCGGACCGGCAGGCTCACGCCGTGCCAGGCCACGTGGTCCCAGGTGCGGTTCCAGTTCTGCCCCTTGGCGTTCTTGAGCGGGGAGAGCCGTTTTTTCGCCAGGACGATTTTCTGCCCCTCGTGGAAAGAGGTCTCGATGAAGGTGCGGTGGAACTCCCGGTGCCAGTCGGGCGAGTCCCCCAGGTTCCATTCGAAGTAGGTCCAGAGGGTGAGACGGCGGGGCTTCTTGGACAGGTTGCGCACCCGGAGCCGCCAGATTTCGAGGGGCTCTTCGTGCGGCACGAACACCATCCACTGGGTCTGGATTTGGCTCTTCTGGGAAGTGATGGCGGTGTATCCCACGCCGTGCACGCATTCGTAGGAGTCCATCTTGGCGCGCACCGGCTGCCAGCCCGCGGACCAGAACTCGCCCGTTTGCTCGTCCCGGACGTAGATGTACCGGCCCCAGTCGTCCCGGATCATGTCCTGGTTCCAGCGCGTGATTCGGTTCATGGAGGCGTGGTGGAGCCAGGAATAGCCGGACCCGGTCTGGGACAGGGCCACCCCGTAGGTGCCGGTGGACATGACGTTCACCCAGGGCCGGGGGGTGTCCGGGCGCGTGATGATGAAGCTTTTCCCGTCGTCGGAAAACCGGCCGTACGGGGTTTTAAAAGGGAAACGGGCGGATGTTTTCAAGGCGGAAAGTCCTCCTAAGGGGTCATGGTTTTTGCCGTTTGAAAAAGGCGTTTGAATCCGGGGGCGGACCAGAATGTCGGGAGAGGCCATCACCAGGCCGCCGACAGTTTGGTGAGCGGGGCCGCGGCCTTAAACGAGACCAGGGCCCGGCCCTTGCGCCAGACGACCGCGGCTTTTTGCGCGCCGGCGCGGGCCGAGCGGGGCTTTTGTCCAGCGGACAGGCACACCTCCACGGACTGGCCGGGCTCCGCGGCCAAGTCCAGGTCCACGCGTTTCGCGGCGACGCGCAGGCCCCGGGGCTCGGCCGTGGCGTACACCAGCCGTTTGTCCGGCCCCAAGGGGATGTTGAGGGGCAAGGCGATCCCCGAAAGGGGCTCCAGCCGGAGCCGGCCTTTTTCCGGGAAACGGATTTTTTCCCCGGACCCGGGAAGGGTCAGGGAAAGGGAGGCGTCCTTGGCGATGAAGTGGTAGTTGAAGACGAACAGGAAGCCGAAGTCCTCGCTTTCCCGCAGGGTGGCCTGCACGTCCCAGGGGTCGCAAACCACGCGGGGCGCCAGGCCCAGGGACGCGCCCCAGTCCCGCACCCAGTCGCGGTAATGATCGAAGATGTGGGGCAGGCCGAACCCCACCGCCAGGACCTCGCCCCGGCCCACGGATTTCTTCAGCGCGGCCGCGGCGCCCTTGGAGAGCGAAACGAACGGATGGTGGCCGTTGTCGCTTCGGAAGGCCTGGATGGGCCCCTGTACCCAATAATCCTTCCCGTCCTGGGAATAGAGGTTGCCGGAAAGCTCCTCCGCGCGGGAAAGGCCCAACTCCTGGCCCAGCAAGGTTTCCTCCTCGCCGCGGAGGTCCAGGGAGGGAAGGCGCGGATAGAGCACCAGTTTGCCCCCTTCTTTGACGTACGCGGCCAGTTTGGCCTGGGTGTCCCGGTCCATGAAATCCAGGGAATAGACCCAGAGGCTGGGAAACTTTTTCAAAACATCCAGGGGCGTGCGCTGGAGATCGGCGAAGTTGTAGTTGTACCCCGCCAACTGGACGAGCCGGGCCATGCCGTCGTACCAGAGGTTGGTGCGCTGGCCTTCCAGCTTCTCCACCCATGTCCCCGTGAAATATTCCGTGGCGTAGTACGGCAGGTAAAACCCCAGGGCCGTGTCCACGGCTTTTTGCGTCTGGGCCAGGTACGGGCCGGCCCAGGAAAGGAACCGGCCGAAATCCTTGAGCGGCTGGAGATGGGGTTTCTCTTGGCCTCGGGCGTCCACGGGCGCCTGCCAGTCGTGGTACGTGCCGAACATGCCGTAGCCCGGGGCGTTGACCCCGCCCGCGAACATGTAGGCGTTCACGCCGCCCAGCCCCTGCGACACGGCGCTCTTCAGGTGCAGCAGCACCTGGGGCGGATAGATGCGGGGGCGGTCCCGCATGATGCCGGTCTGGAGCTCGGCGCAGACCACCGGCACGTCCGAATCGTAGGACACCTCGTGCTGCGGCGGCGTGGGCAGGCTGTGCAGGGGTTTGGAGAAGTCGGGGACGGCCCTGGACCGTCCGGCCCCCACAGCGGTCCGCGCCGGGCGCGCGCTGTTGAGCAGACGGGTGACCTCCGTGGTCAGGGCCACGTCGTGGAAGTTTTCGAAGTCCAGGTGCCGCATCTGGTACGCGCCGCCGAAGATCAGGTTCGGGGTGAGGAGCGGGAAATCCCGGAACATCGACGTGGTCATGGGGGAGTACACCCCCCGCCCGCGGATGTCGTAGTCGTAGAACTGGGGGATGTTGCAGAAGAGCGGCACCTCCACGCCGTGGGCCTTGGCCCGGGAGGAGAGGGACAGGAAATAGGCGGCGTAATACCGCCGGTAGAACAGGGCCCAGTCATGGAAGACCGCCAGGCGCGGCAGCTCCACTTTTTCCGACGGGGCCGGCTGTTCCACGTCCTCGAAGCTCGCGTGCGAGGAGCCGTGGGCCTCGTTCAGCTTTTCGACGGTCCCATACTTCTCCTGCAGGAAGGAACGGTACATGTCGTTGACGTGGGGCTTGTAGTCCGCGCCCTTCTGCAGCCAATGGACCATGGCCACTTCATTGCAGAGCTGGACCCCGGTCACGTTGCCGCCCCGGGTGACCTGCCGTTTGACGATCTCGGGCAGGAGCCCGTCGTACCAGTTCCCCACCTTCTCCTGGAAGCCGGGGTGCAGGTAGGACACCATGGTGACGTGCGGAAGGTTCCCCACGTCGCGGTGGCCGGTGACGAACAGGTCCGGGAATTTCTGGGTCAACCAGACCGGGAGGCCTTCGTTCTTCAGCTCCGCGTTGGAGACGGGCCCCACCCGCACCATGGCCAGGAGGCCTTCCTTGGCGGCCAAGTCGAAGAAACCCAGGACGTCCCGCTCCGGGTGCGTGCGCCCGGTCAGGTCCACCCGCCCCTCCTCCGGCTCGTGCCAGATCCAGGGGATGTAGCTGCTGACGGTGTTGAACCCGGCGGCCTTCAGTTTCCGAAGCCGGTCCTTCCACTGGGCCTTGGGCACGCGGAAGTAGTGCAGCTCGCCGGAATAGAGGAAGACGGGCTTCCCCCCCAGCCGGAAATTGCCGCCTTTGAATTCGATGGTGTTCTCTTGTGTGCCTGTTTTCATGAGTCCTCTTCTCCCTCGTTCCGTCCGATGGGCGCGTCGGGGTTTTTAGGGGACGACCTTCAGGTCGTCCAGGAAGATTTTGCCTTTGCCGGCGGGGCCGCTGACCGCCACGTCGATGTACACGACGTGGGCCGTGTCCAGCTGGTTGTCTCCCCCCCACAGGTACTGAAGCTCGGAGAGCGGCAGGCGGATCTCCTTCCAGACTTTGTCCGCGCCCTGGCCCTCCAGCACCTTGCCGAAGGTGGAATCGTCCCGGTCCACCACTTTGAACTCCACGTTGGTGGGATCGCCCTCTCCTTTGATCAGGAACACGAAAGCCGCCGTGGGAGACAGGGACAGCTTGACGGATTTCCGGATGGACACCCATTGGTTGGCCGGGATGGAATACTGGACGGTCAGGGCTTTGCCCTTTTGGCCGGCCTGGGTCCCGAGGCTGATGGTGGCCCCCTGCCCCTGGCTGGGAGTCCAGCCGTCGGTGGTCTCGCAGTCCGCGATCACGCCGTCCTTGGGCAGGGCCGCGCCCGGGGAGGGGATGAGACGCAGCTCGTCCAGGAACACCTCGCCCGCCCCGCCGTCGCCGGCGCTCACGGCCACGTAAATTTCCTGCAGGGGGCCGAGGGTCTTGTCGCCGCCCCACCAGTACGTGAACTCGGTCTCGTCGATGACGATGCGCGTCCAGTCTCCGGTGCTGGTGAAGGCCGGGCGCTTGATGCCGTAGTTGGTCCCGTCCGTGTCCACCAGTTTGATTTCCAGGACGTTGGACTTCCCCGCGGACTTCATCCAAAACTCGATCGCCTTCCCCTGCACCGTGGCCACCTTCATGGGTTTGGAGATCTGGACCCACTGCTTGGTGTCCTTCAGGTCGTATTTGAGCTTGAGCGCCGACCCCTCCTTGCCCGCAACGCGCTCCAGGGACAGGTCGGTGCCGTCGGCCTTGAGCGGCGTCCAGTCCACGGCCTCGAAATTGTCGAGGAGCGTGGAAAGCGACACGGAAGCCGCGGCGGTGGCGGCTTTGCCCGAGGACGGCGTCGCGGAAGGGGGTTTGGGCCCGGTCGCGGGTTTGCTGGCGGCCGGCAGGGGACGGGCCGCGAGGGCCAGGGTCAGGAACGCGGCGAACAAAGACGAAAACTTCCGAGTGGACATGGCAGAAACCTCCTGTGAATTTGAGAGAAACGGTCCCGCGATGGTGAAAAACGGCGCCCCGGCCTATTCCTTCAGGCCGGAGGTGGCGATGCCTTGAATAACATATTTTTGCGCTGCGAGAAAGACCGCGATCACGGGCACCACCACCACCACGGCCGCGGCCATCAACAGGCCGAAGGAGGTGGGGTGCTGTCCGTTCAGGTTGGCCAGGGCCACGGGCAGGGTGTAGCCCTCCTCCCGGACCATGACGATCAGGGGCCAGAGGAAGTCGTTCCAGGAGCCCATGAAGGTGAAGATGCCGAGGGTGGCCAGCACCGGCTTGCACAAAGGCAGGATCACGCTCCAATAGATGCGGAACTCGGAACACCCGTCGATCCGCGCGGACTCGATCAGATCGTTGGGGATGGACATCATGAACTGCCGGATGAGAAAGATCCCGAACACGTTGGCCGAGGCCGGGATGATCAGCCCGGCGTAGCTGTTGAGGAATCCCAGGTACTTCAGCAGCAGGAAGACCGGGATCATGGTCACCTGGGCCGGCACCATCATGGTGGCCAGCAGCAGGCTGAAGAGCCGGTCCCGCCCCCGGAAACGGTGTTTGGCGAAGGCGTACCCGGCCAGGGAGTTGAAGAACAGGCTCAGGGCCGTGACCGAAATGGACACGATCAGGCTGTTCCGGAAATGGAGGAGGAAGTTGACCTCCTTGACCAGGCGGCCGTACCACTCCAGCGTGGGCTCGCTCGGCAGCCACTGCGGCGGATAGGTGAAGATGCCGCCGCCGGACTTGAAAGACGTCGAAAACATCCAGAAAAAGGGCATGAGCGTGGCGGCCGCCACCAGCAGGAGCAACAGGTGCAGCCCGGCGGTTTCCAGCCTTTCCGAAAGAGGCCGTCCGGAACGCATCACGACGCCTCAAACCCGCTCTTCTTCATCTTCAATTGGACCAGGGTGAAACAGAAGATGAGTCCGAAGAGGGCGTAGGAGATGGCCGAGGCGTAGCCCAGGTTGAAGAAACGGAAGCCGTGGTCGTACATGTACAGGACGATGGACATGGTGGCGTTCAGGGGGCCGCCCCGGGTCATGACGTAAGGCTCGGCGAAAAACTGCAAATAGCCGATGGTGGTCAGGACCGTGACGAACAGCATGGTCGGCGCCAGGCCGGGGATGGTGATGTAGCGGAAACACTGCCAGGAGTTGGCCCCGTCGATCCGGGCCGCCTCGTACTGCGTTTCCGGGATGGTCTGCAGCCCCGCGAGAAAAATCACCATATTGTACCCGAAATTCTTCCAGATGGCCATGAGGATGAGGGACGGCAGGGCCGTCTTGGGGTCGGACAGCCAGTGGAGCGGATCCATCCCCAGGCTGCGGAGGAACCAGTTGAAGGGGCCGTACTCGGGGTTGTACAGCCACCGCCACACCACGGCCACGGCCACGATGGTGGTCACCACCGGCGCGAAGAACGAGACGCGGAACAGGGCCTTCGCCTTCACCACGCGCTGGTTGAGGGCGACCGCGGCGAGAAGCGAGAGCCCGATGGTGAGGGGCACGCCGATGCCCGCGAAATACAGGGTGTTCCACAGGGATTTCCAGAAAACGGGGTCCAGCAGGATCTTGACGTAGTTGGCCCAGCCCACGCACTGGATGCGTTCCCAGCGGTTGATGCTGAAAATGTTGAGGTCCGTGAGGCTCATCAGGAAGGACACGGCGATGGGCAGGAACAGGAAGACCACCAGCAGGAGCAGGGCCGGCAGGACGAACAGGATGCCCGCCAATCCCTTGCGCCAAGGTTCCGGCGCGGGGGCCGGCGCCGCGGCGCTGGGGACGGACCGGAACCGCGTCAGGAAGGGCCAGACTTTCCAGAACCCGCCGCCCAAGAACAGGACCGCCAGGAGCACCAAAAAGAACGTCTTCCAGGAGCCCGGCTGCCGGGCGCCTTCGTTTTGGATCTTGTAGATGGCGGACTGCAGGTCCAGCAGATGCTGGGGGATCTGCCCGTCCAGCGCGGGGTCCTGCAGGATGATCTTTTCCATGGTGTTCTCGATGGCGTGGGCGATCTGTTCCCACTCCGGCAGGGTGGGCGGGCTAGCGGTGTCGTACATCTGCCCGCCGAACACCTTGATCATGGGTTTGTCCCGGAAGATGGGCTGGTTCCAGGCCTCCTTGGCGGAGGGCAGGTCCGTGGTGATGCGGAACCATTCGGCCTGCACGTCGGCCCGGCTCATGAACTCGATGAACCGCCAGGCCAGTTCCTTGCGCGGGGAATCCTTGAAGACCACCAGGTTGCATCCGCCGACGAAGGAGGTGCGTTTCTCCTTCCCCGGCAGCATGGACACGTCCCATTTCCCCTTCAAATCCGGGAGCTCCTTGGCGGTCAGCTCCACCATCCAGGGGCCGGACACGAACATGGGCAGGTACCCCGTCTTGAAGGCGTGGAACAGGTCCACGTCCGCCGCCTCCTTGGTGGGGGTGAGGCCCTCGCGGAAGAAGCTCAGGTAGTGGAGCATGGCCTCCTGGAACTCGGGCGAGTCGGGCCGCAGGGGGTTCCCGTTGTTCTGCCAGACCGCCATCAAGAGGTCGTTCCAGCTCCGCGTGCCGAAGGCGATGCCGTAGCGTTTCTTCCCGTCCGGCCATGTCCGTTCGGAAAGCCTTTTGGCCGCGGTCTTCAACTCCTCCCAGGTCTGGGGCGGGCGGGAGAAGCCGACGTCGTTCAAAAGGTCCTTGCGGTAGAAGAGCACGCGCGTGTCCACGTACCAGGGCACGCCGTAGAGCTTGCCGTCCACGTAGCAGGTCTGGAGGGAGCCGGGGAAGAAGAGCTCGGGTTTGGCCGAGGTCGCGGCCGCGGCCCGTTCGTCCAGCGGCTCCAGGGCCCCCATGGCCACGAACTCGGCCATCCAGGTGGTGCCCATCTGGGAGATGTCCGGCGGGATGTTCCCCACCACCGAGGTCAGGAGCTTGGCGTGGGCCGCGTCCCAGGGGATGGCTTGTGTCTCCACCGTGACGCCGGGGTTCTCCGCTTCGAATTGCCGCGCCATGAGCGCGATCTTCTTGCCTTCTTCCCCCATGGCCCAGACCACGAGGCGGTTCTCTTCGGCCAAGGCCGAAGAGAGTGAGAAGTGGGAGGTGAGAAGTGAGAAGAGAAAGACCGACGCGGCAAAGCCCGTTCGGAGAGGGGGTTTGGTTTCCCGCTTCCCACGTCCCACTCGCTGCGCCTCTCTCATCAGAAGGTCACCTCAAAGGTCACGCGGGTGAAGTTGTCGTCGAAGGGATGGCCCTGGGGCTCGAAGTCGGGGTGGCCGTATTTCAAAACCTTGTGCTCCGCGAAGAATCGCGCGTTGGTGCTGATGTAGAACTCCAGCTTCATGTGCAGGATGTCCGCCACGAAATTGGTGTTTTGGGCCGGGGCCCAGACGCGCTCCTGGCGGGGCTTGATCCAATAGGCGATGCGGGGGCTGAGCTGGGTCCGGACGTACAGCTCGCTGGCGATCACCTTTTCGTTCCGGACCGTCGAGAAATTGGACCGGTCGCTGGTCGCCGAATAAATCTCCCGCCGGTATTCCTGGTTGAACGCCACGTCCAGCCCCTTGTATCCGTAGTGCCCGAGGCCCCAGTTGTACCGGTGCCGGAAATATTCCCGCCGCGAATGGCGGCGGATGGTGTCGTATTCGTTGGACAGCACCCACCCCTTGTAATGCTGGACGATCCGGAAGTTGTGCCCCCAATGGTCGGTCTCGGTGTCGTCGAAGAAGGCGGGGTTCTGGCGGTATTTGGGCTTATACGCGGCGTCCACGTCCCGGTACCCGTAGGACGTCGCGAGCCCCCGCCACAGCAGGCCGTCCGTCTCCAGTTTCCCCCGCCAGATGGCGCCGGCCGGGTTCAGGCTTTGGTCCAGGGGAGCGATGAAGACGGGGTCGAAGGCGTTGTTCGGCAGGGAAAAGTCGGCCGTGGCGGTCTGTTTGTATTCGTTGTACCCGTACAGGCCGTACAGCGTCAGGCGGCCGTTCAGGAAGCGTCCCTCCGACTCCAGATTGTACACCAAATCCTGGGCCACCCGCTCCAGTTCTTGGACGGCGGAGTTGGCCTGGTTGAGGTTTCCCCCCGACACCGCGCTGGGGCTGGCGAGCTTTGCGTTTTGTTCCCAATACACGGTGTAGGCCGTGACCTTCCAGTTGGGCCAGAGGCCGCGCACCCGGGTGCCCGCGGTGAAGGAGTTGAGCGGGTGCTTGAGGGCGAAGGCGTGGTAGTTGAAGCGGTCGTAATCCCCCTCCGCGGCCAGGCCCTTGAAGCCGAAGACCGGGGAGAAGGTGTAGGGCGAGTAGTCCACGAACACGTGCCCCAGCGTGATGTTGGTGAGGTAGGGAGAGATGTTGTTGCCCATGACCTGCAGGCTGGGGATCTCCGCGTCCGCGGAGCGGTTCTCCGTGCTGGTGACGCTGGAGCCGATGAAGGCGGAGGCCGCCCCGAACTCCTGGGACTTGGAGCCGAACTCCACCCGCGCGCTGTAGTTGCTGTACTTGGCGTTGGCGATGAGCTTCGCGTACTGGTTGATTTCGCTCTTCTTTTCGGGCGTGAAGAAATATTCCGTGTACGCGAAGAGGCTGAAATCCACGTTGCCGATGGCCGTGACCGCGGTGCGGAGCTGGGGCACGGTGCCGGCGGGCGCGGATTGGGCGGCGCGCAGGCGCTCGCCCGACACGTACAGTTGGTCCACCTGGATGCGGCCCGTGCCGCTCTTGGCGCCCGTGGAGGTGACGGAGGTGGGGCTCAGGATGTCCAGCTGGTAGGCCTTGATGGCGCCCAGGTCGAGCTGTCCGTTGGTCCGCGTCGGCGAGATCAGCTCGAACCGGCCCATGGGCATGGTGACCAGGGTCCAGCGGGTGAAGCGGAGCACGTCGGAGTCGGTGAACTCCCACATTTCGCCGTCGGCCTCCGTGATCCGGAAACGGAAGGCGTTGTCCGAGCCGTCGCCCTTGATCCAGATCTTGGCCTCCTGCACCCCGGTCCAGTCCAGGGGGTCCCGCAGGTTCCGGATGGCGCTCACCCAGGAGCCCCAGGGCCGCGTGGTGGAGAACCGGTACTCCATCTCCATGCTGTAGTCCCCGTCGTACACCAGCCTGGAAGAGGTCAGGTTGAGGGAGGATTCGTCCCCCTGGAACACCTGGTACACGTCGAAAGGGCTGGTCCGTTCAAAGCCGTCCACCAGGGATTTGTTCACCAGCGTGGGCGCCACGCTCAAGGACTCGCCGACGGGCTGCGGCGACCCCTCGAAGCGGAAGTTGTCGATGAAGACGCGCCCGCCGCCGTGGCTGTCGTTGAAGCCCAGGTTGATGTTGTCCAGGCTGGCCAGGTCCACGCCCATGAACTCCGTCAGCGGGATCAGGACCTGCTGCCATTCCCTCGGCGTGTCCATGAACCGGTTGACCGGGAACTTCTTTTCCTGTCCGGCCTTGTCGCGCAGGCCGATCTCGAAGACTTCCCCGCCCCGCTCGCCTTTGAGGTCGAAAGAGAGGTACCGGTAACGGCTCGCGTTGAAGCCTTTCAGGGGCATGCCCCATCCGCCCCAGCCGCCGGTCACGATGTTGTAGCGGACGCCCAGGTGTTTGCCCTTCTTTTCGTCCAGGTAGGCTGAGCTGGCGTTCAGGATGCTCCCCTTCTCGTCCTTGAAGGCGAAGGTCTCCGGCGCCACCTCGTCGAAGTTGGCGATCACGTGGACGCTCTCCGCGGCCCGCGCCGGCCGGACGGAGACCGCGCACAGGGCCAGGAGGAAGATGCCGAGGCGTTTTAGAAGCTTGTTGGCGTTTTGCATGCGTGGATGCCCGTGGTCCGTTCTCCCTTTGAGGTTTCCTCAGTCCGCCGGCTTGTAGAACCCCTGGAGCGCCTTGATCTCCAGCGCGCCTTCGGAACCCTTGGGCCCGGCCACCGCGATCATGAGCTTGACGACCTCCTTGAGGTCCAGCTGGTTGTTTCCTCCCCAGAGGTGCTTGAGGCGGGACACGTCGATGCGCGTCAGCACCCATTCGTCGTTGGGGACGACCTCCTTGACGAACCCGAAGACGGAGCCGTCCTTGTCCTCCACCTTCACCTCCAGGCGGATGGGCAATCCGGCGTAACGGTGCTCCAGGGTCAGGCGCCGCAGGCGGGAAAAATCCCCGGGTTTGGGCCGCACCAGCTCCAGCCACTCGCCGTTGTGGAAGGCGAACTCCAGCTTCAAGACGTCTTCGTCGCCGTCCCTGGTCTTGCGGATGCGGCCTTCCACCTCCTTGGGCTTGTTGATGGCCCAGCGGGAAGCCGCGCGGAGGGGCTTGCTCTCCCATTTTCCGGCGACGTCCTCCCAGGAGGGGGGCGGCAGGGTGGGGATGGGCTCGCGCCGAAGGGCGGAGGCCGCGTGGGACACGCGGAAGGTGAGGCTGTCCTCGGAAACCATTTTTCCGGCGGCGTCGTTGAGCGCCACCTGCGCCAGATGGAGCCCTTCCTTCAGCGGGAAGGACAGGGAGGCCTTCGCCGGGGAAGGGAACGTCACGGCTTCCTTGCCCTGGGCGACGTACTTGCCGCTGCGTTCCTCCAGGACGCGCCACCAAAGCTCATAGGCCCCTTCCGCGGGTCCGTCCGAGGCGTAATGGAGCGGGATCTCCACGGGCTTGTCCGGGGAGAATTCACGGACGGCCTTGAGGGTGTTGACGCAGACCTGGGGGCCGGAGGCTTTCAGCGATTGGATGTATTTCCAAAAGGCGCCGTAATCCAGGTTTTCGGCCCGGTAGTCGGGGATCAACTCGCGGCCTTTCTGGATGATGGGGTCCCGGGCCGCGTACCGCCAGATCACGCCGTCCTTGAGCGCGTTGACGATGCTCAGGAACAGCATGCTTTGGTCCAGGATCAGGTAGGTGCGGGTGACCTGGTTGGTGCCCAGGTCCAGGGCGTCCCGGAACCCGAAGGGACGGGATTGACCGTCCACCACGAAGTCGGCGCGCGCGCCCATCTCTTCGAGTTTTTTGAGGTTGGCCACGCATTCCTTGGGGAAGAAGGACAGGGGCAGGGACGAGGCGTGGGGCGTGACCACTGAGTCCTTCAGCGCCTGCCAGCCCAGGTACGTGCCGTCGGGGGAGTCGGAGGCGGACCAGCCCCACACCGGCGACTGGATGACGCGGGCGTGGAACATCTGGGCGTAGGCGAAACGGGCCGCGGCCAGCCCCATGAGCGTGGCCCGGTCGTCCACGAAGAGCCCGGAGATGTACTGCATGAACAGGCCGCCGCCCTGCCAGCCGGGCACCAGGTAGTCCAGGCCGTAGCGCGTCTCCATGTCGCGGGACAGGGTCTGCCAGTGGGCCGGGTCCGCCTTGCCGGACCCGATGGCCAGGAGGCTGGCCAGCCGGGAGTCGCTGCCCAGAAGGGTGAGCTTCCAGTTCTCGTTCATCTGGTGGGCGGCCATGTTGTAGCCGCCGTAAAGGACATGGGTCTTCCGGTTGTAGAACTTGGACCAATCCATGGCGTCCACGTACCGCCCGGCGCGGTCTTTCAGCTCCGGAAAGGCGTGCTTGAGGGCCAGGAGGCCGCCGGCCAGGTTGCCCGAATCCAGGACCGAGATCCAGGTGTCGTGCGGGCTCGGCTCATAGGTTTCGACGTGGTTCCAGCTCTGGCAGAAGCCGTTCCAGTGCTTGAACTTCTCCAGGCCGTCCATCATTTTGTCGGCGCGGGCCACCGCTTCCTCCCGCGTGATGAAGCCCAGCTCCACCGCGCCGATGAGGTCCGCCGCGTACAGGCCGATGTTGGTGACCGACGTCTGTTTCAGCTCCCAGAGGTTTTTGTCGTAGGGAAGGCCGCTCTCCGGGTGGACCAGCCAGAGGATGTTGTCCCAGGTGTGGCGGGCCAGCGTGAGGAGGTACTGCTTGTCCTGCGCGGACAGTTCGCGCGCCAGGGACGCGTGCGCCTGGGCGGGAGCGATGGGTTCTTTCGTGCGACCGGGACCTGGTTTTGAGACGGACGTCATGAAAATCAACCCTCCTAGAAAGAAATGGCGCCAATGCCTTTTCTCGCCGCGCGAAGGCGCGGTTTGCGGTGGAACGCCCCTTGAAAAATTCATTGCAACTGGATCGTTCCCAGCTCCACGGCCGCCCCTTGGGTGGCGTGGTAGCTCCAGTTCAGTTTGGCCTCCGGGCTGCGGCCTTTGGCGTCCTTGTCATGGGCCGCGAGCGAAAAGCTCAGCGTCTTGCCGGGGGCGGGCGGCGTCTCCAGGAAGCTCCAGGCCACGGCCAGTTCCACGGTGTAGCCCCGGGCGTCTTTTTTGGACGCGCTCCGCACCTCGTCGGCCGACGGGGCCCGCTTTTGGAACCAGGCCCAACGGGCCGGGGCGCCGGAGGCCGAGGTCGGCGAAAACCCCAGCTGGAAGTGACGGGGGTTTCCCCACAAGAGATTTCCCCCTTCCGGTTCGATATAGATTTCCAAGCAGTCCTCCTTCCAGATGTGTTCGCTGGGCTGGGTGTTGAGGATTTCGTTGTCGCGCACCTCCACCGCCAGGTAAAGGTATTGATCGTCCCACGCGGCGGCGAAGCGCGCGCCGAAGTCGTTCTTGTCCGAAATGACGCCCGATTCCAGAAAGTCCTCCGGGGCGGACATGTCCGTCCACAGGGGCTCGGGCCAGTCCGCGAGGCGGCCGTCCAGGGACGGCGCGGCGTCGGGCCGGCCGACGAGCAGCTTCCGCTTCGGGGTCCGGATGCGTTCGGACGGGTGCATGCTGAAGTACACGTCGTCGATGTAGATCGTGCCCGTCTTCCGGGTGACGAAGCTGGGCCCGAACACCACGGTCCATTCCCGGACCTTCGACCAGTCCTGGATCTCCTTGAAGCGCTTCAAGGGAATGGAATATCGCTGCCATTGGTCCGTGACGCCGTCGATGGACACGCCGGACCCGGTGTTGGGGTCCTTCAACTCCAGGCGGAAGGTGCGGGTGAACCCGCGCTCCGGGTCGCCTTTCACGGACAGGACCATGTACTGATAGCTCCGCAAATCTTTCGGCGCCGGGCCCATGACCGAGTAATAGCCGTTGTACACGTCGTCCTTCACCACCGCCGGGTTGGGCACGGACACGTTGGTGGGGATGAAGACGTTCTGCCGCGTGCTCTCGATATCGTAATCCAGCCGCAGGCTGGACCCCGAATCCCCCAGCCGCGTCTGCTTGTCGAAGGACATGACGCAGGCGATGCTCGGGTCCGTGCGGTCCCCCCAGGTGTCGGACGGCCCTTTCAAAAGGTTTTCCGGTTTGTCGTCGTCAAAGGTGTCCACCACCAGCGGCGCGGCCGACAGGCCCGCCGCGCCGAAGACCAGGACCGCTCCGGCCAGGGCCGTTTTCCATCCGTTCATGACCCGAAGCGCAGCGAAATCGTCATGGTCTGCGTGTCGCCCAGGGCGTCGTGGTGGTCCCAGGCGTAGTCCAGGTC
>CAZAEL010000036.1:0-1456 GCA_964484135.1 uncultured Elusimicrobia bacterium
TCTCCGCCAGCAGCCTGTTCCCCTCGTCCGTGCAGTGCCCGAAGTCGCCGCCGAAGGTGTCCCGGAAATAGGCCCAATATCCCCCCTCCTGCACGGCCCTCCGAAAGCCCCCCTCGTTGTCCACGAAAAACACGCCGGGGCCCTCCCCGACCATTTCCCGCAACGGCGCCAATCGTCTCAAGGGATACTGGACGCAGACGAGTTTTATGTTCCGACCCAACAAGATGTCCCGGATCCTGCGGTAGTTCCGGACGGTGGTTCCCATGTAATAGAGATACCGCGTCTCCCGATCTCGCGCCGCCTCTTTCTGCGTGACGTCTTCTTCTTCCTGGGCCATCTGCAACATCCCATGAAGCGCCCGCTCCTCCCCCGGGTCCGACGCCAGGATCTTTTCATACACCTTGCGGGCCTCCGCCTCCCTCCCCTGGGCCCGATAGGTGTCTCCCAAGCCGACCAGGGCCGTCTCGTTCCCGGGATTCAACGTCAATGCCTTGAGGTAGTAAGCCTCCGCCTTCCCCAATCCTTTTTTCTCTTCTGTCTCTGGCCTTGACGGGGCGCGGACGCCTCCGCCCTCCGGGCCCGATGAATGCAGACGGTCCCGGTGGAACGCCGCGATGGCGTAATAGACCCAATCTTCTTTCGCGCCCAACTCCAAAGCCTTATTATAATGCCCCTCCGCCTCCTCCCACCGACCCGAGTTTCGAAAAAGCTCGGCCAGATGAAAGTGGGCGTTCGCGTTCCGGGGGTTTAACGACAAGACCTTCCGCAGATGCTTCTCGGCCTCGGCCCATTTCCCCTGATCGTTGCAGATGTCCACCAATTTCATGTGGGCGTCTTCATTCTTGGGGTTCATCGCGAGCACCCGCCGCATGATCTCCTCCGCTTTTTCCGGATCCCCCTGCACGTAATGCACGTTTCCCAAGCCGATCCATGCCCATTCGTTTTTGGGGTTCAAGGCCAACGCTTTTTGATAGCTTTTCTCCGCCTTCCCCAGTTCTTTCCGGCCCTCGTACAGATGCGCCAATCGCAGGTGGGCCCCTTCGTTCCTTGGGCTCAATGCCAGCGCCTTCTGATAGTTTTCCTCCGCTTTCTCCAAGTCCCCCTGGGCATGGGCCGCGTTCCCCAGACCGATCAGAGCCCATTCGCTTCGCGGGTTCAACGCCAGCGCCTTCCGGTACCCCTCCTCCGCCTTCCTCCATTCCTTCTGGTCCGCATAGATCTCAGCCAGTCGTTGATGGGCGTTCTCGTTCGAGGGGTTCAGTTCCAGAGCGCGCCACACGCTCTGTTCCGCCTTCTCCATCTCCTTTCGACTTTCATACATCTGCGCCAGCTGCAGATAAACCCCTTCGTTTTTCGGGTTCAACGCCAGGGCGCGTTCCACGATCTTCTCGCCCTTTTCCAGCTCCCCCTGCGAATGATACACGTTCCCCAGGCCGATCAGGGCCCACTCGTTCCG
>CAZAEL010000036.1:1556-23130 GCA_964484135.1 uncultured Elusimicrobia bacterium
CTCTTGGCGTTCAGGACCAGCGCCCGCCGCACGCTCTCCTCCGCCTCTTCCCACTCCCCCCGGTCCCGCTGCAACCGGGCCAGCTGCAGGTAGGCCCCTTCGTTCTTCGGGTTCACGACCAGCGCCCGCAACACGCTCTCCTCCGCCTTTTCCGGCTCCCCCTGCGAATGATACACGTTCCCCAGGCCGATCAGGGCCCACTCGTTCCGAGGGTTCAACGCCAGCGCCTTCCGGTATTCCTCCTCCGCCCTCTTCCATTCCTTCCGGTCCGCATAGATTTCCGCCAATTGCTGACGGGCCCCTTCGCTCTTGGCGTTCAGGACCAGCGCCCGCCGCACGCTCTCCTCCGCCTCTTCCCACTTCCGCTGGCCCCGCAGGAATTGCGCCAGTTCCAGGCAAGCCCCTGCGTCCCCCGGGCTCATTTGAATCGCCATCCTGAGCCTCCGCTCCTCCGCCTCCGCAAAGCTGTCTGCACCATCCCGGGTCGGGTTCTCCATCCGCCGAAACAGCGCCCGCCCCCATTTCCGGGCCTTTTTCAGGCATTTCTCCATCTGTCCCCAGATCGCCCCCTTGGCGGCCCAAAACCTCTCCCCCTGCCGCGAAATCCGCGGCAAAGAGAATCCGGCCCCTTGGGTCGGGGTCCCCGCATCAAGGGCCGGCCGCAAAGCCTCGGCCCCTTCCCCCTCCGGTCCTCCCTGGATTTTTCCGCCCCATTCGGCCAGCGCCCCCACGAGCCGCCCTTTCCACTCTCGCGCCCGCGGCAAGACCCTCCCGACCTTCGCTATCCGTATCAATTTGACGACGCGCAATTCCCTGACGCGGTTCTCCAGCGTCTGGCGCGTCCCCGCGGCCTCTTCCAAGGGCACGGACCACTCCTGGTCGTTGACCCCCATCATGGCCACGACGATGTGCGGCCGGTACTTTTCCAAATAGTCATCCAGCTTCGTCAAGATGACCCCGGTGTTCGTGCCCCCCACGCCCTTGTCGATCACCTTGAACTTTTTCTCGTAACCGGACGAGTTGAGCGCAAGCTCCAACAGCCTGGGGTACTGGCCCATGGTGGTGGACTCCCCCAGGCACAACACCCGCAACTCCCCTTCCCATCCGCCGATGTTCCCGTAACTCTGTCCCAAGAGGAACAGGGTTCCGCACAGGCGCAGGACCCCTTCCGCCAGGGCCGCCGCTACGAAAACCCCGGCAAAAACCAGCCCGGCTCTTTTCCAAAAAGCCGGGGCTGGGGCGCCCTTCTCGGGCGGTGTATGCTTGTTTTTTCTTTTCTCCACGGAAATGATCAGAGGCGGGCCGGTCAGAAAACAGGGGGTCCTTGACAGGCGCGCCGGAGGCGCCTATGTTGACCGGACGTCAAGCGGCGGGGAGATGTGGCGAGTCGGGGATGCGCCCCAAAGACCCTTTTCGAAGAATCGCCCCGAACAACGGCGCGGGGCTAAACCGCCGCTTGGGCGGACATGGCCTCGATGAGCACGTCCGCCACCTCGGGCCGGGAGAACTCCGCGGGCGGCCGCTGGCCGGCCCGGAGCATCTCGCGCACCTTGGTCCCGGACAGGGAGAAGCGGTCCTCGGCCGCGTGGGGGCAGGTCTTGTCCGACGCCATGCCGCCGCACTTCTTGCACCAGAAGGAGTTCTCGAAGAAGAGCGGGATGACGCCCAGTTCCTCGAAGGTGTAGTTGAGGAAGGCGCGCTGGGCGTCGTACGTGCCGTAGTAGTTCCCCACGCCCGCGTGGTCGCGGCCCACGATGAAGTGGGTGCAGCCGTAGTTCTTGCGGACCAGGGCGTGGAAGAGCGCCTCCCGGGGGCCGGCGTAGTACATGTTGGCCGGGTTCACGGACAGGAGCACCCGCTTGGCCGGGAAATAGTTCTTGAGGAGCGCCTCGTAGCACCGCATGCGCACCTCGGCCGGGATGTCGTCCCCCTTGGTGGCCCCCACCAGGGGATGGAGCAGGAGTCCGTCGCAGGTCTCCATGGCCACCTTGAGCAGGTACTCGTGGGCCCGGTGGATGGGGTTGCGGGTCTGGAAGCCGACGACGGTGCGCCAGCCCTGCTCCGCGAAGTACTGCCGGGTCTGCGCGGGCGTGAGCCGGTAGGCCTTGAAATCGTCGTGGCGGGGAAGCTCCAGCACGTCCACGTCCCCGGCCAGGAAGACCTCGCCCTGGGCGTACAGCGCCGCCACGCCCGGATGGGCCTCCTCCGTGGTCCCGTACACGTTCTGGGCCTCCTTCTTCTTGTCCGCCCGGAACTTCTCCTTCAAATGCAGGACGGCCAGGATGCGCCCCTCCTCGTCGGCGAGCGCCGCGTCCTGCCCCTCCTTGAGGCCGTCCGCCTGCTGCGGGGTGGCGTCCAGGGTGATGGGGACGCTCCAGAGCAGACCGTTGGCCAGCCGGGCCTTCTCCACCACGGCGGCGTGGTCCCGGGACCCCATGAACCCTGTCAAAGGGGAATAGGCGCCGATGCCCAGCATCTCGATGTCGGCCTGGCGCCGGCGGTTCAGGACCAGGCGCGGGAGCTTGGCGGCGCGGGCCTTCTCTTCCTGCTGCCGGTTTCCCGTCAGGAGACGGGCGGTTAACTGGCCCCCATGCGGGGCGGGAGATCCTTTGTACATGACGTCACCTCGTGTCGGTCGTTGGTTTTTTCTGGAGTATCAGGAAACTACGCTTTGGCGGGCACGCCCAGGAGCGCTTCGATCTTCTTCATCACGTCCTGGACGCGAAACGGCTTCAGGCAATAGTCGCTGGCCCCCCTGTCCATGGCCGTGCGGATGGCTTTTTGGTATCCGCTCACCACGAGGATCGGCACCTTCTGCGTCTGCGGATCCTTGCGGAGGCGTTCCAAAAGCTCCAGCCCGTCCATGTCCGTCATCATGATATCCAAAACGATCAAATCGGGGATGCGGGATTGCAGCTGGGCGATGGCCGCCACCCCGGTTTGGGCGGTCAGCAGGTTCACCGCGTGGGAAAACCCCGCGAAGCCGTATTCCACCAGCTCCAGCAGGTTGGGGTTGTCGTCCACCCAGAGGACCGTCTTTTTGTGTTCTTCCCTGGCCGGCGCCGCCGCGGGGGCGGCCGCCGACGGCAGCGGGGCCCTCTGGCCGGGCAGGAGGAAACTCACCAGGGTCCCCTCCCACACGCCTTTGGACTCCACCCAGATGCGGCCGCCGTGGGCCTCCACCACGTCCTTGCAGAAGGCCAGGCCCAGGCCCATGCCGCCGTAGGGCCGGGTCAGGCTCTGGTCCGCGTGGAAAAATTTTTCGAAGATGTGCGGCAGGGCCTCGGGCGGGATGCCGCGGCCGTCGTCCACGATCTTCACCTGGACGTGGCCCGAATCCATTTTCCGGGCCTCCACGTTCACCCGGCCGCCGCGGGCCGTGAACTTGAGCGCGTTGGAGATCAGGTGCTCCACCACCTTGTCCAGGTTGCGCCTGTCGGCCTGGACGAACAGGGGGTCCTCCCCCTTGGAAAGCTCCACCTTGACCCCCTTTTTCTCGAAGAGGGGCCTGAGCGCGCTCACCTGGCGGACCACCATGTCCTGGAGGGAGAGGGATTCCCGGTCCGCCTTGGCGCCTTCCGTCATGAAGGCGCGCACGTCCAACAGCTCGTTGATCAAACGCACCAGGTGGTGGCACTGGTCCAGGATCTTCTTGAGGCTTTCGGCCTGCTTCTCCTGCAGGGCCCCCATGCGGCCGGCCAAAAGCACCTCGCTCAACCCCAGGATGGAGGTGAGGGGCGTGCGCAACTCATGGGAGATGGTGGCCAGAAAATCGTCCTTCATCTGGTTGATCTGCTGGAGCTCGGCGTTCTCCCGCCGGAGGCGGAAGGACTCCAAGAGCCGCCGCAGCAGGCCCCCCATGTCCAGCACCACCAGGTCTTCCTTGAGCAAAAAGTCCAGGACGCCCCGCTTCATGACCTCCACCGCCAGCCGGGCGTTGGCGTTCTGCGCCATGGTCACGATGGGCAACGGCAGGGTGGTCTGTCCCACCCGGGAGAGGACCTCCAGTCCGTTCATGTCCGGCAGGTCCATGTCCAAAAAGATCAGGTCGTAGGACTGGCGGTACACCTTGTCCAACATCTCCGCGCCGGAGGCGGAGTGGTCCACCGCGAAGGAAAACTCCTTCAACCCCCGGAAACGCCCCACCAGAGAATCCGCGAAAGAGCGGTCCTTGTCCACCATCAAAATTTTGAGAGTCCCAACGGTCGCCGCCATCTCTTCAACCCCCGCTTAAAAAAATTTCCGCGCCCCGCCGCACGGGCGCAAAACATCCGCCATGCCGCTCAAAACGGACGGTTTGCTTTCCCTGGGCCGGGACGACCCCTTGATCAGGTCCTTTGTTAAGTGTATTGACAATGAAAAAAAAATCAACGGTATTTTAACAAATCCCCGCGGCCAAAGGAAAAAGCCGGGTTCGGGAGAAGCGCGAAAAAGGGACGCGTTAAAATCCTCCTTTGAGGGTGACCTCCCCCTCCGCCAGCCGGAGAAGCCCGTGCGGGCCCCGCAGGAGCAGGTTCCCCCCTTCATCCACCCCGGCCGCACGGCCCTCCACCGTCCCCTGCGACGTCACGCAGCGGACCCGGCGGCCCCGCAAAAGGGAATGCTTCTCATAGGCCCTGCGAAAAACGGGAAAACCGGCGCGGAGGTACCGGCGATAGCTGCGGGCAAAGGCCTTGAGCCAGGCGGCCAGAAGGTCCTGCCGGGACAGGGGTTTCCCCGCTGCTTCGGCCAGGGACACCGCCGGCACCGAAAGCTTCGCGGGGGCGGCGTTGTTGACGTTGACCCCCACGCCCAGGACCAGCCAATGCACGCGGCCGATCTCGGAGGACATCTCCGTCAGGATCCCGGCCGCCTTCCGGTCGCCGATCCACACGTCGTTGGGCCACTTCACCTGGGCCAAAAGGCCGGTCTTGCGGCGGATCACCCGGGCCCATTCCAGGGCCGCCACCAGGGCCAAACCCGGGGCTTGGCCCGGGGGCAGGGCCGGACGAAGGATCAGGGAATACCACAACCCGCCGGACGGAGACTCCCAACGCCGGCCCATCCGGCCGCGGCCGGCCGTCTGCCGGTCCGCCGCGATCAGGGTGCCCTCCGGCTCCCCCCTCTGGGCCCGGGACTTGGCCTCCTCCTGGGTGGAAGAGAGGACCGCGTCATGGCGGAAAGGGCGCCCCAACGGTCCGGAAAAACGGGCCGCGGACAAAAGGTCGGGGGACGCTTCCAGACGGTAGCCCAAGCGGTTCGTCCCCAAAATCCGGTATCCGCGCCCCCGCAGCTTCTTCACCCGCTTGTGGATGGCGGCCCGGGTCAGGCCCAGGGTCCGGGCCAGGCGGCTGCCGGACAGGAACCGGCCCCCGGACCGACGCAGGCTTTTGATCAAAAGGTCGTCGCCGCCGGCCGAAGAACGGGGAGAGATCACAAAAGGGGATGGACGTCCATGGCCACGTCCAGGGCCGGCGCGGAGTGGGTGAGCCGGCCGATGGACACCCGGTCCACCCCGGCGCGGGCCAGCGTGCGCATGGCCTTGAGCGTCACCCCGCCCGACACCTCCAGGAGGGGCCGGCGCAGGCGGTAACGGACGCAGGCCCGCCGGATCCATCGGACCACGCGCGCGAGCCGCCGGGGCGGAAAATTGTCCAGGAGAAGGATGTCCGCGCCGGAGAAAAGCCCCCACAGGAGCTCCTTCCTGTTCTGGCACTCCATCTCCACCTCCAGGCCCCTGCGCCGCAGGGCCCGGATCTTCCGGAACAGGGCGGCCAGGCCCCGCTCCCCGTGGATGAGGGCCAGGTGGTTCTCCTTGATGAGCACCGCCTCCGCCAAATGGGCCCGATGGCTCACCCCGCCCCCGCACCGCACCGCCCATTTTTGCAGGGCCCGGAGGCCCGGCAGGGTCTTGCGCGTGTCCAATATTTCCGGTCCCCGGGGGCCCGCGATGCGGACGAACCGGTGGGTCTGGGTGGCGATGCCGGACAGGTGCCCCAGAACGTTCAGGGCCGTCCGCTCCGCGGACAGGAGGGAGGCCAGGGGCCCTTCCGCCTCCAGGACCGCCTGGTTCCGCCGCGCCGGGCGGCCGTCCGGGACCAGGACGCGCACCCGGCAGCGTCCGTCCCGCAGCCGGAAGGCCTCCGCCGCGGCGTGCGCGCCCGCGATCACGCCGGGCTCGCGGACCTTGACCACGGCCCGCGCCCGGGCGCGGCGCGACACCAGGGCCCGGGAGGTGATGTCCCTCCAGGCCCGGTCTTCCCGCAGCGCCGCCCTGATTTCCCGTCGGAAATTCACGGGGAGAGTTTATCTATCCCGCTCCCGCTTGTCAAACCCGCTCCCCCCTTTCCAGTCGGAGGAGAAAACTGTTACAATGGCGGCGGTGAAAAAGCGGGCACGCGGACGCAAAAACCCGTCTCCCCCCAAGAACCGCCTGGCCAAAATCCTGCGGGAAAACCGTGAGTTGCGGGAATGGCAGCGGCGGCTCTCCCTCCTCCTCGAATACGCCAAGAAAATTTCCGTCGAAAAGGACCTGGACACCCTCCTGCGGCTCCTGGTGGAGGAATCCAAAAAGGTCCTGCGCGCCGACCGCAGCACCGTCTTCCTGCTGGACAAAAAGAAGAACGAGCTCTGGTCCCGCGTGGCCTCCGGCAACCACCTCATCCGGGTGCCCGCGCACAAGGGCATCGTGGGCGAGGCGGTCGGCCGGGGCCGCGTCATCAACATCCCGGACGCGTACGCCGACCCCCGCTTCAACAAGGACGTGGACAAGACCACGGGGTACCACACCCGCAACCTGCTCACCGCGCCCATGCGCAACTACCGCGGGGAGATCATCGGCGCCTTCCAGGTCCTCAACAAAAAGTCGGGCCCCTTCAACCGGCAGGACGAGCACATCCTGCTCATCTTCGCGGACCAGGCCGCCACGGCCGTGGAGAACGCCAAGCTTTACGACGACGTGCGCGCCGCGGCCAAGGACACCATCTTCCGGCTGGCCGCCGCCGCGGAATACAAGGACAAGGACACCCGCAACCACCTGGAGCGAATGAGCCGCTACTCCGCCATCCTGGCGGAGGAGATGGGCATGCCGGAGGGCTGGGTGCAGAGCATCCAGCTGGCCAGCCCCATGCACGACATCGGGAAACTGGGCGTGCCGGACGCCATCTTGCAGAAGCCCGGCAAACTCGACGACGCGGAATGGCGGGAAATGATCAAGCACCCGGTGTACGGGGCCGACATCCTGAAAGACTCGGAGAGCGAACTGATCCAGATGTCGGAGCGCATCGCCCGCTCCCACCATGAGAAATGGGACGGCGGCGGCTACCCCCTGGGGCTGCAAGGCAACGCCATCCCCCTGGAGGCGCGCATCGTGGCCCTGGCCGACGTGTTCGACGCCCTGACCTCCCGTCGGTGCTACAAGCCGGCCTTCTCCATGGAGGAAACGCTCCGGATCATCCGCGCCGGATCGGGGAAACATTTCGACCCCAAATGCGTGGAGGCCCTGCTGCGGGCCCTGCCCCGCCTGACCCAGGTGATGGAGGTGTACGCGGAAACCGCCGACCAGATCCCGGCGGAGCACCCCAAGGACGCCGCCGGCATGCCGGAAGGCAGGAACGGAGAGGAACGAAAGGAAGGTTAGCGGGCTTTCGTCTTTCGGCCCTTGCCGGCGGGGCCTTTCCCCCTGCCGGGCCCGGACGCCGACATTTCCCGCACTTCGAAAAGCTTGTCCCGGATCACCGCCGCCAGCTCGTAATCCAGCGCGTCCGCGGCCTCCTTCATCTGCCGCTCCAAATCCTTGATCAAATGGGGCAGGTTCTCACGCGTGAGGGGCCGGCCGCCCGCGTCGCGGAACAGACCCAGCCCCGTCTCCTTGGCCTTGTACTGGAACTCCTCCAGGTCCTGCACCGCCCTCACCACGGTCTTGGGCGTGATCCGGTTCTCCCGGTTGTGTTCCACCTGCCTGGCGCGCCGGCGGGACATCTCCGCCAGGGCCCGCTCCATGGACCCGGTGACGCGGTCCGCGTACAGCACCACCTGCCCGTTCACGTTCCGGGCCGCCCGGCCGCAGACCTGGATGAGCGTGGTCTCGGACCGCAGAAACCCCTCCTTGTCCGCGTCCAGCACCGCCACCAGGGACACCTCCGGCAGGTCCAGCCCCTCCCGCAGCAGGTTGATGCCCACCAGCACGTCGAAGGCCCCCTTGCGCAGGTCCTTCAGGATCTCCACCCGCCGCAGGGCCTCGATCTCCGAGTGCAGGTACCGCACCCTGAGCCCGCGTCCGGTCAGATAGTCCGCCAAATCCTCCGCCGTCTTCTTGGTGAGGGTGGTCACCAGAACCCGCTCCTTCCGCTTCACCCGCTCCCGGATGCGGGCGATCAGGTCCTCCACCTGCCCCTGCACCGGACGGATCAGCACCTCCGGGTCCACCAGGCCCGTGGGCCGGATGACCTGCTCCACCACCACGCCGCCGGTTTTTTTGAGCTCGTAGGGCCCGGGCGTGGCCGAGACGTGGATGACCCAGGGCACCAGGGCCTCGAACTCCGGGAACTTGAGGGGCCGGTTGTCCAGGGCCGACGGCAGGCGGAAGCCGTAGTCCGCCAGCGTCTGCTTGCGGGCCCGGTCCCCCTCGTACATGCCGCCGATCTGGGGCACGGTCACGTGGGACTCGTCGATCACCGTGAGGAAATCCTCCGGGAAATAGTCCAGCAAACAGGCGGGCCGCTCGCCGGGTTTCCGGCCCGAGAGATGCCGCGAATAGTTCTCGATGCCGTGGCAGAAGCCCAGCTCCCGCATCATCTCCATGTCGAACCGGGTCCTTTGCTCCAGGCGCTGGGCCTCCAGGAGTTTCCCCCGCTCCCGGAACCAGGCCAGTCGTTCGTCCAGCTCTTTTTGAATGTCCACGAGCGCCCGCTCGATGGTGGGCTGGGTGGTCACGAAGTGTTTCGCCGGATAGACGTAGGTCCGTTCCTTTTCGGAGAGGGTCTCGCCGGTCAGGGGATGGACCTCCCGCAAACGGCCCACCCGGTCGCCGTCCAGCTCGACGCGCAGGGCGGTCTCCAGGTACGCCGGAAAAATCTCCACCACGTCGCCTTTGACCCGGAACTTGCCCCGGGAAAAGTCCGCCTCGTTCCGCTCGTACTGGATGTTGATCAGGTCCTGCAGGAGCGTCTGCCGGGGATAGGTCCGCCCCTTTTCCAGGCCCACGCACATGTCCTTGTATTCCCGCGGGCTGCCCAGGCCGTAGATGCAGGACACGGAGGCCACCACCACCACGTCCCGCCGCTCCAGGAGCGCGGAGGTGGCCTTGAGCCTCAGTCGGTCGATGTGGTCGTTGATGGAGGCGTCCTTGTCGATGTACGTGTCGCTCTGGGGCACGTACGCCTCGGGCTGATAGTAGTCGTAATAGGAGATGAAGTATTCCACGGCGTTTCGGGGCAGGAAGGACTTGAGCTCCGCGTAGAGCTGGGCCGCCAGGATCTTGTTGGGCGAGATGACCAGGGTGGGCCGGTTGAGCCGGGCGATCACGTTGGCCATGGTGAAGGTCTTGCCGCTGCCCGTCACGCCCAGCAGGACTTGGTGGCGCTCCTTCCGGGCCAACCCCTCCAGGAGGCGGGCGATGGCCGCGGGCTGGTCGCCCGCCGGTTTGAAAGGGGACACCACCTCGAATTCGGCCATGACGGAAGGGGACGCGGTCAGGCGCGGGCCGCGGCGACCCGCTCCAGCAAATCCGCCAGGCGGGCCGCGCCCTGGGAACACTCGGCCGGCGCGTTTCGCATCCGTTGAAAAGATTCCCGGCGGAGCGACGCCGGGTCCGGCAGGCCGTCCAGAACGGACAGGAACTTCTCCTCGGTCAAATCCTTTTCCAGGACCACCCGCGCCTGGCCCCTCTCCTCCAGGAACCGGGCGTTCTCCTCCTGGTGGGCGTTGGTGGCGTGGGGATAGGGCACGAGCAGAGCCGCCTTGCCCAGCCGCGCCAGCTCCATGACCGTGTTGGCGCCGGCCCGGCAGGCCACGAAGTCCGCGGCCCCGTACGCCGTCGCCATGTCGCTCCAGTAGGGCCGCACGAACGCGCGGCAGCCGGCCCCGCGATAAAACCGCTCCGCCCATTCCGCGTCCGCGGCGCCGGTGAAATGGACCACCTGCCATTCCCCGCGGGGTTTTCCCCACTTCCGCAGGGATTCCGCGGCGCAACGATTGAGGGCCCGGGCGCCCTGGCTGCCGCCGAAGATCAGGAGCGTGAGAGCGTCCGGATCCAGACCCAGCTCCCGCCGGGCCGCGGCGGGATCCTTGTCCGCGAGGCCGGGCCGCAGGGGCAGCCCGGTGAAGACCGGAGTCACGGACGGCGGAAAACCGCGGGTCCCCCGGAAGCTCACGGCCACGCCCCGGGCCCAACGGGAGAGAAGTCGGTTCGCCAGGCCCGCGGAGCGGTTCTGTTCGTGCACCACGAGGGGGACCCCCAGCCGGGCCGCGGCCAGACCCACGGGCACGGACACGTACCCGCCCATGCCCAGCACCGCGTCCGGCGCCTCGCGCCGCAGGACCCGGCGGGCCGCGGAATAGGCCGTGATCGACAAAAAGGGAAAAGTCAGCCATTGGGCCGACAACCGCCGGGGAAAACCTTGGTACGCGAAAGCCGAAGAAGGGAATCCCTCCGTGGCCAGGGCCGCCTGGGAGTCCTGGTCCTTCCGCGCCAGGAAATGGACGCGGTGTCCGCGGGAGCGCAGTTCCGCGGCCGTGGCCAGGCCGGGCAGGAGGTGGCCGCCGGTTCCGCCCGCCGCGATGCAAATCCGCATGGCGAAGGCCCTTCCGCCTCTCAGCGGGCGGCGCGGGGCTGTTGAAGGACGCCCGCGCCCTGACTGCGGCGGGACACGTTCAGCACCAGCCCCACGGCCGTGAGGGTGACCAGCAGGGAGGAACCGCCGAAGGAAATGAAGGGCAGGGGGATGCCCTTGGTGGGCAGGAGCCCCGTCACCACGCCCAGGTTGATCAAGACTTGCCCGGACAACAGCAGGCTCACGCCCGCGGCCAACAGGGTCTCAAACCAGTGGGAAGCCCGCAGCGCGACGCGGAAACAGCGGTGGGCGAGGAAAAGGAAAATGCAGGTCAGGGCCGCGGTTCCCAAAAATCCCAGCTCCTCCCCCAAAATGGAGAAGATGAAGTCCGTCTGGGATTCCGGCAGGTAATGCATCTTGATGGTGGACTCGCCGGACCCGCGGCCCCAAAAACCGCCGGAGCCCAGGGCCAGGAAGGACTGGACCAGCTGATAGCCCGCGCCCTGGGCGTCGCTCCAGGGATCCAGGAAGGCCAGGATCCTCTGCCGCCGGTACGCCACGCGGAACACGGCGAAATAGACGAGCGGCAGGGCCAGCAGGCCCAGGGACAGCAGGTGCCCGATGCGGGCCCCCGCCAGGAAGATCATTCCTCCCGCGGCCGCGGCCATGAGGAGCGGCGTTCCCAAGTCCCGCTCCAGCACCACCAGACCCAAGACCACGCCCAGCAGGACCACGGGCGGCAAAAATCCGGTCCACAAATTCGCGAGACGGCTGCGCTTGCGGTCGAGATAATCGGCCAGCATCAGGACCAGGGCGAGCTTGGCGAACTCCGAAGGCTGGAACCCCAAACCCGCCACGCGGAGCCACCGCCGCGCGCCCCCCACCTCCTGCCCCGCCACCAGGACCAGCACCAGAAGGACCACGGTCCCGAAGAAAAGGGGGCGGGCCAGGCGCTGCAGCCACCGCAGATTGATCCGCATGGCGACGAGGAGCCCGGTCAGCCCCAGGCCGGACCAGAGGATCTGCTTTTTCAGGTAATGGTACTGGTCCCCGAAACGGCTTTCCGCCACCAGGGCGCTGGCCGAGTACAGCACCACCCAGCCGAACACCAAAAGGAGCAGGGTCGAAAACACGATGGCCCAGTCGGGCGGCGCCCCGGCCTTCTTCGTCACGCCGTCCCCCGATCCGAGACGGCCGGCGTCGCTTTCAGAGATCGAACAGATCCCGTGATCATGGCAACCTGTTCACCAACTCCTTGAAACGCCGTCCCCGATGCTCGAAATTGTCGAACTGGTCGAAGGAGGCGCAGGCCGGGGACAAAAGGACCGTGTCCCCCGCAACGGCGTTCCGCGCCGCGGATTCCACGGCCCGGTCCAGCGTCTCGCAGCGGACCAAAGGCACGGCCCCCCGCAGGTCCCGCTCGATCAGGCCCGCGGCCTCGCCGATGAGCAGCACCTCCCGGGCCTTCCGCTTCAGGAGAGCCCGCAGGGGCGTGTAGGGCGCGCCCTTGTGCTGTCCGCCCAGGATCACCCGCAGGGGCCCCTCCAGGGCCCGCAGCGCCACGGCGGTGGAATCCACGTTGGTGGCCTTGGAATCGTTGACCCATCGGACGCCGCGCCACAGGCGCGCGTGTTCCAGCCGGTGCTCCACGCCCTTGAAACCGTCCAGGGCCCGGCCCACCGCGCCCGCATCGGCCCCCAAAAGACGGGCGCAGCCCGCCGCGGCCAGGGCGTTCTCGATGTTGTGCCGCCCCAGCAGGTGGCGCGGCGCGGGCCATGATCCGGACGCGCCGGGGAGGGAGCAAACCAAGCGCCGGCCGTTCCAAAACACGCCGGGGCCGCGCAGAGCGCGGCCGGAAAACCAGAAAACCCGGCCGGGGACGCCGCCACCGAGCCGCCGGCACCAGGGATCGTCCGCGTTGAGCAGGGCGGCCTGATCCGGGCCCTGGTTTTGGAACATGCGGAATTTGGCCTCGGCGTACCGGGCCATGGTCCCGTGACGCCCCAAATGGTCCGGCGTCACGTTCAACACCGTCCCCGCCGCGGGCAGGAAAGACGGGGCGGCCTCCAACTGATAGCTCGACACCTCCAGCACCAAGACGGTGTCATGACGCACGCGGGATGCGGCCTCGCACAGGGGCGTCCCGATGTTGCCGGCCACGACCGTGGGCTCTCCCGCGGCCCGGAAAATTTCGCCCAACAGGGCGGTGGTGGTGGTTTTTCCGTTGGTGCCCGTGACCGCCGCGCTGCGGCGGGGCCAACGGCCGGCCAAGCCCAGGACGCGGCAACCCAGCTCCAGCTCTCCCCACACGGGCACGCCCCGCCTCAGGCTGTCCCTCCAAACCTCGGACGGGACGCCCGGGCTCGTCACCACCAAATCCCAGGGCCGGCCCAAGAAACGATGGGAACCCGTCTCGCAGGACACGCCGCGCGGAAGCTCCCGGACCCAGCCGGCCACCGCGCTCCGGGGCCGTTTTTCCGTCACGCTCACCCGGGCCCCCGTCTCCGTCAGGAGCCGGGCCGCGGCCACGCCGGACTTGCCCAGCCCGATCACGCAAACGCGCCGGCCCGAAAACCAATGCCGCAAGGCCGGATGGGACGAAAGGCTCACCCCATCACCTGCTTTGACCCCGCCGGGGTCGCTTTCAGTGACCAAGCAGGTGGTGGGGTCATCGGATCTTCAGGGACGTCAGCGCGATCAGGGACAACACCACCGCCGTGATCCAAAACCGGATCGTCACCTTGGTCTCCGGCACGCCGCCCACCTCGAAATGGTGGTGCAGCGGCGCCATGCGGAACACGCGCTTCCCTTTCCGGAAGCGCACGGAACCGATCTGCAGGATCACGGACAACGCCTCGGCCACGAACACCCCGCCCACCAGCACCAGGATCAGCTCCTGCTTGATGCAGAGGGCCACCACGCCGATGGTCCCGCCCAGGAACAGGGACCCCGTGTCTCCCATGAAGATCTGGGCGGGGTACGCGTTGTACCACAGGAACCCCAGGCAGGCGCCGGCCATGGCCGCCAGGTACACGGTCAACTCCCCCGCGCCCGGAACCGGGATGATCCTCAGGTAACTTGAAAATTTTCCGTGCCCGGCCAGGTACGCGAACACGCCGAAGGTGAGCGCGCTGACGAGCAGGGTCCCGCCGGCCAGCCCGTCCAGGCCGTCCGTCAGGTTCACGGCGTTGGAGGACCCCACCATGACCAGGAGCGCGAAGAAGATGAAGAACCCCCCCATGAACAGATGCACGTTCTTCAAATAGGGCACGCTCACGCTCTGGGCGAAGGACGGATTGGGCGGATAAAAGTACAGGTAGGTCGCCACGCCCAGGGCGGCCAGCACCTGGGCCCCCATCTTCATGGGATCGGACAGGCCGCCGGCCGGATGCTTCTTGAGCCATTTGCGGTAGTCGTCCAAAAGCCCCAGCAGGCCCAGGTACACGGCGGAAATCAAGGTCAGCCAGATGAACCGGTTGTTCAGGCGGGCCCACAGCAGGGTGGACACCGCCATGGTGATCAGGATGAGGAGGCCGCCCATGGTGGGCGTCCCGGACTTGGCCATGTGCGTGGGCGGGCCGTATTCCCGGATGGACTGCTGGACGCGGAGACGGTTCAAGAGGGCGATGAAGGGTTTGCCCAAGACCAGCCACAGGATCAAGGCCGTGAGAAAAGCCCCCCCCGCTCGGAAAGTGATGTACTGAAAGAGGTTGAACGGGAAGAACAGGGACTTTAATTCGGAGAGGAAATAGAGCACGGGTCAGCCTTTCTCCTGCAAAAGAGGTTCAAACACCTTTTCCAACTGAACGCCGCGGGACGCCTTGAAGAGCACGGCCGTCCCGGGCGCCAGCGCCTTTTCCAGGGCCGCCCGCAGGGCCTCGTGGGTCTCGAAGGCCTCGAAGGAGCCCCGCCCGCCCGCCTTGGAAAACCCTTCCCTCACCCAGGCCCCTTCACCGCCCAAAAAGTAAACGCCGTCCAGGGCCAGCGACGCCAGACGTTCTCCCAAAAGAGCGTGTTCCGCCTGCGTCGCGGGCCCCAGCTCCTTCATGCTCCCCAGGACCGCGACCTTGCGGCGGCCGGAATAAGCGCGCGCAAAGCTGTCCAGGGAGGCCGACATGGAGCTGGGGTTGGCGTTGTACGCGTCCAGCAAAAAGAGCACGCCGTCCCCCCGTTCCCGGACCTGCATCCGCAGGGGCGGCGGGACGAAGCTCGCCAGGCCCTGCACGATGGCGTCCACCGGGATCCCTTCCCAGGCCGCCACCGCGGCCGCGGCCAGGGCGTTGGACACGTTGAACAGGCCGGGCACCGGCAGCCGCGTCTCGCGCCGGACCCCCCCCACCATCAGATCGAAAACCGTCTCCGGGTCCTGCCGGACGTTCTCCGCCCGCACGTCCGCCCTCTCCGAGAACCCGAAGGTCGCGACGGAGCAGGCCAGCCGCCCCCCGCGGGCCATGAGGCGGGGATCGTCCGCGTTGAGGATCGCCAGCCCCTCCTTGGGCAGGAACGCGGCCAGTTCCCACTTGGCCTCCAGGACGCCTTCCAGGCTGCCGAAGAATTCCAGGTGGGCCTGGCCCACGTTGGTGATCACGCCCACGCCGGGCTCCGCCAGGGACGCCAGGCGCGCGATCTCCCCTTTTTGCGAGGCGCCCATCTCCAGGACCGCGTGGGTGTGCCCTTCCTCCAGCTCCAAAAGCATGAGCGGCAGGCCGATCTGGCTGTTCAAATTGCCGCGCGTGGCCAGCACCCGGCGCCCGGACGCGGCCAGGACGTGCGCCAACATCTCCTTGGTGGTGGTCTTGCCGTTGCTGCCCGTGATCCCGGTCACGCGCACCGAAGAACGCCGGCGACGGGCCTGGCCCGCCTGCTGCAGGGCCTTCAAGGTGTCGGGCACCCGCAGACAAGCGACCTCCGGAGGCGACCCCGCGACCGCGTCGGACACCACCAAACCCGCCGCGCCCCTGGTCAGGGCGTCTTTCACGAAAGAATGTCCGTCCCGGACCCCGCCCTTGAGGGCGACGAAACAGTCGCCCTTCCGGACGGACCGGGAATCGACGACCAGGCGGGCCGGCCTGGCGGACGGATCGCCGCCCGACAGGCGGCCGCCCGTCACCGAGGCCAGTTCCGCGAAGGTAAAAGGAAAGGTCATCCCATCTCCGACAAAAGCGCCCGCGCCGTTTCCCGGTCGTCGAAATGCACGGTGCGGTCTTTGAAAATCTGGTAGGTCTCATGGCCCTTTCCCGCCAAAAGGACCACGTCCCCGGGCCGCGCCGATTTCAGGGCCCTGGCGATGGCCTCGGCCCGGTCCGCCACGATCTCGTAGTGGGAGGCGCCGGCGCGGCGGATGCCCACCTCGATGTCCAGGGCGATCCGCGCCGGGTCCTCGGAGCGCGGGTTGTCGGACGTCACGATCACGCGGTCGGAAAGCTTCACCGCCACCTCTCCCATGAGGGGCCTCTTGGTCCTGTCCCGGTCCCCGCCGCAGCCGAACACGGTGATCAACCTCCCCTGGGTCAGCGGGCGGAGCGCGCCCAGCACGTTCTTCAGGGCGTCGTCCGTGTGGGCGTAATCCACGAACACGCTGAACGGAAGGGGACGGGCCCCCTCCACTTTTTCCAGGCGTCCCGGCACGCCCTTCAACCCCTCCAGGCCCCGCCGCACCGTCTCCTGGGGAACGCCCAGGGCCAGGGCCGCGCCGCCGGCCGCCAGGGCGTTGTACACGTTGTGCCGGCCCACCAGGCCGATCCGGCAGGGGAAGGACCCCTGCGGCGTGCGGAGCAGGAATTCGGTCTTGTCGGCGGTCAGGGAGAGGTCGGAGGCCGTCAGCTGGGCGGAGGGTCCCAGCCCGTAGGTCAAGGCCTCGGTCCGGAGGCGCGCCAGCAGCTTTTCCGACCAGGCATCGTCCCGGTTGATTATAGCACATCGGCGGCGGGCGCCCGTCGGACCCGGGGGCGAGTCGGCCAACAGGTCGAAGAGCCTGGCCTTGGCCTCGAAGTAGCTTTCCATGTCCTTGTGAAAATCCAGGTGGTCCCGGGTGAGGTTGGTGAACACGGCCGCGGCGAAGGACACGTCCTCCACCCGCCGCAGGGACAGGGCGTGGCTGGACACCTCCATGGCCACGTGCGTGACCCCCTCGTCCCTCATCCGGGCCAGGATCCTCTGCACGTCGGCGGACAGCGGCGTGGTGTTGGGCGCGGGCTCCTTCCGGTCCGCCCAGCGGTACTCCACGGTGCCCATGACGCCCGGCGGGAACCCCGCTTCGCGAAAAATGCTTTCCAAGAGGTACGTGACGGTGGTCTTGCCGTTGGTCCCGGTCACGCCCACCACGTTCAGGGCCCGCGACGGATGCCCGTAAAACCGGGCGGCGACGGGAGAAAGCGCCTCCAGGGTGGAGGGGACCACGGCCACGGGGACGGGAAGGGGCAGGGGGCGTTCCGCCAGGACCGCGGCGGCCCCGGCCCGGACCACCGCTTCGGCGTGGTCGTGTCCGTCCTGTTTTTGCCCCTTCAAGGCCACGAAGAGATCCCCCGGCCGGACGCGGCGGGAATCGGTGCAAATCCCCTGGACCGCGGCGTCCGCCGCGGGCCCCGTCCATTGACAGGCGATGCCTTCCAAAAGGGCCTTGAAGTTCATAAGGGGCGTCCGACCGCCTTTCCGCGCCGGCTGGCCAGACGCATGTCCCCGCGGTCGGAGGGAACCCCCAGGTAGGTCATGGCGTGCCAGGCCACGTTCCGGAAAACGGGCCCCGCGTTGTATCCCCCCCAGGAGACGCCCTGGGGCTCGTCGTACACCACCACGATGGTCAGGCGCGGCTGCCCCGCCGGCACGAAGCCGCAAAAGGACGCGATGAAACGGTCCGGCGAGTACCGGCCCGTCTTCGGGTCCACCTTCTGGGCGGTGCCGGTCTTGCCGGCCACGGTCCAGCCCTCCAGGAGGGCGTCGTGCCCCGTGCCCCGCGTCACCACGCCCTGCAGCATCTTCTTGAGCGTCTCCGACGTGCCGGGGGACATCACCCGGCGCACCGCGGTGGACGGCGGCCAGGACCGCGTCTCCCCGGAGGAGCTCCGCGCCTCCTTCAACAACCGGGGCTCCAAAAGCGTCCCCCCGTTGGCCACCGCGCTGTACGCGCCCGCCAGCTGCAGGGCGGTCACCCCCACCTCCTGGCCGAAGCTCATGACCGGCAGCGTCACCCCGCTCCACCGCCACAGGGGACGCACGAGCCCCGCGCTCTCCCCCGGAATCTCGGAGCCCGTGAAGGAACCGAACCCGAAGGCGCGCACATACCTGTAAAACTTCTCCTTGCCCAAGCGCAGGCTCACCTTGGCGAAGCCGATGTTGGAGGACCTCTCCATCACCTGGGCGAAGGTCAACACGTTCTCCTTGGTGTGGTCGTGGATGCGGATGTCGGCGTAGGCCCAATCCCCGTTCTCGCAATCAAAAGTCTCCTCCGCCCGAACCGCCTTCTCCTCCAGGGCCGCGGCCGCGGCCACGATCTTGAAGGTGGAGCCCGGCTCGAACACCCACTGCGCGAAAGGGATGGACAAATCGGCGGGATGGGAAGGCGCGTCCTCGCCGTCGAGCGCGCGGGGACCGCTGGCCACGGCCAAAATCTCGCCGGTCCAGGGGTCCTGGACCAGGATCAGCCCGGCCTTGGCGCGGGACCGTTTCAGGCCCCATTCCAGCTCCCGTTCCGCCATGTACTGCAGGGTCCGGTCCAGGGTCAACCGCAGCCAGCTTCCTTCCCCCTCTTCCGCGGGAGCGGACGCCAGGCTGACGCCCGCGCCCTTGCCGTCCCGCAGGGAACGACGGGCGGGACGGGGATCCGTCAGCCAGCCGTCGAACATCTGCTCCAGCCCGGACAGGCCGCGGCCCTCGTTGCCCACGTATCCGAGAAGGGGGGTGGCCATCCCGCCGTTGGGGTAAAAACGGCGGTACTCCCACTTCACGCCGATCCCCAGCAGGTTGGCCTTTTCCACGGCCCGGGCGTTTTCCACCGGCAGGAAGCGTTTCAGCCACAGGAAGGAACCGGGGGCGCGCCGGATTTTTTCCGCCAACTCGCGGGCCGAAATCCCCAACAAAGGGGAGAGGCGTTCCGCCGCGGACTCCGGATGCCGCAGGAGGGTGGGGTCCGCGTAGCAGGACCCCACGCGCGCCGACTCCGCCAGCACCCGGCCCTCCCGGTCCAGGATGGGGCCGCGGCGGGGCGCCTCCACCACCCAGCGCTGCGACTGGCTCTCCGCCCGCGCCAGAAGCTCCCGGTGCCGCCACAACTGCAGGTAAGCCAGCCTCGAGAGGACCAGACCGAAGCCCAAAAACAGGAGGAACTGGACCAAACGGAAACGGTATTTCATAAGAAACGATTGGGCACTTCTAGTAACAAGGGCAGGCTGCGAGGGCGTTCCGGAGCGGTCTTCATGGGAAGCTCAGCGCGGTCTCAATTCTCGGGCAGGAGGACGATCTGGGAAGGGTCCGGCACGCCGAGGCGGAAACGGTTTTTCCCCAAATCGTCCAGACGGGAAAGGGAAAGGCTCTTCTGAAGGCGCTGGTCCAGGACCTGCTCCGTTTTTTCCAGATCGTCCAGCTTCTGGCGGAGTTCCTGGGTCCTGTAACCCCACCGCACCGCCTGGATCTGGAACCAGGCCGTGGTCAGCAGGAACAGGACCGCCGCGCTCACGCCGGTGGTCGCGAACAGGGACAGCCGTTTCCAGGTCAGGGGGAACGGAAACATCGGTTCTCCAGAATGTCGAGGACGTCTCCGAAAAAGGAGGGACGGGGGGAAGGTTCCGACGATGACCGGCGACAGCGGCCAATCAGGATGGGCGAGGGGGAAGACGTATCTTCCCCCTCGCCATCCTGGGTTGTCGTTCGTGATGTCAAAAGGGCGGGTGTCCCGCCGAGTAAGACACCCATACCCCCAAATTCAATGGACATGTCCTTCCTGAAGACGTCCGCCCCGCATCCCTTGCGAGAGCGAAACCGCTCCCTCCAGGCCCGTGAAGCGGGGGACGGTCTCCCCCGCCCGAAATCTTCCACCGCGCCATGAACCCACGGGCTCGCCCCGTGGTCCGGCCGCGGAACCATTCGTTCCTCCCCCTGTGACGGGTCTCTCCGCGCGGGCGCACGGCCCGCCGCCTCGGTCCTTCGTCAACCTCCGCCCCCGGTCTCCATGACCGAAGGGCCGCTTCCTTCAAAGGGGGGTGGGTGTCCCGCCGAGTAAGACACCCACACCGCCGATCCTTAAAATCTTTTTCCGGGCCCCCTCAGCCTTCCTTCTCGAAGACCCGCAGCTTCGCGCTGCGACTGCGGGGGTTCCGCTCCAACTCCTCCGGGCCCGGCGCGACCGGGGACCGCGTCACGGCCCGCATGCGCTTCCACGCCGCGCCCTCCGCCGCCCGCTTGACGATCCTGTCCTCCGTGGAATGGAAGGAGATGACCGCCAGCCTTCCGCCGGGCTTCAGGAACAGGGGCGCCTTGCCCAAAAATTCTCTCAACGACTCCATCTCCCGGTTCACGGCCAGGCGAAGGGCCAGGAAGACCCGCGTGGCCGGGTGGGTCGCGCCCCACCGGGGAAGGACTTTTTCCAGACCGCGCTCCAGGTCCGCGGTGGTGCGCCACTGCCCCGCGCCTTCCAGGAGGAAACGGGCCAGCCTTTTGGCCTGACGTCCCTCCCCCGCCTCGGACAACCGTTCCGCCAGTTCCTCCGGAAGCGCCCTCTGCAGGTAGCTCAGGGCGGTTTCCCCCTGGGAACGGTCCATCCGCATGTCCAGGGGCCCCTCCCGCTGGAAGCTGAAGCCGCGCGCCGGGTCGTCCAGCTGCAGGGACGAAACGCCCAGATCGGCCAGGATGCCGTCCAGCTTTTCCTCCCTCAAGGACGGCAACCGCTCATCCAGCCTGGCGAAGTTCCCGTGGACCAGGCGCACGCGCCCGCCGAAGACCGACAGCCGTTCGGCGGCCCGCGCCAGGGCCTCTCCGTCCCGGTCCATCCCCCACAAACGCCCGTCCGGCGCGCTCAACCGGAGGATTTCGGCGGCATGGCCGCCCAGCCCCACGGTGGCGTCCAGATAGACCCCCCCGGACCGGGGCCGGAGGGCCTCCACCGCCGGCCCGAGCAGGACCGGGGCATGGACGAAAGGATCAGTCAAAGAACCGGGCCATCGACGCGACGCGGCGAGACGGCCGCCTGTTTCTGCTACAAATCAATCTGCTCCGCGATGCGCGACGCCTCGCGCTCAGCGGACCGCCGGTAGCCTTTCCAGCGCTCCAAGGACCAAATCTCGATGTGGGTGTCCATCCCGATGATCATGACCTCTTTTCGGATGCCGGCGTATTGCCCGAGCGATTCGGGGACCAAGAGGCGCCCCTGTCCATCCACGTCCGACAGCGTCGCTCCAGAAATCAAAAGTCGTTTGAACGCCCGCGCCTGCGTCTTGTTGGCGACCGGCAAGCCTTGCAACTTCTCGAGCAGCTTTTTCCATGCGGCCTCCGTATAGAGCGACAGACACCCTTCCAAACCCCGCGTCAGAACAAAACGCCTTTGAGAGCCTCTCAGCCGAGCCGGAAGAAAGACGCGGCGTTTCCCATCCAGCGCGTGCCGATACTCGCCGCCCAAAAACATTTTTTTCTTTCCCCCACAATCCTACACTATTCACCACTGTTCCCCACTTTTCACCACTGTGCCTTAAATATACCAACCGCCTTTTTTGATGTCAAGTGTTTTTTTAAATAATTTCGGATTTTTTCCGGGCGGGGGCGGGAAGCGGTTTTTCCCGCCGTTTTCCGACGGGGCCTTAAGCGGGGAGCGGGCGGAGGGAACAAAAAAGGGGCCA
>CAZAEL010000037.1:0-22804 GCA_964484135.1 uncultured Elusimicrobia bacterium
CGGGGGATTCAGGCGAAAAGCCCAAAGTGCCGGATTTGAAGAACATCTTCAAGAAACGCTGACCTTCCCTTGCCCCTCCCCGAAAACATTTCCGGCGTCTCCGTCAAGCTCAAGGCCAACGTCTATTTCGACGGCGGGGTGGTGAGCCACACCCTCCTGCACAAGGACGGCAAGAAGCAGACCGTGGGCCTCATCCGGCCGGGCACTTACAAGTTCAACACGGACGTGCCGGAGCGCATGGACATCATCGCCGGCGACTGCAAGGTCAAGCAGGCCGGCGAAACCGCGTGGAAACCCTACGCCGCGGGGCAGACCTTCAACGTGCCGGGCAAATCCTCTTTTGAAATCTCCGTCCAACAAGGCCTCTGCGAATACCTCTGCAGTTTCGAGTAGCCGCAAATCTCCGGCAACACCTTCGTCCTTCCTTTTCCAAAACCCGTTTCAGCCTTGTGGCGCTTTTTCTTCCTCGAAAGGGGCCCTGGGCCCGTTGACAACCAACCCCCGCAGGGGCTATCCTGAAAATTCATGCACACGCGACCTTTGGGAAATTCGGGCCTGAACGTGGGTTGCATCGGGCTGGGGGCCATGCCTTTGTCCGTGGCCGGGCGGCCGGAAGAGAAGGACGCCATCCGGATCATCCACGCGGCCCTGGACCTGGGCATGACCCTCATCGACACCGCGGACGTGTACTGCCTGGGCGAAAAGGACATCGGCCACAACGAACGCCTCATCGCCAAGGCCCTGAAAAAATGGAAAGGCCGGCGGGACCGCGTGGTGGTGGCCACCAAAGGCGGGTTGGAGAGGCCGGGCGGGGACTGGGTGCGGAACGGCGACCCCAAGCACCTGAAGGCCGCCTGCGACAAGAGCCTCAAAGCCCTGGGCGTGGACAGCATCGCTTTATACCAGTACCACGCGCCGGACGAAAAAGTCCCTTTCACGGACAGCGTGGGCGCGCTGGCGGACCTGAAGAAGAAGGGCAAAATCCAAAACGTGGGCCTTTCCAACGTGGACGTGAAGCACGTCAAACAGGCGGAAAAGATCGTTCCCATCGCCAGCGTTCAGAACGCCTGCAACGTCTTCGATAGGAAAGCCGTATCGGAGGGCGTGGTGGCGCACTGCGAGGCCCGCGGCATCGCGTTCCTGCCCTACAGCACGGTGGGCGGCCACCGAAACCACGCGCGGACCCAGGACAACCCCACCCTCAAAATGATCGCGGACCGGCACGACGCCACCCCGTACCAGGTCTGTCTGGCCTGGCTCCTGGCCCTGTCCCCCGTGGTGATCCCCATCCCCGGCGCCAGCCGCGTGGCCAGCGCGACGTCTTCCGCGGCCGCGGCGGACCTGAGGCTCGCTCCCCACGACCTGGACCTTCTGAACCGCTCCTTGTCCCCCGCCTAAGCCCGGAACATGTGCGGCGTCGCCGGCGTCCTGAGCCTGAAGTCGAACATCACGGAGGACGACCTCCGGAACGTGCGGAACATGACCGCGTCCCTGCGGCACAGGGGCCCGGACAGCGAAGGGGCCTGGCACGACGAGCGCGCGGCCCTGGGCAACACGCGCCTGACCATCCTGGACCTCACGGACAACGGCAACCTGCCCATGGGCAACGACGGCCGGACGGTGTGGATCGCGTACAACGGGGAGGTGACGAACTTCCGGGAACTGAAGGCCCAGTTCCGCCTGGAGGAGAAGTACCGGTTCCATTCCACCTCCGACACCGAGGTGCTTCTCCACCTGTACGAGGAGCTGGGCATCGATTTCCTGAGGCACCTCTCCGGCATGTTCGCCTTCTGCCTGTACGACAAGCGGATCGGCAAGGCGTACGTGGTGCGGGACTTCTACGGCACGCGGCCCCTCTTCACCATGGCCCGCGGGGACCGGCTCTATTTCGCCTCCGAGATCAAGGCCTTCCTGGACCTGCCGGGCTTCGACGAGAAGCTGGACCACCAGGCCCTGTACGACTACCTGTCCCTGGCGTACATCCCGGGCCGACGCACGCCGTTCGAGAAAATCCGGGAAGTCCTGGGCGGGCACCTCCTGGAGGTGGACACGGCCAAGGGGACCGTCTCGGAGAGGGAGTACTACCGCGTCCATTTCGCGCCGGACCCCTCCTTGCGGGAGGAGGAAACGGCCCGCGCCCTGCACGACCGGATGCTGGACGCGGTGCGGCGGAACCTCATCTCGGACGCGCCCCTGGGCCTGACGCTTTCCGGCGGGTTCGACACCGGCGCCATCCTGGGACTGACCCACGAGCTGGGCGCGGCCCAAGGCATCCACACCTTCTCCATCAAGATGAACGAGCCCAGCTTCGACGAATCCCGGTACCAGCGCCTCCTGGCGGACCGGTTCAAGCCCATCCACCACGAGATCGCCGTCAACCCTTCCGACGTCCTGGAGCACCTGGTCCGGCACATGGCGTACATGGACGAACCCACGGGCGACGGTGCCGCCGTGCCCAACTACCTGCTGGCCCGGGAGGCGAAGAAATACGTCAAGGTGCTGCTCTCCGGCGAGGGAGGGGACGAGGTCTTCAACGCGTATGAGACCCACGGCGCCTTCAAGGCGCGGAAGCTGTACCGGCGCTGGGTGCCGGCCCCCCTGCGGAAACTCGCCGCGGCCGCGGCCCGCCGGCTGCCCGTGTCCCACAAGAAACTGAGCCTGGACTTCGTGGCCAAACGCTTCACCGAGGGGGCGGAGCGGGACGCGCCGGAGGCCCACCTGTTCTGGCGGCACGTGCTCACGGAGGAGGAAAAAAAACGGCTCCTCCGCCGCTCGGACTTCCCCCGCACGGACAGGCTCTTCCGCGAAATGTTCGACAGCCTCCCCTTCGAGGACGAGCTGAACAGGATTTCGTACGTGGACATGAAGTACTACTTCATCGACGACCTGATGGTGAAGAACGACCGCATGTTCATGGCCCACTCCGTGGAGGCCCGCTTTCCCTACATGGACCGTCTGCTGGTGGAGTTCGTGGGCCGCATCCCGTCCTCCCTGCGGATCAAGGGCTTCCAGCGGAGGTACATCCAAAAACAGGCCATGCGGCACGTCATGCCGGACGGGATTTTGAGGCGGAAAAACATGGGGCTGGAGATGCCCCACTCGCTCTGGTTCCTCAAGGATTTCCGCGCCGCGGCCGAGCGATATTTCTCCCGGGAGAGCGTGGAAAGGAGCGGCCTGCTGGACCACGCCGCGGTGGAGGCCCTCTGGCGGGAGCACCTGGCCTTCCGGCGGGACAACGGCCGGGCCCTCTGGTGCATCCTCATCTTCCTGGTCTGGTTCGACCTCTTCGTTTACAACCGGGACCACAAAAAATACCGCGCCTGACGGGATTTGCCGTCGGCGGTTTGACGCCACCGCCGGCATCTGGTAAACTGGCCTGCGTCCCTTCCTCCTGAGAGAATCTCAATGTCCTATCTCGTCCTGGCGCGCAAATATCGTCCCCAGACCTTCGAAGAACTCGTGGGCCAGGAGCACGTCACCACCACCCTGGTCAACGCGCTCAAGGCCCAACGGCTGGCCCACGCGTACGTGTTCTCGGGGCCGCGCGGCTGCGGCAAGACCACCACGGCGCGCATCCTGGCCAAGGCGCTGAACTGCGCCAAGGGCCCCACGCCCGCGCCCTGCGGCCAATGCCCCCAGTGCCGGGAAATCGCCTCCGGCGCCTCGCCCGACGACGTGCTGGAGATCGACGGCGCCTCCAACCGCGGCATCGACCAGATCCGCGAGCTGCGGGACACCGTCAAATACGCCCCGGCCCGCAGCCGCCACCGCATCTACATCATCGACGAGGCCCACCAAATCACGGAGGCGGGCTTCAACGCCCTCCTGAAGACGCTGGAAGAGCCCCCGCCCCACGCCGTGTTCATGATGGCCACCACCGAAGCGCAAAAGATCCCCCCCACCATCCTCTCCCGGTGCCAGCGGTTCCAGCTGCGGTCCATCTCCCAGGCCGAGATCCGGAAACAACTGGAAAAGATCGTGAAGGCCGAAAAGCTTTCCGTGGACGGGGAGGCGCTGGCGGACGTGGCCCGCGCCGCCCACGGCTCCCTGCGGGACGCGTTGTCCCTTTTGGACCAGGTCATCGCCTATTCCCCCGAAGGGGTGTCCGCCCAGGTGATCCGCTCCCTGCTGGGGCTCCTGCCCCGGGAGACGGTCCTCAACTTCTCCGCGGTGCTGCGGGAAGGCTCGCCCGAAAAGACCCTCCGGGCCGTGCAAAAAGCCGTGGAGGACGGCTTCGACCTCTTCCAAATGGCCCAGGACCTGCTGGAGCATCGCCACGAGCTCCTGCTGGTCAAAAACGGCGTGGACAGCCCCCGCCTGGCCGGCGACCAGGGCCTGAAGGCGGAGGCCGCCGCGTACAGCCTGGAGGACCTGGAACGCCATCTGCAGGTCCTCTCCAAGTGCGTGGAACAGATGCGCCGCAGCGAGTCGCCCCGCGTGACCTTCGAGCTGGCCTGCCTGGACCTGTCCAAAAAAACGCTCGCCCTGGACGACCTGCTGGACCGGCTGGAGGCGCTGGAACAACGCCTTCAGTCCGGGGCCCCGGCCGCTCCCCCGCTAAAAAAAAAGCCTGACCTGACCGCGGAGGAGGAACCCGGGGCCGCGGAGAGGCGGCCCGAGCCCGCCCCCGACGCCGCTCCTTCTCCCGTTCCGCCCGCCGCCCCGCCGCCCGTCGTCCGCGTCCCGCCGGCGCCGCCCAACGGCGCGGCGTCTCCGGCGGCGCCCCTCCCGGACGGCGCCCTGCTCCGTCCCGACCAGGTGCGCACGGCCTGGGTGCGCCTGCTTGAGGAGGTCGGCCGGCGCAAGCCTTCCCTGGAAAGCTTCCTCCTGAACGCCCGGTGGGAGGTCCGTCCCAACAACGTGCTCGCCGTGGTCTGCCAGCAGGACTTCCAACGCCTGCAGGTCCTGTCCCAACAGGGCCTGATCAAGGACATTTTGGGGAAACACCTGGCCGCCGCGTTCCACCTGGAATGCGTCCTGGCGCCGGCGGCGCCGGCCCCGGCGCAGGACCCCGCCGCCGCGCCGCCCCCCCCGCCGCCCCCTCCCTTGTCCGCGGACACCGAAGAGGTCGAGGTGGAGGACGCCGCCGCATCCGAGGAAGAGCCCGAAACCCCGTCCCGGACGCCGGCCTCCAACGGCTCGGACGAGAACGGCGCGGAAGCGGACGCCGCCAAATCGGGCGAGCTGGACCCGGGCCTTAAGAAAGTTTTGGAAAAATTCCGGGGCAAGCTCCGGAAGATCGAGACGCAGGGATGACCCGCGCCTGGAACAACCTGGTGTCCGCCATCCTGCGCCTGCCCGGCGTCGGTCCCAAGATGGCGGAGCGGCTGGCCCTCCACCTCCTGCGCCGGCCGGAAGAGACCCAATCCCTGATCCTGCGGCTGGAGGAGGCCCGGCAAAGGCTGACCCGCTGCCGCCTGTGCGGAGATTTCATGGAAGCGGAAGGCGACGACGCGCCGCCTTGCGCCCGCTGCCAAGACTCCCAGCGGGACGCCCGCACCCTCTGCGTGGTGGAGGAGGTGGGAGACCTGCAGGCCCTGGAAAGAAGCCGCGCCTTCCACGGACGGTACCACGTCCTGGGCGGGGCGCTTTCCGCGCTGGACGGCGTCGGCCCCCAGGATTTGCGCATCGACGCCCTCTTGGAACGGCTCCGCGCCGGGGAAGTCCAGGAGGTGATCCTGGCCACCAACCCCACGGCCGAGGGAGAGACCACGGCCACGTACCTGGTGGACCTGCTCAAGCCCCTGGGCGTCTCGGTCACGCGCCTGGCGTACGGCCTGCCCGCCGGAAGCGTGATCCAATACGCGGACGAGTTCACCCTGGCCCGGGCCCTGGAAGGCCGTCGGGCCCTCGCCTAGACGCGCCCGTGGAAAAATCCCCGGGCTCCGCCAAAATTCTCATCGCGGACGACGACCGCGACATGACGGACCTGTTGCGGGAAATCCTCGCGAAGGAAGGCTATTCCGTGTCCACCGTGCACGACGGCCAGGCCGCGGTGGAGGCGCACCGGACGATCCAGCCCGACCTTATGATCCTGGACGTCGCCATGCCCCTCAAGGACGGCCTGGAGGTCTGCCAGGAAGTGCGGCGGCGGGACAAGCGGGTCCTGATCCTCATGCTCACGGGACAGAAGGCCCAGGTCAACACCGTGGCCGGTCTCAAGGCCGGCGCGGACGGATACATGGCCAAGCCCTGCGGCTCCAAGGAACTGGTGGCGCGCGTGCGGTCGCTGTTGCGCCGTCTTTAGAAAAGAGAGGCCAAAAATGTCGAAGGCCAAGGTTTTGGTCGTTGAGGACGAAAAGGACATCTCCAAGCTTTTGAAGTACAACCTGGAGAAAGAAGGCTATCTCGTCCTGTCCGCCAACGACGGGGAGGAGGCGGTGGGCCTTTTCCGCCGGGAAAAACCCCGTCTGGTGCTCCTGGACCTCATGCTGCCCAAGGTGGACGGCCTGGAAGTCTGCCGCCTGATCCGGGGCGACGACAAAAAGATCCCCATCCTCATGCTGACGGCCAAGAACGCGGAGGTGGACAAGATCGTGGGCCTGGAGATGGGGGCGGACGACTACGTGACCAAGCCCTTTTCCGTCAAAGAAGTGGTCACCCGCGTCAAAACGCTGCTCCGCCGCACCGCCTGGGAGGAGACGCCCGCCTCCGCCCTGACCGCGGGGGGCCTGGAGATGAACACCGAAACCTACGAAGTCCGGGTCAACAAGAAACCGGTCGGCCTGACGTCCAAGGAGTTCGAGCTGCTCAAGGTCCTCTGGCTGGCCCGCGGCAAGGCCCTCACGAGGGAGGACCTGCTGGAAAAGGTCTGGGGCTACGACCGGGCCGCGGACATCGACACCCGCACCGTGGACCAGCACATGGCGCGCCTGCGCGGCAAGCTGGGCCCGGAGAAAAAACGGGTGACGACCGTCAAGAACATCGGGTACCGCTTCATCGCGAAATGACCCTCATCACCTGCCTCGGAACCGCAGGTTCCGCCATTGACGGAAAGGCGGGTGATGGGGTGATCCCATCACCCGTCTCGGAACCACAGGTTCCGCCGCTGGCGGAAAGGCGGGTGATGGGATGAAGTGGCGCCTGGCCGGGTTTGAGTTCCGCATCGGCCGAAGCGCCGACCCCTCCCCTTCGCCCCCGCCCGCGCCCGCCGACCCCACCGCTCCGGTCCCGCCCTGGGAATCCATCTTCCTGGGGCTGGACCAGGGACTCCTGGCCGTGGACCGCAAAAAACGCATCCTGTTCTGCAACCAGGGCACGGAGCCCCTGCTGAACCGTTCCTGGAAAGAGGCGGCGGGGCTGCCGCTGTGGGAAGCCCTGCGGCACAGGGACGTCCTGGACCTGGTGGACCAAGTCCTCCGCGACGGCCGCGAGCAGTCGCGTGAAATCCCCCTGCCCGGCCCGGCGGAGGCCGTCTGGCAGGTCCGCGGCCGCGCCCTCCTGAAGGACGGGCGCCCCGACGGAGCGGTGCTGGCCTTCAACGACCTGTCCCGGGTCCGGCGGCTGGAAAACTTGCGGAAAGATTTCGTGGCCAACGTGTCCCACGAACTGCGGACGCCCCTCACCGCGCTGCGGGCCGCGCTGGAAACCCTCCTGGAGGGCGCCCTGGACGACCGGGAGCACGCCCGCGAGTTCCTCCAAACCGCGCAGAACCAGGTGGACCGGCTGCAGCGCCTCATCGACGACCTCCTGGTCCTGTCGCGCCTGGAGAAACAAAAACCGTTGGCCGGGGTCCGGACCCCCCTGCGGGCCGCCGCGGAAAAGGTCCTGCGGTCCCTGGAGCCCATGGCCGTCAAAAGCCGCGTGGCCCTCAAAACCGACTGGCCGGCCGGAGACGCGGACGTCCCCCTCAGCGAAGACGAGCTGGCCCAGGTCCTCATGAACCTCTTGGACAACGCCATCAAGTACAACCGTCCCGACGGGCAGGTCGTGCTGTCCGCCCGGCGCGAGGGCGGCGGCCTGGTCCTGTCCGTCAAGGACACGGGCATGGGCATCCCGGCCCGGGACCTGCCCCGGATCTTCGAACGCTTCTACCGGGTGGACAAGGGCCGCTCCCGGGACCTGGGAGGCACGGGCCTGGGGCTCTCCATCGTGAAGAACATCGTGGAAAGCCGCGGCGGCACCGTGCGCGCGGAAAGCGCGCCCGGCCGGGGCTCCGAATTTTCCGTCGCCTTCCCCGCCTGACCCCCCGTCAAAAACACTTTACCCAAACGTCACGCAAACGTCACACGGGAAAGATACCGTTGTGTCCGTGAAGATCCGCAAACTCTCTTTTCTGCTGGCCCCCCTGTTGAACGCCGCCCTCCCCTTGCAGGGGGCGCAAACCATCACCATCAAGGGCTCCGACACCATGGTCATCCTGAACCAGCGGTGGGCCGAGGCCTATATGGCCCGGAACCCGGGCCTGGTGGTGCAGGTCACGGGCGGCGGCTCCGGCACCGGGATCACGGCCCTCATCACGGGCTCGACGGACATCTGCGCCGCCAGCCGGTCCATGAAAGCCGAGGAGATCGAAGCCCACCGTCAGCGACAAGGCGAGGCCCCGGTGGAGATCCCCGTGGCGCGGGACGGGGTCACCATCTACCTGAACGAGGCGAACCCCGTTGAGCGCCTGACCATGGCCCAGATCAAGAGCATCTATCTGGGCCTCATCACCCGGTGGAGCGAAGTGGGCGGACCGGACAAACGCATCATCCTTTATTCCCGAGAGAACAACTCCGGCACCTACATGTTCTTCCTGGAGTACGTGCTGAAAGACGAGGACTTCTCCCCCTTCGCCATGAGCCTGCCCGGCACCGCCGCCGTGGCCAACGCGGTGGCGCGGGACCCCCACAGCATCGGATACGGCGGCTCCGCGTACGCCAAGGGGATCAAGTTCTGCGCCGTGAGCAAGGACGAAACGTCGCCCGCCGTCCTCCCCAACGAGGACAACATCCTGTCCGGGCGATACCCGGTCAGCCGGGAGCTTTTCTTCTACACCCGCGGGACGCCGCGGGGAGAAGTCAAGAAGTTCACGGACTGGGTCCTGGGACCGGAAGGCCAGGAGATCGTGAACAAAGTGGGCTATTTCCCCATGCGGCGCTGATCCCATGCACAAGACCCTGGGCGAAAAATTGATCGAGGCGGCCATCCACGCGAGCGCGGCGGTGGCCATCGTGGGGCTCGTGCTCATCTTCCTTTTCATCGGCCGCGAGGCCCTGCCGGTCCTCACGGACCCCCACGCGCGGAAAGAGGCGTCGCTTTCCAAGCTGTTCCTGCCCCAGGCCCCCAAGCCCGGCGCGCCCAAACAGTTCCGCTGGCAGCCCATCTCCAAGGTCCCCAAGTATTCCCTGCTGCCCCTCTTCGTCGGGACCGTCAAGGTCACCCTGGTCTCGCTTCTCTTCGCCATTCCGCTGGCCCTGGGCGCGGCGGTGTTCACGTCCGAGTTTTCGCCGCCCTGGCTCCGGGAAATCGTCAAGCCGGTCATTGAACTCCTGGCCGGCATCCCGTCCGTGGTGCTGGGGTTCTTCGCCCTCATGGTGATGGCCACCTACGTGCAGGATTTTCTGAGGCTGGATTTTCGCCTGAACACCATCACCACCGGCCTCGCTTTGGGATTGGCCGTGATCCCGGTGGTGTACACCGTGGCCGAGGACGCCCTTTCCTCCGTGCCGCAAAGCTACCGGGAAGGCTCCTTCGCCCTGGGGGCCACGGCGTGGCAGACGGCCTGGCGCGTGGTCCTGCCCGCGGCCTTCCCCGGCATCTTCGCCGCCTGCGTCCTGGGCCTGGGCCGCGCCATCGGAGAGACCATGATCGTGCTCATGGCCTCCGGCAACGCCGCCGTGCTTTCCTGGAACCCCGCCCACCCCTTCCGCAGCCTGTCCGCCACCATCGCCGCGGAGATGGGCGAGGTGATGCGGGGCGGCGCCCACTACCACGTGCTCTTTTTCACGGGCGTCCTGCTTTTCATATTCACGTTCCTCATCAACCTCACGGGGCAGGCGTTCGTGAAACGCTTCCGTGAAAAACTCTCGGGGACCAAATGAACCGCCGCTGGATCAACCTGATCAGCCTGGGCTTCACCGCGCTCACCGCGCTGGCCTGTTTTTCCATCGTCCTCATGGTGGTCCTGATCCTGGGGAACATCGCCCTCAAGGGCCTCGAACGTTTTTCCTGGGAGTTCCTGACCACCGCCCCCAGCGCGGGCATGACCGAGGGCGGGATCTTCCCCGCCCTCTTCGGCACCCTCTTCCTGGTGGTGCTCATGACCGTGGCGGTGGTGCCTTTGGGCGTGGCCACGGCCATCTATCTGCAGGAGTACGCGCCTTCCGGCTCCCGCTGGGTGTCCCTGGTCCGCATGGCCATCCAGAACCTGGCCGGCGTGCCGGCCATCGTGTTCGGGCTCTTCGGGCTGGGCTTCTTCGTCGAGTTCATGGGCAAGGGCATCGACCGGTTCTTTTTCGGCGGCGAGCTGTACCTGGGCCAGCCGGCCATCCTCTGGGCGGCGCTCACCCTGGCGCTCCTGACCCTCCCCACCGTCGTGGTGTCCACGGAGGAGGCCCTGCGCGTGGTCCCGCGGGCCCACCGGGAAGTGGCCTATTCCCTGGGCGCCACCCGGTGGCAGATGGTGCGGCGGGTGCTCCTGCCCCAATCGGTGAGCGGCATCCTGACGGGCACCATCCTGGCGGTCTCCCGCGGCGCGGGGGAGGTGGCCCCCATCCTCTTCACCGGCGCGGCCTATTACCTGCCCTACCTGCCGACCCGGCTCAACCATCAGTTCATGGTGCTGAACTACCACGTGTACGTCATGGCCACCCAATCTCCGGACATCGACGCCACCCTGCCCCTGCTCTATTCCACGGTCCTCGTCCTGCTGATGTTGACCTTCACCCTCAACTTCGCGGCCATCGTCCTGCGCTCGAAGATCCGGCGCCGCCTGACGGGGGGCAAATGACCGCGGACACCGCCGTGCGGGAGAAGATGCGCGTGGAGGACCTGCGGGTGGAGGGCCCCGGCGGCCCGATCCTGAAGGGGCTGACGCTTTCTCTCCTGGAGAACGAGATCCTGGCGGTCATCGGGCCGGCCGGCAGCGGGAAAACGACCTTCCTCCGGTGCCTCAACCGCCTGGTGGACCTGGATGAGGGCCTGAAAGCGCGGGGCCGCGTGCTCCTGGACGGCTCCGACGTCTTGGATCCGCTCCAGGACCTGGCCTCCCTGCGGCGCAGGATCGGCGTGGTGTTCGCGGTCCCGACCCCGCTCCCCATGTCCATCCGGGACAACCTGTGCCTGGGCCTGCGGTTCCAGAAGAGCCTTCCCCCCGACGTGGACGAACGGATCGAGAAGAGCCTGCGGGCGGCCTTCCTCTGGGACGAGGTCAAAGACCGGCTGAACGAATCGGGACAAAAGCTCTCGGGCGGCCAGCAGCAGCGCCTGTGCCTGGCGCGCAGCCTCATGGCGCGGCCCGAAGCGCTGCTCCTGGACGAACCCTGCTCGGGCCTGGACCCCATTTCCACGGCCAAGATCGAGGAGGCCCTCCAGGGCCTCAAAAAGGACATGTCCATCGTGCTCGTCACCAACAACGTCAAGCAGGCCTCCCGCACCTCGGACCGCACCGCCTTCCTCCTGATGGGCGAGCTGGTGGAGGCGGGAGAGACCGCCCAAATCTTCACCAATCCCCGGGATCCCCGGACAGCGGACTATGTCTCCGGACGCTTTGGCTGACCTTCCGCCGACACCGGCCGCCGCGGCGCGGGACGCGACGCCCGCGGCCCCGCCCAAGATGGAGGTCCACGGCCTGAACCTCCATTATGGGGCGTTCCACGCCCTCAAGGACGTGGAGGTGTCCATCCCGCCGCGCGCCATCACCGCCTTCATCGGCCCCTCGGGCTGCGGCAAATCCACCGTGCTGCGGACCCTGAACCGCATGAACGACCTGATCCGCGGCGTGCGCATCACGGGCCGGGTCCTGCTCGAGGGCGAGGACATCTACGCCCCGGGGACGGACCTCATCGCGCTCCGGAAGAAGGTGGGCATGGTGTTCCAGCGGCCCAACCCTTTCCCCATCTCCGTGTTCGAGAACGTGGCGTACGGGCCCCGCATCCACGGGCTGAGGGACAAAAAAAGGCTGTCGGAAAAGGTGGAGCAAAGCCTCAGGGCCACGAACCTCTGGGACGACCTCAAGGACAGGCTCTCGGCCCCGGCCCTGGGCCTCTCCCCGGAGCAGCAGCAGCGGCTCTGCATCTCGCGCCTCCTGGCCGTGGAGCCGGAGGTGCTCCTGATGGACGAGCCCTGCTCGGCCCTGGACCCCATCGCCACGGCGCGGATCGAGGAGATGCTGGTCCGGCTCAAAAAAGAGTACGCCATCGTGATCGTCACCCACAACATGCAGCAGGCCGCGCGGGTCTCCGACCTGACCGCTTTCTTTTTATTGGGGGAACTGGTAGAGTTTGGGGAAACCACGCAGATCTTCACGGCTCCCCGGCAGTCCCAGACGGAACAATACATCACAGGAAGGTTCGGATAAACGCCTATGGAACGTCATTTCGATGAGGGATTGAAGCTGTTGAAGGAACGCCTGTTGCGGATGGGCGGCCTGGCGGAGGAGATGATCCAGAAAGCGGCCAAAGCCTTCGCGGAACGGAGCCCGGACCTGGCCCAGGAGGTCTTCCCCCTGGAAAAGGAGGTCAACCAGTTCCACGTGGAGGTGGACGACCTCTGCATCAAGCTCATCGCCCTGCACCAGCCCATGGCCGCGGACCTGCGCCTCATCACGGCGGCCATGAAGATCAACAGCGACCTGGAGCGCATCGCGGACCAGGCCGTCAACATCGCCCAGACCTGCTACTACCACCTTTTCAAGGAAACGCCGGTGACGGAGGTCAACATCATCCCCCGCATGGCGGCCATCTCGCAGAAGATGCTCAAGGACAGCCTGGACGCCTTCTCCCGCAAGGACATCGAGCTCGCCCGGTCCGTGCTGGCCCAGGACGAGGAGGAGGACCGGCTCAAGGCCCAGGCCCTGGGAGACCTGATCGAACTGATCCGCAAGGACCCCTCCCGCTCCAAGCAGTTCGTGGACCTGATCCTGATCTCCCGCAACATGGAACGGATCGGCGACCACGCCACGAACATCGCGGAGGACGTGATCTTCATGGTGGTCGGCAAGGACATCCGCCACCACCTGAGCCGGGAACAAAGTTAAAACAAAAAACCGCCCCCTCTTAAGGCAGGCGGTCCGCCCCAAAGCCGTCTCTTTTCCCCACCGCTAGGCCAGGATCGGCACCACCCTTCGTTGCACCGGCTGCCCGGACACCAGGGCCTGCCGGCCGTCCACGAACACGTTGATCTCGCTCCTGGCCCCGAAATCCTTCAGATAAATCCCCGGCTCGATGGAAAACAGGGTGCGGGGCAGGAGCCGCCGCGTCTCCCTGGTCTCCAGGCCGTCCAGGTTGGCGCCGTTGCCGTGGTCCTCCAGGCCGATGGAATGTCCGGTCCGGTGGATGAAAAATTTTCCGTAGCCTTTCCGTTCTATATAACCACGGGCCGCCCGGTCCGCCTCCCACCCTCGGAGCGGCTTTCCCGCCGCAAAAGACCTTTGCACAAGCCCCAGGGCCCGGTCCCTGGCCTCCCGCACGATCTGAAAAACACGTTCAAACCTGGGCGGCACGCGCCTGCCCGCGAACCCGCACCAGGTGATGTCCGCGTACACCGCGTCCTTCCCCCGCGGCTTGGCCCAGATGTCCAGGAGCACCCAATCCCCCTTGGCGATGGGCCGGCTGCGCCGGGACGAGGGCACGTAATGGGGCTGGGAGCTGTTGTGGTTGACCGCCACGATGGGGTAGGAGTTGCTGACCAGGCCGCGGCGTCGGTACCCGGCCAGGATCTTCCGCTGAACGTCGTATTCCCCCAGGGCCCGGCCTTGCCGGAGTTTTTCGCGGATGAACCCGAAAGCCTCAAAAACGATGCGGCGCAAAATCACGGCGGTCCTTTCATGCTGGCGCCATTGGTCCTGGGTCAGGACAGCCTCGAACATCTGTATCAGGTCGCCTGAGGAGGCCACCCGGACCCCCAGGGAACGCACCAGCTCCACGGTGCCCGCGTCCACCCGGGACACGTACGGCACCGCGTTCCGCGGCGAATACTGCATGGCCACGCGGCCGCAGCCCCGCAAAACCCCGGCCAACCCCCGCCGCAGTTCCCGCCAGGACAGATAACTTTGACGTTCCCCGGGCAGGAAGTCCAGGGCCGCGGGCTCGATGCGGTGCGTCAGTTTTCGGGGCTCTCCCCGGCGGGGGATGAAATAGAACCAGCGGCGGGTGAAAAGCCCGGCGGGATCAATGCCCAAAAGCTTCTCCGCGATGGGGTCGTTGCGCTGGAAGTAATAAAAAAGCCAGCCGTCCAACCGCTCCTCGGACAGGGCGGCCTGCACGTCTTTCAGGTCAAAGCCCGCGAAGGGCGTCACGGACGGCCCAGGGAGGTCAAACCGGCAGGAGTTTCTGGTTGCCGTCCAAGACGCGGGCCAGGGGCTTCCGGCGCGCCGGAGCCTGAGGGACGGCGCGTCCGCCGTTCCGGGCCCCGTGGGCGCGCAAAAGCTCCAGCACCCGCCGCGTCAGGGACGAAATGGCCATGCCCTGGATCTCCCGCCAGGAAAACCATCCGACTTCCGCCTGCGCCGGGGCCGGGCCCCGCGGGGAGCACAAACAGGGATGGACGAACATGTCCCGGTGGGTCAGCACGTGCCTGAGGGTGGGAAGGCTCTCGGTCATGCGCAACGGCAGGCCCGTCCTTTTTTGAAGCTCCGTTTCCACGCGCTCGCTCCGCCACAGGCTGTCGGAAGTGCTTGCTTCGGGGAATTCCCACAACCCGCCGTACAACCCCTTGTCGGGACGGCGAACCAGGGCCCAGCGGCCCTCCCGCTCCACCAAACCCACGTACACGTGCACCTGTTTCTTCGGCTTTCCCGAGGAAGACAGAGGAAGCTCCTCCTGCTTTCCGTGGGCCCGGGCCCAGCAGGCCTTGAAAAACGGGCACACCAGGCAATCCGGGGAAGAGGGACGGCAGACCAGGGCGCCCAGGTCCATGAGCGCGGAGTTGAAGTGGCGGGCGCCCGCGGGAGGCACCAGCTTCCAGGCCAGGGCCCAGAGCCGCTCCAGGGTCTTGGGGTCCTTGGTGTTCTCCCTTATGCCGTACACCCGGCTCAGCACCCGGACCACGTTGCCGTCCACCAGGGCCTCGGGCTTGTTGAAGGCGAAAGACAAGAGCGCCCCGGCCGTGTACGGCCCCACGCCGGGCAGGGACCGCACCGCCTCAACCGCGGCGGGCGGTTTTCCCTTGAAGTCGGAAAGGATTTTGTTGGCCGCGGCATGGAGGTTCCGGGCCCGGGCGTAATAGCCCAGGCCGGACCAAAGCTCCAGCACCCGCTCCAAAGGCGCCTGGGCCAAATGTCGAAGCGTGGGGAATTCCTTGAGGAACCGCTGATAGTAGGGGATGACCGCGGCCACGGTGGTCTGCTGGAGCATGAACTCCGACACCAGCACGCGGTAAAAGGACCAGCTTTGCCGCCAGGGGAGGTGGTGCCGTCCGGCGCGGGAATACCAGTTCAACAACGAACGGCGGAAAAACGGCGGGGCGGGAGAAATTTTTTCCCGGCCCTTGCGGACAGCTTCCGGGGTCATGCAGGGATTTTAACTCCTTTTGGGCTGCGGCGGAACCCCTTTCCTCAGAACCAATCCTTCAATCTTTTTCAGTGGCCCTCGCCGTTCTTGTGGGCGCGAATGACGTGGATGCGCGCGCCGCCGGGGATGTGCCCGTCCCGGGCGTGTGCATGGGCATATCATTTAAATTTGTCTTTCGCGTATTTCACGAGAACCTCTGCCGCGCCAAAAAGCCAGAGGAAGAGCGGGATCGGCCACAGAAGCAAGATCAACAGCCACAAGCCGCCGTCGCACATGTCTACTTCCCCATAGGCCCAACACACGACCACCCACGCCAGCCCGATGACCAGGTACAGGGCCGCGATCGCGATCATGCGAGGGCATCCGCGATTCCGTTCGCGACTTCGGCCGGGAGAGCCCCTCCGGCCGCCGCGACCTGTTCCGCGCCATAGACTTCGTTCCGCCTATTCCGCAAAACAAAAAACCCCGCCGCCGGGAAAGCGGTGGGGTTGCGAGAAATCGGCCGTGAAAAGCGGGGCCGTCCCTGATCGTGCCGTGATGTTCCGCGGCTTGCTCGGCGCATCCTGACCTCACGGACAGACGGTGGTGCCCCTGATGGAGCCAATTTACCATTTGTGCGTTTGATTTGTCAATATGAGTTGTCTGAATGATAAAGTTGTTTTAAACCGATTAAGCCATGGGAGAAAATCTTCGGCAAACGCTCAAGGGTTGACTTTGCCGAACGCCTGTTATAAGATTTTTTCTCTTCGGAAAACTGAGAAAATCATCCCATGATTGAAGTTCAAAATTTGGTGAAACGGTACGGCGCGGCCCGGGCCGTGGAGGGCATTTCCTTCGCGGTCCAGCCCGGCGAGGTGGTGGGGCTTTTGGGCCCCAACGGCGCGGGGAAGAGCACCACGCTCCGCGTCCTCACCGGTTATCTCCCCCCCACCGAGGGCGCGGTGCGCCTCATGGGCCTGGACATCCAGGAAAAAAGCCTGGAAGCCCGCCGACACGTGGGGTACCTGTCCGAAACCAACCCCTTGTATGAGTCCCTGGGCGTGTGGGAATGTCTGGAGCTGGCCGCCCAATTGCGGGGCCTTTCCGACGAGGACCTGAAGCCCCGCCTGTCCCGGGTGGTGGAACAATGTTCCCTGGGCCAGGTGGTGTCCAAAGACGTGGGCCAGCTGTCCAAGGGATACCGCCAGCGCCTGGGCCTGGCCATGGCCATCCTGCATGACCCGGAAATCCTGATTTTGGACGAGCCCACCTCGGCCCTGGACCCCAACCAGCAAAAGGAAGTGCGGGACCTCATCATGGGCCTGAAGGAAAAGAAGACCGTTCTGCTCTCCACCCACATCCTGCCCGAGGCCCAGAAACTGTGCGACCGGCTCCTCATCATCCACCGGGGGCGCATCGTGGCCCAGGGGACCGTGGCGGAGCTGCAGGGCCAGGTGGACGGGGAAAACGCTTTTTACGTTCGGGCGCGGGGGCCCAGGGAAGAGATTTTGGAAAAACTCGCGGCCCTGCCGGGCGTCGGCCGGGCCCAGTGGACCGACGAGCAGGAGCCCGGCTGTCCGGGGTTCCTGGTGAACGCTTCCGAGGACCCGCGGCCCGCCCTGTTCCGCCTTCTGGCCCAGAAAGACTGGCCCCTCATGGAACTCAGGCGCAACGCCGCCTCCCTGGACGACATCTTCCAGTCCCTGACCCGCGACCAATGAAGAACCTTCCCTGGCGGACCATCGCGGCAAAAGAATGGCGGGAGTCTTTCAACTCCCCCATGCCGTACATTTTCCTCACGGTCTTTTTCCTGATTTCCGGCTGGTTCTTCGTGTCCTCCCTGTTCCTGCTGGGCCAGGCCACGCTGGAGGAGTTCTTCGCGCCTCTGCCGCTCCTGCTGGCCTTCTTTCTCCCCGCCTTCACCATGCGGCTCTTCGCGGAAGAGTACAAGACCGGCACCATGGAGGTCCTGGCCACCCTGCCCTTGCGGGACCGGGACATTGTGCTGGGCAAGTACGCGGCGGCGCTGGCGTTCTGGGCCCTGATGCTGGGGCTGTCCCTCTTGTACGCGGCCCTGCTCTTTGCCCTGGGCCTGCCGGACGCGGGCCAGATGGCGGCCGGGTACGTGGGCGCTTTCCTGCTGGGCGGGCTGTACGCGGCCGCGGGGCTCTTCGCCTCCTCCCTGACCCGCAGCCAGGTGGTGGGGTTCCTGTTGGGTTTCCTTTTTTGCTTCGTCCTGTTCCTCCTCGGAAAAACGGCCCAGTTCCTGCCGGGCGCTTTGGGCGCGGGCCTGACCTTTTTGGGCGTGGACAGCCATTACGAGGCCTTCCTGCGGGGCGTGGTGGACACCCGCGACCTCATCTACTTTTTGTCCGGCCAGGCCCTGTTCCTGGCCGGGACCCTGGCCAGCTTCAACACGCGCCGATGGCGATAATCTATAGAAACAGTCATTGCGAGAAGCGTCTTTTGCGACGAAGCAATCCGGCCTTAAAACAAGATCGCCACGGCCCACAGACAGCGCGGTCCTCGCGATGACACGGAATTTTTATGCCTGCGTTAAATAAATTTCGCCTTATTCTTCAAGGCAAAAAGGCCCGCCTGGGCGCGCTCTCCGGCGGCGGCGTCCTGACCTTGGCCGCGGTGCTGGTGTTGCTCAACCTTTTGTCCCAAACCCTGTCCGTGCGTTGGGACTGGACCGGGGACAACCGGTACTCCCTGTCCCCGGCCACCAAACGCCTCCTGCGTTCCCTGGAAGACCCGGTCCTGATCAAGGTTTATCTTTCCGCGGGCCTGCCCCAGCCGTACGAGACCCACGGCCGGTACCTGCAGGACATCCTGCGGGAGTACCGCGCCGCGGGCAAGGGCCGGGTGCGCGTGGAATACCTGAACCCGGACGAATCGGACAAGCTCAAGTCCGAGGCCGCGGGCGCGGGCCTGGCGCCGGCCCGCTTCACCCAGGTGGCCAGCGACCAGTTCCAGATCCGGGAGGGGTACATGGGCCTGGTCCTCTATTACCAGGACAAGCAGGAAGCCATCCCCTTCGTGCAGAACCCGGAGGCCCTGGAGTACGACCTGTCCAGCCGCGTCAAGCACATGGCCTCCAAGACAAAACCCGTGCTGGGGTTCGTGACCGGCCACGGCGAAGCCTCGCCCCTCGAAGTCCAGGAAGGGCCCCTGGCCCAACTGCGGGAGCGGTTCCAGGTGGAGACCGTGGAGCTCAGCACCGCCTCCGCCGTAAAACCGGACGTTCTGTTCATTTTGGGGCCGCGCCGGGCCCTGACCCCGGCGGAGCTGGCCGTGCTGGATGAACATTTGCTCCGCGGCGCGCCCCTGGCCCTGTTCCTCAACCGGCGGTTGGTGAACCTGGGGAGCTTCAGCTCCATCGCCCAGGTCACGGGCCTGGAACCTTTCCTGGAGCACTACGGGTTGTCCGTGGAACGGGACTTTGTCCTGGACGCCCAATGCCAGAGGATTTCGCTTCAGTCCCAGCAGGGCGGCTTCGCCATCTCCAACATCCTCAACTACCCGGCCCTGCCCCTGTCCAACCGGATCAACAAAAACCATCCCCTCACCCAGTCCCTGGACGTGCTGGGCTTCCCCTTCGCCCACGCGCTCTTGCCCCGGGTCCCGGACGACGGCGGCCTCAAGGTGACGCCCCTGGCCCAGTCCTCACGGCACAGCTGGACGTTCCCCAACCTTTCTTCCCTGGACCCCTATTCCATCCCGCCGCCCGCGGAGGACAACCCCAAGGGGCCTTTCATTCTGGCCGCGCTGGTGGAAGGCTCCACCACCGCGTACTCCCAGCCCGACAAAAAGGTGGAATCCCTGAAACTGGCCGTGGTGGGCACGTCCTTCTTCTATGACCCGGGCATGCCCAACCCCGAGGGCAACGCCGCCTTCCTGTCGGGTTTGGCCGAGTGGTTTTCCCAGGACCCCCTTCTTCTGTCCATCCCGTCCAAGGGTTCGCCCTTCCGGCCTTTGCGCCAGTTGCCGCCCTTGGCCCGGCCCCTCGTCAAACTGCTGGGATTTTTCCTCCTGCCGGCCCTGGTGATCGCCGGCGGCTTTTTCCGGTGGCGAAGGCGGCAGTCCCTTCGTTTGCGGGTGGAGCAAATGTACCGCCCCGCGCCTGTTCCTGAACATGCGTAACCTTCCTCTCTGGATGCGGACCCTGCTGGGCGTCCTGGCCGCGCTCCTGGCCGTGTTTGTGGTCATGCGCATCCCCAGGCCGGCCCCCAAAAAAGACCTGCCGTCTTTTCCCGAATCTCCGGTGAAGCTGGAAATCGCGGGCCCGGGTTCGCGGGTCCTCCTGGAAAAACAGGGGGATTCATGGCGCGTGAAAGAACCCGTGGATTTTCCCGCGGACGAAGAGGCGGTCAAGTCTTTCACGGCCTCCCTGCGCGCCCTCACTTTCGGGGAAGCCCTGACCCAGCGGCCGGAGAGCCACGCCCAATATCAGGTGGACGAGGCCGGCGCCGCGGCGGTGCGGGCTTGGGCCGCAGACAATCAGGAGCCTGTGGCCCTGCTTTTCGGCAAGGGCGCGCCGGACTTCACCCACGTGTACGTGCGCGCGCCGGGAAAGAACGAGGTCTATCTGGCCCAGGGGGTGCGGCGGTACGAGCTGGAGAAGCCCGTGCGGGACTGGCGGGACCGGCGCATCGCCTCCTGGCAGGCCGACGACGCGGTGGTCCGCCTGAACGTTGAAAAGGGCCGGGCGGCCTACGTTTTGCAAAAGGATTCGGACACCTGGACCGTGGAGGGCCGGGCGGCGGACAACGACAAGGCGGACCGCCTGCTGTCCGAGCTCCGGGCCCTGAGCGCCGAGGACTTCATAGACCCGCCCGCGTCTTCCGATTTAAAAGCCTACGGGCTCAATGCTCCTTCCCTGCGCGTGATTGTGGAAACCGCCTCCGGCAAAAGAATCGAACTCCGCTTCGGCAAGAAAAACCCGGACCAAGACCGGTATCCCTTGCAACGAGACCAGGAACCCGTTCTTTTCTGGGTCCCCGCGTACGCCTGGGACGCCTTTCCCGCCGCCCCCAAAGACCTTCTGCCCTAAGCGTTCCCAGCTCTGCTTGTTGACACCCCTCCTTTGTAAGGAGGGGATTCAGGGGAGGTAGAGATTCTACCGTTGAATCTCCCTTCTCCCCCACCGACCTCCCCTTACAAAGGGGAGGAAACCACTAGAACCCTCCTTGTCAAAAATCCATCACCACCGATTTGGTATCATTAAAGGGATGAAGAACGTCCTGCTCGTCCACTATTCGGAGATCGGCACCAAGGGCAAGAACCGCGGATTTTTCGAGCGGCGGCTCAGGGACGACATCCAGAAACGCCTGTGCCCGGCCCATGCGTCAAAAGTTCAGGTGGAATCCAGCCGTTTGATCGCGGATTTAACCGCCGATTTCCGGGAAGAGGCCGTGCACATGGCCATGGGACAGGTCTTCGGCGTGGCCTGGTACAGCCTGGCGCAAGAGGTGTCGCGGGAGTGGCCGGACATTTTGGCGGCGGGGTTGGAGGCGGCAAGCGGGGCGGCGGGGGCCAAGACCTTCAAGGTTTACTGCACGCGGGCGGACAAGGCGTACCCGCTTTCATCCCAGGAAATCTGCAACCGGCTGGGCAAGGCGGTGCAGGACAAGTTCGGCCTTGCCGTGAATTTGGACCGTCACGACCTGGCCCTGCACGTGGAAATCCTGCCGGACCGGACCCTGGTGTACACCCGAAAACACCCGGGCCTGCGGGGCATGCCCCGGGCCAGCTCGGGCCGGCTCCTGTGCCTGTTTTCCGGCGGCATTGACTCGCCCGTGGCGGCCTGGCTCCTCATGCGGCGGGGCGCGGTGGTGCATCTACTGCACTTCCACCCGTTCCGCAAGGCCGAAGAGCTGAAGGACTCCAAAATTTTCAAACTGCACAAGGTGCTTCAGTCCTACAACCCCACGTCAAAACTTTATCTCGTGCCCCATTACCCGTACCAGATGCGGGCCCTGGACATCCCCCAGGAACAAGAGCTCATCCTTTTCCGCCGCTTCATGCTGCGCACCGGGGAGGAGCTGGCGCGTCGGCGGCACATGAAGGCCCTCATCACGGGCGACAGCCTGGGTCAGGTGGCCAGCCAGACTTTGGACAACATCGCCGCGGCCCAGGACGGGCTGGGCCTGCCCGTGTTCCTGCCGCTGGTGTCCCAGGACAAGGAAGAGATCGTGCGCCTGGCCCAGAAAATCGGGACCTATGATCTGTCCATTGAGCCGTACAAGGACTGCTGTTCCCTCATCTCCCGCCACCCCAAAACCACCGCCCACCTGGAGCGCATCCGGGACACCGAGTCTCGCCTGAACCTTCCGAACCTGACCGCTGAATCCCTGGACCTCATGGAAGTCTGGGACGGGCAGAACTTTCTGCCCGCCCGGCCCGGTCCGCTGTCAGCGGAAACACCGGCCCGCTGAAGGGGTTCCACCCCTTCACCCCGGATTTCGGGGGTTTCCCACCCCCATGCCCCCGGCTCCCTTTCTTTTGGACGCACAAAAGAAAGGGAGGGAAAGAAAATGCGCCCCGAGGCAGGCATTCGCTCGGATTTTTTGGCCGGCCCACCAACTCCCCCGGCTTGACTTCCCACGCCGGGGATCGAACAGGTGGGCCTTCGGCTTCCAAAAAATCCTCGTCTCATAGCGCCTGCACGGGGGTTTAACATAAACCGCACATCCGAAATCCTGGTCATAGTATCACACCTGTCCAGATTTTCACTGGGGCACCCCAACATTTGTCTAAATTCCCAGGTCATCCTTCTTTTCCATATATTCCCTATAAACCCCGATAGGATTCCCGCCAGTTCTGGCAGTAGTTTGTCCCGCTAGGATTGCACAAACTTGTGCCTGAAGAATCTTGTTATATTTCATTTCTTGATTTTGCGTTTCTTCAACAGTGCGTTTATAGATTTTGAATTGGAGAAACGAAAATATCGCTATAAAGAGAGTTGATAAAGCATTCATCCAATCTAGCCAATGTGCCATATTAACACCTCCTAAGACACGCTTCACATTTTTGTAATTTTTATCGATTCATAGCATTGGTTTTTTATCCCCGTGCAGGCGCTATGAGACGAGGATTTTTGGTTTTATGTTTTTGGGTCCCCCTGTGGCGTATCGAGCACGCCGTTTTGGCGGAGACGGAGGCCGGTG
>CAZAEL010000038.1:0-22009 GCA_964484135.1 uncultured Elusimicrobia bacterium
CGGCCGTGAAGGAGAGGGGATATTCGACCTATTTCGTGGACAAATTCGGCGGCGATTTCGGACACTGCACGGACGAGGGGAACAGGCTGCTGGCGGAGAACATCGCGGCGGTCGTCTTGAACGAGGTCTTGGGGGCCGGAGCCCGTTCCGGACCGGACGCTCCGGATCAAAAAAAGGGATGAGAAGCGCGGACGGCTAGGGCCGCTTGAGGCGCCGCCTCCGGCGGCGGGGTTCGGGAGAGGGGCGTTTCTTTTTTCGGGAGGACCGCCGGCGGCCGGCCCGGACGCGCTTGAGCATCTTCCGGACGTCCGTTTCAATGTCCGCGTCCCGCCGGAAGGCCCGGCGGCGGTCTTGGCCGGCGCGGCGGTCCAGAGACACGAACACCTGCCGCCGGCGGCGGTCGGCCCGGCGGCGGTCTTTTCCGGCCCTGCGCTCTTTCATGGGAATTCTTTTATAATTGTTCGCGGCCTCCCCTGTCAAGCGGTTCTCCATCCGCGCAACGGGGCCGCGGGCTCCAGCGGGAATATCCTTCGATCCCTGAATGTTGACAAAAATAGGTGAGTTTTATAAACTGATTGATAATGCCTGCCAAAATTCTCTCCCCCATTTGCCTTGATCTGCTGGAGCGGATCGGGAACACGCCGCTTTTGCCCCTGGACCGTTTCAACCGGTGGCTGGGGGAAAAGGTCCGGATCTTCGCCAAGGCCGAGTTCACCAACCCCGGCGGGTCGGTCAAGGACCGGGCCGCCAAAAACATGATCCTGGAGGCCGTCAAGTCCGGGGAGCTGACGCCGGAAAAAACCATCCTGGACTCCACCTCCGGCAACACGGGCGTGGCGTACGCCATGATCGGCGCGGCCCTGGGATACAGGGTGGAGCTGGTGATGCCGGAGAACGCCTCGGAGAAAAAACGCATCATCGAGGCGTACGGCGCCCGCGTGATCTTCACGGACCCCCTGGAGGGCTCGGACGGCGCCCTGCTGGAAGCGCAAAAGATATACAACGCCGCGCCGGACAAGTATTTCCTGCCGGACCAGTACAACAACGACAACAACTGGAAGGCCCATTACAAGACCACGGCCGAGGAAATCTGGCGGCAGACCGGCGGCCGCATCACCCACTTCGTGGCGGGCATCGGCACGGGCGGCACGCTCACGGGCACGGGCCGGCGCCTGAAGGAGCTCAACCCCGCCATCCAAATCGTGGCCGTGGAGCCGGACAACCCCATGCACGGGCTGGAGGGCTTGAAGCACATGGCCTCCTCCATCGTGCCGGGCATCTACGACCCCCAGGTCCACGACCGCAAGGTGTCGGTCTTCACGGAGGACGCGTACGAGATGTGCTGCCGCCTGGCGCGGGAAGAGGGGGTCCTGGTGGGGTACTCCGGCGGCGCGGCCCTGCACGGCGCCATGGAGGTGGCCCACGGCCTGTCCGAGGGGCTGGTGGTCACCGTGTTCCCGGACGGGGGGGAGCGTTATTTGCGCACCCGGTTCTGGGAGGAGGTCATCGCGCACTTTGAAGAGGGGAAAGAGCCGTGACTTTGGTCGTTCCGAAGACGGTCATGGCCGATTTGAAGGCCTGGGCGGAAAAATGGTATCCTTATGAAGGATGCGGACTCCTCCTGGGGCGGATCGGCCCGGGGGGAGAGAAGCGCGTCCTGCGCTTCGCCGCCCTGTCCAACCTTCTCCACGACCGCGCCAAAGCCGCCGCCTCCGTCCTGCAGACGGCCTCCGCCACCCTGGGCCGCCGCGTGGAAAGCCGGGGCGAGTTCGAATTCGTCATGGACCCGGCGGAATTCAACCGCGTCGTCTTGGAAGGGGAAAAAGAGGGTTTGGACGTGGTGGGCGTTTTGCACACCCACCCGGACCACCCGGCCCGGCCCAGCGCCACGGACGCGGCCCAGCCTTTGCTGGCCGGCTGGTCCAACGTGATCGTGAAGGTGGACCAGGGAAAATACGTGGAGGCCCGTTCCTGGGTGCGCGACGAGGAAAACCGCCCCTTCGAGGAAGAGCCGATTTCGACCGAATAAGCAAAAGAACAAGGGGAGAAAAAGCCATGCCCGTCACAGCCGAAAAGAAGCCGACCGTCCAAGTGCCGCCCGAAGTGCAGGCCGAAATCCAGCGCTTCGAGGAGAACATCCGCCTGCTCAAGGCCGGCCGGATGGACCCCGACGATTTCCGCAAGTTCCGCCTCAACAACGGCATCTACGGCATCCGGGGATACGCGGACAAACAGATGGTGCGGGTCAAGGTCCCCTTCGGCGAGCTCACGCCGGACCAGCTGGAGGGCCTGGCGGACATCACCGAGGACCACGCGCCCCTGAAGCTGGCCCACGTCACCACGCGGCAGAACTTCCAGATCCACCTGGTGCCCCTGGACGCCACGCCCGAAATCATGCGCCGGCTGGCCGAGTCCTGCATGACCACCCGCGAGGCCTGCGGCAACACGGTGCGCAACGTGACGGCCTGCCCGTACAGCGGAACGCACCCCGACCAGGTCTTCGACGTGACCCCCTACGCCAAGGCGGCCTTCAACCATTTCCTGCGCAACCCCCTGAACGCCAACCTGCCGCGCAAGTTCAAGCTGGCCTTTGAGAGCTGCCCGGTGGACCACGCGCTCACGCCCATCCACGACCTGGGCTTTACGGCCAAGATCAAGGACGGCAAGCGGGGCTTCCGCGTGTTCGCGGGCGGCGGCCTGGGCGCCACGCCCCAGGTGGCGGTCCTCCTGGAGGAGTTCATGCCCGCCGAGCTCCTCCTGCCCACGGTGGAGGCCGTGATCCGGCTTTTCGACCGGTACGGCGAGCGCAAGGACAAGATGCACGCGCGCCTCAAGTTCCTGGTGAAAAAATGGGGCGCGGAGGAGTTCCGTTCCCGCGTCCTGGCGGAACGGACCGTGGTCCTGACCACGCGCTCCGGGGCCGTGGATTATTCCTATCCGGTGGAGGAGGAACGTCCGCCCGCCCCGCCGTCCGGCATCGCCGCGGGCCCCGCGGCGCCGGGCTTCGAACGCTGGAAAGCGACCAACGTGTCCAAACAGCCCCAGGCGGGTTACAGCTGGGCCACCGTGGTCCTGCCCCTGGGCGACATCACGGTCAAACAGATGCGGGACCTGGCCGCCATCGCCCGCAAATTCTGCGGCGGGCGCATGCGGACCACCGTGGAGCAGAACGTCATTTTGCGCTGGGTCAAGGACGAGCACCTGGCGGCCCTGCACGCGGAATTGAGCCGGGCCGGGCTGGACGCGGCCGGGGCCAACCGTTTCTCCGACGTGACCCGCTGCCCGGGCGCCGACACCTGCCAGATCGCGGTCACCAAGAGCCGGGAGCTGGCCAAGGCCGTGGGCGCGCTCTTCACGGACGGCCTGGCCCAGGACGCGGACATGGAGGGCGTGCGCGTGAAGATCTCGGGCTGCACCAACTCCTGCGGCCAGCACCACATCGGCACCGTCGGCTTCTACGGCACCTACCGCAAGATCGGCGAGCGGGCCGTGCCCCACTACATGATGCTCATCGGCGGCTCCACCCGCGAGGGCGAGGCCCGGTTCGGCCAGGTGGTGGCGCCCATCCCGGCCCGGCGCGTCCCCGAGGCCTTGAAGAAGCTCGTGGCCCTGTACAAGAAGGAAAAACAGGGGAACGAGACCTTCGAGGCTTACCTGAACCGCGTCGGCAAGGCCCGGGTCAAGGAGGAGGTGCAGGAGTTCACCCAGCTTCCTCCCTACGAACAGAATCCCACCCTGTATTTCGACTGGGGCGACACCACGGACTTCAAGGCCGAGATCGGCGTGGGGGAGTGCGCGGCCTGACCTCGCGTTAAGGGGGACATCCCCCCGGGGGGCGTACATGCTGTTTTTGGAAGAGGACCTCAAGCGGTACGCCCGCCAGATCCTCCTGCCCGAACTGGGGCGGGACGGCCAGCGCAGGATCCGCGCGGCGCGGGTGCTGTGCGTGGGCGTGGGCGGGCTGGGTTCGCCCGCCGCCCTGTACCTGGCCGCGGCGGGCGTGGGCACCCTGGGGCTCCTGGACGCGGACCCCGTGGACCTGTCCAACCTGCACCGCCAGGTCCTGCACGCCACCGCGGACCTGGGCCGGCCCAAGACCCTTTCCGCCTCGGAAAAGCTGAAGGCCCTCAACCCCGACGTCTCCCTCCGCCTGCATCCCGAACGTCTCGGTCCTTCCAACGCCCTGGAGATCTTTTCCGGGTACGACATCGTGGTGGACGGCTCCGACAACTTTCCCACGCGGTACCTGGTCAACGACGCCTGCGTGCTCCGGGGCCTGCCCCTGGTGTCCGGCGCGGTCCTGCGCTGGGAGGGGCAGGTGACCACGGTCCTTCCCCGCAAGGGCCATTGCTACCGCTGCGTTTTTCCGGAGCCGCCCCAGGCGCCGGTGCAGTCCTGCGCCGAGGCCGGCGTCCTGGGCTCCGCCGCCGGCGTGGTGGGGACGCTCCAGGCCACGGAAGTCCTGAAATGGGTCCTGGGCCTGCCGGGCCTCCTGACCGACCGCCTCCTGGCGCTGGACCTTTTGAAGATGTCCTTCCGTCACGTGCCTGCGCGGCGGGACCCGGCCTGCGCCGTCTGCGGGGACCGTCCCACCATCACCTCCCTGTCCGCCCTTGCCCCGCTCTGCGCGGGGCAAACCGTCTCCTGAACATCATTGAACGCCTGAGACTCTGGACCGCCGGCGCCGCCCGACACGTTCCGGCGGCCGCGGCGCCCCTGTTGCTGGCGGCCGGCTTTTCTCATTGGGCGCTGTGGCGGCTCGACCTTCCGGGCCTGCACGTGGAAGAGGCGGTCCCCGTGACGCGCGTCCTGGAGTGGATGGACCACGGTTTCGAATGGTGGACCCTTTCCGTCGGCCCCGGCCACGCCATTTCCGAGCCTCTCCTGACGTTCCCCTTCATCCGCCTTTTCGGGGCCGGGCAGATCAGCATCCGCCTTTTTTGCTTTTTCGCCGCCCTGGCCGCCCTGCTCCTCTTCCATCGCTTCGCCGCCGTCCTGTTTCGGGACAGACTGTTCGCCTTCGCCGCCGCCTGGCTGCTGGGCACGTCGCCCACCTTCACGGCCGCCTCCCGCCAAGGGTTTTTTTACGGCCTCCTGATGGTCCCTCTGGTCCTGGGGAGCCTTCTTCTGTTTTTCGCCTGGGACCGCACGGGACGGTTTTCCCGGCTGGCGCTGGCCGTGGTCCTGGCCGGACTGGCGCTGGGGGTCCGCTCCTGGCTCTACCTGATGACCCTGTCCGCGGCGGCCGCGGCCCTGGTCCTGGAAAGAGACTTGGTGAAGCGGTTCCTCAGGAACACCACGGCCTGGGGGAAGGCGGGGCTGGTGGCGGCGCTCATCGGTTCCAGCAGCCTGCCGTTCCTGATGTACAAACTTTCCCGAAACGACGAAGGCCGGACGTTCCTTGTGACCAACATGCCCTGGTTCAACCGGGGCAGCCCTCGAACCGCCTACCCCCGGCGGGTCCTGGGCCGTCTGGAACAGTGGAACGCCCATTTGGACCAGACCCAATACCTGGACGGCGCCCCCATCCCTCCCAACCGTTTTTCCCTGTGGCTGTTCTGGATGGGGGCCCTCTCCTCGCTCTGGGGGCTGTTCCGCCGTCGGTCCCCGGACGGCCCCGGCGAGCGGTTCTCCCGTGCGGCCCTCCTGTCCCTGGGCCTTTACCTTTTGGCCGTTTCCCTGCCCGTGATGGTCAAGAGCTATAACCACCTCCTGTGCGCGTACGTCCTTGTCTATCCCGTCCTGCTCCTGTATCCTTTCTATCTTTTCCTCAAGAAAAACCGGCGCGCCTTGGCGTACGGGCTTCTCCTCCTGTTCGCTGTCGCGCTGTCCTGGCGGAATTTCGCCATGCAACGGTCCTACAGGGCCTATTTGGTTGAGACGGGGGGGGAAGGGTTCGAATCCGGCGTGTTCGCGGGTTTTATGGATTACGCCGCGGCGAACAACGTCAAAACCCTGATCTTTTACGGCCGGTTGAGTTCCATGTACGCCCGGGCCGCCTATTTTTTGAGCGAATCGAGGGTGGCCGCCACCTTTGTGGTGTCGCTGGGGGAGTTTCGCTCGGCCCTGGAGGCGGCGGGATCCGATACGGGACTGGTGGTTTATCACATGACCGACGCGCGGTTCGGGGATTCCTATCCCCAGGGCCTTTGGCGCCTCCTGAGGGAAGACCCTTCGGTGGAGGAGCGGCTGTTTTTTGATCGCAAGGGCAGACCCCTCTTGAGGCTGTATATGCGCCGTCGTCCGGGGAAAGGAACAATGGCCCCGCTCTTGCGGGACAGGGCTTTCGGGAGAATCAGGGGACTTTAAAGGGGAAGGGACGGAGGTGTTGACTTTTCAGCCCCGGATTTGATTCAATAGGAAGGAAGGGCCATATTTTTTTTGCCCCGCCTTGTGATAACTTTCACAGACTCCGCTGTGTTCCTTGAAATTTCACAGCTTTGAGAAGCCAGGCATGAACGAAAAACCCGAACGAAAAATCCCTGAGTTGGCCGTTCCCCGGTTGTCCCAGTATTACCGGGCCCTGTTGGAATTGAGGGACAAGGAGGTGGTTTCCTCCGAGGAATTGGCGGCCTTCACCGGGCACAACGCGGCCCAGATCCGCAAGGATTTGACCTATTTCGGGCAATTCGGCACCCCGGGGCTGGGGTACAGCGTGGAAGATTTGCGCAAAGCCCTGCTGCACATCCTCGGCATCGACAAGGCGTGGAACGTGGCCCTGGTGGGGGTCGGCAACCTGGGCGCGGCGCTTTTGGGATACAAAGGGTTCCGGCCCCAGGGGTTTCGGCTGGCCGCGGCTTTCGACAAGGACCCGGCCAAGGTCGGCCAGTCCGTGGAAGGGGTTCCGGTTCTGTCCGTCGCGGATCTGGCCGGCGCGGTCCGCCGGGAGAACATCCGCATGGCCATCGTGACCGTGCCCGCCGCGGCCGCCCAGGAGGCGGCCGACGCCCTGGTGGCGGCGGGGGTGCGGGCGATCCTGAATTTCGCCCCGGTGCGTCTCAAGGTGCCGGAGACCGTGACCGTCCACAACATCGACGTGGCCATCGAGCTGGAGCGGCTTTCCTTTTTCTCCACCCGGAACAACGCGGGCGGGGGGGAGGGAGGAGGTCCCTCCGCCGCGAAATGAGTTTTTGAGCATTCTCATTCTTGTCAGAGCCGGGGATTCTTGCTAGCATAGACAGGCTTTCCTGCGGATTTCCTTAAAAAAACCGACTTTTTCTCCAAAGAAAGGTGGTGACATCATGGCCGATACACTGGTTGTTGTCAGCAAGATCAAGAAAATGGTGAAGGAACAGGGCTACCGCACGGGCGGGGATTACATCGAGGCGTTGTCCAAGAAGGTGGAGGGCATCGTTTCCGAGTCCGTGAACAAGGTGAAGAACGAAGGCAAGAAAAAGACCCTGGGCGCGGAGGACCTGTAGAAATCTTTTCAAACGCGGACGGCGTCCGAAGTCGGTAGTCGGAAGTCCGTGGGCTTTTGACCACGGACCACGGACTATGGACTCTTCTCATATCCGCCGGATGTTCTCCCTGTTGGCCCCGGAATACGACCGGTTCAACCGTTGGTCCAGTCTGGGGTTGGAGGGGGTTTGGCGCCGGGCCGTGGCGCGCGGGCTTTTTCCCGGCCAAAGGGTCCTTGACCTGGGGTGCGGGACCGGGGAGCTTTCAAGGCTGGCGTGTCGGCGTGTGGCCCCACCACCTGCCGCGGGCCCATCGGGCCCGGCAGGTGGTGGGGTGACCGGACTGGACTTCAGTTTCGAGATGCTGGGCCGGGCGAATGTTCTGACAAAGGGGGACCGGCGTTTTCGCGGCTCCGCCATTTCGTGGGTGCAGGCCGGCGCCCAGGCCCTCCCCTTTCCCGCCGGTTGTTTCGACGCGGTCGTTTCCGCCTACGTGCTGCGCAACCTGCACAAGGCCGGTTTCCTCCAGGCGTGCCTGAGCGAAGCCTTCCGGGTGCTGCGCCCCTCGGGCAGGCTCCTGTTCCTGGACCTCACCCGGCCCAAGGGATGGCTGCTGAGGCAAGGGCACGGGATCTATCTCAAGACCGTGGTCCCCGGCGTGGGGCGGTGGCTCTTCGGCGGCCGCTGGCCGGGGGATTATTTGAAGGACTCCATCGACGGTTTGATGCCGGAAGGAAGTTTGAAGAATTTGTTCGAGAACGCGGGTTTTTCGGAAACGCGGATCCGCCCGCTGTGGGGCGGCATCGTGAGTTTGTTCGAGGCGGCCAAGCCATGTTGACGCAATATTTCCATGTCCTCCTGTTTTCCCTCATCGGCCTGGGGTTCGGGCTGGTGATCATGCTGACCGCGTACCTGGTGCGGGCCCGCGGCACCAAGGCCCTGGACCTGTCGCCGTACGAATGCGGCATGGACGCGGTGGGCACGGCCTGGGTGTCGCCCAACATCCGTTTTTACATCTTCGCCCTGCTGTTCGTGGTGTTCGACGTGGAGGCGCTCTTCGTCTTCCCGTGGGCGGTCCGGTTCAGGGAGCTGGGCGTCCCCGGCTTCGCCGCGGTCCTGGTGTTCGTGGCCATCCTGTTCGTGGGCCTGGTGTACGCCTGGAAGCGCGGCGCCTTGAAGTGGGAATAAGAGATTTCACGCCGAAGGCCCGTTCCTGAGGCCGGCGGCGTCAAGGGAGGTCCATCTTCGTGGGAATCGTTCTTGAAAAGCTGCCGGGGGTCTGCCACAAACTGCCCGGGGGGGAGCTCATGCTCACCACCGTGGACTTTTTCATCGACTGGGCCCGCAAATCCAGCATCTGGCCCCTCACCTTCGGCCTGGCCTGCTGCGCCATCGAGATGATGGCGGCCTACGCCACCCGATTCGACGTAAACCGCTTCGGCGTCATCCCCCGCCCTTCGCCCCGGCAGAGCGACCTCATGATCATCGCCGGCACCGTGACCAAGAAGATGGCGCCCGCCATCGAGAAGCTCTACCAACAGATGCCCGAGCCCCGCTTCGTCATCTCCATGGGCGCCTGCTCCAACTGCGGCGGCCCCTATTTCGACTCCTATTCCGTGTGCAAGGGCGTGGACCGGGTGATCCCGGTGGACGTGTACATCCCCGGCTGCCCGCCGCGGCCCGAGGCCCTGCAGAACGCCATCCTGGCCCTGCAGAAAAAGATCGACGCCATGTACCTGGCTGGAAACAGGATCAAGACCGCCTAGCCCGAACCCATGGACACGGCTTCCATTCTTTCCAAGATCAAGGAACGCTTCCCGACGGCCGAAGAGGTCGGCTCGAAGGACCCCAAGTGGGTGCCGCTCGCCGATCTCCAGGTGAAGGTGCCGGCCGCCCAGGTGGCGGAGCTGGCCGCGCACGTCCGGGACAGGCTGGGGTTCGACCTGCTCAATTTCGTGACCGCGGTGGACTGGGTGAAGGACGGCCGCTTCGAGGTGGTGTACCAGTTCATGCGGTCCGCCGAGCCCCGTTCCAAATTCTTTCTGAAGACGGACCTGCCGCGGCAAGGGGAGCCCGCCGTGCCTTCCTTGACGCCCCTGTATCCCGGCGCGGATTGGCAGGAGCGGGAGGTGTACGACCTGTACGGCATCCGTTTCGAGGGCCACCCGGACCTGCGGCGCATCCTGCTCTGGGAAGGCTACCCGGGATATCCCCTGCGCAAGGACTACGTGCACACCCAGGACAAATACGACAACGGCCAGGAGATTGGAATTCCAAAAGCCCCGTCCGCGCCGGCCCACGGAGCCGCCCAATGACCCCACCACCTGCCTCGACTGCGAAGCAGGCGTTTGTTTCCGCTGAAACGGGGCCTAAAAATAGGCTTTCAGTTGCAAGAATTCATTCAAGAACGGGCACTTTGTGCCCAAGGCAGGTGGTGGGGTGAGTCCCGACGTCAAGTTCCCGGCCGGCGTCGTGAACGCCCCGGCCGACAGCCTGCTCTCCGGCCCCTCCTTCGAGACCAAGATGGAGCGGCTCTCGGAGAACGAGATGCTCCTCAACATGGGCCCCCAGCATCCCTCCACCCACGGGGTGCTGCGCGTGGTGCTGAAGCTGGACGGCGAGGTGGTCACGGGCGCGGTGCCCGACGTGGGATACCTGCACCGGGGCGTGGAAAAGCTGGCGGAGAACCGCACCTACCCCCAGTTCATCGTGCTCACGGACCGGGACGACTATCTCTGCGCCATGCTCAACAACTGGGCCTACTGCCTGGCCGTGGAGAAACTCCTCAAGGTGGAGGTCCCGGCCCGGGCCGAATACATCCGCGTGATCGTGGGCGAGCTCAACCGGATCGCTTCGCACCTTTTGTTCATCGGCACCTTCGGCATCGACATCGGCGCCTTCACCCCGTTCCTGTACGCTTTCGGCCGGGAGCGCGAGATGGTCCTGGACCTGTTCGAGCAGGTCTGCGGCGCGCGCATCACGTACAACTACGTCCGCATCGGCGGCGTCATGGCGGACCTGCCGGACGGCTGGGCGGACAAGGCCAGGAAGTTCACGGCCCACATGCGCGGCTGCCTGAAGGAATACGACGACCTCTTGAGCTACAACCCCATTTTCATGGACCGCACCAAGGGCATCGGCGTCCTGCCCAAGGACAAGGCCGTGGCGTACGGCGTCACCGGGCCCAACCTGCGGGCCTCGGGCGTGCCGCTGGATCTGCGGAAGTCCGACCCGTACGGCGTGTACGCCCAATTCCAGTTCGACGCGGCGGTGCGGCAGAACGGCGACTGCTGGGACCGGTACATGGTGCGGCGGGACGAGATCGAACAGTCCCTCCGGATCGTGGAGCAGGCCCTGGACGGCCTGCCCGCGGGACCCGTCATGGGCAAAGTGCCGGCCATCAACATCCGGCCGCCCGCCGGCGAGTCCTACGCCCAGGTGGAGGGCGCCCGAGGCTGGCTGGGCGTGTACCTGGTTTCCGACGGCGGGACCAGCCCGTACCGCCTGCACGTGCGGGCGCCTTCTTTCATCAATTTGGCCCCTTTGCAGGAGATCTTGAAGGGGTGGAAGGTGGCGGACGTGATCGCGATTTTGGGGTCCATCGACATCGTGCTGGGAGAAGTGGACAGATGAAAAAAGTTCCGAGTTCCAAGCGCCAAGCGAAGAAGTTAAACGATCCTCTGTTCCGTGGTTTCGGCCTTTGCCTGGAACTTGGAACGCGGAACTTGGAACTGTCGGCCGGAGGCCGACATGCCTAAAGGCCCCTGGGCGGTCCTGGGCCCCGCGGCCCCGAGCCAGACGCCGGAGGCCCTTCGGCGCCGGTACCAGCGGTCTTTCCTCGTGGCGGGCGGGCTCCTGGGCGGCCTGGTGCTCTTGAGCGTCCTGATCGGCGAGCCCCACCGGCATTTCACCGCGGCCATGGAGTTCCTGTCCCAAACCGCGGCCAAACGGGGCTGGCCCGCCTGGTTGCCGGACCTGGTGAGGCTCCTGGTCCCCTGCAGCGTGATCTTGGGGTTGATCCAGCTGGTCCCGGCCTTCATCGTGTGGTGGGAAATGAAGGTGGCGGCCCACATCCAGATCCGGCTGGGGCCCATGCGCACGGGCCTGTGGCACGGCTGGGCCCAGAGCATCGCGGACGGCATCAAGCTCCTTTTGAAGGAAGACATCGTGCCCGCGGGCGCGGACCGGGCCGTGCATTTCCTGGCGCCCATCGTGGTGCTGGTGCCGGCGTACCTGTGCTACGCGCCCATCCCCTTCGGGGACCAGCTGGCGGCCGCGGACCTGGACGTGGGGCTCCTGTTCGTGCTGGGCGTGTCCGGCCTGTCCGTCATCGGCCTCTTGATGGCCGGGTGGGGCTCCAACAACAAATATTCCATGCTGGGGGGCCTGCGGGCCGCGGCCCAGGTGGTGTCCTACGAGGTGCCCCGGGTCATCTCGGTCCTGCCCGTGGTCATGTGGGCGGGCACGCTTTCGCTCTCCGGCATCATGCGGGCCCAGGAAGGGCTCTGGGCCGGGGTCCTGCCGCGATGGTTCATCTTCTATCCGGTGGTGGGGCAGGTGGCCTTCCTGATCTACCTGATCTGCTCGGTGGCCGAGACCAACCGGACGCCCTTCGACATCGCGGAGGCGGAGTCGGAGCTGGTGAGCGGCTTCCACACCGAATATTCCGGCATGAAGTTCGCCTTGTTCTTTCTGGTGGAGTACGCGTACGTGTTCCTGGGCAGCGCCCTGGGCACGGTGCTGTTCCTGGGCGGGGGGGAGCCCCTGCCGCTCCTGGGCTGGATCCCGTCCTACGTCTGGTTCTTCGGCAAGACCTTCTTCCTGGTGTTCCTGTTCATCTGGTTCCGCTGGACGTACCCGCGCCTGCGGGTGGACCGGCTCATGGAGTTCTGCTGGAAATTTTTGATCCCCTGGTCCCTGGCCAACGTGGCGCTGGCGGGCTTCGTCTTTTTGCTGCGGTGGCAATGAAAAAGCGTGCTTCAGTGTTGCCGTGTTGCGGTGCTGCTGTTAACGGCTTTCGATCTTCCGTTTTGACGGCAGCACAGCAGCACCGCAGCACATGGTCGCTAAAGTTCGGAGCGATGAATTTATGTTGAATTACTTCAAAACCATCGGAACCGTCAGCTGGTCTCTTGTGAAGGGCCTCGGCATCACCCTGCGGCACATGTTTTCGCCCGCGGTCACGGTGCAGTATCCCTATGAAAAGCTGAATCTGTCCGACCGGTACCGCGGCGCCCTCGCCTTCCACCCGGACATCTGCATCTCCTGCGAGATGTGCGTGCGCGCCTGCCCCTCCGCCTGCATCTCCCTGGAGGCGGCGCGGAACGAGCAGACCAAGAAGAAGGACCTGTCCTGGTACAAGATCGATTTCGCCAAGTGCAACTTCTGCCGGCTCTGCGAGGAGATCTGCCCCACCAAGCCCAAGTCCGTGCACCATTCCCGGGAGTTCGAGCTGACCTTCACGGACCGCAAGGATTTCGTGGTGGAGTGGACCCCCCAGACCCCGCAGCCCGCGGGCCTGGAGCCGGGCCAAATCTGGTCCAAGTTCCTGACCAAAGGCGCCTTTCCGGCGGCCGCGGGCAAACCGGAGGCCGCGGGATGATCCCATCATCCGCTTGGTCACTGAAAGTGACCCCTTCGGGGTCAAAGCAGGTGATGGGATGATCGAAAAGCTGGTCTTCCTTCTCCTGGCCGCGCTGACCCTGGTCCCGGCCGTCCTGGTGGTGACGCTGAAGAACGTGTTCCACGCGGCCCTTTTCCTGATTTTGTCGCTCACCGGCGTGGCGGGGCTTTTCGCCATGCTGGGCGCGGACTTCCTCTTCGTGGTCCAGATCCTCATCTACGCGGGCGGCATCATGGTGCTCTTGCTCTTCGTGGTGCTCCTGTCCGGCAGCCCCAAGGACTGGGTGGTGCGGGCCGTGAACGAGCAATGGCTGGGGGCCCTCCTGGTGTCCGCGGTGTTCATGTCCCTGCTGGCCGTCCTTTTCCAGCTTTTGCCCGAAAACGTTCCGGCGTCCGCGCCCGAACCCACCACCGCGTCCCTGGGCCTCCTTTTGGTCCGGGACATGGTGCTGCCCTTCGAGGCGCTGTCCCTGGTGCTCCTGGCCGCCCTGGTGGGCGCGGTGCTGTTTTCCCAGAGGAAGGAGGGGTAGGGTGACGAGCCTGTACGCCTATCTGATGGTGAGCGGCGTGCTCCTGGCCATCGGCCTGTACGGGGTGCTGGCCCGGCGCAACATGCTGGCGGTCCTCATGTCCATCGAGTTGATCTTCAACGCCGCCAACCTGAACTTCGTGGCCTTCAACCGTTACCTCCATCCGGGACAGCCCTGGGGGCAGGCCGCGGTGCTCTTCATCGTGGCCATCGCGGCCGCGGAGGCCGTGGTGGGCCTGGCCCTGGTGCTGGCCATCTACCGGAACTTCAAGACCGTGTTCACGGAAAATTTGAACATCCTGAAGGGTTAAGATGAGAGATCAGAGATCAGAGATGCGAGCCAAAGTCCGGCGCCTGTTTGATGGGTGTTCCTTTTTCTCTTTATCTCTCATCCCTCATCCCTCATCCCTTATCCATTTATGTTAGACCACGCGTACCTCATCCCCCTGCTTCCCCTGGTGTCCTTCGCGCTGATCCTGGCGGTGGGGCGCTGGCTGCCTCTGGAGGGGGCCTGGCTGGGGATCCTGGCCGCGCTGTACGGCCTGATCCATTCCATCGGCTTGGTGGCGGGGCTGTACACGGGCCAGGTGCCCCTGCCGTCGGAAGGCCTGAACGGACGCTTCTTCGAGAGCGCGGTCACCTGGTTCCAGGCCGGGTGGATCCGCCTGGAGACGGGGGTGCTCATCGACGGTTTGTCCGCCATGATGCTCCTGGTGGTCACGCTGGTGTCCTTTTTGGTGCAGGTCTATTCCCTGGGGTACCAGCACGGCAGGCCGCGCTTCGGCCGCTACTACGCCTATTTGTCCCTGTTCACCTTTTCCATGCTGCTGCTGGTGGTGGCCAACAACTTCCTCCAGTTCTTCATCGGCTGGGAACTGGTGGGGGTGTGCTCCTACCTTTTGATCGGTTTCGAGTTCGAGCGTCCGGCCGCGGCGTACGCGGGCCGCAAGGCCTTCATCACCACCAAGATGGGGGACCTGGGGATGTACGTGGGGCTCCTGCTCCTGTTCAGCAGCGCCGGCACCTTCAACTTCGCCATCCTCAAGCAGGGGCACGTGGCCGCCGGTCTGATCTCGCCGGAATTGGCCTGCGCCGTGGCCCTTTTGCTTTTCTGCGGCGCGGTGGGCAAGTCGGCCCAGGTGCCGCTGCACGTGTGGCTGCCGGACGCCATGGAGGGCCCCACGCCCGTGTCCGCCCTGATCCACGCCGCCACCATGGTGGCGGCCGGCGTCTTCCTGGTGGCCCGGGTGGACTTCCTCTTCGCCCTTTCGCCCACGGCGCTCTCCGTGGTGGCCTGGACCGGGTGCGTGACCGCGCTCGTGGCCGCTTCCAGCGCGCTGGTGGCCAACGACATCAAGCGGGTGCTGGCCTTTTCCACGGTCAGCCAGCTCGGGTACATGATGCTGGCCCTGGGCGTGGGCAGCACCCACGCCGCCATGTTCCACCTGACCACGCACGCCTTCTTCAAGGCGCTCCTGTTCCTGGGGTCCGGCAGCGTCATCCACGCGGTCCACACCAACGACATCTGGAAGATGGGGGGGCTGTCCAAAAAGCTTCCCGTCACCTTCGTCACGTTCGGCTGCGGCACCCTGGCCATCATCGGCTTTCCCGGCTTCGCGGGCTTTTTCAGCAAGGAGGGCATCCTGGCCGCGGCCCTGGCCGGCCATCACCCGGTGCTCTTCGCGCTGGCGGGTTTCACCGCTTTTCTGACCGCCTTCTACATGTGCCGCGTCTTCTTCGTGACTTTCTTGGGCGACCCGCGGGACCCGCACCTGTTCGCCCACGCCCACGAGGGGGGGCCGTCCATGGGCCTGCCCCTGTCGCTGCTGGCGGTCTTGTCCGTGGCCGCGGGGTTCTTCCTGACCTATGTCTGGCCCTTCGACCATTGGGTGCCGTCCCTGGGGGAGGAACATCACGGGTGGCTGGTGCCGGGCGTGTCCCTGGGCGCGCTGGTGGCGGGCGCGGGCCTGGCCTGGACCATGTACCGCAACCGGAACCCGGACCCGGCCCAGTTGGCCCAGAAATGGCCGAAGGTCTACAATTTCCTGGGGCGGCGGTACCTGGATGAGATCTACCTTGAATTGATCGAGCGCGTCGTGTACCGCCCCGCGCGGGCCCTGTCCCGTTTCGATTACGACGTCCTGGACCAGGGGATCGTGGACGGCTTCGGCTGGGTCGCGGAACGGGTGGCGCGGTTCAAGCGCTGGTTCGACGACACGGTCGTGGACGGCCTGTTGGTGAACGGCGCGGGCCGCCTGTCCCAGACCCTGGGCGCGGGCGCGCGGCGTCTCCAGACGGGCTACGCCCAGTTCTATCTTTTGGCGGTGGCCTTCGGCCTGAGTCTGCTCATCCTGTGGGCGGTCAGAGTTTTCGGCTAACTATAGATTAGGGACGGGGGATAAGAGATAAAACCGTGAAAAAATCTCTTGTCTCTGATCTCTTATCTCTCATCTATCACTTAAGGAGTCATCCATGGGCGTCCTGAGCTTGATCACCTTCCTGCCCCTTCTGGGGGCGGTCCTCATCCTCTTCATGAACGAGGAGAACAAACCGTTCATCCGGGGGCTGGCCACCGTTTTCGCGTCCATTCCCCTGGCGTTGTCCGTGTGGCTGTACGCCAACTTCGACGCCGCCTCCGGCGGCATCCAGTTTTTGGAAAAGGCGGCCTGGATCCCGGCCTTCAACATCCACTACACCGTGGGCGTGGACGGCCTGTCCCTGCCCCTGGTGATCCTGACCGCGCTCCTGTCCCTGGTGTCCATCATCGCCTCCTACGGCATCCAGAACCGCGTGAAAGAATATTTCTTCTGGTTCCTGCTCCTGGAGACCGGCATGACCGGCGTGTTCGTGGCCCTGGACTTCTTCCTCTTCTACGTGTTCTGGGAGATCACGCTGGTGCCCATGTATTTCCTCATCGGCATCTGGGGCGGCCCCAAGAAGGAGTACGCGGCCGTCAAGTTCTTCCTCTATACGCTCTTCGGCAGCGTGTTCATGCTGCTGGGCATGCTGGCGCTCTACTTCGCCAGCGAGCCCCGCACCTTCGACCTGCTGGAGCTGGCCCAGCAGTCCGGCCGTTTCCCCCTGAAGCTGCAGATCCTGGCGTTCCTGGCGCTGTACCTGGGCTTCGCCATCAAGATCCCGGCCTTCCCGTTCCACACCTGGCTGCCCCTGGCCCACGTGGAGGCGCCCACGGCCGTGTCCGTGATCCTGGCCGGCGTGCTGCTGAAGATGGGGAGCTACGGCCTGTTGCGCGTGTCCTACCCCGTCCTGCCGGAGGCCACCAAGTGGTTCCTCTATCCCCTGGTGATCATCGCCTTCATCAACATCGTGTACGGGGCCTTCTGCGCCATGGCCCAGAAGGACATGAAGCGCATGGTGGCTTATTCGTCCGTCAACCACATGGGGTACTGCATGCTGGGCATGGCGGCCTTGACCGGCGCCAACGCCTCGGCCGGTCTCTCCGGCGCGGTGCTCCAGATGGTGACCCACGGCATCATCACGGGCTCCCTGTTCCTTTTGGTGGGCGTGATCTACGACCGCGCCCACACCCGCAACATCGACGAGTTCGGCGGCCTGGGCCTGAAGCTGCCCGTGTTCACCGGCATCATGATCGTGCAGGCCATGGCTTCCCTGGGCCTGCCCGGACTGGCGGGGTTCGTGTCCGAGTTTCTCTGCTTCCTGGGGGCCTTCGGCCAGGCGCACTTCCGTGTCTGGGTGGTCTTGTCCGTCATCGGCATCGTGGTCACCGCGGCCTTCTTCCTCAAGCTGATCAAGGACGTGTTCATGGGGGAGTTCAACCCGCGCTGGGAAGGGCGCCTCACGGACATGAGCCCGCGCGAACTCATCGCCACCCTTCCCCTGGTGGCCCTGACCGTCGTGCTGGGCGTGTACCCCAAGCTGGCCCTGAAGGTCATGGACGCCACGCTCACGGGCCTGATCCAGAAGGTGATGGGCGGGGTCTGACCCGCCCTTTTCATTTGAAGGAGACATCGGCTTGACCCTTTCCGTCCTCGCTCCCGAACTGGTCCTTTCCCTGGCCGCCCTCATCCTCCTGGTGGGCGACACCGTGGCGCCCGGCCGCCGCCGTCTCTGGCTGGGCCTGGCGGCCGCTTCGGTCCTGGCCGCCGGCGCGCTGGTGTTCGGCGGATCCCATCCGGACGGCGTGGCCCTGGGCATGCTGGCCGTGGACGGGCTGGGACGCTTCTTCAAGGCCGTGCTCTTGAGCGGCGTGCTCCTGGTCCTGGGCCTGTCCTCCGACTACGGCGGGTTCCGCTCGCGCGGCGCCGGAACGGGCCGCGCCATGGGGTGGGGGACGTACGCCGGCCTGATCCTCCTCTCCGCCGTGGGCCTGCTCCTCCTGGTGTCGGCCGCGGACTTCATTTTGGTCGTGGTGGCGCTGGAGCTCATCAGCGTCACCTCCTTCATCCTCACGGGGTATCTGAAGGACGACCGGCGCTCCAGCGAGGCGGCCATCAAATTTTTCCTGGTGGGGGCCTTCTCCTCCGGGCTCATGATCTACGGCATCTCCCTGTTGTACGGCCTGCTGGGCACCACCCGGCTGGACGCCCTGCTCCAAGCCGACGTGCTGAGCCTGCCCCACCTGCTCCTGGCGGGCGCCCTGCTCTTCATCCTGGCCGGTTTCGGGTTCAAGCTGGCCATGGTGCCCTTCCACATGTGGGTGCCGGACGCGTACGAGGGCGCGCCCACGCCCGTGACCGCCTATTTGTCCGTGGCGCCCAAGGCCGCGGCCCTGGGGGTCCTGGTGCGGGCCCTGCCCCACCACGCCTCCCTGGACCTGACCGCGGCGCTGGCGGTCCTGGCCGCGGCCACCATGACCCTGGGCAACCTGGCGGCCCTGCGGCAGACCAACGTGAAGCGGCTCCTGGCCTATTCCTCCATCGCCCAGGTGGGCTACATCCTGGTGGGTTTCGTGGCGGCGGGGCGGCTGGGGCTGTCGTCCGTCCTGGTGTACACCCTGGCGTACCTGTTCATGAACCTGGGCGTTTTCGCCTGCGTGATCGCGGTGGGCAACGAGGCGCAGACCGAGGACATCGACGGCTTTTCCGGCCTGTCCCAACGGTCCTTCTGGCTGGCGCTCATGGCCACGGTCTTCCTCTTGTCCCTGACCGGCATCCCGCCCATGGTCGGGTTCGTGGGGAAGTTTTCCGTCTTCGCCGCGGCCATGGCCGAGGGCTGGCAGTGGCTGGCCGTGGTGGGCGTGCTGAACAGCGTGGTGTCCTTCGCTTACTATTTCGGGCTGGTGCACCGGATGTTCTTCGTCGCGCCGCCCCGGCCGGGCAAAGTGGCGCTCTCTCCCTCCCTGGCCGGCTGCCTGGCCCTGACCTTGGCGGTCACGTTGTGGGCGGGGCTTTTTCCCAACGGCCTCCTGGCCTGGGTCCAGAGGGTGGTGCCGTGACCCCATCACCTGTCCCGACTGCGAAGCAGGCGTGCCGCCTGCGGACAGGTGATGGGGTGACCCCCTGTCCCATGTCCGGACCGCAAAACCTTTCTCTTGCTGGTAAACAGGTGCTGAGATGACCCCCGTCGCCCAGATCTTCGAGCCCATCCGGCAGGCTGTGGGCGCCAGGACGCTCATGGCCTTCCTGGCGGAGCTGGACCAGGACCTGTCCGGGTTCGCCGCTTCCCGCCGGGGGTTCCTGTCGCAGCTGGCGGACTACGTTTTGACCGGTTCCGGCAAGCGGGTGCGGCCGGGCCTGGTGTTCCTGGCCTCCCAGTTCGGCCGGGCCCGGGCCGAGGCCGTCAAGGAAACGGCCCTGGCCGTGGAGATGATCCACATCGCCACCCTGGTGCACGACGACTTGGTGGACCAGGCCGTCATGCGGCGGCAGAAGCCCACCGTGGCCGTGCAGTTCGGCGGCGGGGCCGCCGTGCTCCTGGGCGATTACGTGTACGCCCAGGCCTTCCAGAGGCTTTCCGTCCTCGGGGACCCCGCGCTCCTGGAGCTTTTCTCCGCCACCACCATGAGCATGTGCGAGGGTGAGATCGAGCAGCTGGAACGCCGGTACGACTTCAACCTGTCCGAAGCGGAATATCTCGTTTTCCTGGAAAAGAAGACCGCCTCCCTCATGGCCGCCTCCTGCCGGGCCGGCGCCCATCTGGCGGGCCTGCCGGTCCCGCAGCAACGGGCCCTGGAAACCTTCGGCCACCGGGTGGGCCTGGCCTTCCAGATCGTGGACGACATCCTGGACCTGGAGGGGGAGGAGTCCCTGACCGGCAAAACCCTCCGCACGGACCTGATGTACGGCAAGATGACCCTGCCCCTCATCCATTTCGGGAGCCGGCTCAAGACCGCCGCGGACCGGGACGCGTTCTTGCAGATCCTCAAGAACCCCAACGGCCAGGTGTCCGACCTGATCCGCCTGGTGCACGACGCCGGCTCCATGGAGTACAGCCGCGCCAAGGTGCGGGACCTCCTGGCCCAGGCCGAGGAGGCGCTGGCCCTTTTGCCGGACCACCCGTCCCGCAGCCTCCTGACGGACATCGCCCGCAGGCTGTCGGACAGGCAGGTATAATTAGGAGGTCCTATGTTCGGAATGGGCATGCAGGAACTTCTGGTCATCCTGGTCATCGCTCTCTTGCTGTTCGGGGCCAAACGCCTGCCCGAGATCGGCCGCAGCCTGGGCAAGGCGCTCTCGTCGTTCAAGCAGGGCCTGAAAGACGGCCAGGAAGAGGGGAAAAAGGACGACAACGCGCCTCCGAAAGCATGAGCAGTTGATCCATTTTTCGAGGAAGCGTCCGTCCTCCTCCTTCCCCCATGTCCTCCCCTGAATCCTCTCTCCCGTCCGACACCCCGCAGGACCAAGCCCAGCCCCTGACCGACCATCTGGAAGAGCTCCGCTCCCGTCTTTTGTGGAGCCTCCTGGCCGTGGCCGTCTCTTCCGCCGTTTGTTGGTTCTACGTGGACGTCTTCATCCACCAGATGGCGCGCATCACCGGCCCCATGGTGTTTTTGGCGCCTTTCGAGGCCTTCGCCGCCAAGCTCAAGCTGGCCCTGGCCCTGGGCGTCTTCTTCGCGGTGCCGGTCCTCATCTACCACGTGTGGCGGTTCGTGGGCGTGGCCCTGACCATCAGCGAACAGCGGGTGGTGCTGGGCGCCCTGCCCTTTTCCTACCTGTTGTTCGCGGCCGGGGCCTCGCTGGCCTGGTTCGTGGTCATGCCTGTGGGCCTGAAATTCCTGATGACCTTCGGCTCCGGCGACCTCAAGCCCTTTTTGTCGGTCCAGTCCTGCCTCCGGTTCGCGGTGTGGCTGGCCCTGGGCCTGGGGCTCCTGTTCCAGATCCCGGTGGTGGTGGCGGGACTGGCCAAGTGGGGGATGCTCCGCTCCGCGGCTCTGCGGCGATACCGCCGCCACGCGGTGCTGGCCATCTTCGTCCTGGCCGCGGTGCTGACCCCGGGACCGGACGTGGTGTCCCAACTCCTCCTGGCCGCGCCGACCTATGTGCTTTTTGAGGTTTCCGTATTGCTGGCGATGTGGTTGGAGCCAAAGGACCAGTAGGATAGGGGGCCTTCGGCCCTTTTTGTTGTCATTCCCGCGCCAGCGGGAATCCAGTTCCGATTCTTTTCTCTATCTTGTCATTGCGAGCGGAGCGAAGCAATCGCGCTTTTCGTGTTTTGCGGGGGCTTCCCGCCCCCTGCACCCCTGGTCCGCTGAAGGGGTTCCACCCCTTCCCCCGGCCAGGGTTTCTTTTTGCTTGTCCAAAAAGAAACCCTGGACCAAGAAAAATGACACCCCCGGGTGGCCTGCGCGCGCCGTTTTGGCGGCGGCCGGGCAACTCCCGGCCCTTAAATTCCCACGGGCCGGATCAAACAGCACCGGCCTCCGTCTCCGCCAAAACGGCGTGCTCGAAACGCCACAGGGGGACCCAAAAACGTAGGGCCAAAAAATCCTCGTCTCATAGCGCCTGCACGGGGATTTCCTGACAGAAACATCTGGTCTGCGGTAGGATATTTCTATTGCAATATTTTGGTCACTTCTCTGGTATAATCCCTAGGTAGGGTTCTTTGAATCATGGGCGTTAATATGGGGGAGCAGTTTCAACCCCCCGCAGGAGGTGGGTTGTGAGTAAAATCATAGCCAACTTTTTGGGGGAGGCTTGCTTTCCTACTAAATCAGAGACGAACTAAATTCACTAGTTAGTTCTATCCTGGTCAGTGTTTGCCGACTGAAAGTATCTAACGGCGGTAGGAGGGGCCATGTCGCGCGCATGGTGCGGGGAGCCGAACACCCGATAGTGATCGGGCTTTGGTTCCTCCGGGCCCTCCCCCATATTAACGCCTAAGAAAAACAAAGCCCCTCGGTTCGATCGAACCGAGGGGCTTCTTTGTGAAGGGGAAAACCGCTTTGTTTATTTCGGCGTGATCTTGATGGCCACCGGAGGGCAGACGCTCTCGCAGGCCATGCAGAAGATGCAGGCCTCCTCCTTGGCCGGGTCCGCCT
>CAZAEL010000039.1:0-21429 GCA_964484135.1 uncultured Elusimicrobia bacterium
GGGCATACCATTGAAAAGCGGCCACATTGTTCCGCGAAACGCCTCTTCCCTCTTCATAAAAAGAAGCCAAATAAACCTGTGCTTCCTTATGATCCTTGAGCGCCGCTTTTCGCATCCATTTGACCGCCTCCACATCCAAATCCCTATGTGATCCGTATTGAGTTGAAACCACGGAGGTGTTCCTTGATAATTTATGATACGAAAGCCCTAATTCATATTGCGCCTGGATATCGCCGTTTTTTGCCGCCTCATAAATCGAAGAATCTCTTAGCGGATCAAAATTAAACACATCGTCGCCTGCAAAACACAAATTAGGATTCAATGCCAGTATTACCACCGCCATCAAGCATCTACTGCTTTTATTCATACAACCACCTCCCTAAGGCAATCACCTTTCGCCGAGAAACCCTGAAGACATGTCCGCTTCAACTCAATCACCTCACCAGCACCGTGGCCAGGGAGAGGAACAGCCCCATGCTGGCCACGTCCGTGGCCGTGGTGAGGAAGATGCTGGAGGCGGTGGCCGGGTCCGCGCCCAGGCGGCGGAGCCCCAGCGGGATGAGCGCGCCGGAGAGCCCGCTGACCACGCAGCTCCCCACCATGGCCAGGAACACGATGAAGGCCAGGAGCAGCGCGTCCGGGTTGTGCTGGGCGCTCGCGGAAACGAACATGCCCAGGCCCGCGGTCACGCCCACCAAAGCGCCGTTCAGAAGGCCCAGCAGGGCCTCCTTGGCGACCAGGGCCCGCTCCGTGCCGGGCTTGAGTTCCCCCAGCGTCATGCCGCGCAGGGCCACGGCCAGGGCCTGGCAGCCGGTGTTGCCGGACTGGCCGGCCAGCACGGGCAGGAACGTGGCCAGGATCACCAGCCGGTCGATGGTGCCCTGGAAGATCCCCACCACGGCCGCGGCCAGAAAGGCCGTGAGCAGGTTGAGCTGGAGCCAGGGATGGCGGAACTTGAGGCTGCGGCCCCAGGGCGTGGAGAGGCGCTCTTCCTTGTCGATACCCACCATGCGGCCGGCCTGGGCGCTGATCTCGTACGCCTGGGCCTCGAACAGGGCCTGGCCCCGCAAAAGGCCCACCAGGGTGCCGTCCGTCTCGCAGACGGGGTAAACGGGGAAATGCCGCGTGACCACGGCCTTCATGGCCTCGGTGAGGTCCATGTGGGGCGTGAGGAAGAAGGGCTTTTGGAGCATGATGTCCGCCAGGGGCGTGGAATGGGAGGACAAAAGGAGGTCCCGCATGGTCACCACGCCCGTCAGCCGCCCGTCCTCCACCACGAAGCCGTAGGTCACCAGGGTCTTTTGCGAAAGTTCCCGGACCTGCTCGATGGTTTCCCCCACGGTCTGGAACGGGCCGAAGACCGTCAAGGGGGGCTCCATGAGGCGGCCCACGGAATCCTCGGGGTACACCTGGTTGCGCATCCACTGTTTGCGCTGTTGGGGCGAGGCCACGGCCAGCACGGCCTCCCGGTCGGTCTCGGTCATTTCGTCCAGCACGCGCTGGGCCGCGGCCGGGTTCATGGACTGCAGGACCTGGACCTTGGTGGCGGGCGTTACGCTGGTCAGCAGGCGGGCCGCGTCTTCGCCGCTCCGCGCGGAAACCTCGGCGGCCAGATGGTCGGCGGGGGTCGCGGACGGGGCTTCGACTTCGTGTTCGGTCTTGTGGGCCATGGGCGTCCTCCCTTGGGAGACTGGTCTGAGCGGGGCCAAAAATCGTTTGAAGGATTATACCAGACAATGGCCCGGGCGGAGGTCCCGCGCGCCGGGCGAAAAAAAGAGCCGGGGGCCCCGGGGGGCCCGCCGGCTTCTCATGCGTTCGACGGGGCGGAGAGGACTATCTGTACGGGCTTTTTTCGTACTCCGCCAGGGCCTCGGGGAGCCACTTCTGGATGTCCTTGATGCGGGTCTCGTGGCTGGGGTGGGTGGACAGAAATTGCGGCGGCTGTTTTCCCCCGCCCAGGGCGCCCATGCGGCCCCAGAAGGCCGCGGCCTCCCGGGGATCGTACCCGGCCTTGGCCATGTACACCAGGCCGATGCGGTCCGCCTCGCTTTCCTGCATGCGGCCGTAGGGCAGGGCCAGGCCCACGTTGGCGCCGATGCCGTAGGCCGCGTTCACGGCGGCCTTGGTCTGGGCCTGGGCGTCCTTGGTGAGCTGGCCCACCAGTTTCTGCCCGGCGGAGAGCGCCATGGCCTGGGAGATCCGCTCCGCCCCGTGCTTGGCGATGGCGTGGGCCACCTCGTGCCCCATGACCACGGCCAGGCCGGTCTCGTCCCGGGTCACGGGCAGGATGCCGGTGTACACCGCCACCTTGCCGCCGGGCATGCAGAAGGCGTTCACCGTGGCGGGGTCGTCGATGAGGTTGTATTCCCACTGGAAGTCCGGGCGGTTGGAGACCGCGGCGATGCGCGCGCCCACGCGCCGCACCATGTCCACCGCGGCCGGATCGCCCGACAGCTTGGCGCCCGCGATCAGTTCCCGGTACGCCTCGGCGGACTGGGCGTCCACCTTCTTGTCCGGCACCACGGCCAGGCTGCGGCGGCCCGTGACCGGGACCTTGTCCCCGAACTTGCCGAAAACGGGGAGGGCCGCGGCGGCGAGGACGGCGATCAGGAGGACGGTCTTGAACGGGACGGTTCGGATCATGGGGGACGATTCCTTGAAAAAGCGTAGCGGGGGAGAGGATCGAACTCTCGACCTCACGCTTATGAAGCGTGCGCTCTAACCAGCTGAGCTACCCCGCCGAGGGACAAGCCGCCTGGAAGCGGCCCGCCGTGAAACGTCAATTATAACATGCCGGTCCGATTCCCCGCCAGAGGCGAGGCTCGCCGACCGAGGCGGCCGCCAAGTTTATTTTTTCTTCCTCTCCTTTTTGACGAGCTTGCCCTTGGCGTTGTATTCCTTCCGCGCGATCTCTTCGCCGTTTTTGTAAACCACCACGGACTTGGTCTTGCCGTTTTCGTGCCATTCCACGGTCTTGCCGTGGAGCTTTCCCCGCTTGTAGCGCCACTCGGACAGGCGCTTGCCTTCCATGGAATAGGCGCGGCTCACGCCGTGCAGTTGGTCCTTGCGGTAGCTCCATTCGTACATGGGCTGGGCGTTTTTGTAGTAGTCGATGCACAGGCCGTCCAGTTTGCCGCCCCAGTAGGACAGCTCGGACATGACCTGGCCGGAAGGGTAATGTTTCTTGATGACGCCGTCCACGATGGGCCCGGCCGCGGGCGCGGAGGGGGACGGGAGCGCCGGTACGGGCGCGGGGGTGGATGGAACCGCGGGCGCCGGGGCGGGCGCGGATGGGGGCGCGGGCGTGGGCATGGATCCGGGCCCAGGAAGGGCCTGGTCCTCCGCCTGGAGAGGAACCCATGAAAAAAACAGAAAAACCACAAAAAACAGGGGTTTTTTCATGAATTTTCCCCAAAAAAGCCCTTTTTTTGCACTCTTTTTACTTGCATTTTTCCCCTTTTGGGACTAGGATAAAGGTGGCTGGCCATTCACCAGCCAAGCGGGTGAGTTCAACTCACCACCTCAAGCCCCGTCAGTGACGGGGCTTTTTTTGTACCCCCTACGACGTGATCCGCACCAGCCGGCCGTTCTCCCGCCCCCGCTCCAGCATCATGAGGTAGAAAGACCCGAACCCGACGAGGGACAGCGCGTTCAACCCCAGGGCCAGGAAGAAGTGCGCCCAGGAGAAAATCCCGGTGTTCACCACGTCCCGCATGCCCTCCATGACGTGGGTGCTGGGCAACAGCAGGCACAGGGGCTTGAGCCAGGCGGGGTACACGGACAGGGGATAGAAGATGGCGGAAAAGGGCTGGATCAGGAAAGGCACGCCCCAGATGAGCGCCTCGGCCGCGTGGCCCCAGCGCAGGAGCAGGCCCGTGGTGAAAAGGCCCATGCCCCAGCCCATGAGCAGCAGGTTGAACATGAACGGGATGAAATAGAAACCCACCACCGAGGGGTCGAAGGCGTAGAAGGCCGCGGCCAGGGCCAGCAGGACGGCCACGATGACGCCGGTCTTGAGCAGGCCGTACAGGCACACCGCCGCCACCCATTCCCAGGTGCGCAGGGGCGAGATGAACAGGTTCAGCACGTTGCGGGTCCAGAGTTCCTCCATGAAGGCCAGGCTCACGGCCTGCTGGGACCGGAAGAGGATGTCCCAGAAGATCAGGCCGTTCAGGAGCATGGCCAGGATCTTGCCGTATCCGTCCCCCACCTGGTCCCGCAGGTACATGGTGAAGAACCCCCACACCAAAAGCTCCATCACGGGCCAGAAGAAGAGGTCCATGAGCCGGGGCGAGCTGCGCAGGTACAGCAGCATGAACCGGTCCATGAGCGCGAGGATCCGCTGCCTCATCGGTTCCCCTCCTCCACGGACTGCAGGTCGCCGGTGCGCGCCAGGTGGATGAACACCTTTTCCAAAGACTCTTTTTTGAAATGGTCCCGCACCTGCCGGGGCGTGCCCTCGATGATCTTGCGGCCCTTGTGCAGGAAGATGACCCGGTCGCAGAGCGCCTCCACCTCCCCCATGTTGTGGGAGGTGTACAGGATGGTGAGGCCCTTTTCCTTTTGGATGCCCTTGAGCGCCTCCCGCACCCGCTCCGCGATGTCCGGGTCCAGGCTGGCGGTGGGCTCGTCCAGGAACAGCACCTCCGGGTCGTTCAGGAGGCTCTTGCACAGGTTCACCCGCGTCTGCTCTCCCGAGGACAGGGAGCCCGTGAGGTGGCCCTTCAGGGAGGTCAGGCCGAACTTTTCCAGGAGCTGGGCGATTTTCTCCCCGCGGCGGGACACGCCGTAGAGCCGGGCGAAGATGTCCAGGTTCTGCCCGACCTTCAGGTTGAAGGGGAGCTGGGTGTACGCGGACGAAAAGTTGATGCGGGGGTAGATGCGGTACTTGTCCCGGAAGGGCGACAGGCCGAACACGGACACCCGGCCGGAGCTGGGCGTGAGCATGCCCAAGAGGATGTGGATGGCCGTGGTCTTGCCCGCGCCGTTGGGGCCCAGGAGCCCCAGGATCTCCCCGGGCCGGGCCGAGAAGGACAGGTCCTGCAGGGCTTTGACCGGGCCGTAGTTTTTGGAGAGGCCCTCGGCCGTCAACGGCGGCGGGGCCGCGTTTCCGTCCGGCGCGGTCACGCCGTCTCCGAGCGGCCCGAGGCCGCGTTGACCTGCCGGATCTGCTCGTTCACGGGCAGGGTCTGCATCTCTTCCAGGGACAAGGGCATGACGTAGGACCAGTTGCGTTCGCCGACCGTGCCCGGGAAATTGATCCGCTCCCGCCAGGGGTCTTCCGGGCCCAGCCCCCCCAGCGCCAGCCAGTCCTGCAGGAGGTGGATGCTGAAAATGGCCGCGGTGTCCCCCGCCTTTCGCAGGGCCTGCCGCACGAACTCCGGCCCGGCCTTGTCCGACGGCTCGCCCGTAAGGCCGACGTACGCCCAGAAACGCCGGCGTTCGTCCCAGGTTTCCCGGCACAGGGACAGGATGTCGCCCAAATCGCCCTCGCCGCGCTCCGCCAGGCGGGGCAGGTCCCCGGGCCCCACCCCCGCCCGCCACCACAGGCGGCCGTTGCGGGACTTTTCCGGGTCGAAGAGCCGGTCCTTGAGCCAGTCGAAAGACATCCCCTTGGCCTCGCACTTCCGCCGGAACAGGACCTCGTCCACGGTGCCGCACTCGTACTCCCACCAGCCCCGCAGGGTGGTGGTGTCGTGGGTGGCCGCGGTGGCCAGGGCGTTGGGGCGGTATTTCTCCGGCGCGACGAAGTCCAGCGTGCCGTTCCAGTCCCGCTTCCATCGCTGGACCTCCATGCCGGTGATGCCCAGCTCCCTGAGCACCCCGTCCGAACAGGTGGGGACCACGCCCAGGTCCTCCCCGCAGGGCAGCATGGACGCCGCCGACAGCATGACGGTGAGGAGCTTCCGTCCGTGGTCCGCCCATTGGTTCTCGTCGGCCGGATCGAAGACCCCGTTCAGCCCGCCGTTCTCCGGCGGCTCCGACGCGGAGATGGTCCAGAGGCGGTAGGTGCCCACCACGTGGTCGATGCGGAACATGTCGTAGAAATTCTGGGAATACCGGAGCTTTTCCGCCAGGTAGTCGTACCCGTTGCGGGACATGTTGTCCCAATCCATGGGCGGCATGCCCCAGCGCTGCCCCAGGGCGAAGAAGGCGTCCGGCGGCGCGCCGGAAAGACGGTCCATCTTGAAGTACGAGGACCAGGTCCACACGTCCGCGCTGTCGCGGGAGACCAGGAAGGGGATGTCCCCCATGATCAGAACGCCCCGGGCCGCGGCGTAGTCCTTGGCCGCCTTGAACTGTTCGAAAAGCTGCCATTGGACCCATTGATGGAAAAGCAGCCGGTGCTCCCGCCCCCGCCGGAAATGCTCCAGGGCGTCCGGGTGGCGGCGTTTGAGGGGCTCTTCCCAGGATTCCCACCCCGCCTGGCGCCTTTCTTCCTTGATGACCTTGAAGAGGGCGTAGTCCTCCAGCCAGAACCGGTTCCGTTCGCGGAAGCGCTCGAAGGCCGGCAGCATGACGGAAGCCCCTTCCTGGAACATCCGCCAGAGCAGGTCCATCTTGGCCCCCTTGACCCGGTAGTCCACCCGGCCGCGGCCGGCCGGGAACTCGGCTCTCAGGGCCCGGAGCCGGTCCTGGAATGCGGAGGTCCCGACCCCCACCAGCTGGTCCGGGGACAGGTACAAAGGCTCCAGCGCGAAGGAACTTTGGGCGCTGTAGGGCTGGAAGTCGTAGCCCACGTCGTTCATGGGCAGGAGCTGAATGACGGTGAGACCGGTCTTCAGGCACCAGTCGGTCAGGAGTTCCAGGTCGCGCAGTTCCCCCGTGCCCGCGCCGCGGGCCGAGTGCAGGGAAAAGAGCGGCGCGGCCACGCCGGCGCGGCGATGCAGGCCGATCCTTTCCCAGTGGGGGCAGGCGGGCGTGGACAACAGAAAATCGTAGAGGCCTTCGTAGGACATGGTGGAGCGACGCTTACGCGTTGACGCCCGACGGCGACGCGGCATGGCTCCAAAGCGATTCGGCGGCGGATTCGCCGCTTCGGACGCAGTCGGGCAGGCCCAAACCCCGGTACCCGTTCCCGGCCAGGGCCAGGCGCGGGAGTTCCTTCACGCGGGCTTCGACGGCCGCCACCCGCTCCAGATGGCCCAGGGTGTAATGGGGCATGGACCGCGGATGACGGCGCAGGGACACGAACAAAGGCTGGCCGCGGATTCCCAGGAGTTCTTCCAGGTCCTTTTGCACCCGATCGATCAGCGCCTGGTCCGCCGCGTCTTCGGCCGCGCCCCCGGCAAAGGCCCGCAGGAGCGCGCGCCCTTCCGGCGCCCGGCCCGGGAACTTGACGCCGGCGAAGGTGCAGCCCAGGAGCGCGCGGCCCTCCGCGGCCGGGACCACGAACCCGGCGCCGTCCAGCGGGTGTTGAATGGCCGATCTTTCGTACGCGAAATGGAGGGTGGCGGCGCCGCCGTACGGGATGGACTGAAGGGCGGACGCCAGGGAGGGGTCCGTGGCGGCCAAAAGCGCGGCGGCCTGGGGCGCGGGCAGGGCCAGGCAAAGGCCGTCCGCCGAAACGATTTCACCGGAAGTCAGGGTCAGCTCCCATCCGTCTCCCTTCCGGGCCAGGGACCGGACCGGCGCGTTCAAGCGGAGGGCGTCGGGCGGCAGGCGCCGGACCAGCGCGTCCACCAGCCCCTGCAAACCGCCCCGCAGGGTGACGAACAGGCCGTACCGGGGCCCGCTCACCCCACCATCTGCCAGACCGCCGAAGGCGGGCCTTGTCAGGCCCGAGGCAGGTGGTGGGGTCACGCCCTTGGCGGGCAGGGATTTCCGGCGGCGGCGCCACAGGGCCCGGATCACGCTGCCGTGTTGGGCTTCCATCTCCAAAAATTGGGGGAAGGTGGCCCGCAGGCTCAGGGTTTCGGGGTCGGCGGCGTAGATGCCGGAGGTCATGGGCTGGGCCATGCGCTCCAAGGCCTCTTGGCCCAGCCGCCGCCGCACGAAAGCGGCCAGGCTTTCCTCGGAAGAGTCGGCGCGCCGGGGGAGGGCCAGGTCCAGGAGCATGCGGGCCTTGCCGCGCCAGGAAAAAAGCGGGGTGACGGCCAGGGGCCAGAAACGGGAGGGCGCCAGCATGTAGAACCCCTCGGGCACCGCGTGAAGGCGGCCCTTCCAGGCGAGGAAAGCGCGCTGGGCCCGTGGGTTGGTGCCGGTGAGCTCCGCCTCCAGGCCCAGGCGCTTGCAGAGGTCCAGGGCCCAGGGTTTTTCCGTGATGAAACTGTCCGGCCCCTCCTCCCACAGGAAGCCGTCGCGCCGTTGGGTGCGGATGACGCCGCCCGCGCGGGAGGAGGCCTCCCACACCGAGAGGTTCAGGGGGGTGCCGCTCCGCCGGGACAACTCGGTCAGGCGGTGGGCCGCGGCCAGGCCGCTGACGCCCGCGCCCACCACCGCGATCCGGAACGGCGTCATGCGCTCAGCTCCCTGACGGTCTCCACCAAATAGCGCACGTTCTCCTCCGGGGTCTCGGGCAGGACGCCGTGCCCCAGGTTGAAAATGTGCCCGGGCCGGCCGCGGGCCTGGTCCAGGATGCGTTTCACCTGGCGGCGGATTTCGGGCCGCGGGGCGAAAAGCGTCATGGGGTCCAGGTTGCCCATCACGGCCTTGCCTTTCAGCCGCGACCAGGCCTCGTCCAGGTCCACCCGCCAGTCCAGGCCGATGACGTCGCCGCCCGCCCGCTTCATCAGTTCCAGAAGCTGTCCCGTCTGCGTGCCGAAATGGATGAGGGGCGCAAGGCCCTTGAGCCGCTGAAACAGGGTCCCTGTGTGGGGCAGGACGTAGCGGGCGTAGTCCGCCGGGGACAGACACCCCACCCAGCTGTCGAACACCTGCAGGGCCTGGGCGCCGGCCTCCGCTTGTCGCTTGAGATACCGGGCCGTGGCCCGTGAAATGTGCCGCAGCAGCCTGTGCCAGGCCGCGGGCTCCCGGTACATGAAGGCCTTGGTGCGGGAAAAACCGGAGGAGCCGCCGCCTTCGATCATGTACGCGGCCAGGGTGAAGGGCGCGCCCGCGAAACCGATCAAGGGGATGTGGGGCGGCAGGGCGGCGCGGATCAAGCGGACCGCCTCGAACACGAACCCCAGGGAGGAGTCCACGTCCACCTCCTTGATCCGGCCCGCGTCCGCCGCGGTCCGGACCGGGGGCTCGATGCGGGGGCCTTCCCCTTTGGCGTATTCCAGTTTGAAGCCCAAGGGCTCCACGATCAACAACAGGTCGGAAAACAGGATGGCCGCGTCCACGCCGAGCCTCTCGACGGCGTCCACCGTCACCTCCGCGGCCAGGTCCGGCCGCTTGCAAAGCTCCAGCATGGAGACCCTGGCCCGGACCTCCCGGTAACTTTTCATGTACCGGCCGGCCTGGCGCATGAGCCAGACGGGCGTGCGCTCCACGGCCTGCCGGCGGCAGGCCCGCAGGAAGAGGGCCTGGTCCGGGGCCGGGCCCCGCCGGATCGGTTCTTTCGGATTGACGGACGTTTTCATGGAAAAACGGGCGGGCGACGGAGGGGACGCCGCCGGGCGGTCCCGCGGCCCCTCCCTTCGGGGAAAGTCAACTTTTACAGGCCGCCGAGGCAGCCTTCCAGCATCTGTTTGAGGCCGGCGCGGGTGATGGGCTTCAGGAGAACGCCGAAGGCGCCCTTGGCCCTGGCCTCCTTCTCCAGCATCTGGGCGTCGCCGGACAACAGGATGACCGGGATGTCCTTGGTGGCGGGGTCGGCCTTGAGCTTCACGAGCACGTCCATGCCCAGCATGTCCGGCATGCGCTGGTCCACGGTGATGGCGTCCGGCTTTTCGCTCTTGGCCTTTTCCAGGCATTGGCCGCCGTTCTCGGCCGGGATGGCCGTGACGTCGATGTCGTCGCAAAAATCCACCAGCATGCTCAAAAGGTTCGGCTCATCGTCCACCACCAGGATGCGTTTCTTGCCTTCGCCCATAGGAACCCCCGTCTATCTTCCGATTTCTCCCAAAACGTTCATTTTACTATTTTCCGCCGTCCGGCGGCGGCTCCGCTTCAAAACGGCACGCCGAAGTCCCGGCGGAGGACTTCCAATTTCTGCCGGGCCAGGACGCGGTAACCGTCGTCGCGGGAGGTCTCCAGGATGTGCAGGAGCACCTCGGCCGCGCGCCGGGGATTGCCGTTCTTCTTGTGCAGGTTGGCCAGGATGTTCAAAAGGAGGGTGGGGCAATCCGGGTCCCGGACCGCCTCCTCCAGCAAGGCGATGACCTTGTCCGGCTCCGCGGCCTTGCGGTACGCGATGGCGCCGGCGTACAGCCGGAAAGGCCAGTGGGACGGGTCCCGCCGAATGCCCCGTTCCAGGAGCGCCAGCGCCTCGTCCGGCCGGTTCAGGTTGAAGGCCAGGGCGCCTGAACCGAAAAGGTACGCGAAGTGGAAATAGGGGTCCAAGGAAACGATCCGCAGGCCATGGTCCAGGAAGTCCCCGTACAGGGCCAGACGTTTTTCCGGATGCAGGTCCGCGGCCCCCTCGGGGGCGTGCTCCCCGGCCGCGGTTTCGTCGTCGTGCCAGGTGCCGTAGTATTGGAGCATCTGGAGGAAAGCCATGTCCCCGCCGAAGCGGCGGAAGCCGGCGAGCACGAAGGACATGTCCAGGAAGGCGCGGTCTTCCAGGACGGGCCGGCCGAAGGGCGGCCAGCCGGCGCCGGCCGGGAAACGCCCGGCCAGGACCTGGGACCCGGCCAGCAGGAGGGCGGCCAGGGCCGTCCAAAGTCCCGCGCCGCGGAGGCCCTTCGCCATTCAGAACTCCCGCCGGTGGAAAAGGCCCAGGCTCAGGCAGAGGCAGGCCCCCGCGTACAGGGCCGCGTATCCCAGGGCCGCGCCCAGGGAGTTCCAGGCCGCGCCGGGCAGGTGGAAGACGTCCCGGTAATTCAAGAGCCCCAGGTCCGGGGTCAGGAACAGGAAAACCTTGACGCCCAGCTCGGCCAGGGGGTTGGAGGACTTCTCCGCCAGGAACTTCAGCTCGTGGCCGAAATGCCCCAACAGCCAGAAGAAGAACGTGAAGACCACGGAGGACACCGCGGAACTGGAGAAGAGGGAGAAGAAAACGGCCAGGGCCGAGACCACGGCCAGCTTCAGGACCATGAAGGGGAAACAGGCGAAGTACCGAAGGTCCGTTTCCCAGCCTTTCAGGAAAAGGAGCCCCCAATGGAGGAGGCCCATGAGCAGGAGGCTGGCCACCACCGCGGACACCAGGCCCAGGTACCGCCCGAGGATGTAGTGGGACCGGGGCAGGGGGCGGGTGAGGAGCAGGTAGATGGTGCGCGACTCCATCTCCTCCAGGATCAGGGTCACGGCGCCGAAGACCGCGGTGACCAGGCCGAAGAGCTCGGTCACGGCCAGGCCCAGGTCCAGGATGACCCGCACCTCCTGGTCCGCGGCCACCGCGCCGAAGAGCAGGGACACGCCCAGCATCAGGACCCCGAAAAACACCACCACCAGGTACAGGCGGTTGCGGAACTGCTGCAGGCAGGTGTACCGGGCGATGGACAGGATGGCGTTCATGACAGAGTCTCTCCGCCGTCGGCGGACACGGTCCGCACGAAAATGTCCTCCAGGCTGTTCCCCTCCCGGGCCCATTCCTTTTGCTCCACCAACCGCGCCAGGCGGCCTTGGACCAGGATGCCCACGCGGTGGCAGACCCGCTCCACCTCGGAGATGCTGTGGGAGGAAAAGAAGATCGTCTTGCCGGACCGGTTGAGGCTGAGGAGCAGTTCCCGCATTTCCCGCAGGCCCAAGGGGTCCAGCCCGGTCACGGGCTCGTCGAAGATCAGGAGGGAGGGATCGTGCAGCATGGCCTGCGCCAGGCCGATGCGCTGGAGCATGCCTTTGGAGTACTCCCGCATGGGCCGGTGGGCGTGATCCCGCATGCGCACGACGCCCAGAACCTCTTCCATGCGCCGGCCCAGTTCCGGCGGACGGAGGCCCGACAGACGCCCGTAGAAACCCAGCACCTCGCGGGCGCTGAGGTATTTGTAGAAATAGGGGACTTCCGGCAGGTACCCGATGGCTTTTTTGGCTTCCAGGCGGCCCGCCGGATGGCCCAGGATCTCCACCTTGCCGGCGGTCGGGAAAAGGAGCCCCAAGAGGAGCTTGATGGTGGTGGTCTTGCCCGACCCGTTGAGCCCCAGCAGGCCGAAGACCTCCCCCGGCCGCACGGACAGGGAGATGTCCTGCACGCCGCGGGACACCTTCACGCGCCCCAGGTGGGAGCGCCTGTACACCTTGGTCAGACCTTCGAGGGCGATGGCCGGAGGGGACTCTGTCACGGATGGCCTCGCGGGACGGCGGGGATCAGATCACTTCTGGGGGATGGCCCTCGCCATGAGGACCCCGTCGATGGAGCGCAGGGCCGCGAGCGCGCCCGCCGGAAGGGCGCCGTCGATGTCGATGATGTTGTAGGCGTGGTCGCCTTTCCCTTTGTTGAGCATGTCGGAGATGTTGATCTTCTCCCGCGCCAGGATGGCGGTGATCTGGCCGACCATGGCCGGCACGTTCCGGTTGGCGATGAGGATGCGCGTCTTGCCCGAAGGCGTCATTTCGCAGTCCGGGAAGTTCACCGAGTTCTTGATGTTGCCGTTCTCCAGGAACTCCATGAGCTGGCGGACCGCCATGACGGCGCAGTTCTCCTCCGACTCCGGGGTGGAGGCGCCCAGGTGCGGCAGGGCGATGACCTCGTCCAGGGCCGCGAGCTCCGGCTCCGGGAAGTCCGTCACGTAGGCCGCCACCGCGCCCGCCTTCACGGCCTGGACGAGCGCCTGGGTGTCCACCAGGGGGCCGCGGGCGAAGTTGACGAGCCGCACGCCCTTTTTCATGAGCGCCAGCTCGTCCTTGCCGATCAGGCCCTTGGTCTTGTCGGACAAGGGGACGTGGACGGTGATGTAGTCGGACTCGGCCAGGAGGGACTGCAGGGTGCGCGCCCGCTTCACCTCGCGCGACAGGCCCCAGGCCGCCTCGATGGAGATGTAGGGGTCGTACCCCATCACCCGCATGCCGAGGGCCAGGGCGTCGTTGGCCACCATGACGCCGATGGCGCCCAGGCCGATGACGCCCAGGGTCTTGCCCTTGATCTCCGGGCCCGCGAACCTGGACTTCTCCTTTTCGATGACCTTGTTGTACTCCCCCCCCTGCCGGGCCGCGTCCTTGCCGAACTGGATGCCCTGGACCACCTTGCGGGACGCCAGGAGGAGCCCGCAGATCACGAGCTCCTTGACGGCGTTGGCGTTGGCGCCCGGCGTGTTGAAGACCACGATGCCGCGCTGGGAGCACTTGTCCACGGGGATGTTGTTGACCCCCGCCCCCGCCCGCGCGACGGCCTTCAGGGACGCCGGGAGCTCCATGTCGTGCATGGCTTGGCTGCGGACCAGGATCGCGTCCGGATCCCGGACGTCCGCGGACACCTGGTAGTCGTCCGCCGGGAACAGGCCGAGACCTTCCGGCGATATTTTATTGAGCGTGAGGATTTTGTACACGGCGGCGGCCGGCGCGCGGACGGGCGTATCCATCAGACCGCGGCCAGGGCTTCCTGGGCCATCTGCGCGGCCTTGCCGCTGTCGAACTGGCTGTGGCCGAACTTCTTGAGCGCCCATTCCAGGGCGGTGAGCCCGATGATGAGGTCGAAATGGTCCATGTACCCCATGTGGGCCAGACGCACGATCTTCCCTTTCAGGTGCTCCTGGCCGCCGGCCACGGACACCCCGTGCTCGTCCCTGAGCCAGTTCACCAGCTTGCCGCCGTCCACGCCCGCCGGCAGGGCGCCGGCGGTCAGCACGGCGCAGGGCGCGGCGGAGAAGAGGGGCAGGCCCAGGGCCTTCATGCCGGCCTGGGCGGCGCGCGCCAGCTTCCGGTGGCGGGCCCAGACGTTCTCGATGCCGTCCTGCTGGATCATCTTGATGGCCGTGTCGATGGCGGCCACCAGACTCACGGCCGGGGTGTAGGGCGTTTCCTTGTCGGCGATGGACTTCTTCGAGGTGCGATAGTCCCAATAGAAACGGGCGTTCTTGCAGGCCTCCACCGGCTTCCAGGCCTTCTGGGACACGGCCACGAAGGAAAGGCCGGGGGCCGTCATGAGCCCCTTCTGGGAGCCCGAGACCACCACGTCCAGCTTCCAGTCGTCGGTGCGCAGTTCCTGCCCGCCCAGCCCCGAGATGGCGTCCACGACGGAGACGGCCTGGGTTTCGGCCACGATGGCGCCGAGGGTCTTGAGGTCGTTGACCGTGCCCGTGGAGGTTTCCGTGTGCGTCATGAACACGGCCTTGGCGTCGGGCGCGGCCTTGAGGGCCTCGCGGACCTTCTCCGGCGCGATGGGCTTGCCCCATTCCTCCTTCACCCAGACCACCTGGGCGCCGTACGCGGCGCAGATCTTGCCCCACCGGTCGCCGAAGGCCCCGCTGGAGGCCACGATGGCCTTGTCGCCGGGAGAAAGCAGGTTGACCACGGCCGATTCCATGGCCCCGGTGCCCGAGGAGGTGAAAAGGAACACGTCGCCCTTGGTCTGGAAAACGTACTTGAGGCCGGAGATGACCCGGTCGAACAACGCGCCGAATTCATGGGTGCGGTGGTGCAGGACGGGCAGGGCGCTTTGCGCGGCCACCTCGGGCGGGACGGGGGTGGGGCCGGGGGTGATGAGGTAGTATTTTTTCATGACGCTTGCGGGACCTCCTTATATGTTCGGAAAAACGCCAAAAACGAGGGCTCGGAAGCCCGGTTGACGCGTTGTTTGCCTTTTGCGCCTTATCATCAAATTTTTTGCTGGCGCCGTTCCAGGGCGTGCTGCAAAACGTCGGTCATGGTGCTCACCGGGACCAGCTTCAGGCCCTTGAGCACGTCGGCCGGGATTTCCTCCAAATCCTTGCGGTTGCCGTCGGGGAACAGCACCGTGTGCATGCCTTCCCGGTACGCGGCCAGGACCTTTTCCTTGAACCCTCCGATGGGCAGGATCCGGCCCCGGAGGGTGATCTCCCCGGTCATGGCCACGTCTTTCCGCACGGGCCGCCCGGTCAGGGCCGAGGCCACGGCCGTGGCCATGGCGATGCCGGCGGAGGGGCCGTCCTTGGCGATGGCCCCCTCGGGCACGTGGATGTGCATGTCCCTGTCCTTCAGCGTGGCGTCCTGCCGGATCCGCAGGTGCCGCGCCAGGGACCGGACGTAGGACAGCGCGGCCTGGGCGGACTCGCGCATCACGTCGCCCAGGTGCCCCGTGAGGATGAGCTTGCCCTTGCCGGGCATGACCGTGACCTCCACGGACAGGGTTTCCCCCCCGTGTTCGGTCCAGGCCAGGCCCGTGGCCACCCCCACGGCGTTGGGGGAGGCCTTCTCCTTGTAAAACTTCGGCACGCCCAGGAACTTGGGCAGGTCCGCCGGCCCGATTTTGGCCGAGGCCTTCTTTCCCCCCACGAGCCGGCGGGCCGCCTTGCGGCAAAGGTTGGCGATCTCCCGCTCCAGGTTCCGCACGCCGGCCTCCTGGGTGTAGTCCTTGATGAGGACCTTCAGCGTCTCTTCCCCGACGGCCAGCTGGTGGGCCTTGAGGCCGTGCTCCTGCCGCTGCTTGGGCAGGAGGAACTTGGAGGCGATGGCCACTTTCTCCTCCGTGGTGTACCCGGGAAAGCGGATGACCTCCAGCCGGTCCTGCAGTGTCGGCGGGATGGCATAGAGGGTGTTGGCGGTGGTGATGAACATGACCTGGGACAGGTCGAAGGGCACGTCCAGGTAATGGTCCACGAAGGCGTGGTTCTGGGCCGGGTCCAGCACCTCCAGGAGAGCGGCCGCCGGATCGCCCCGCCAGTCCGTGCCCATCTTGTCGATCTCGTCCAGGAGGAACACCGGGTTGCGGGACTTGGCCTTCTTGAGGCACTGGAGGAGCCGTCCGGGAAGGGAGCCGATGTACGTGCGGCGGTGGCCGCGGATCTCGGCCTCGTCCCGGACGCCGCCCAGGGACATCTGGGCGAAGCGGCGGCCCAGGGCCCGCGCGATGGACTTGGCCAGGGAGGTCTTCCCCACGCCCGGCGGGCCCACGAAGCAAAGGATGGGCCCCTTGATCTTCTTGACCAGCTTCAGGACGGCCAGGTATTCCACCACCCGTTCCTTGGCCTTCTCGAGCCCGTAATGGTCCTCGTTCAAGACGGCCTCGGCGTGGGCCAGGTCCAGGCGGTCCTTGGTTTCCGCGGCCCAGGGCAGCTGGATGAGCCAGTCCAAATAGGTGCGGGACACCGTGGCTTCCGGCGAGAAAGGCATCATCTTTTCCAGACGGCCCAGCTCCTTCTGCGCCGCCTCCTCCGCCGCGGGCGGCATCTTGGCCGCCTTGATCTGCTTCTGCAGCTCCTCCAGCTCCCTGCCGAAATCGTCCTTCTTGCGCAGCTCCTTCTGGATGGCCTTCATCTGCTCGTTCAGGTAGTACTCTTTCTGGGACTTTTCGATCTGGGTCCTCACCCGGCTTTGGATGCGCTTTTCCAGCTGGAGGATTTCGATCTCCGCGTTGAGGATCTCCAGGAGGCGTTCCAGCCGCTTTTTGGCGTCGCTCAGTTCCAGGAGTTCCTGCTTGTCCGCCAGCTTCACGGCCAAATGGCCGGCCAAGCCGTCGGCCAGGCGGCCGGGATCGTCCATCTGGGAAAGGGCGGCCAAAGTCTCCGGCGGTATCCGCCGCTGGAGCTTGGCATACTGGTCGAAAACCGTGAGGCAGTGCCGCATGAGGGCCTCGGTCTCCGTGGTGCGGGAAACGCTCTCCTCCACGGCCTGGAGGTCCACCTGCACGAACCCGGCCTCGGTGAGGCGGTCGTCCAGGAGCCGGGCCCGCGCCACGCCCTGCGCCAGGATCTTGAGGGTGCCGTCCGGCATCTTCAGGAACTGCAGGAGCTCCGCCACGGTCCCGGTCTCGAACAGGTCCCCCCGCGACGGGTCCTCCACCTGGGCCCGGCGCTGGGTGGCCAGGAAGACCAGGCGGTCCCGGGCCATGGCCGCCTCCAGGGCCTTGACGGACTTGTCCCGGCCCACGGCCAGGGGCAGGGTCATGTGGGGGAACACCACCACGTCCCGCACCGGCAGGAGCGGGAGCTGGGCGGGAATTTTACGAAGCGGTTTGGTCTCGGTTTTTTCAGTCATTCTGTCAGTCCGAAGCCGGCGGTAAGAATCAACCGGAGGGTTTGTCCGCGGACTTCGGACCGCGGACCTCGGGCGCCTTTTAAGCCGACTTCTGCATCCCCTCGTGGAACTGCACGGGCGGCTTGCGCTTGGCCACCACGTCGGCGTCGATCAGCACGCGCCGGAGGGTGCGCTGCTCCGGGAGCTCGTACATCAGGTCCAGGAGCAGGTCTTCCAGAATGGACCGCAGGCCCCGGGCGCCGGACCCGCGGCTGATGGCCAGCCGGGCCACGGCCGCCAAGCTGTCGTCGGAAAAGCTCAGCTCCACCCCCTCCAGGGCGAACATCTTCTGGAACTGCTTGACGATGGCGTTCTTGGGCTTGGTCAGGATGTCCACGAGCGCGGCCTCGTCCAGGGGTTCCAGATGGGCCATGACGGGAAGGCGGCCCACCAGTTCCGGGATCAGGCCGTACTGGATCAGGTCCTCGGGCTGGGTGTGCTTCAGGACCTGGGCCAGGTCGAAGCGCTTCTTGGAGGGGACGTCCACCCCGAACCCCACGCCGTATTTGCCCAGGCGCTTCTCCACCAGCTTCTCCAAGCCCTCAAAAGCCCCGCCGCAAATGAAGAGGACGTTGGTGGTGTTGACCTGGATGTACTCCTGCTGGGGGTGCTTGCGGCCGCCCTGGGGCGGGACCGACGCCACCGTCCCCTCCAGGATCTTCAGGAGCGCCTGCTGGACGCCCTCGCCGGACACGTCCCGGGTGATGCTGGGAGAATCGGACTTGCGGGAAATCTTGTCGATCTCGTCGATGTACACGATGCCGCGTTCGGCCCGTTTCACGTCGTAGTTGGCGTTCTGCAGGAGCCTCAAAATGATGTTCTCCACGTCCTCGCCCACGTAACCGGCCTCGGTGAGCGTGGTGGCGTCGGCGATGGCGAAGGGCACGTGCAGGAGGCGCGCCAGGGTCTGGGCCAGAAGGGTCTTGCCCACGCCCGTGGGGCCGATGAGGAGGATGTTGGACTTCTGCAGCTCCACCTCGCCGCCGGCGTCCTTGGCGATGGTCTCGATGCGGCGGTAGTGGTTGTACACGGCCACGGACAGGACCCGCTTGGCCCGTTCCTGGCCCACCACGTAGTCGTCCAGCACCTTCTTGATCTGGGCGGGCTTGGGCAGGGTCTTCTGGGAGCGGCGTTCCTCCTCCTCGGCCAGGCGGTTCAGGAGGGAATAGGAACTGCGGATGCACTCCTCGCAGACGTACACCCCCTGGCCGCCGATGAGGCGCAGGCCCTCCCGCTTGCCCTTGCCGCAGAAGATGCACTGCAGAAGGTCTTTGTTTTCCTTGTCTTTTCCCGTGGAGGTCATGCCTTTTCCTCCTGCTGAAACGCCGTTCTAACGGCGCGTTCTATTTGTGGCGCGCCGCGAAGATCTCGTCGATGATGCCGTATTTCTTGGCCTCTTCCGCGGACATGTAATAGTTCCGCTCGCTGTCGGCCCGCACTTTGTCGATGGGCTGGCCCGTGTGCTTGGCCAATATTTCCAGGAGGCGGTTCTTGGTGTTCTCCAGCTCCCGGCTCTCGATGGCGATGTCCGTGACCTGGCCGGAGATCCCCTCCCCGTAGATGAGCGGCTGATGGATCATGACGCGGGCGTTGGGCAGGGCGTAGCGTTTGCCCTTGCTGCCGGCGGCCAGGAGCAGGGCCCCGAAGGACATGGCCATGCCCAGGCAGATGGTGGTGATGGGGGCCTTGATGTACTGCATGGTGTCGTACACCGCCAGGCCGGCCGTGACCATGCCGCCCGGCGAGTTGACGTACAGATTGATCTCCTTTTCCGGGTCCTCCGCCTCCAGGTAGAGCAGTTGGGCGATGATGATGTTGGCCGAGTCCGTGTCGATGGCGCCGCCGAACCCGCCCACGAAGATGATCCGGTCCTTCAGCAGCCGCGAGTAGATGTCGTAACCGACGGCCGCGCCCTGGTTCCAGCGCTCGATGATGGTGGGGATGATGCCTGGCATGGTTCCTCCTTAAGAGGGATTTAAAACCGGATGCTGAAGCCTAGACCGCGGCCTTTTCCGCGATCTCCTCGGATTTTTGTTCTTCCTGGAAGGGGACCTCCGTGACCTTGGCTTGTTCGATCAGAAAGGTGAAGATCTTTTCCTCCCGGATCTGGGAACGCAGGGCGTCCCGGCGGCCCTCCATCCATTTCCGAAAATCGTCGCGACGGGCCGGCTCCACGCCCTCCACGGACTTGCGCACAAGGTCCTCCACCTCCGCGTCGGACACCTCGATTTTTTCGGCCTCGCCCACGGCCGTGAGCAGATAGGACAGCCGCACCTGTTTCTCCGCCTCCACGCGGTTCTTGGCCGTCATCTTCTCCTCGTTGGCCTTCCAGTCCTCCTCCGAGGCCCCCTGCCGCATCAGGTACTGCTTGATCTGGTGGTTGAGGTAATGGGTCCGTTCCTCCACGATGGAAGGCGGCACGTCGAACACGTGGGACTCCAGGAGCCTGTCGGACGCCTGTCTTTCCAGGTCCTGGCGCGCGGCCCGGGCCAGCTCGGCCTCCATGCTCTTCCGGATGCGGTCCTTGAGGGCCGCGAGGCTTTCCCCGCCCACGTCCTTGGCGAACTCGTCGTCCAGGGCGGGCAGATGCTTTTCCTTGATGGCCGTGACGGTCACGCGAAAGAGCGCCCGCTTGCCCGCCAGCGCCTTGTTGAAATGGTCCGCCGGGAAGGCGACGGACACCTCCCGGGTCTCCCCCACGCCCGCGCCCAGGATCCCCTCCGTGAAGCCGGCCAGGGTCTGGGGCGCCGCCATGTCGATGAGCTGGCCCTGGGCCTTGCCGCCCTCCAGGGGCCGCCCCTCGCAGGAGCCTTCGTAATCCACCACCACGAAATGGGCCGCCCCCGCTTTGCCGGCCTGGGACTCCACCAGCTTCGCGTTGGCCTCGCGGATTTCTTCGATCTTTTTGTCCACGTCCGCGTCGGCCACGGCGCGGACTTTCTTGGCGAGGGGGAGGCCCTTGTAATTCTTGAGGGACACCTGGGGCGCGCATTCGACGCGCACCTCGAACTTGAGGGGCTTGCCCGGGTTGTACTCGATCTTGTCCACCACGGGGGAGGCCACCGCCTCCACCTTTTCCCGTTCCAGGGCCTCCGGCACGGTCTGCCGGAGGATCCGGTCCAGCGCCGCCTCCCGGGCCGACCCTTCGAAATTCTTCTTGACCAGGTCCAGGGGCGCCTTGCCGGCGCGGAACCCCGGCAAACGGGCCCGGCCCTGGATGTCGCGGAAAGAGTCCTCCGTGGCCTGCTCCACCCGCGCCGACGGCACCTGGATCTGAAGGGTGACGGAGCAGGACTTGCGGTCCCCCACCTTGACCTTGAAATCGGAACGGTCCGGCGGCGTTTCCACGGCGACCGCCGGGGAACGGACCGGCTTTTTCTCGGGTTCTTTGTCTTTTTTGCCCCATCCGAACATAAAATCCCCTTTTTACAACAAAAAATGACCGCCGATTGTTCCGACTCCCGCCAAACTTTAAAAGTTGCGAGGGGTGGGAGTCGAACCCACAAGCCTTGCGGCATACGGTCCTAAGCCGTACGCGTCTGCCAGTTCCGCCACCCTCGCTCAAAGCGGCAAAAGAAAGCCGCTGAAAGCCGGGGATGGGAAGCGAAGGAAAAAGCTTTGAAAGCGTTTTGCCTTCTTTTGCTCTCTTTGGCTTTCCTTGGCCTTCTTTAACGATCTTTCAAAACGTGGGCCATGCGAGAATCGAACTCGCAACCTCGCGCTTAAGAGGCGCTTGCTCTACCAGTTGAGCTAATGGCCCTTCGACGCCTCCGAAAGTCCTCTCCGGGAGGGTCAGCGGAGCGTCGAGGGAGGGCAGAGCCCTCCCTGAGGAGCACCGATGGCGACCTTTCCCGCCCGGTTGCAGGGACGGCGCCATCGGCCTTCAGGCCGGCATCGTGGCTGAAAGCCGATTCCGGTGCGACAGAGCGCGCCTAGAGGGACTTGAACCCCCAACATTCTGGTCCGAAGCCAGACGCTCTATCCAATTGAGCTATAGGCGCAAACCAGAAACATCCGTCCGGAGGGACGTCGGCACCCCCGCCTCCGTTGGGTGGAGCGCCGCCGGGCGGAAGCCCGGCGATGCATCGGGAGGCTTCCCCCATCCAGCCGTGAGCGCCGCGGAAGCGTTCGAAAGGATGAAAAAACCCCAGCCGCGCAAGGCGAATGGGGAGGGCCGGTGCCCTTTTGAGGATTATATCATAAGCCTCGGAGGTTAGGAAAGGGCAACCGGCAGCT